>JAVXCW010000033.1:0-27625 GCA_036659275.1 Bacteroidales bacterium | reverse complement strand
TGAATTTCGGAAATTATACGGTAGTTTTTTAATGTACATTGTGAATTTTATAATAAATTATGAGTGTGAAGAATAAAATATTTTACTACATTTGCGCCGCATTATGGTAATGCTGCGGTGTTCAGCCGGAGCATAAAAAGGGAATTTGGCGAAAATCCAAAACAATGCCCGTTGCTGTAAATGCCCTATTATTGTATAGAAATAGAGCAATAATTAATGAGCGATGCTTCATAAGCCACTGTTTTAGATAATTTACTTATTTAATAAAATGGGAAGGCGCATTGCTTGGGCAAAGTCAGAACACCTGCCTAATGAATATTAATGTAACGGAACCTCGGGGACAAGGGAATGTTCAGATAAAAATTATTTCACAATGAAAATAGTTTTGACGTTGGCAGCGTTGCTATGCTGCTGTATTACAAACTTAGCTTATGCTCAGATGGCATCTAAAAAGCAAGTTGTAGATTCGATAGCTCCAATAAATCTTAATCAAGTTGTTGTTACAGGAACAGGAACACATCATCGCCTTAAAGACACACCTGTCCCTATTGAAGTAATTAGCAATGCAGAACTTAAAAATGCCGGCATTACAAATTTTAAAGATGCTGTAACAATGCTTGCTCCATCTTTCTCTTTTGCCACAACGCCTATGGGAGATTATGCTACAATGAACGGAATGTCTAATGAGCACCTTCTTATTTTGGTTGATGGACAAAAAATGGCTGGAAATATATCGGGAGCGACAGATATTTCTAGAATTAATATGAATAATATAAAAAGAATTGAGATTCTAAAAGGAGCTGCTTCTTCATTATATGGCTCTGATGCTATAGGTGGGGTAATAAATATTATTACTGAACAGCCTAAAAATAGTATTACAGCAAGTTCATATACGAGATATGAGGAATATAACCAATTTGAAGAGGCTTTAAGTGCAGATTTTACAACTAAAAAATTCGGCTCATATACATCATATAACAGGAGACAATCTGATGGGTGGCAACTTAATTCAGAGGCTGTTACTATTAAAAAAGGGGAGCCGGGTAAGCCTTTTTCTACAGTAAGACAGGCTTCAGATAAATTTTTTTCTAATATTGTTAATCAAAAATTTGTAGTTAATCCCACAAAATCACTCTCTGTGTATGCTAATGGAAGTTTTTATAATAATGAAACGCAAAGGCCATCAACTCAATTAGATAAAACCGGGTATGAGTATGATATAGTAAGTAAAACATATAACTTTGGTGCAGGCGCAAAATATCTGCTAGGTAATTTAGATTATATAGCTATAGATTTGTATAATGATAATTATGAAAATAGTAATAAATATATTGTTGACACAAAAAAATATGAAAAAGGGGAGAAGGCACTTAATCAGAAACAACATTACTATACAGCTAATTTAAAAGGTGTATTTCAACTAGGAAAGTATAATAAACTCTCTACTGGATTAGAGTATGTAAGAGATAATCTATCTAATCCTGATGCGCTAACCGAGAAAAAAAATGTGTATACAATGTCTGTGTATGCTCAAGATGAACTTAATATGCTTAACGGATTGCAGGCCGTAGTTGGATTACGTTATGTGTATCATCAAAAATTTGGGAGTAAACTTACTCCTAAAGCAACAATTATGTACAAACTGGGCGCTGTTAGCGCAAGGCTCTCATATTCGGCAGGATTCCGCGCGCCAACATTAAAAGAGCTATATTATATTAAAGAGAAAGGTTCTACAGTCTCTTTGGGCAATCCTAGCCTTAGTCCTGAAACGAGTAACTACTATTCTCTAAATTTAGAATATATAAATAAATATTTTACTGCAGCAGTTACCAGTTATATAAATGATGTTAAAGATCTTATAAACTTAGAACCAGTTAAAGATGAGGCTAGTATTCCTAATTATAATCCTAAATATACTTATAAAATGTACCAAAATGTTTCTAAAGCAAATGTTAAAGGGGTAGATGTTACTTTTAGGAGCTACATTGGTGCCGGTTTTACTTTGGGTGGTGGCTACAGTTATGTATATGCACGTGATGTTGAGCAAAATAAACCACTTGCGCGTTCTATACGACATTCTGGAAATGTAAATGCAAATTGGGGACATACATGGGGGAAATATGATCTTAATGTAAATTTGGTTTCTCATTTGCAGAGTAAAAGATACGAAAGTGCGCAAGAGGAAGCTCCAGGATATTCTTTGTGGAATTTAACAATTCGCAATTCATTTAATTGCTTTGGACATTTTATAATAGAACCATCTATAGGCGTTAATAATATTTTTAACTATAAGGATGATAGATATTATGGGTTCTATTATTCAACATTATCTCCAGGTAGAACTGTATTTGGAAGTCTTCTCATAAAATTTTACAAGTAAACCGCATAATTTATTTCATAAAAAACAACGAAATGGGTAAACAATTTATTAAGGCAACCTACGTTATTGTAGTATTGTTTATATGCTGCGCAATAACTTTGAGCGCAAAGGATAGAACTTATAAAAATATAGATATGCTAGCCTCTATGAAGCAAGGAGATAAAGCCGTAGTTGTTATGGTTTATTTTGGTACCACACATAGTGATACAAGAGAACTTACAATAAATGCTCTTAATAAGAAAGTAGCTAAGGAGCTTGCTCCACTAGAAATACGTGAGGCATGGACATCTAGAATTGTAATTAAAAAGATGTTTGAACGCACTGGAGAGAAGATACTTAATCCTGCTCAAATGTTAGAGCAACTTAAAGGGGAGGGATATACTCATGTGCTTTTGCAACCGGCTAATATAATTGAAGGGATAGAGATGGAAGCTATAAGAGAAGAAGTGGATGGCTTTATAAATAAGTTTAAGGATTTAAGAGTTGGCGATCCTCTCCTTTACTCTGTTGATGATGTTAAGAAGGTGGCTAGTATTATAGGAAAAGAGTATTGCAAAGAATCCAAAGAATACGCCAGCAAAGGTTCAGCGGTTGTTTTTGTAGGGCATGGTACTTATACTCCTACTACCGCAACTTATTCTATGTTAGAATATATTTTGCACTCGCAGAGATATAGTAATGGGTTTTTAGGTACTGTTGAGGGGCATCCTTCAATTGAAGATGTTGTTGAAAGAGTTAAGAATTATAATACAAAGGAGGTTACTTTAGTCCCTTTTATGTTTGTATCCGGGGAGCACGCTAAGAATGATATTAGCAGCGAGTGGAAAGAGCTTTTTGAAGCCAATGGCTATAAAGTTAATGTTATTAACAAAGGACTTGGCGAGCTCAATGCAATTCAAGATATATTTATTGATCATGCAATATTTGCATTAAAAAACAAGCCTGTTTCTATTTTGGAGAAAAAGGCAAAATATGCAGGAAAATAATAACAAATTTATCAAATCTCTGGGTGTAAGATGTTTTATTCGTATTTTTGCGGGTAACAAAAAAACAAAAATGAGCAAAATAATTGTGGCCGGCATAGGTCCGGGAAGTGAAAGTGATATTACCCCTGCTGTTGTGCAGGCAATTGCTACAAGTGATGTTGTTGTTGGATATAAATATTATTTTAGATTTATAAAAAAACATATTGTAGCTAGTACAATTTGTGTGGATACAGGCATGAAAAAGGAGCGAGAGCGAGCGTTGGTTGCTTTTAATTATGCCAAAGAGGGGAAAAATGTTTGTGTTATAAGTTCGGGTGATGCAGGTATTTATGGAATGGCTCCGCTAATTTGGGAGATGCGCAAAGATAGTTCTGTTAATATTGATGTTGAGGTATTGCCTGGGATAAGTGCTTTCCAAAAAGCTGCTTCTTTGCTAGGTGCGCCAATAGGTCACGATATGTGTATAATTTCGCTATCAGACCTTATGACTCCTTGGAAAGTAATAGAAAAGCGAATTAAGGCTGCTGCATATGCAGACTTTGTTACTGCAATTTATAATCCCAAAAGTGTGGGGCGTTACTGGCAATTACATAGGCTTAAGGAGCTGTTCCTTAAAGATAGAGCGGTGGATACTCCCGTTGGATTTGTAAGGCAGGCTGGGAGAGAAGACGAACAAGTTACTTTAACAACTTTGGAGAATTTTAATCCAAATGATATAGACATGTTTACAGTTGTAATTATTGGAAATTCGCAGTCTTTTGCCAATGAAGGGAAGTTTATTACCCCACGTGGGTATTATAGAGATAATAAAATTGAAAACATAGGTATTGGGCAAAATATAATGATAAAGAGTTTCCGCACAATTGAAGCTAATTTGGTAAATTCTTGTATCCCATTGGGGAAGAAATGGGCTTTGCTACACGCAATTCATACTACGGCTGATTTTGAAATGGAAAAGCTCCTTTATACAGATAATGAGGCTGTAGAAAAATTATATAATATGCTATCGGGAAGTAAAAATGAAATAGATAAAACTATTATAACCGATGTTACTATGGTGGCGGCCGGAATTCGCAAGGGGGCGCTAGAAAGGATGGGGATTGTTGTTAAATGTTATTTGCACGATGAACGGGTTGCTGCTTTGGCAGAGCAGAATGCAATTACCAGAACTCAGGCGGGCATAAGACTTGCCGTGCAGGAACACCCTACTGCTCTTTATGCTTTTGGAAATGCTCCAACCGCACTTATGGAACTTTGCACTTTAATTAATAGAGGTGAGGCGACTCCTATTGGAGTTATTGCAGCACCTGTTGGTTTTGTTCATGTGGAGGAATCTAAGTATATGATTAAATCGTTTGCCCAGGTAATAAAAATTATAATTGAAGGGAGAAAAGGGGGAAGTAATTTGGCTGCTACATTAATAAATTCTATCCTTTGTTTTAATGATGCGGAACAACTGCGTCCGGGCAGAGATGTTTAATTATTATCCCGATAGATTATTATGGAAAAAAAAGAATTTGTTGTAATTGGAATTGATGATAATGCAGAATTGACTTTTGCAAATGAGATCCTTAAAATTATTTTAGGAGCAACGGTGTTTTCGGGAGGAAAGAGACATTATTTGCTTGTTAAAAAATTTTTACCACAAGGGGCAGAATGGATAGATATTACGGTTCCGCTTGAAACAGTTTTTGAAAAATATGATAATGTAAAGTCTAATACCATTGTTGTTTTTGCATCGGGCGACCCATTGTTTTTTGGATTTGCCGTTACTTTACAAAAAAGATTACCTTTTGCTAATGTTAAAGTGTATCCTATATTTAATTCACTGCAAATGCTTGCTCATAAGTTAGTTATGCGGTATGATGATATGCGGATTATTTCTCTTACCGGCCGTCCATGGCTTGAGTTTGATAGAGCGCTTATTGAAAGAGCTAACAAAATAGGAATTCTTACAGATGGAAATCATACTCCTGCTATAATTGCGGCTAGGGCTATTGAGTATGGCTTTACTAATTACAAAATGGTTATTGGGGAATGCCTTGGTGGAAAAGAGGAGCGGATAAATAAACATTGCTTGCACGAGGTTGTAGACAAAACAGCAATATCTCCTAATTGTGTAATAATGGAGCGTATTGGTAGCAATACAGATTTGGAAAGGAAATTTGGAATTAGTGATGAGCTATTTATGCCTCTTAATGGTAGGATAAATATGATTACTAAAAAGCCCGTAAGGCTATTGCTATTAAGTATGCTTAATTTATATAATTGTGATAGCTTTTGGGATATAGGATTTTGTACGGGGGCTGTTTCTATTGAGGCAAAAATGCAATTTCCACATTTAAGGGTGGCCTCTTTTGAGATAAGAAAAGAGGGGAGAGAGCTTATGGAGGTTAATTCTAAAAGATTGGGAACTCCTGGGATTGATGTTTTTATTGGAGACTTTACTATTCTAAATTTGGATGATATTATTGGAAAAGATAGCGAAAACGGCAATATATTACCACCGGATGCTGTGTTCATTGGGGGGCATGGGGGCAAACTTGTAGAGATAATTAATAAAATATATCCTGTTATTAAAGAGGGGGGAAGAATAGTCTTTAATTCTGTTTCTCAGCAGAGCAATAATCTATTTATACAAGGTATTACAGGGGCAGGAATGAAATTACTTTCCACTGTTTCTATAACAATAGATAGTTATAATACCATAGTGGTTATGACTGCTCAAAAGTAAATATAGCAAGTAATAAAAACAAATTTATGCGCAATTCAGAAAATAAGATAGCAATTATAGTTACATCAGAAAAAGGGATGTCTATTGCTTTAATAATACAAAGGGAGCTTGGCCTTAATGCTCAAATATTTGATCTTTCTAAAATTAGTGATTTTAATAATTATTCTGCAATAATTTTTATAGGAGCAATGGGTATTTGTGTGCGAAGTATTGTTCCATATATTAAGGATAAGTATACAGATCCAGCTGTTATAAATATAGATAGTACAGGAAAATATGTAATTTCAGTGCTATCGGGACATATTGGAGGAGCAAATGCTCTTACAAAAGATATTGCTGCTATATTAGGAGCAGAACCTGTTATTACAACTCAAAGTGATAATGCAAATATGTGGGCGCTAGATATTTTGGGAGATAAATTTAATTGGGCAACTTCTGTAAAAGGGGGGAGCTTTAATGAATGTATTGCAACTTATGTAAATGGAGGGCGTATAGCTTTATTACTTAATGTAAAGAGTAATGCAACTGCGTGGATGGAACGTACCAAAGGGAGTAATGTAGAAGTGTTTTATAATTTTGCAGATATACCATGTAAACGGTTTAATCTTATTATTGCAGTAACTCCTTACCTTTATGTAAGTGAGATTCCTATGATTACTTATGTGCCAAAAGTATTGTATTTGGGAGTTGGATGTCGTAAAAATTGTAATCCTATTGGTATATTTGATTATATAATTGAAACCCTTAAGAGGAATGAAATAAATCCTTTGGCTATAGCCTCTGTTTCAACTATTGATATTAAAAAAGATGAGCCGTTGGTTAAAGAACTTGGAATAAAGTTTAATTCTGTAAATGTTTTTAGCGCAGACGATCTTAAAGATATTTCTGTGCCTAATCCAAGCGAAAAGGCTTTTGAGGTAACGGGCATATATGGAGTTGCTGAGAGTGCTGCTATTAAAAGTGCTTATGGGGGGAGGTTGTTAGTGGAGAAGCAGAAAGGGAGTATTAGTGGCGGTGAAAATAATTTTACGTTTGCAGTTGCTATAAATTCTGCGGTGGAACGGAGAGGTTATATAGAAATTGTTGGAGCCGGTCCGGGAGATCCGGAACTTGTATCGGTAAGAGGAAAAAGAATGTTAGAAGAGGCCGACCTTATATTATATGCCGGAAGTCTTGTGCCAAAAGAACTTACATACTATGCAAAGCCGGGAGCTGTTGTAAGGAGCTCGGCAAGTATGGATTTACAAGAACAGTTTACTTTAATGAAAGAGTTTTACGATAAGGGACTTTTTATTGTAAGGTTACACACAGGTGATCCTTGTATTTATGGTGCAATACAAGAGCAAATGGCATTTTTTGATAAATATAATATGAGTTACCATATTACGCCTGGTATCTCGTCTTTTTTGGCTGCCGCTGCTGAGTTGCAATCTCAATTTACAATTCCTGAGAAAGTGCAGACAATTATTCTTACAAGGGGTGGAGGGCGTACTTTAATGCCTAAAAAAGAGAAACTTAGTTTGTTGGCAAGGTCTCAAAGTACAATGTGCATATTTTTAAGTGCGGGGATTGTAGATGAAGTGCAAAAAGATTTATTGGAGCATTATGCACCTACTACTCCTGTGGCTGTTTGCTATCATTTAACGTGGAAAGACCAAAAGATTTTTAGAGGGGAATTGCAGAACCTTGCTTCAATAGTAAAAGATAATAATCTTACTCTTACAACCATGATAGTTGTGGGAGATGCAATAGATAATAGAAAAGGGTTATCTAGATTATATGCGCACGAATTTAAACATTTGTTCAGATGATTTTAATTTTAGGAGGAACTGCCCAAGGAAGACTTGCCGTACAAGCGGCAGATGAGAGTGGAAATGCTTTTTTTTATTCTACAAAAGGAGCGTTACAAGAGGTAGTTTCACATAATGGTATTAGACTTACAGGGGGAATGAATACCAAACAAATGGAACTATTCTGTAAAGAAAACGAGATTGAATTGCTTGTTAATGCAGCCCATCCATTTGCTGAGCAGTTGCATAAAACAATTTATGAAGTTTCATGTGTGCTAAATATTCCCGTAGTAAGAGTTGAACGAGAATATCCTATGCGTAGTAGTGATATTATATGGTGTGATAATTATTTGCAAGCAGTGCGAAAAATGCAAAATAATGGAGTACATAGGTTATTAGCGCTTACCGGTGTTAATACTATTTTACCGCTTAAGCCTTTTTGGGAGAATACTCCCCAGAGTTATTTTAGAGTACTAAATAGGGAAGAGTCCATAGAAATTGCCAAAAAAAACGGCTTTCCCATGGAGAATCTTATATTTTTTAAAAATGGGACAGATGATGTAATATCCAATATTAAACCAGATGCTATTATTACAAAAGAGAGTGGTGTAGAAGGGTTTTTTAATGAGAAAGTTGAATCTGCAAAGAGGGCTGGAGTAGAAATTTATGCCATAAAGAGACCTATTCTCCCCAAAGAATTTATAAATGTTTATGGCCCTATTGGCCTCAGAAAAAAGATTGAAGAGCTTGTTCCTCTATTTTTTCACTTGAGAATAGGGTATACTACAGGTACATGTGCTACTGCTGCAACAATAGGAGCTCTGCACGCAGTTTTATATAACAAGGAATTAAAAACTGTATTTGTTACACTTCCTAGCTTAGAGAGGGTAGAATTGCCTATCCATTTTACTTCCATTCCTTATAGATCAAATTTTCCTATCTCTTGCTTTGCCTCTTGTTCTGTTATAAAAGATGCAGGTGATGATCCCGATATTACTAATGCTTGTGAAATTATTTCCACAGTTGAGGTTATTATAAGCAATAAAAATATCACTAATACATACGGCTCAGATGAGTCTGTTAAGCTCTCTTTTTTACAAGGCGTTGGGGTTGGCAAGATTACTCTGCCCGGATTGGGTTTAGAGATAGGCGAACCGGCAATAAATTTTACTCCACGGCAAATGATTAAAAATGAGGTTAATAAAATATTAACGGAGTATAATAATAACATATTGGTGAATTTTAAAATAACAGGAATTAATGTTACTATTGCTGTTAAAGATGGATTGGAATTGGCAAAAAGGACATTTAATTCTAAATTGGGAATTGTTGATGGTATTTCAATTATTGGAACGTCGGGTGTTGTAAGGCCGTTTTCTAAAGAGGCATTTTTAGGATCAATAAAAAAAGAAATAGAGGTAGCTATTGCAGTGGGAGGGAGAACATTGGTTATTAATTCGGGCGCAAAAAGCGAAAAAGCAATTAAGGAATATGTAAAAAAAATAAGAAGTGATGATAAAAAGCCGGAGTTACCAATGCAATCATTTATTCATTATGGTAATTTTATAGGTGATACAATTGTAATTGCTTCATCTCTTGGTATTAATGAGATTATATTGGGTATTATGCTTGGAAAGGCTGTAAAACTTGCGGAGGGTAATTTAGATACTCATAGTAAGGTGGTTACAATGAATAAAGAGTTTCTTAAGCAAGTGGCTTACTATGCCGGATGTTCAAAAGAGGTTTATAATTCAAATTTAGATACTCCATGTATAATTGATAAACTTACTTTGGCTCGTGAATTATGGAATGCTTTAAGTGCTAGCGATTCACAAAAATTTTTTCAATATTTAAAAATTCTGTGTTATAAGCATTGTGCTCCATTATTTCCAAATGGTAAACTAAGTATAATATTAATCCCGGAGTGCTAATTAATATATGTGAGTACTTGAGCTAATAAATCTTCGATAGTCTCCACTGTTTTTTTACTATTATTATTGTTTATAGTAAATTTAGGTATAGGGCCTTCTTCAATAATTATCTGTATATTAGATTCTTCATTCCGCCCTGCAAGAATTCCATTACGCATAAGTGCTTTTCGTACCATCGCATGTATATTTCCGTGTTTTCCCTGTAAATTAATTCGGCTATTGTATTTATTATCTACTCTAAATAGCCCTGTTTCATTATCAAAAATTATCCCTTTTTGGGCAAAAAAATTACTAAGATGCCCTGTAATAGCAAGATCCTCAGGAGTACCAATTGCAAATCCATTTGTTTTATCCATTAACCATATTTTGTCGGCAATTTGTAAAGCAAGTTCTAAATCGTGTGTAGAAAGAAATATAGTTTTGCCTGTTTTACGGGTAAGTGAGTGGAGGAGTTGCATAATTTCAACTTTACTTGGAAAATCTAAAAAAGCCGTAGGCTCATCTAAAAAAATAATAGGCGTTTGTTGAACTAGAGCTTTAGCAATCATTACTTTCTGCTTTTCGCCATCGCTTAATGTGTGTACCATCCGCTGTGTTAAATTGTCAATTCCAATAAGAGAGATAGATTCTTTTACAATTAGGTTGTCCTCTTTATTTAATGTACCCCAAAAGCCGGTATATGGGCTTCGCCCTAGCCCAATAAGTTCTGTAACGGTCATGTTTTTTACATCACATTTATCGGTGAGTACTATGCTTAAAATTTTTGAAAGTTCTTTTGCCGAATATTTTTCAATATCTTTTCCTAAAATTTTTATTTCTCCTGTAATTTTAGGCAGAAACGCCGATAAAGTTTTAAGAAGGGTAGATTTTCCAACCCCGTTTGCACCTAATAAGCATGTAAGTTCACCATTAAAAATATGTGCATTTATCCCTTGTGCAACTACTTTCTTTATATTAGGGGTATTATTCCTACTCTGTATCTTATCCTTTTCTTGCTTGCGGTTATACCCAATTGAAAGGTTTCTTATTTCTACGGTTGAATTACTCATAACTTTTTTAATTTAAATAGCTCACTATTCGGTTACGGTGTTTTTTCGCCTTCTAAAAAGGACGCTTACAACTATTGGTGCGCCAACTAGAGCGGTAACAGAGTTTACAGGGAGCACTCCCTCAAATCCAGGCATTCTGGCAATAAGATTACATATAAGAGCCAAAGAGGCTCCTACAAAAACAGACGCCGGCATTAGAACTTTATGATCTGATGTTTGAAAAATAGATCTGCATAAGTGCGGTACAGCAAGTCCTAAAAATACTATTGGCCCACAATATGCCGTAACAATTGCCACCAAAACACCTGCGCAAGTAATTACAAGAAGCCTTGCCCGTTTAATATTAAGCCCAAGGTTAAGGGCATACCCATCTCCAAGCAAAAGTAGATTAAGAGTTTTAATAAGGAGCATAGACATTGGAATAAGTAGACTCATTATAACTATAAATAAGACCATTTGATCTCCAGATACTTTTGAAAAGCTCCCTAATCCCCAAATTACATATGCTCTTATATCCTCCTCCACACTAAAAAATTTGAGCACTCCAATAACCGCATTTGCAATATATCCAATCATTACTCCAATAATAAGTAGAGTAACATTTCCTTTAACTTTTTGTGAAACAAAAATTATAACACCCATTACACCAAGTGATCCTGCAATTGCAGCAATAGAGATTGCAATTTCGCCAAAGTAGCCCATTTTGCTTAAAGTTTGCCCTAATGCTCCCGATAGTAATATTACAAAAGCAACCCCCATGCTTGCACCAGAAGTTATTCCCAACACAGACGGCCCTGCTAAAGGATTTCTAAAAACAGTTTGCATAAGTAAGCCTGCAACAGATAAACCTGCACCTGCTACCAAGGCAGTAAAAGTTTGAGGTACCCTAGATTTTAAAATTATATTTTGCCAAATTTGCGGCTCATCTCCAATACCAAATAAAATATTAAAAACAGATTTAGCCGGAATTGAAACTGTACCAAGAAGTAAATTAACAAAAACAAAAATTAAGATAGATATTATTGTTAAAGAAATTAAAGATGTTGTAGAATGTCTCATTATTCCATCTTATTTTAGAAGTTCATAAAAAGTCCCTTTATATTTGGGCTCAATAAGTTGAGGATGGAAAATCTTTATAAAATCTTTTAATACAAGATGTGGCTGAGTAGGAGAATTTTCATAAAATCCTTTATCCCTCAAATTACAATATATAATTCCTTTGTTTTTAAAAGCTTTAAAATCGGAGTATCTGTCATCTTCGTTCATTAATGCTTTATATGAAAAAGTTCCGTTATATCCATTAAGTATCCTCCAATAGTTGGCTGTAGACGCCTTACTATATATTGTTTCAAAATCTAATGTTACTCCACCCGATTCCATATTATCTTTTAAAAAATAATCAGCTCCTGCATCTCTAAATATTTGGGCAAGAAAACTTTTTCCCCCAACCGTATACCAGCCACCTCCGCGCATCTCTCCGCTAAATACAACTGGTCTATATTCAACATTTTTAGCAAGTTCTTTAAGAGAATTATATTTTTCTTCAATATCATCAAAAAGGATATTTGCCTTTTTCTCCTCATTTATAAAAAGGGCAATAAACTTTATCCACTCGGCTTGCCCAAGCGGTGAAAGCTCTTTATATCCCAAATGAGGAACAAGCGGTATATGTACATCTTTCATACTATCATATCCCCCTCTTTTAAATGGAGAAATAAAAATAACATTTGGATTAATATTCATAATAACCTCATTATCAAAATTTCCCTCAATTCCAATTTTGTGTGTAAGCCCCTGCTTAATCCGTTGTTGCATTTTTTTATTATGTAAAAAACGAGTACTGGTAACTCCAACAACCTTATCTATGTTATCTAAAGTTATAAAATTAGATAATTGCAGTGTTGTCATACATATAACGCTCTTAACGGGAATTTCTATTATTTGATATTCTTTAGGAACCAATATATTATTAATATTTTCTTTTTCTACAAGGGCAAATTTATAGCATTGTCCATGTTTACTAACAGGGTCTTTAATTGATACGAGTTTTGCATTTTTTATATAGCTAACAGTGAATCCTTTTGCGTATTTTGGAATTATTTTAGTAGTTATAGTATCGGGTTTTATTTTATAAGCAATGTCTCCGGCATATTCAGTTTTATTGCCGGCACTATCTCCATTATCTTTGTTATTACCACAAGCATATAGTATACAGGATAATAAAACAATAAAAAAGAATTTTAGAATAGTATTCATGTTAGGAAACTGTTTAAATAAAAATTATTGTAGCAACACTTTTCACCCGAAAGCAATTAAGTAATTATACATACTTATAATTGGCAGGTCTTCTGACTTGTTTCTGGTTATACGCCTTCCCAACATAACGTTAGTGGCAAAGAGTGTATTCCATCTAAAAAACTTACAGCTACGGGGATAGCTTAGGATTCTCACCTAATTCCCTTTTAATTTGCATTTGACTATTGTCTGCAAAACCAAATATTATTGCGGCGCAAAGGTAAAATATTATTTTGAATACAAAGATATTTTGTTCACTTTTGCCACTCTAAAAATGTTATGCTAAATGAATAATTCTATACAATTTATCTCCTTAGGTCCGGGAGAAGCAGATTTAATAACAGTAAAAGGACTAAAAGCCTTGCAAAATGCAGATGTAATTTATTGTCCATGCACTATAAAAGTAATTGATGACAATAATTCAGTTACAGCTAGTAGAGGTGGAGATATTTTAAGTGATTTGGGAATATCAAAAGAAAAAATAATATTCTTTAATCTTTCAATGAGTAAACAGAGAGATGAAGCCAATGCTATTTATGATAAAGTATATCTCCAATCAAAAGAGATGCTCTTTGCCGGTAAACAAGTTGTAATTGTGGCAGAAGGAGATGCGGGATTTTATTCATCTATTCATTATATCCAAGATAAATTTACAAAAAACGATATTTCTATTAAAAGAATTGCCGGCATTCCTGCATTTATTGCTGCAGGAGCTTTTGCCGGCATTCATATAGTAAAACAAGAAGAGCCGCTTTTAGTTTTTCCGGGTATTATAACTCTCGATGAAATAAAAGAGGCTGTTTTTAGCGGAAAGACAGTTGTTGTTATGAAATTATCACAATGTGAAAATGCTATAAAAGAATTTATAAAGCAAACAGACCAAATTACTTTTCATTATTTTGAAAATATTGGTATGCCTAATCAATTATACATATCTAACACAGAGGAAATTTACAACAGAAAATTCCCTTACTTTTCTCTTATTATAATAAAGTTATTACTTGTTCAATCCAAGCTTCTCCATTAGTGCTTCGGGCTGTGGATCTCTACCGCGGAAGTTTCTGTAAAGGATATCTGCATCTTGTGTTCCCCCTTTAGAGAGAATATTTTTGCGGAAACTCTCGGCAACTTCTTTATTAAAAATGCCTTTTTCTTTAAATAGCTGAAATGCATCAGCTTCAAGTACTTCTGCCCATTTATAAGAGTAGTAACCTGCCGCATATCCACCGGAAAATATATGTCCAAAGGTAGGAGAGAATGCTGTCCCTTTAACTTTTGGAAATAGATTACACTCTTTAAGTGCATTGTTCTCAAATGTAATAACATCTTCTGTAGGGACTAATGTAAGTGTATGCCATGCCATATCATTAATGCCAAAAGAAAGTTGCCTTACACTGTTATACCCACTATTATAGTTTTTAGCAGCAATAATTTTATTGATAAGTTCTTTAGAAATAACTTCACCTGTCTGGTAATGCTTTGCAAATGAATCTAAAAAAGCTTCTTCAATAGCCCAGTTTTCCATAATTTGAGATGGAAGTTCTACAAAATCTATTGTAACATTTGTTCCAGAGAGAGATTTGTATTTTCCTTCTGCTAACATTCCATGTAAAGCATGTCCAAATTCGTGGAAAAGAGTTGTAACCTCGCGGAAAGTAAGAAGTGATGGAGCTGTTTCGGTTGGTTTTGTAAAGTTACATACAATTGAGATAAAAGGGCGTTGCTCTTTACCATCCTTTGTAAAATATTGGCCTCTAAATTCAGTCATCCATGCTCCTCCGTTTTTGCTTTCTCTTGGAAAAAAATCTGCATAGAAAAGTGCCATGTGATTTCCTGCTGCGTTAGTAACGTCATAAACTTTAACATCGGGATGATAACCTGGAATCTCTTTTACCTCCGTAAATTTTAATCCATATAGGGAGTCTGCCAATGCAAAAACAGCTTGTTGAACGTTTTCTAATTTAAAATATGGCTTAAGCATTTCGTCATTAAGATCATATTTTTCTTTTTTAAGTTTCTCAGACCAAAAGCTAAAATCCCAAGGCATAATTTCCCCTTTAAAGCCATGGCCTGTTGCATAATCTTGTATAGCCTTAACCTCTTTTTTTGCATAAGGCATCGATTTTACTAAAAGATCTGCAAGAAATTTATTAACTGTTGTTGCATCCTTTGCCATCCTATCTTTTAATACTTCATCGGCATAAGTTTTATATCCTAATAAATTAGCAGCCTTAATTCTTAAATCAACTATTTTTTTAAGAATCTCTTGATTGTCAAATTTACCGTTAACGCATTTTGTGCTATTTGCCATCCATAATTTTTCGCGTAGTTCTCTATTTTCGCTAAACTGCATAAATGGGCTATAACTTGGTTGTTGTAATGTGAATGCCCATCCTTCTAATCCTTTGCTTTTTGCTTCTGCCGCTGCTCCCTCTTTTACAAAATTGGGTAAGCCGGCAAGAGCTGTACTATCAGTAATATGCATGGTATATGCATTTGTTGCGTCAAGGTTGTTTTTGTTAAATTTAAGTGTTGCTAAACTTAGCTCTTCTTGAATTTTACTATATTTTTGTTTATCCTCTACCGATAGATTTGCGCCATTATTGGCAAAGTCTTTATATGTTTCTTCCAATAATTTAGCATCCTCTATTTCTAAGTTAAGATTAGCTTTGTTTTCATATACTTTTTTAACTCTTTTAAAAAGTTTTTCATTAAGCATAATAGATAAACTGTACTCAGTCATTAAAGGAGAGATTTGTTCTGCAATTTCTTGCATTTTTGCGCTAGTATTAGCCTCATTTAAATTGTAAAAAATTCCTGAAATATCACCAATCTTACTACCTGCATATTCTAAGGCAAGTATTGTATTTGCAAAAGTTGGTTCTTCATTGTTGTTAACAATAGTTTCAATCTCTTTTTTCCCCTCTTTTATAGCTTCTGTAAAAGCAGGCATATAATTATCCTCGGTAATTTTATCAAACGCCGGGGCCCCATATTTATAGGGTGATTCTGTTAATAGTGGATTTGTCATCTCTGTTTTACACGAAATTAATGATACAACGGCTATTGTTGTAACTAATAATATTTTTTTATTCATATAGGTTAACTGTTGTTATTGTGCTTGTATTACCAAGTATTTTGTTTGTTCCCAAAAAGCATCCGGGTCAGATATAGTTAAGATAGTTTCATTATTAACCTCTTCTAGTGCATAAGTTCCTTTTGGATGGATTGATATTATTTTAGCTTTTGTGGCATTAGTATTTATAGAGGTTATCTCTCTATAATCTATTTTGACAAAAGCATTTTTTTCTGCTTGATATGATATTTTTGAAGATTTAAATAATCCCCCTTTTGTCATTACTCCAGCGTCAATAAGTTCACTTTTTGTCCCTACAATATAGTAAGCAGAATATAGCTCTCTATCTTGAGATGCAACCTTTTCTTTAAGTTGATTTCCCTCGGTACTAAGATTAGAAACCTCGTTTTTTAAATTAGAAACAACTTGGTCTAGCGATGCAATTTGCGAGGTTTTAATTGTAAGAAGTTCATCCTTTTCCTCTAATTGCTTGGTTAAAGATGATATGAGTTCCGATTTTTGGGTAAGCTCTTTTTGCATTGCAGTAAGTTTTTTTCTAAACTGTTCCGATTTTATCTTATTTTCCTTTTTTAACTTACTTATTTGGGCCTGATAATTTTTTATAGCATTTTGTATTGCCTCCATATCACTTTTTAGTTGTTCTTTAGAGCTATCGGGAACCTGCATACCATCCTTAGATTGGAATGCTATTATGTTTTCACTTTCTCTAATAGATTTTAACCCTTGTTCTACTTCGTTTAACGTGGCAAAAACTTCTTCTAACTCACCGGATTGAAGCCCATAATCACTTTGTAAAGAGTCTAATTGAGCCTTTAATGCTTTATACTTACTAGAACTTTCAACGCAAGAATTAAGGCCTAGCATTAATAGTACAGACAATAACAAAACGACAATTTTTTTCATGTTTAATTATTTTAGAATTTGCGCCCAAAAGTAGATATTATTTTGCACACTTGTGCCACAAACAACACTATTTTTAATAAAAACAGACAATTTCTTTCTTGAATGATATGCAGAGTTGTAGAAATCTTTTTTACTTGTTGGTTTCCCGGGTACATTAATTTTCTCTTGCGATATTCTATATTATTATAATAGACTCTACAACTATATGAACAGAACATTTTATCGCTCCTTCCCGTTATTATTTCTCCGCATACTTTACAATGCCGTTGGTTACTACAATTATATTCCATATTCTATTTATTTTGTAATGCAAGGTAAAAATAGAACTCCATGAATAAAATAGGTAAAACACGTGAGCTTTAATAATTTGTTATTTATGAAAAATAATTTGCAGTTTTTGTTTTTTCTATAATTTTTAATCGATTATAATTGATTAGGTATCGCAATATAGTAAACACAATATTTTCCTTTGCAATATTATTAATTATTAAAAACAAAGATTATGCAAAAATCACTAAACAAAGTAGAATTAAGAGGGAATGTAGGACAGGATCCTAAAATTACTCAAATTGAGGGAGGTGGAACGGTAATAAGATTCGCATTAGCAACTCACGAGGTTTATAAGGGAAAAGATGATAAATATTGTGAGGAGACCGTATGGCACAATATTGTGGCTTGGTCAATTAAAGGTATGCCCGATTTTACTATGGTAAAAAAGGGAGTTTATATGGAGATAACAGGGAAAATACGGTATATTAAATACAAAACATTGCAGGGTGAAGATAAAACTGCAACAGAAATACTTGCTTTTAAAATGATTATCCCTTTTTTGGGGTAATTTTTGTGTGAATATTATATAATAAGGGCGTTTGTAAAAAATATTGATTAAATTTGTGCCCTATTATCTAATATTTACATATAATGGAAAAGGAAAGAGAGATTCAGATTTATAACACTCTTAGTAGAAGGAAAGAGGTTTTTGAGCCTATAACTCCCGGTATGGTTGGATTATATGTGTGTGGCCCTACAGTTTATGGTGATGCTCACTTAGGCCATGCAAGGCCGGGTATTACCTACGACGTACTTGTACGGCTGTTTAGGCATCTTGGTTATAAAGTCCGTTATGTAAGAAATATTACAGATGTAGGGCATTTAGAAAATGATGGCGAGGTAGGAGAGGATAAAATTGAGAAAAAAGCCAGATTAGAGCAATTAGAGCCTATGGAGATAGTTCAAACCTATACTTTACGTTTTCATGATGCAATGAAAAAGCTTAATACGTGTCCGCCAAGTATTGAGCCTAGAGCGTCGGGGCACATTATAGAGCAGATAGCTATTGTTAAGGATATTTTAGATAAAGGACTAGCTTATATTAGTAATGGCTCTGTTTATTTTGATGTAAAAGAGTATAATAAAAAATATAATTACGGAGTACTATCGGGGAGAGTGTTGGATGATATGATTTCTAATACAAGGACGCTAGATGGGCAAGATGATAAACATTCTTCGGCAGATTTTGCATTATGGAAAAAAGCTTCTCCGGAGCATATAATGAGGTGGCCTTCTCCGTGGAGTACTGGCTTTCCCGGGTGGCATTTAGAGTGTTCTGCAATGAGTGCAAAATATCTTGGAGATAAGTTTGATATTCATGGTGGTGGTATGGATCTTATGTTTCCGCATCACGAGTGTGAGTTAGCGCAGAATACAGCAGCAAGGGGGAATGGGGGCGTAAAATATTGGATGCATAATAACATGATTACAATAAACGGCCAAAAAATGGGTAAATCGCTGGGCAATTTCATTACATTAGATGAATTGTTTACCGGTAATCATAAAATTTTAGAGCAGGCATATTCTCCAATGACTGTAAGGTTTTTTATTTTACAGGCTCATTACAGAAGTACTTTAGATTTTAGTAATGAGGCATTGCAAGCAGCAGAAAAAGGGCTTAAAAGAATGTTACAGGCCGCAAAAGATGTAAAGAGCCTTAAAATTACAGCAGGAGTAAATGTGGAAGAAATTAAAACTCTTAAGGAAAATGTTTATTCTGCTTTATGCGACGATCTTAATACACCTATTGCATTGTCATATCTTTTTGATGCTGTTAAGATTGTAAACCAAGTTAAGGACGGAAAAATGTTAATAGGTGGGGAAGATAAGCTTATGTTGGAGGCTTTGTTTACTAATATTGTCAACGGTGTTCTTGGAATAATAGACGACCAAGGGGTGGCAGAGGGAACTTCATTAAACACAAAGGTGCTTGACGGTGTTATTAATATGGTACTTAATGAAAGAACTACTGCAAAAGCTAATAAAGATTGGGCTAAATCAGATCAAATAAGAGACAATCTTAAGGTGTTGGGCGTGCAGATTAAAGACACTAAAGACGGTGTTGAATGGACTATAGAATAATTGGTTTTTAGTAGGAAAAATGAAAAGATATAGAGTATTTTTGGTTGCGGTATTATGTTTTGCTTCTATTTTTATTAATAGGAGTGCAGGGCTTTTATCTCCACTTACGGAGATAGTGCTTAATACAGATACAATATCCTCTACTCTTTCAATACCTATTACTTCTAACCTTGCAGATATTGCGCAACACGCATCTTATGATGTTCCATATTCATATTTACTAGAGAGCGGGGAAAGAACTATTAATGGTAATCAAAGAAGAACTCAGTTGGCCGAAAGGTCAATGAGATTTTATGGAAAACAATTATTAGATTTTTCTTTTCTGCAAGCTAAAACAAAATGGCTAAGTGTTAAAAATGATATTCTTAAATTAGCGTCAGGTGGAATTTGTTTAAATGCATTAAATTCTGCCGATTTCTTTATATTCACTCTTCGTAAAATGAGGGTTTAATTTTATAATTTTTCTTGGTTTTAAATATCAATAACAAATTGGTATTACTTATTAAATGAATTGCTGTGCATTTTGGCACTGCTATTCCCATTAATTAAAGTATGTTAAAATAAAAATTAAAGATTAAAAATTAAAAATTATGAGTGAGATATTAAATATAGATGATAGAATTACAAGCATAGAGGCTATCATAAATAAAAGAGAAAACCCAATAGTATATGTATTTATTTTATTATTGGCCGTTGCATCTGGCATATATTCATATACCGTAGATGGTAATGAGAATATAGGACTAGGCCTTATATTAGCAGCTGTTATGCTTGCTGTAATAGGTCTTAAGGGATTAGTATTACCTAAGAGAATACTTAAATATGTTCCTACTGGAGAAAAAGTGATAAAAAAAGAGTATTATTACGATAGTGCAGAGCGTAAAGAAGTAGAAGATTGCCTTAAAAGTAAAGGTTTTGAGATGCTTAAATGTCTTCCACAAGGAAAAGGAACATCGCTAAGAGTTATTTTATACACAACCATTAGCGGTAGTTACTCATTTGCACAACTTCAACAGTATGTTCCGTATGAATATAAGCCTGTATTTGATGTAGAATAATTTTACGTATTCTAAATAAAAATATAATAAAATAAAAGAGATGGGAATAACATTTTTCTCATCTCTTTTATTTAGTACTTTCTATTTCTTTAAGGCTGTAGCTACATCAACTGCAACTGCTACAGTGGCGCCAACCATTGGATTGTTACCAATTCCAAGGAATCCCATCATTTCTACGTGTGCCGGAACAGATGAAGAACCTGCAAATTGTGCGTCTGAATGCATACGCCCCATTGTATCGGTCATGCCGTAAGATGCTGGGCCTGCAGCCATGTTATCGGGATGCAAAGTACGGCCTGTACCTCCGCCCGATGCAACTGAAAAATATTTTTTCCCTTGCTCTAAACACTCTTTTTTATAAGTACCTGCTACAGGGTGTTGAAAACGAGTTGGATTTGTAGAGTTACCGGTAATTGAAACATCCACACCTTCTAGGTGCATAATTGCAACTCCTTCTCTAACGTCATCTGCGCCGTAGCAATTAACTTTTGCGCGGGGACCATCGGAGTAGCTAATTTTTTTAACTACCTTAACAATACCTGTAGTGTAGTCAAACTCTGTTTGGCAGTATGTAAAGCCATTTATTCTTGATATAATTTGAGCGGCATCTTTTCCTAAACCATTAAGGATGCAACGGAGAGGCTCTTTACGTACTTTATCTGCTTTTGCGGCAATTTTAATAGCGCCTTCTGCTGCTGCAAATGACTCGTGTCCTGCTAGAAATGCAAAACATTTAGTCTCTTCTCTAAGAAGACGAGCAGCTAAATTACCATGTCCTATACCTACTTTTCTATCATCGGCAACAGACCCAGGGATACAAAACGATTGAAGGCCAACACCAATTGCCTCAGCAGCTTCAGCTGCATTTGTGCATCCTTTTTTAAGAGCAATAGCAGCGCCTACAACGTAAGCCCACTTTGCGTTTTCAAAACATATTGGTTGGGTTTCTTCGCATGTTTTATAGGGATCAACTCCATGAGATTCACATATAGCGTTAGCTTCTTCTATGCTTGCAATACCGTTAGCTTTTAGTACAGCATTAATCTGTTTCATTCTACGGTCTTGACTTTCAAATTTTACTTCTCTTATAGCCATTTTCTTTCCTCCTTATTATTCGTTACGTGGGTCAATATGTTTAACTGCACCCTGCTCTGCTGTAAAGCGGCCGTAAGTACTTGTTACTTTTTTTAGTGCTGCATTAGCATCGGTTCCTTTCTTAATCTCTTCCATAAATTTGCCCATGTGAACAAACTCATATCCAATAACTTCGTCATTTTTATCCAAAGCCATTCTTGTGCAATAGCCTTCTGCCATTTCTAAATATCTTACCCCTTTTGCGTTAGTAGAGTACATTGTACCTACTTGGCTTCTAAGGCCTTTACCTAAATCCTCTAGGCCTGCTCCAATAGGAAGCCCTCCTTCTGAGAAAGCAGATTGAGTACGTCCGTAAACAATTTGAAGGAAAAGTTCGCGCATTGCTGTGTTAATTGCATCGCAAACAAGGTCTGTATTAAGAGCCTCCAACAATGTTTTCCCCGATAGTATTTCTGCTGCCATAGCTGCAGAATGAGTCATTCCTGAACATCCAATTGTTTCAATAAGAGCCTCTTGTATAATCCCCTCTTTAACATTAAGAGTTAGTTTGCAAGCACCTTGTTGAGGAGCGCACCATCCAATACCATGAGTTAAACCCGATATATCTTTAATTTCTTTACTTTTAACCCATTTGCCCTCTTCGGGAATAGGTGCTGATCCATGATTAGGACCTTTTTTAACAACGCACATGTGTTGTACTTCGTGTGAATAAATCATACTATTATATTGTAGTTAATTAAATTTCGTTAGTGTATACATGCAAAAAGTTAGCCACCTGCTCTTTTTTTTTGCTAGCGTGCAAATATAGTGTATTTTTACATTCTGTAAATATTTATGCTTAAGAAACTAATAACGTAATATATGAAGAAAGTAGAACTAATAATAGCATTTCTATTACTATCTGTAATTATTTTTGCTCAAAAAAAGCCTATTAATCACTCTGTTTATGATTCATGGAAAAGTGTATCGGGGATAACAATTCCTCAAAATGGAAATATTTTAATTTATTCTATAAATGAGCAAGAGGGAGATAATGAACTTAAAATCTATAACTTACAAAACAGTAGTGTTATTTCTGTGCCTAGAGGGAAAAACGCTAAATTAAGTAAAGATGGTAACAAAGCTGTTACTCTAATAAAACCTTTATTTGAGCAAACTCGCAATGCTAAAATAAAGAAAACCAAAAAAGACGATATGCCAAAGGATACATTGGCTATTGTAGATATTAGTACGGGTAAAATTGATAAATTTGCGAATTGCAAATCATTTAAGACATCGTATAAACCCGGAAATTATGTTGCCTTTGAGCTTATATCTAGTAAGGGAAAAGAGGAAAAGGGAAAAATGATATGTGTTTTAAATTTTGCAAATAATGCAATTGATACTCTTAAAAACATAGATTCTTACTCGTTTAACGAAACCGGCAGTCTGCTTGCATATACTACAAAACCAGAAAAAGGAGACTCTATCACTGTTACCGGTTTGTTCCTTTTTAATCCTATTACAAAAGAAAAGACAGAAATACTATCGGGACCAAAAAAATCAAAATTTAAACTTCCTGTTTTTAGTAAAACAAATTTAATGGCTTTTTATGCTAATACCGATACCACAAAGGAGGCTAAAAAAGAGATAAATGTATACCTTTATAATATAGCAGACAAAAAACTTAATATTGCTGCCAATAATAAAATGCAAGGATTACAGAAAGGGTGGGTAGTTAATGTAAATGGCTCTCTTTATTTTAGCGAAAACGGTGAGAGGTTGTTTTTTGGCACTTCGCCAAAACCGCTAGAAAAAGATACTACACTTGTAGAATTTGAGCAGCCTAAACTTGATATTTGGAGTTGGGATGATGATTATAATCAGCCTATGCAATTGCTTAAAAAAGAGAGAGACTTAAAACAAACATGTACTGCGTATATAAATACAAATTTAAGTACTCCATTTGTGCAGTTGGGGACTCTTAATGTTCCTTATGTAACATTTCCAAATAAAAATATGGCAGATTATACAATTGTAGGAAATGATAAAAAATATAGAATTCAGTCGCAATGGGATATAGAAGGGGCAGAGGATCTTTATTTAGTACAGGCAAAGGACGGTTCGCAAAAACTTCTGTTTGAGAATAAGACATATACAAATATTAAATATTCACCTAATGGAGAATATGCTGTATTCTATGATACTAGAGCAAAAAATTGGATGCAGTATAATATTTTATCGGGAGAATTAAAAAATTTGACGGCTAATTTGGACGTCCCTTTTTACGATGAGGATCATGATACCCCATCACTTCCGTCTGCTTATGGAGATGCATTATGGTTTGAAGATGGAAAATCATTTATAATTCCCGATAGGTTTGATTATTGGGTATTTGATGTTAGTGGTAAAACAGTCCCTGCATTATTAACAGCCGGATATGGCCGTGCTAATAAAACTTCGTTACAGTTTGTAGGGTTAATAGAGGATTTAGATAATCCTAGAGGACCATTAATGCGCAACCAACCAATTTATTTTAGTACTTTTAATAAAGTTACAAAGGAAACAGGAATTGCTTGTTTGGATATTACAAAAAAAGGAGCTAAGGTAACTTCTATTGTACAAGGACCTTATACTTATGCAAACATTGCTCTTTCAAAAGGTGCCAAAGGTAAAAAGCCTATTTTTGTTTACACTAGAGGCTGTTTTGAGGATGGTAACAATGTATGGATGAGTATAGATAATTTTAAGACACAGAAGCAACTTACAAATGCTAATCCTCAACAAAAAGAGTATAATTGGGGGACGGTAGAACTTGTAAAATGGAAAACGCTAGATAATATAGATTGTGAAGGGTTGGTATATAAGCCGGAGGATTTTGATTCAACAAAAAAATATCCTGTTATGATTTATTTTTACGAGAAAAATTCTAATACTCTTTATTCACCTAAATCTCCTGCACCAAGCCGTTCTACAGTTAATATTCCTTATTTTGTAAGCAATGGGTATATTGTTTTTGTTCCTGATATTTATTACAAGGATGGTCATCCGGGTAAAAGTGCAATGCGTTCAATAATGCCGGGAGTAGAGATGTTGGAAAAATATCCATGGGTAGATGGAGCAAATATGGCAATACAAGGGCAAAGTTGGGGCGGCTATCAAGTTGCATATATGATTACACAAACTAATAAATTTAAGGCTGCCGGTGCCGGTGCTGCTGTTGTTAATATGACAAGTGCTTATGGCGGAATGCGTTGGGGGAGTGGAATGACTCGCCAATTCCAATATGAGCAAACTCAAAGCCGTGTTGGAAAAAATCTTTGGGATGGATTTGATTTGTATTACGAAAATTCTCCTTTGTTTTTTCTTCCTAACGTAACAACACCTGTACTTATTATGCACAATGATAAAGATGGTGCAGTTCCTTGGTATCAAGGGATAGAGTTTTTTACATGTTTAAGACGACTTGGAAAAACAGCCTGGTTGTTACAGTATAATGGTGAAGAGCATAACTTGGTAGAACGCAAAAACTCAAAAGATTTAAGTATTCGCCTTGCTCAATTTTTTGATCATTATCTTAAAGGCGCGCCAATGCCAGAATGGATGAAAAATGGTCGCCCTGCGGTTAAAAAAGATTTTGATTTGGGATATGACCTTGTAGAAGAATAAATTAATTATTGAAATAATAATCTAACATAAACAAACAATACATGACAACAAAAATATTTACAGTTATGGCTATTGCATCTGCAACCATGGCGGGGTGTTGTAGCGGTGGAAATACAGCTGAGACTTCAACCGATCCAATTATTACAAAAACAGATATTGCTGTAACAGACGGCAATTTTACACCTAAAGTTATGCACCAACTTGGGAAAGTAGGCGATCCGCAACTTTCTCCCGATGGCTCAAAAATTCTTTATGGAGTTAGTTATACAAGTATTGAACAAAACAAGAGTAATCGCGAGCTGTATGTTATGAACTTAGATGGTTCAAACAATATGCAGGTTACACACACTCCTAAGAGTGAGGCAAATGCTCGCTGGATAAATGATGGTAAGCAAGTTGTATTTTTAAGAGGTGGACAATTATATGTTGCCGATTGCAGCAATTCTGCTTTAACAAACGAGAAGCAAATAAGTACTATAGAAGGGGGAATTGATGCTTTTGAGCTCTCTCCTAATGGGCTAAAAATTATTTATGTTCATAATATTAAGGCTGCTATTAAGCCTGTAGATATTTATCCCGATCTTCCAAAATCTAGCGGACGAACCTATACAAATCTTATGTATCGTCATTGGGATCATTTTGTTGAAGAAATTCCTCATACTTTTGTTGCCTCTTTTGATGGCAAAAGCGTAGGAGAAGGGGTTGATATTCTTAATGCAGAAGAAGTTGCTTTTGAACTTCCCACTCTTCCTTTTAGCGGTTTAGAACAACTTACTTGGAGTCCCGATAGTAAATCAATTGCATATTCATGCCGTAAATTATCGGGAAAAGAGTATGCCTTTTCTACTAATACCGATATTTATTTGTATAATGTTGAAACAAAGGAGTGTAGCAATTTAACAGAAGGAATGATGGGATATGATACCGATCCTGTTTTTTCTCCCGATGGTAAATCAATTGCTTGGATAAGCATGGAACGTAATGGATATGAGGCTGATAAAAAAAGACTTTTTGTTATTGATTTAGCTGGTGGCTTAAAAAAGGAGCTTACCACAGATTATAAATATAATGTAGAGAGCATTTCTTGGGCTCCGGCTTCAGATAAAATTTATTTTAGCTCTTGCGTTAATGCACTTACAGCTCTATTTGAAGTTGATGTAAATAAAACTGTAGGAAAGGCAGTTGAGGATCCTACTGGAACAGGTTCATTGCCTAAGTCTTATGGCGAAGGGATTAGAAGAATTACAGATAGCAATGCTTGGTTCGATTTTAGTGGAGTTACCCCAATTGCAGATGCTTCAGGTGCAGTAAAACAGCTTATTGCAACAAGTCAAAGTATGATGCGTCCTTCTGAAATTGTTACAATAGACCCGGTTACCGGTACCTCATTGCAGCTTACTTTTGAGAATAAAGCAACTTTGGAAAAGCTTAATGAACCTATAATTGAGGAGAGGTGGATGAAAACAGTTGATGGCAAACAAATGCACACTTGGATTGTTTATCCCCCTAAGTTTGATAAAACAAAAGTTTATCCTGCTATTTTAATGTGTCTTGGTGGTCCGCAGGGAACAATTAGCCAAGGTTTTTCTACACGTTGGAATTATAGGCTAATGGCATCACAAGGATATATTGTTATTCTTCCAAATAGAAGAGGAACCACGGCTTTTGGACAACCTTGGTGTGAACAAATCTCTGGAGATTATATTGGTCTTAATATGCAAGATTATCTTACATCTGTAGATAATATGAAAAAAGAGCCTTACGTTGGTAAAGTTGCTGCTACAGGTGCAAGTTATGGTGGGTATTCTGTTTATTACCTTGCCGGAATTCATAAAAATAGATTTTCCGCATTAATTGCTCATGCAGGTATTTTTAATCAAGAGCAAATGTATATGATGACAGAAGAGATGTGGTTCCCTCATTGGGATAACGGTGGTGCTCCGTGGGATACCAATCCTATAGCAAAACGCCACTATGATAATTCTCCCCATAAACTTATTAAGAATTGGAATACTCCAATCCTTGTAACTCACGGAGAAATGGATTACCGTGTGCCTGTAGAGCAAGGGATGGCAGCCTTTAACGCTGCTCAAATGATGGGAGTAGAGTCTAAACTCCTTCTTTTCCCAGAAGAAAACCATTGGATTCTAAAACCACAAAACTCAATTCATTGGAATCGCGAGTTCTTTGCTTGGTTAGATAAATATTGTAAATAAAATAGAGATAAAAAGATTTTGCGAGAAGTTC
>JAVXCW010000032.1:2857-28635 GCA_036659275.1 Bacteroidales bacterium | reverse complement strand
TGATAAGAGATATAACCATTATTTTTTATGCAACAAGTGTCAAACTTGAGAATATACAAAAAAAAGAACAATTCATTATTTTATGAATTGTTCTTCTTTTGTAGCGGAGGCAGGACTCGAACCTACGACCTCCGGGTTATGAGCCCGACGAGCTACCAACTGCTCTACTCCGCGATATATTTCAAAGTCTTTTGTTAAGACTATATTTCCTAATGGGAGTGCAAAGGTAAAAATTATATCCAGACTTCCAAAATTATTTACATTAATTATGGTAAATAATTTTGGAAATCATAAATATTACAAAAATAGTGTCCCTATATCTGCTTTTGAAACAGTTTTTTGTTCTCCACTTATAAGGTCTTTTATATTCAAAGAATTTTCACTAATCTCTTGTTCTCCTGCAATTACAAAATATCTAATTCCCTTTTTATCTGCATATTCAAACTGTTTTTTTAGTTTAGTACTATCGGGATATATTTCACAATTAATTCCTTGTAACCGTAAAGAAGAGATTATTGGAAGTAAGTAAGCAACCTCAGCAATTCCCATATTAGAAAATAACACTTTTGTTCCTTCAATTGCGTCTTTAGGAAATTTATTTAAGCCATCCAATACGTCGTATATTCTATCAGCACCAAAGGAAATTCCTACTCCCGACATATCTGGTAATCCAAAAATGCCGGTAAGATCGTCATATCTTCCTCCCCCACAAATGCTTCCTATTGCAAAATCTTTTGCCTTAACTTCAAATATGGCTCCTGTGTAATAGTTAAGTCCCCTAGCAAGAGAAAGATCTATTTCCACATCTTGTTTTATTCCTACGGTAGATATATATCCAAAGAGTGCTTCTAGTTCTTCTATTCCTTGCGTTCCAATAGGAGAAGAGGCAAGAATTTTTTTCATTGCCGCTATTTTTTCTGCGGTAGTGCCATGTAATAATAATACCGGCTCAATAATAGCAATCCCCTTTTCATCAATTCCACGCTCAGTCAATTCAATTTTAACTGCATCCAAACCTATTTTATCAATTTTATCAATTGCAACGGTAATATCTACAAGTTTATCGGGATGTCCTATAATTTGAGAAAGTCCGCTTAATACTTTTCTATTATTTATTTTAATACATACATTAATTCCGAGCTTTCCAAAAACCTCATCAGTAATTTGCACTAATTCTAGCTCATTAAGCAGCGAGTTACTTCCTATTACGTCTACATCACATTGACAAAACTCCCTGTATCTCCCCTTTTGAGGCCTATCTGCTCTCCATACAGGTTGAATCTGATATCTCTTAAACGGAAATGCTAATTCATTTTTGTGTTGCACAACATAACGGGCAAAAGGGACTGTTAAATCGTACCTCAACCCCTTTTCGCAAACTTTAAGTGATAATAAATTACTGTTTTGTAATTGTGACGGTTCAATATCAGCAAAAGCATCACCCGAATTAAGTACTTTAAATAAAAGCTTATCTCCTTCATCTCCATATTTACCCAATAATGTTGAGAGATTTTCCATAGAAGGGGTCTCTAAAGGATTAAAGCCATACTTTTTAAATACAGAGCGAATTGTATCAAATATATAATTTCGACCGGCCATTTCGGTGGGGCCAAAATCTCTTGTCCCTTTTGGTATACTCGGTTTTTGAGCCATAAGATTATTTTTTTAGATATTCATCAATAGATTTTGCAGCCTTTCTGCCTGCACCCATTGCAAGGATAACCGTTGCGGCACCTGTTACAGCATCTCCACCTGCAAAAACTCCTTTGCGAGTAGTAGCTCCATCCTCTGTGGCAATAATACATCCTCTTTTATTACTCTCTAACCCTGGTGTGGTAGTTGAAAGAAGTGGGTTAGGAGAAGTTCCTAACGACATTATAACAACATCTGTTTCTATATCAAATTCAGAATTAGGTATAGCAATTGGAGAACGCCTGCCGCTTGCATCTGGCTCACCAAGTTCCATTTTTTCGCATTTTAGCCCTCTAACCCATCCTTTCTCGTTACCTAATACCTCAACTGGGTTTGTAAGAAGTTTAAATTCTATTCCTTCCTCTTTTGCATGGTGTACCTCTTCTGCTCTTGCGGGAAGTTCTTTTTCTGTCCTTCTATAAACAACTGTAACTTTTGCCCCTAGGCGTAGCGCAGTTCTTGCAGCATCCATTGCCACATTCCCCCCCCCAACAACACAAACGCTCTGTCCCACATAAATAGGAGTTTGTGACTCTGGAGAATAAGCTTTCATTAAATTATTTCTTGTAAGAAATTCATTAGCAGAAACAACGCCATTAAAATTTTCACCCGGGATATTCATAAACTTAGGAAGTCCTGCACCAGATCCAATAAATACAGCCTTAAAATTCTCTTTGTCCATAAGATTATCTATTGTTACAGTTCTCCCCACAACAACATTAGTCTCTATTTTAACCCCCAACGCCTTAACATTTTCTATTTCTTTTGCAACAACACTCTCCTTAGGCAATCTAAACTCGGGAATACCATAAGTAAGTACCCCTCCTGCTTTATGAAGCACCTCAAAAATAGTAACACTATATCCTAGTTTGGCTAAATCAGAGGCACATGCTAAACCGCTTGGACCACTTCCAATAACAGCTATTTTAATCTCATTGGATGAAGCTTTGTCTGTAAACTTTATATTATTTTCCCTGCTCCAATCTGCCACAAAACGTTCTAGTTTTCCAATTGCTACAGGCTCACTTTTAACGCCAAGTACACACGAACCCTCGCACTGCGATTCTTGCGGACAAACTCTACCACAAACTGCGGGAAGTGAGCTATCTATAGATATAACCCTTGATGCCTCCGCAAAATTTCTTTCAGCCACCTGATGAATAAAAAATGGAATTTTAACAGAAACAGGACAAGCAGTCATACATGCCGGTTTTTTACACTGTAAGCACCTAGAGGCTTCTAGAACAGCCTCTTCAAGATTATATCCATAGCAAACCTCATCAAAATTTGTAGCCCTAACTTTAGGGTCTTGCTCCCTTACTTTAACTCTTGGTATTTTATTTATCATCTCTTCCTATTTTACATTTATGATCAGCCTCAATTTCTTGACCTTTATACATAGTTTGTCTACGCATAGCCTCATCAAAATCAACAAGATATGCATTAAACTCGGGACCATCTACACATGCAAATTTTATTTTTCCTCCAATAGAAACCCTGCATGCTCCACACATTCCCGTACCGTCTACCATTAATGTATTTAAACTTACAATTAGAGGTAAATTAAATTGTTTTGCTGTTAAAGTAACAAACTTCATCATAATCATAGGCCCAATTGCAATCCCTTGATTATATTTTTTCCCTTCCCCGATAAGTTTTGAAAGCATAGCAGTCACCATCCCTTTCTCCCCTTTAGAGCCATCATCCGTACAAATATAAAGATTATCACAAACAGCAGCCATCTCATTTTCCATAATAAGCATATCGGCATTTTTAGCCCCTATTATAACATCAACCTTAGCCCCTCGCTCATGCAAATATTTTACCTGCGGATAAACAGGTGCTGTTCCTAAACCTCCGGCAATAAATATAAAACTCATTTCTTTAAGTTTCTCATCACTCATGTGTATAAACTCAGAAGGTTGCCCTAACGGACCAACAACGTCTGTAAAGGAATCTCCTTCATTTAAATTACATATCTCACGGCTCGATGCCCCAACAACCTGTGTAACAATAGTTACTGTTCCTTTCTCTCTATTATAATTACATATTGTAAGCGGTATACGCTCCCCATTCTCACTAGCTCTCACAATAAGAAACTGTCCCGGCTGAGCAGCAGTTGCCAACCTTTCAGCTTTAACCTCCATAAGACTTATAATTGGTGTAAGAGTCTCTTTTTTTACTATTTTGTACATTATCTATTTATTATATATTAAATTTCATTAAGTGCTTTAAATGCGTACCCTTTCTTTTTAAGATACTTAACAATTTCTCCTAACCTGTTATATAACTTATCACTTCTCTCATCCTGCACACCAGGATGAATTAAAATAACAGCCCCACTCAATCCAAATGCATTCTCGTACGAATATAATTTATCAATAAGCTTTTGAGAACTCTGATAAGAACCCATAGATGGAGTAGTATAATCTGCCGGAGTAGCAGTACCCGGTGTATAATTAACAACCTTGTAGCCCAAAGCCCTAGTTAAGTTAACACTTTCCTCATTATAATACTCATAAGGAGGTAAGAACCATAAAGAATTTTCTTTAGGAACACCAAATTTCTCTAACTCAGTTGCATTATCAATAATATCCTTTACTATTTCTTCACCATCAACAATAAGAGAATCTCTATTATCCCATAAAGCATATAGCAAATGTTTATTTGAGTGTCCACCAATATAATTTTCCCCTTTTATAATAGCATTAATAAGCTCTTTATGCTCAGGCATTCTAAGACAGTTTCCAGTAAGAAAAAAAGAACCTCTTATATTCTCCTTATTTAAAATTTTAAGAATTTTATCTCCTCCCTGAAACATAGAGTCTGCTGTAAATACCAAAAATATATTTTTCTCAGTAGGATTTATCCTTATAATAGCGCCATAAGCATCTTTAACTGTTTCTAAAGAACCTCTCTGCTTACGTCCCATATTTTCCATGGTGGCAAAATAATATGTAAGACCGGCTGTACCATCCATTGTTGGTTCATTACTAGAATAATCGCCTATGTCATCGTGATAAACCGCAACCCCATTATTAAACACAGAATAACAATCCTCTTTAGTTAGGGATTTTCCTGCTCTCTCTTTAAATAAATCATTATATATAGGACCATCAACCAAACCTCCGTATGTAAGTACCCCATTTTGCTTTACAGTATATGAAGAGTGAGGATAATTAGGAAAATCAGCTCCTTTAGGATAACCAACAATCATTGTAGTTCCCCATGGATTACACCCCAGCAACCAATCTCTTAATGCTGTCTCCATTTCTACGTATGTACCATCACCGGTTACCTTATTATATAATCTTGCCTGCGTAATTGCAGCCGACACTAAGTTATTTGAGCACCATAAAAACGGTATACCATATATAAAAGGATCATCTGCAGCTCTCTCTTTTAGTGCTTTAAGCCCAATTCTCATATACTCCTTATATTTTTCTGCAACAGCGCTATTATTCCCATTCGCAAGAAAATAGTGTCCAAGATTTATAAAAGGATAAAATTGGTAATGACGCCCTCTACCAAGTTCCATCCATGGAGAAACAGGTTCTAGTTCTCCCCAATAATCCGCTTTTCGCTCCCAATCTTTTTGCTTTGTAAAATTATAAATAGTTGCAGCAGCCAATTCTAAATCATCGGTATAGGTATCCTCTTCATAAAAATAAGGAGATTTAAGACACGCTGTTTGCGTATTTCCAGGTTGCTCTTCACCAAATCTATACGACTGCTCCGCCTTAATCTGCATTGCGGTAGAAAGTTTAGGATCAATATCTTTAAACAAATAAGCTCCTAGAGCAAACGTAGAGGCAAATTTTCCGGCAGTAGATGCCACCCCTGTAGTTCTATTTTTATATTTGCCCAACCCCTGCGGTTTACCGGTAACAAAATACACCGGTCTCCCCTCTCCTGCTCCCCAGCCATAGTCAACTTTATCATATTGCGGAACTCTAAACCCTGCATGATCTCTATCATCAGCAATTTGGTTAAACATAATCTTATCAGATGGATTCATCTTAACAAGCCATTCCAATCCCCACTTTGCTTCATCTAAAATATCAGCAATACCATTTGCTCCCTTACGCCCCATAGCATCGTACTCATCTTTAAAAACAGATTTATCCTCCTGTTCAAAATAAGCAAACATTAAGTGGTATGCAGCAGTAGCAGAAGTTGTTTGGTATTGCAAATAATCGGTTGCATCATGCCATCCCCCTGTAACATCAATTTTTTCTCCACTCCGCGTAGGATGGTCAACAATAAATCCATCATGTTGGTGGCAAAGTGTGTCATTATAAGGATTATATCCGCATCTTTGCTGCCTCATATATGTAAGTAGAAAATCTGCCAGTCCATCATAAGCATCTGCTGCAATTTTAAAATTAGGAGATTTTGCCTTGCCGCATATAATGTAATATCCCCCTTCATTAGTCACTAGCGAAAAATCTAACCTAAAAGCACACTCCATTCCCCACCTTGCAGCATTCATTTTTTTTATCTCTCCCTCATATATTACCTTATCTGTAACCGCATTATGAACTGTAAATACATTCTCATTACATTGTACTGCTGAAATAAACACCGCAACTTTTTTATCAGCCGGAAGATACCCAACACTATTAACCCTTACCCATTGTTGAGCAAATACCAATAATGATGAAATTACAAAGAATAATGTTAAAATAGCTTTTTTCATACGGTTTATAAATTGTAAACAACAATATTATATTTAAAAACTCAAAAATACTAATTATTTTGGAAAAAACCCGATAGTTAATAGTAGTAATTGGCATTCAAATAAACTATACTAAAAAAATTGCTCACCCACGGCACATAATTTTTAATATTATGCACTGTGAATGAGCAATCATACTTATTTACTCTCTACTTTTTCTCTACAACAACCTCCGTAGCATCATACCCTATTTTCTTAATTTCGGAAGCAAGAGTTTCTTTATTAGTTTTAGTATTATCATACTTAACCCAAACAGACCTAGCTGCAAGATCAACCTTTATATCCTTAACCCCTTTTACATAAGGAAGTACAGCCTCAACTTTTTTCTTGCAATTCTCACAATCTATAGAAACAGAATATTTTACCTCAGATTCTTTAGAGGCTTTTTTGCCTGTTTGGGCATTTGCGGTAAAAGAAATGGCCATTACCATAACAACCACTGTCAATAGTGTTTTAAATATTTTCATTGTTTATTTTTTTATATCCCCATAGGGAAGTTATTTATTAATTTTTTTTATTTCCAAAGCGTAAAACGCATTCCGGCGTAAACCATGGTCCCCATAAGTGGTCCCCAAATCATTGAAGCATTAAAATTTGTAGAAAATGGTTTATCGGTATTTAATATTGGGCTATCCTGCATATAATTTGTAAGATTCTCTCCTCCAATATATACCTCAAATCCTTTAAATTTGCGAGTTACCTGTGCATAAAGCATTGGATATACAGAAGACTCACCTCCACCTAAAAACTTAGGCTTAACACTTGGCCCATTAAGTTGGGCAGTAAAATCAAACACCCATTTACTCATTCTTGTAGCATACTGCAAATTAATAACTCCTTTATACCTACTTGTAAGAGGGCGATCTACCAAACCTTGATTATCCATATCAACTTTTGCATTAGTATACCTAAAAGTTAGCATGGTTGTAAATCTTTCAAATGGTTCCAACGATAAGTCTATCTGATATGTATCTGTAAATGAACGTCCTTTGCAATTATACAAAGAAACACTATTTGAAACTATATTCTCATTATCCCTATAATTTTTATCCCAATCAACAACCATTTGGTTATTAAAAGAAGTTCTAAAATAATCAAAACTTATATATGAATTTTCGCTTGCACCTAATTTAAAATACTGAGTAAAATTTCCACCAAATGTCCAAGCATCCTCCACCTTAATTTCCTCTTCAATTTTTATAGCACGCCCTGTAGAAAGCACACCTAAATTATCAGCTACAATATTTGGAGTTCTATACCCACGCCCTGCTGTAAGCCTAAACACCGATTGTGGGGTAAAAGAATACTTAACATTTGCCCTTGGGGCAAACATCCACCCATTAAGCGAACTATAATCAACTCTTGCCCCAACCACAGCAGTAATCTTATCATTAAGGGTATAGGTATATTCACCATAAACTCCACCTACGCTCTCAACCCTACCCAAATTAATATAATTAGTTAACATAGACTTACCCGGGGTCTCATTTGATTTAGCACCTGCCACAACTCTATCAATCAAATTTTCATCTATATTATCATAATGATAACTCAAACCTGCGGTAAATTTATGGCTCTCGTTTATTTCGTCTTGAAACATAGCATTAAAAAAGCCTGTATTTTGGTGTCCACCATAATCTTTTATACCAAAACTAGAATTCATTTTATAATAAGAATAATCTGCCACAAAAGCCACATTCTTAGATTTATCCTCATTAAGTGGAATCCCAACCTTAAGATAGCTATCAACACCTGTATTCTGAATCTCGGAACCCCATATACCTTTATTGTATGCTTCACCAACGCCATTATCATAAACAGAAGAGTTAGCCAACTCCATTATTCTATCATTCATCCCCTTTTTATAATCCATTTGGCCACCAATACGCTGGTCATTAAGAAATTTAGCACCAAAACGCACCTGCAAGCCACTAGTAGCAACATACAACCATCTATTATCAAAATTAAATTGACGAGTAAGTGGCTCATCTCTAAAGCCATCATCATTAGCATCATGTTTTTTTGCATCAACAGAAGCGTGCCCCATAATAACAGTGCTCCATTTATTATTAAGTTGCAAAGAAGAAGCAACATTAGCCTCCGTGCGGAGATTACTGTTAACAAACAAATTTACAAACAACGGATTCTCCGCAGTAGGCTTTCTGTGCTCCATATTTATTTGTCCCGTAATAGCTTCTAAACCATTTATTACAGAAGACGGTCCTTTTGCAATTTGAATACTTTCCAACCATTGTCCGGGAATATAAGAAAGACCAAAAGGAGATGCCATTCCCCTCATTACCGGTCTATTCTCATCCAACATTTGAGTATAACTTCCCGATAGTCCCAATAACCTTATCTGTTTTGCTCCGGTAACAGCATCTGAGTACCCAACACTAACACTAGCCGAATTTTCGAAACTCTCCGCAAGACTACAACAGGCCATTTTACAAAGCCCTGCCGCAGAAATAACCTCTGTCCTAACAGGAGTCATTTTAGAAAGATAATTAGCCTCCTGCTTCCCTGTTACAACAAGAGCATTAAGCTCATTTTCATCTTTAAGATTAAACACAATACCACCATTAGGATAAAGATTAGTTCCGTTTTTTAGAACTTGGATAGTATCTTTAGAATATCCTATAAATGAAGCTATTAGTGTTACATCCTTCCCTTTTTTAACTTTAAAATTAAATTCTCCATTTTCGTTTGCCTCAATAGAACTTTTACCCTCTATCCAGGCAACACTGGCAAAAGAAGCAGGCTCTTGCTTACCATTAGTATTAAAGAAGATTTTCCCTTTAAACTCTTGTGCCCCAGCGTAAACGCATAAAGCACACATAAATATAAATAATAAATAAATTTTTTTCATATTAAGGATTATATCATTAAAAAATAACTCACCATGTCACAATATGCAACTTGGTACTGCAATTAAAAAATTGCAAAAAAATAATGATAACTAAACCCTTAATGTATTATTGGAAATGTATAAATCGCCTTTATTATTAGGTATTTTATGTGGTATCCGTAACGCAATAGTTACCACAGATTGAAAAAGCGAACAAGAAAGAATAGCGGGTTGCACCGCAAAATCTATATAAATAAACGGAACAGAAATATCAACATTATCCTCTAATGTTTGATCATAAGTAACACCATAAACAGTTGTATGACAGCAATTATCACTATGGACATAACTATCTGCAACAGCACACTCTTTACAAGAACAATGTACATGTTTTTCACTTGCTTTATGATTTTTTGGATTATGAGCATGCGTATATACATGACCATCTTTATCTATATGAGAATGAACATACTCACAAGGCGTCTCACCAAAAAGAACAATAACATCCTTTGTGCCATCATGATTACATTCATGCACGCCATATCCCATTGTTGATATAAGATATACAACAACAATTGTTACGGAAAACAGATATGTAAATATTTTTCTCATTAGATATCCACCATTAATAAAGCGTCTGCAAAAATAACTTTTTTTTTAAACAAAATATATATTTATTACAAAATATTCTAAAATTTATTGTTTCTCGATAAATTTTTATACTTTTGCGATAAATTTTGACTAAAATTTAATAATATAAACACATGAAAAGTTTTTTAAAAACCCTTTTAGCTGCTTTTATAGGTACATTAGTTGCCTTTTTAATATGCGGCTTTCTTTTCTTTGCGGTAATAGGATCGTTAGCAACCCTAACAGAAGAAACAACTCCAACAGTTCCTTCAAGCGCAATTTTAAAAGTAGATTTTGCAATGCCTATTACAGAGCAAAGCGAAGACGACCCATTTGCAGGCCTTACATCAATGAATTTTAACCTAAACACTAAAACACTGGGAATGTTAACCCTAGTAAGAGCAATAGACAATGCGGCAAAAGATCCGTCAATTAAATTTATCTACTTAAACCCTAAATCTTTAAACATAGGGATGGCACAATTAGAAGAGGTAAGAAATGCTCTAATAAGATTTAGAAAATCGGGAAAAGCTATAATTGCATACGGAGATAACTACTCACAAGGATCATATTATCTTGCATCAGTTGCCGATAAAATATATTTAAATAATCAAGGCAACGCATTAATGTTGGGAATAGGAACAAATATGATGTTTTTTAAAGATTTGTTAGATAAATTAGGTATTGAAGTACAACTAATAAGACACGGGAAATTTAAAGCTGCTGCAGAACAATTCATTGCAAATACAATAAGCAAAGAAAATATGGAGCAAAATAAAGTTATGCTTAATTCAATTTGGGGTACATGGGTTAAAGAAATAGGAGAAAGCAGAAATATAGCACCCGAAAAAATAAACTCTCTTATAGATGATCTCCAATTAGGACTAGCTCCTACCCTTGTTACCAACGGACTTATTGACGAACTAGTAACAAGAGATGCAATGACTAAACAGTTATGCACCCTTTATGGCGTAACAAAAGAAAAAGATTTAAAAATTATTTCAATAAGCAATTACGCAAAAGCAACAGTAAAACCTGACGCAAAAGTAAAAGACAAAATTGCAGTAATTTACGCAAGTGGAGAAATTACCATGGATGCACCCGACGGATTATCTGTAAAAAAATACTACCCTATAATATCAAAAATAAGAAAAGACTCCTCAATTAAAGGAGTTGTATTAAGAGTAGATTCTCCGGGCGGAGATGCTCAGGCAGCAGAAATTCTAAATGATGAACTTCAACTGCTCCGTAAAGATAAACCGCTTGTAGTAAGTATGGGCAACTACGCAGCATCGGGCGGATATTGGATTGCAGCACAATCAGACAGAATATTTACAGATAATACAACACTAACAGGCTCAATAGGGGTATTTAGTTTATCTTTAAATTACGGAAAAGGACTTAAAGAGCATCTTAATATAAACAGCGTTGCAATTACAACCAATAAGCACTCAGATATGGGAAGCGGAATGAGGCCTTTAGACAGTGCCGAAGAAGCTTATATGCAAGGATTTGTGGAAAAAATATATACCCAGTTTACAGACTTAGTTGCTAATGGGAGAAATTTACCGGTTGCATACGTAGATTCTGTAGGACAAGGGCGAGTTTGGGCAGGTGTAGATGCTATTAAACTTAAGCTTGCAGATGAATGTGGCGGTTTAATTGATGCAATAGATTACACATCAAAACTTGCAGGATTAGAAAACTATAAGCTAGCAGAATACCCCGTAGCTAAAACTTCTATAGAGAAACTTATGGAAACATTAAATAGTGCAGAATCAAATGCAAAAATACTTGCAAATCCTTACGCACTTTTAGAAAAAACATATTCAAAATTAAAGACACAAAACGGCACTCAAACTTATGCTAGACTACCTTATATATACGAATTTAATTATTAATTTTTACAATAAGGACAGTTTTAGTTTGTAATGTAACTTTAAAACGCGAATCAATTCTAAATCCCGGCAGACAAATAACATTGTTGCCGGGATTTTCATTTATCATGGCAGAACCATTTAATAATATAGGAACACGATTACGCAAAATATTATCTACTTTTATATTGGTAAGAAAATCAGAAATTTTTTTCATTCCCGTCATTCCAAACGGACAAAATTTATCTCCGGCGAGCATTGTACGACAATGTAATGGAAAAACAATATTATCGGCAGAAACAAATAAGCATCCGCTAGTATTATGTAAAGCATCCATAATTTCTTTGGAATTATTTTTCAGCTCCAAAGAAATTTCCGTTGTTCCAAATTTAAATGTTCCTGTGCCTGGTACTATGCTATGGGGAATAGTATCTAACATACATGCTTGGTAAATTTTAAGCATCCCCCTCTCTTTTACAACAATATGGCTTCCCGATAAATATCTTTTAACCTCTTTATCACATAAAGTTTCAACAATATCATCTACCCTAGCCGAATTAAAACCATAATCCTGCAAAATCATATACAGCCAATAAGGCCAAAACTCCTCTTTTATTAGCTTATCAATACAAATACGTAGTTTACAATCTAATAACTGCTGCTTCTTTTCTGTAGCTAAACTCTCCAGAATTTTGCTAGCCATTGAAAAATATTTTATATCCCTATTTAACGTTAAAATAACAGATGGATTTATCTTACCAAACTGCGGAAAAACCTCATTTCTTATTCTGTTACGCGCAATATCACTTTCCAAATTTGTTCTATCTACCCTATATGGAATTTTAAAATTAAATATATACTTCTCTATTTGCTTACGCGTATAACAAAGTAAAGGCCTAATTATGGCTCCGTTTTTTTGGGCAATTCCACATAACCCTCTAACTCCTGTACCACGAACAAGATTAAGCATAAGAGTTTCTGCATTGTCATTTGCATTATGAGCTATTGCTAAAAAATTAAAATCATGCTCTTTCATAAGCTCATAAAACCACATATAACGCAAATCTCTAGCAGCCATCTCTATAGAAACAGAATGCTCCTTTGAGTATGCAATAGTATCAACATTGCGCACAAACAGCTCAATATCATTAGTTCCACACCACTCTTTAACCGCATTCTCATCTATATTACTCTCCTCGCCTCTCAAATGAAAATTTACATGTGCAACACTACACTTTAGCTTTAACGAACTATTAAATAATCCATGTAGCAAACACATAGAATCCATTCCGCCGCTAACAGCAACAATAACCCTATCATTAGCTTTTACCCCAAGCTCCATAAGATGTTTATCAAAGTTACTTATACTCATCATAAAAGTCTACTGTTTTTTAAAAGCGCCAAAGGTATATGAAAAATTAAGGCTAAAAACCTCTTTAAACTGTATTCTTGCCGCTTCGTGTCCCTCCTTATTTGCAATCATAACATTATCATCATAAATAAGATTTGTCCTTAACGATGTTTTAAGAAACTTATTAATTTGATACAAAGCCTGAAAATCCCAATATATCTGCACGTTTTGTGGCTTTTTAAGATAATCCGAAAATAAAGTAAGGGCAGACACAATTTTTAAATTATTAAAAATCTCTTTTTCTACATTAAATTTCAACTGTGCCCCAAGCTCAAACCTTATAGGCTCGTCAATCTTATTACCATATTTTACCCTTAACGTACTATCTGTAACAATTACCCATGTTGTAGTAATAGGAGAAAAATTTATAGAAAACACTTTTCCTTTTCCAGGCTTATAATCTAAACCCAAACCAAACGAAAGAGAGGCAGGATTAAGAAACTGCGACACTTTTTTTGTTCCCGATGCAGGATATTCAAAACCAGGTGTAAATTGAGACTTAAAATTTAATATTGCCGAAAAATAAAACTTATCAAAAGCTTTATATCCAAATTTACTATCCAATATTAACTTATCATCACTCTTTCTATAGCCATCCTCAAATGATTGAACAAACCCATACGCAAGTTGGGCTCTATTCTCCCAGTACATTGCCCCTTTCTCATAATTAACATGCCCATTTATGTAGGTATTTAATGCAATGGAACCACTTCCTCCTGCTGCCCAGTTTGTAAGAGAAATTTGAGAAAATCCAAGCTCAGTAAGAAGACCGCTTTTCCAAAACTTAGGAGGCGCAACAGGCTCATAATTTATCTTTGGAATGGCATGGCTTTCCCCTATTCGCCTACATAACTCTTGCGCTCCATTAAGTTCAGAAACAACAATACGCTGTACCTGTTCCTTTGCATTCTCATGTTTTTTTGTATGAGATTTATTCTGTGGAAAAACAAATACAGGGATAAAAAGGAATACAATTAAATATTTATACAATTTAAAATTAGTCATCTTGCAATACATCATCTGAGTTATATTTATAACCCATTCGTTTTCCTGTTTGCATTCTAGCACTCTCTATTTTTGTATTTATCTGCTCAACACTGGCAACCTTTACTAAATCGAATGGAGGAACTAATAAATCAAAAGAGAGACAATAGAGCATTGCCGATTGAACAAATCCAACAAGCTCTTCTTTGCTAATATTAAGTTTACCAAAATTAGAGGTTTTTTGTCTTGTCTGTCTTTTCCCCTCAACAAAAAATTTCTTATCCTTATTTATAAACATCCTTGCAACCAAATAGCCTAAATCCTCACTTCTATTATATTTAAGAGAATCGGAAAGAAAGTTATAAACACTAATAACACCACAATAAGTGTTAAAAGGGGTCTCTTTTGCATAAGGATTCTTCCATATTGCATGGTCTCTATCAAATTGAAAAACATCTGTATGCATACTAAATACAAGTACATCATCTGCAAACTTAAGTTCTGCTTCAAATTTACCCCTATCCCTATACTCCAACCTTACACGTCTATTATTATCCGTGTCTAACATCTCATTGAGATCATTGCTCAACTCACTTAAAATCTCTTTCAACTGATTAAAAACATCCAACGATTGATCAAAAACAATTGTTTTTATATGAGCTTTTTCATTAAGTCCCGCAATAATTTTCTGCTGCGGTAAAGGATCTGATGCCATTATTTTTTAAGTTTTATATAAATTATTAATAAGATCTTGCAAAGATAACTCTTTGATGAGAAGGTTTACCAGAATATACACATTTCCCTTCCTCTATTACAACATCGGTATCAATTGGGATACATCTAATAGTAGCCTTTGTCTCATCTTTAATTTTTTCTTCTGTTTGGGTAGTACCATCCCAATGACACATAAGAAATCCCCCCTTCTCAATTTCTACCTTAAATTCTTCCCATGTATCTACATTGCGAGTATTTTTTTCCCTAAAATTAAGTGCCTTATTATATATATTTTCTTGTATTATATCCATAAGAGCGAAAATATGCGACTCTAAATTTTCTATAGGCAACACCTCTTTAGTTAAAGTATCTCTTCTTGCAACCTCAGCTGTGCCATTTTGTAAATCTCTTGGACCTATTGCAATCCTTACAGGGACTCCCTTTAATTCCCATTCTGCAAATTTAAAACCACTTCTTAAATTATCCCTATCATCAATCTTTATACACAATCCAAGAGCTGTTAATTTAGCTTTAAGAGTCTCCATTGCCACAATAATTGCAGCATGTTCTTCGTCGGTTTTAAAAATAGGAACCATTACAACATGTATTGGAGCCAATTTAGGAGGGAGTACAAGACCATTATCATCTGAATGAGCCATAATAAGTGCCCCTATTAAACGGGTAGAAACACCCCAAGAGGTTGCCCAAACATATTCTAGCCCCCCCTCTTTTGTTGCATATTTAACGTCAAATGCCTTTGCAAAATTTTGTCCCAAAAAGTGAGAAGTACCAGCCTGTAAGGCCTTTCCGTCTTGCATCATAGCCTCTATACAAAGTGTATCTAAGGCTCCGGCAAATCTTTCCTTTGCTGATTTTTTTCCTATAACTACAGGAACTGACATATACTCTCTTACAAACTTAGCGTATACATTTATCATAAGATTAGCTTCCTTAACTGCCTCCTCGCTTGTAGCATGAGCAGTATGCCCCTCTTGCCATAAAAATTCTGCCGTTCTTAGAAACAACCTTGTTCTCATTTCCCATCTAACCACATTTGCCCATTGATTACATAATATAGGGAGATCTCTATATGAACTCACCCAATTTTTATATGTATTCCATATTATTGTCTCCGATGTAGGCCTTACTATAAGTTCTTCCTCTAATTTTGCAGAAGGATCCACAATAACTCCGGTACCATTAGGATCTTTCATAAGCCTATGATGCGTAACAACGGCACATTCTTTAGCAAATCCCTCAACGTGTTCAGCCTCTTTACTTAAAAAAGATTTAGGAATAAAAAGCGGGAAATATGCATTTTGATGCCCTGTTTCTTTAAACATTTTATCAAGTTGAGCCTGCATTTTCTCCCATATTGCATATCCGTAAGGCTTTATAACCATACAACCTCTTACTGCCGAACTCTCAGCCAAATCTGCTTTTACCACAAGGTTATTATACCATTGCGAATAATTTTCCTCTCTTTTTGTAACCTCTTTTGCCATTATTAATATTAATTTTAATGTGTTTTATCTATATTTTAGTACTGTAAGCAGTATTTATATTGAATTACCGTTTATAATATATCAAACATGGAATAATTTTTGATACATTTGTAAAGTAATTATGCACAAAAATACAAAATTAAATTAAAACACAGGAGGTAAAAATGAAAAACAAATATTTATTTCTATATCTAGCCGGAGTTATCTCCCTAATCTCTTGTGGTACTACAAGCCACGCGTCATATTCGGGTAACGGCTATCAAAATGGTATTTACTACACACCAGATGCCAATGAAACTAAATCTTATGCGCAAGATGAACAAGAACTAAAAAATTTGCAAAATAAGACAACTAAATCGTTTAATGCTTCAACACAATACTCTAATTACGATAAAAAAACAGGTGTTGAAACAATTTATGTGGGAGATACAAATCTTGTAAACATAGATTATAACCCTAATATAACATATTCTCTTGTTGATAATGATGAAAGTTATGAAGCAAGAATAAAGAAATTTGACAGTCCAACTTATACTGTTAATATAGAACTCAATAATAACCAATACGGTAACTACTATCCTTTATGGGAGATGAACTTTGGTTGGTATAGGCCATATTGGATGACAATGGGAACAGGCTGGTATAATCCTTGGTGGGGATCTTACTACTCATGGTATGGTCCTAGTTGGGGTAATCCGTGGTACGGTCCTAGTTGGGGCTTTGGATGGAATAATTGGTATGGTTGCTATGACCCTTGGTACTATGGCGGTGGCTGGGGTGGCTGGTATGACCCTTGGTACGGACCAGGTCCGGGCCCAGGACATAACCACAGTAACAGAGATGTTTATTATGGAAGGAGAGAAAGTTCTCCATCATATAATAATAGACCCGGGACTAATAACAGAAACGGAGGAAGCTACACAAGAAGAGAACCTAGTATAAATCAAATAGGCGGAGGTAGCAGACCAAACTATGCAGGAAACACAAGCAATACAAATAATAATTTAGGATCATCACAAGGAAATACAGGAGGAAGTTCATATAGAAGAGGTGGATCACAAAATTATAATGGAGCAATATTTAACAACAATATTGCAAATAAAGGGCAAACGTCATCACAACCAAATTACAAGCCATCGGGCACAACCGGTAATAATGCCGGCAGTATGTATAGGAGATCTGCCAATACAACAAATAATACATTAGGGACAAGTAGTTCTGCAAATAGTACTCAAGGGAGAGCTAACAATACTTATAATTACGATAATAGCCGTAATAATAACAACGGAAGTAACTACAATAGAGGAAGTTCAACAAGGAATAGCACATTTAGCACAGGCAGCAGCTATAGTGGTAATACAAATAGCGGAACAACCTCTAGTGGAAGTAGCGGAAGTACTAGGTCTAGTGGATCATCATATAGAAGGTAGTATATAATATAAAAGGAGAAGAAGAAAGACAATGAAAAAAAATATAAAATTATTATTTGTGATTACTATTACACTAGCCTTTGGAGTAAAGGCTAGCGCCCAAGGGATGTATGATGCATATAAATTTTCACAACAATTTAGTGAAGGAACTGCTAGGAGTGTAGCAATGGGTAATGCATTTGTAGCATTAGGGGGAGATTTGGGAGCAATCTCAATAAATCCAGCATCATCGGGAGTGTACAGATTCTCAGAATTAGTTGTAACTCCATCCTTAACTATCTCAAATAGTAATGTAAATTACTTAGGAAACAACATAACAGATAATAAAACAAGATTTGGTGTAGCTAACTTTGGTTATGTAGGATCATTTAAAACAGGGCGAGAGAATAACGGACTTATTAATTGGAATATTGCCTTAACTTTTAATAGAGTTAATAATTATACTAATAGAATGAGTGCCTCTGGCAGAACATCTAATAGTAGTTGGTTATCTAGCCTTGCACAAAGAACTAACGGAATACATGCTACAAATATGGATTTAAATGAATATAATAATCCATACGACAGAGTTCCATGGACCTCTGTTTTAGCATGGAATACATCACTGCTAGATACATTACCAGATTCAGGCAAGGATTATTATGGTGCTACTGAAAATATTACGGGATACGATATTAATGTAGGAGGAGAATTAGACCAACGCTATACTAGAGAAAGTACAGGAAATGTATCTGAAGCGGTAATAAATTTTGGTGGAAATATCTCTAATAAATTATTCTTTGGTATTAATTTAGGAATCCAAAGTATTTGGTATAAAAATTCTGAGACTTATTCAGAAACAGCAGTTAATTCAAGTAATTTCCAATCTGGATTTGAACACTTTTCACATAGATATAGTACCCACACTTCCGGAACAGGAATAAATCTTAAATTTGGTCTTATTTATCTTCCTATAGCCGGGTTAAGGGTTGGCGCAAGTATTTCTACTCCAACATGGATGTATTTACATGATGAATGGGAGGAAAGTATGTCTTCACAACTTAGCGATGGATATAAGCAAAATTTAACATCGCCACTAGGCACATATAATTATAGATTAAGTACTCCTTTTAGATGGAATATAGGGGCGGCTTATACTGTTGGTAAAATAGGGGCTTTAAGTGTAGATTACGAAAACGCAAATTACTCTCAAATGAAGATGAAAGATCCCGATTATCCTAACCAATTTAATGATACAAACAGTGATATTAAAAGAGCTTTTAAATCATCAAATATACTACGAGCAGGAGCTGAGATTAGGATAACACCCGAGTTTGCATTAAGGGCAGGTTATCAGTATTATTCCTCTGGGGAAAAAGCTAATATTAATGGTACAAATATGAATACAAATAGTGCAATACAATATGGCTCATTAGGTATAGGATATGTGTCTCAAAGCGGATTCTTTGCAGATATAGCATACCAACAACAACTTAAAAAAATAGAAGAGTCGTTTGCTTTGTATGATGATGTTACCGGGAGTGCAGCACCTATTGGAATAAATAAATGGAATAATTTTAAATTACTTTTATCTGTAGGTATTAGGTTTTAGATTTAAATATTATAAAAGGTCTAACGCTTTAAAAAAGAAATACTATTAGGTCCTTCGTTAAAAAGGAGATCTAATATTGATAAATTTGGAATAAAGCCCTGCTTATTGGTAAAAACCTGATAGTAGGGCTTTTCTATTTCCATTTTCTGCAATAAGCTTGCACCTCTATGTTTTGGATGTATTTGCTCCCTTAAATCTAAAATCCCTTCATTTTGAGTTTTAATATAGTTATCGGTAAAACTTATATTATTTTTAAGCCCTATAAGTGATATTATTGCACTAATAATAGAACTATTTAAATTAAAAAGAGATGGTTCTTTTTTATCAAGAATAGGAAATATATCATCTACATAATATTCAAAAAACGGAGAAGACATATATGCAGCCTCAATTGCCCTTTTATGCTGTAAAATCCATGGCTTAGAATAATCTATCTTTATCTCTTTTATTGGAATTTTATGGTCTCCTTTATCTCTCAACACAGGAACGGTAAGAACAAGAAGCCCATTGCCACTATTAATGTGACAACGGGTTCTATATGACTGCTTTTGATATGTCTCTTCTAGCTCTATAAGAGTAGCATTAGAATTTGCAATAGCAATAAAATACTCAATAGGAGGAAAATACGCCGTACTAAGTAAACAGGTATTAATAACTCCATTCTGCATAATACAACTATTCCTCTTCGCTAGAAGCTTTTGGATTATATCTTATAATTCCTCTTTTTGAAGCGGCAATAAAATTAAGAATAATTCTCTTCTCTATAGTTTCGGGGAAATCTGCCTCAATTTTTTTGCAAGCATCACTTACATTAAGATTACTTTGATAAATAACCCTATATATCTCTTTTATTCTAGTAATTTGCTCTGTTGTAAAACCTCTGCGGCGTAAACCTATTATGTTTATTCCGGCGTAAGAAAGCGGTCTTTTACCCGCAAGAGCATAAGGTGGAACATCTTTACCTATAAGAGAACCTCCCGATAGCATGGCATGTGCCCCTATTTTTGAGAATTGATGTGCAGCAGAGCTCCCCCCTATAATTGCAAAATCATCTACATCTGTTTCACCGGCCAATCCAACATAGCTCACAAGAATTACATTATTACCAATAACACAATCGTGTGCTACATGCACGTAGGCCATAATAAAGGTGTTGTTTCCAATAATTGTCTTTGCTTTACCACTTGCTGCAGTCCCTCTATGAATTGTTGCACACTCTCTTATAACAACATTATCCCCTATCTCAACATAAGATATTTCCCCTCCAAACTTAAGATCTTGAGGGATAGCACCTATAACAGCCCCTGGAAATATCTTACAGTTCTTACCAATTTTTACGTAATCAAAAATAGTAACGTTAGGACCAATCCAAGAACCCTCCCCAATCTCTACATTCTCGGCAATACAGCAAAAAGGACCTATTGTCACATTTGCCCCTATCTTTGCTTTTGGGTGCACTACTGAATTTTCCATTTTTTTTATTATTTGGTTAAATCTTATTCTTTATTTTTTATAACCTGCGCAATCATATCGCTCTCACAAACCAATGTATCACCAACGTAAGCTTTACCGGTCATTCCTACAATAGACCGCCTAAGTGGTTGAGTTATTGTAAGTTTAAACACTAACACATCTCCAGGTACAACTTTCTTTTTAAATTTAGTATTATCTATTTTAGCAAAATAAGTAGAATATTTCTCAGGTTCTTCTAAATCTTTAAGAACAAGTATTCCACCAACCTGCGCCATAGCTTCAACAATAAGGACTCCGGGCATTATTGGCTCACTTGGAAAGTGACCTATAAAAAAACCTTCATTAATCCCAACCATTTTTACTCCAACTACATAATCGTCTCCAATCTCTATAATTCTATCAACCATCAAAAACGGTGGGCGGTGTGGTAATATTTTCTTTATTCCGTTTATATCTACAACAGGAATAGCATTAGGATCATAATGAGGTATCTCCATTTTTGTAATTATTTAGTTTATTATAGTATTCTTTACATATTCAATAGCCACAGCTCTAAGAGCCTTTGCAACTATTGTATTTATTTTATGTCCCGATTTATACCCTACAACTTTAGCTTTTATAGGATATCCAACCAAGGAAAAATCGCCCATTATATCAAGTAATTTATGCCTTGCACACTCATTAGAAAATCTTAATTCCAAGTGATTAAGATATCCCTCAGGGGCCCTCTCCAATGTTTCTACCTTAAATAGTGTAGCCAATCTATCTAGCTCCGATTGAGGTACCGGATTTTCAACAATAACAATTGCATTATCTAAATCTCCCCCCTTTATAAGGTTATTTTTAAAAAGAGGTTCTAACTCGTGAAAAAACACAAAAGTTCTACAAGGAGCAATATCTGTAGCAAAGTTAGTTTTACTATCAAATCTAGCATATTGATTTCCTAAAACCTTTGAATTATAATCTATCATTAAGTCTACAGAAAAATGATCGTCGGGCATAATTACTATTTCTGAGCCTGTCTGTTCATCGGTGTACACTATTTTCTCTTTAAATTCTATACACGTACGCTTAGCACTCTGTTCCTGTAAGCCATCTTTACATATCTGTTTTACATATGGTTTAGAACTGCCGTCGAGAATGGGAACTTCTTGTGTATCAATACAAATAAGAGCATTATCAATTTCTAATCCATACAACGCCGCCATAAGATGTTCCAAAGTAGAAATCTTAATATCGCCTTTTTCTAATGTGGTTCCTCTAGAGGTTGTGGTAACATAATCTACCAAAGCTTCAATAACAGCATCTTCTCCTATATCTATTCTCCTAAATTTAATTCCAAAATTCTCAGGAGCAGGCTCTATTGTCATATTTGCCATTTTCCCGGTATGCAATCCTTTACCTGTAAATGTATACTTATTTTTTAGCGTATGCTGATTTATATGCATTAATCTTATTTTTGTTGTTCTTACTCAATTGACGTGCAAAGATACTAATTTTAATTTATTTTGGAAGTTTTCTAAAAAGAGCATAAGCCTTAAGGTACTGTTTATAATCAAAAGCCGGTGAACCTAACAAAATTTCACCCTCTTTTCTTACATTACCAAGTACTCCGGCCTGCGCCCCTATACTTGTTTTATTAGCAATTGTAATATGCCCGGCAATTCCAACCTGTCCTCCTATCTGACAGTTATTTCCAACTTTACTAGAACCCGATATTCCAGTTTGTGCAGCAATTACTGTATCTGATCCTATCTCAACATTATGAGCAACCTGTATAAGATTATCTAATTTTGTTCCTCTCCTAATTATAGTAGTTCCCATTGTAGCTCTATCAACAACACTATTAGAACCAATCTCAACATCATCTTCTATTGTAACGATACCTGTTTGCGGAATTTTTTTATATGAGCCTTTTTGCGTAGGAGCAAATCCAAATCCATCGGAGCCTATAACAACATTAGAATGTAATATGCAGTTATTTCCTATTTTACAACCATCATAAATTTTTACTCCCGGATAAAAAATACAATCATCCCCCACACTCACATCGTTTCCAATGTAGACCTGAGCATATATTTGAGTTCCCTTCCCTACAATACTTTTCCGCCCAACATAAGAAAAATCTCCAATATAAGCCCCTTTACCTATTTTGCTACTCCACGCACATTTAGAAGAAAAAGCTCTTCCACTCCTATTTGTCCGTTTAAGTGAATTAAGCAAATCCAATAAAGAAGCCACAGCCTCATAAGCATTATCAACAACAATTAGTGTTGGTTCAATAGGTTCTTTTGGTAAGAACTCCTTATTAATTATTATGATACTAGCCTTACACGTATATAAGTTATGTTCATATTTAGGGTTTGCTAAAAAACATATATTGCCGGGTTTACCACTTTCTATTTTTGCAACCGACGAAACTTTAACATTAGGATTACCAACAATCTCTCCGTTAAAATGCTGTGCAATTCTCTCTGCAGATACTTCCATATTTTTATTTTTACGCCACAAATTTAATAAATCCCGATAATTTATAACAAATTTTATTCTTTATTAGCTTAATAATTTGTATTTCTCTATAATTATTACTATTTTTGCGGTTGATAATGAGAAAGAGATAAGGGAGTTCGGTTGCCGGACGCCCTTTGTTATTTTAAATAATCCTCCTTAAAATCTAAAAAATATGGATAAAATAAAAATTGCAGAAACCATATTGGAGTTTCTTAATATCAAAGGTTTGTTTCTTGTTGATATACAAATTTCAAAAGACAATGATATTGAGATAACTATTGAGTCTACAAACGGCATTGTGAGTATAGATAATTGTATAGAGATAAATAAAATAGTTGAAGGAGTGTTTGATAGAGAAGTAGAAGACTATGCTTTAACAGTAAGTTCTGCCGGGCTAGATTTACCTTTTAAAGTAGTAAAGCAATATATTAAATACATTGGAAAAGATGTTGAGATAATATTAAAAGGGGGAAGTAAAATTAAGGGAATTATATTAAGTGCCAATGAAGAAAAAGTTGAGATAAAAACCTCAAAAATGGTAAAAAAAGAGGGATTAAAAAAGAAAGTACAAGAAGATACGGTTACAACATATTTTTACACAGATTTAAAAAGTTGCAAACCTATCATAAACTTTAAATAACACAGAAAAATAAAAAATAAAAACGTATAACAATGGAAGGGCTAAATTTAATAAGCACATTTGCAGAATTTAAAGAGCTAAAAAACATCGATCGTCCAACAATGATGAGTGTACTGGAGGATATTTTTCGCTCACAGCTTACAAAAATGTATGGAACGGCCGATAATTTTGATATCATTATAAATATTGATAAAGGAGACTTTGAGATATGGAGACACAGAACCGTTGTTGAAACCGTAGAGGATCCAAACACTCAAATTTCTAAGGAAGAAGTTGGTAAAACAGACACCTCTTACGAAATTGGTGAGGAATTTACAGAAGAGGTTAAACTAGCTAGCTTTGGAAGAAGAGGAATCCTTAATTTAAGGCAAAATCTATCGGGAAGAATAATGGATATAGAAAAGGCAAATCTTTACAACGCCTACCGCGATAGAATTGGGGAGGTTTTAGTTGGTGAGGTTTATCAAGTATGGAAAAAAGAAGTTCTTGTTATGGATGAAGATGGTAACGAGTTGTTATTGCCTAAAACAGAACAGATTCCTTCCGATTTTTTCCGTAAAGGGGATTCTGTAAGGGCAGTTGTTTCAAATGTTGAAATGAGAAACAATTCGCCTGTAATTATATTATCAAGAACAGCACCTGTTTTTCTTGAAAGATTATTTGAGCAAGAGGTTCCTGAGATATTTGACGGTCTTATTACAATAAAGAAAATTGTAAGGATGCCGGGAGAAAGGGCAAAAGTTGCTGTTGAATCTTATGACGAAAGAATTGATCCTGTTGGAGCATGTGTTGGAGTAAAGGGTTCCCGTATACATGGAATTGTGAGGGAGCTTAAAAATGAGAATATTGATATAATTAACTGGACAGCAAATACACAATTACTTGTTCAAAGAGCTTTAAGTCCTGCAAAAATTTCCTCTATAAAAATAAGTGAAGAGGATAATAAAATATATGTATCTCTTAAACCTTCGGAGGTATCCTTAGCTATTGGTAAAGGTGGCAGCAATATAAAGCTTGCTAGTTTACTTGTAGGAACAGAGATTGAAGTATTTAGGGAGCTAGAAGAAGAAGAAGAAGACGTGTTACTTTCGGAATTCACCGATGAGATTGATCAATGGATAATTGATGCTCTTAAATCTATTGGTTGTGATACCGCTAAGAGTGTGCTTGCTCTTCCTGTTTCGGACATTGTAAAAAGGGCCGATCTAGAAGAAGAAACCGTATCTGAGGTTCAAAGAATCTTAAGATCGGAGTTTGAAGAAGAAAAATAATTTTGATTGAATTTAATTTGGGGGAGTATAATATGACAGGAAACGAAAATACAGTAAGAATAGGCGGAGTTTTAAAGGAATTTAATATAGGAATGGGGACCCTTGTTGATTTTCTTAAGAAAAAAGGACTTACAATTGAAGCCAACCCGGGAGCAAAGCTTTCGGCAGAAGAGTACTCTTTAGTGGAAAAGGAGTTTAGAAAAGAGCAAATGTTAAAATCTGCATCTAAAAAAGTTGCAATTAAAGTTAAGGATATTACCGAAAAAGAGGCAAAACCGGTTGAAGAAGAAGAGCAAGTAAGGGAATTCTTTATTAAAACCACTATTGATGATGTTAAGGGACCTAAAATTTTGGGGAAAATTGATCTTAATACACCAGCCTCTGTATCAGCATCAGCACCAACACCAACACCAACACCAGCGCCAATACCTACTCCCGTGCCTGAGCCAATATTAAAAATAGA
>JAVXCW010000032.1:0-2757 GCA_036659275.1 Bacteroidales bacterium | reverse complement strand
CAAGTTGTTAAAAAAGAATTTAAAGCCCCCGTTCCTGCTCATAAACCTAATGTAGAGAAACGCGCTGTAGAAATGCATAAGACCAATAATCAAGATCAAAAAAACAATCGTCCTAAAGAGCAACGCAATAATAGTTTTGTAAAGCCTGTGGGGAATAAATTTAATCAAAACGGAAAAGAGAATATTGCAGTTAAGGCAAAAGCTGAAACTACAGTAAAACAGGAGGAGCATATTCCACCTGTTCCCGTTATAATTGAGCATATTGAAACCAAATTTGAGAAACTGGTAGGTCCTAAGATTAGTGGCACAATGGATTTATCTCAATTTGAGAAAAAGAAACCGGCTCCAAACGAAAATAGAAACAACAACAATAAAGGGAAGAGAGAGAGAATTCATAAAAAGAATGAGAAAGTTGATGTTAGCAAGGAGGCTGGAAAAAATAAACCTAGCGGTAACACAGCAGGTGGAGGAAGAGCTAATCCTAATACACATGGTAAGCCAACTACAGGGGGGAATAATAACAATCCAAACAGACCTAACCACGGAAAAGGGCCTAATCAAACTAGTACTAACCCCAATAAGAGTAATGCTGCCAACAAAGATAGATTTAAACCTGTAAGAGTTGAGGTAGATGAAGATGCCGTACAAAAGCAGATAAAAGAGACCTATCAAAGAATGGTTGAGGGAAAAGGAAAGACAAAGGGTTCTAAATACAGAAAAGAAAAGAGAGAGATAAATACTCAAAAATTAATAGAAGAAGAGGAACAACAACAAATTAACAGTAATATTCTTAAGGTTACTGAATTTGTTACCGTAAATGACCTCTCTATTATGATTAACGCTCCTGTAACAAAAGTTATTGAAGCTTGTATGAATCTTGGACTTATGGTTTCTATTAATCAACGTTTAGATGCCGAGGCTCTAGTACTTGTTGCAGAGGAATTTGGATATAAGGTTGAATTTGTTACGGCCGATATTCAAGAAACAATTAAGGAAGAGAGTGAGGTTGACAAGCCCGAAGATATGCAGGAAAGGCCCCCTATTGTTACTGTAATGGGACACGTAGATCACGGTAAAACCTCTCTACTAGATTATATAAGAAAAGCTAATGTAATTGCAGGTGAAGCTGGAGGAATTACGCAACATATTGGAGCATATAATGTTAAACTTCCTACAGGTAGGAGAATTACATTCCTTGATACACCGGGGCATGAGGCGTTTACAGCCATGCGTGCGAGAGGAGCAAAAGTTACAGATCTTGCTATAATAATAATTGCAGCCGATGACGCAATAATGCCACAAACCATTGAGGCTATTAACCATGCGCAAGCAGCTGGTGTTCCAATGATTTTTGCTATTAATAAAATAGATAAACCGGGAGCTCATCCCGATAAAATACGCGAACAACTTTCTCAAATGAATATTTTAGTTGAGGAGTGGGGCGGTAAATATCAATGCCAAGAAATTTCTGCAAAAAAAGGAATTGGTATGGATGAATTACTAGAAAAGATATTATTAGAAGCCGATATTCTTGCCCTAAAAGCCAATCCAAATAAAAGAGCGGTGGGAACTATTATTGAATCTGCTTTAGATAAAGGACGTGGATATATTGCCACTATACTTGTACAAGCAGGAACATTAAAAACATCTGATGTTATGTTAAGCGGTTGTTATACAGGAAGAATAAAAGCAATGTTTAACGAGCGTGGTCAAAAAATAACGGAAGCCGGCCCTTCTACTCCGGTATCAATACTAGGATTAAACGGTGCTCCTACAGCAGGTGAAACATTTAATGTATTTGAGGATGAAAAAGAGGCTAAGGAAATTGCAAATAAGAGAGAGCAATTAATACGTATACAGGGACTTAGAACTCAAAAGCATATTACACTAGAAGAGATTGGCCGAAGAATTGCAATTGGCAACTTCCAAGAACTTAATGTTATTATTAAGGGTGACGTTGACGGTTCAATTGAGGCACTATCAGATTCCCTTATTAAGTTATCTACAGAGGAAATACATGTAAATGTAATTCATAAAGCAGTAGGAGCAGTATCTGAATCGGATGTACTTTTAGCAGCAGCTTCAAACGCAATTATTATTGCGTTCCAAGTTAGACCATCGGTAAATGCAAGAAAGATTGCAGAAAAAGAAGAGATTGAGATACGACTTTACTCAGTTATATATGACGCAATTAACGAGGTTAAAAGCGGTATTGAAGGAATGCTTGCTCCAGAGGAAAAAGAAGAAATTACTGCAACAGCAGAGGTTAGAGAGACCTTTAAAATATCCAAAGTTGGTACAATTGCCGGCTGTATGGTTAAAGAGGGTAAGTTAGTGAGAACATCAAAAATACGAATAATAAGGGATGGTATTGTTGTACATACCGGTCTATTGGGTTCTCTAAAACGCTTTAAAGACGATGTTAAAGAAGTTAGTTTTGGTTATGATTGCGGTCTTAACATTGAGGGATACAACGATATTAAAATTGGTGATATTATAGAAGCTTACCAAATTGTTGAGGTAAAACGAAAACTATAAAACGCTGTAAGGTGAATCCCATTTTTACTACAGTTAACTATGTCGCCTAACTTTTTGTGCGGATTAGGTTTGCTGGGAATACTACAGAATAAGCCATCAATTAAAAATAATTGGTGGCTTTAAGTTATAACATAAGTAATACTCCTACCAACCCTATGTTGTAGCACTATTTAAAGCATCTTACCTTTGTTAAAAAAAATGACAAAAGAAGATATTATA
>JAVXCW010000031.1:0-29283 GCA_036659275.1 Bacteroidales bacterium | reverse complement strand
ATTTTATAAATAAATTGAAAAATATTATTGTACAAATTATAATATTAAACTACATTTGTACTGTGTTATTAAATAGATTAAATTAGTAACGCATATAAATAACAATAGTTATGGAAAGAAGAAATTTCATTAAAACAGCCATATTAGGCACTATTGCAGGAGCTGTAAATCTCAGTGGTACTAATTTGCGAGCAAATAGCACAATGAGTACAAAAGTTGAAAATGACATGGTGGCCGTTATGGGAGGTGAGCCTGTAGAAATGTATAAAAAAGCAATTGCCGCTATGGGTGGCCTAGATAAATATATAAAGAAAGGTTACAAAGTTGTTGTAAAGCCTAATATTGGTTGGGATAAAAAGCCCGAATTTGGAGCAAACACTAACCCACAACTAGTGGCTGCTATTGTTAAAGATTGCTTTAGCGCAGGAGCTAGTGAAGTTACAGTTTTTGATCATACATGCGATGAGTGGAAAGCCTGCTATAAAAATAGCGGTATAATAGATGCAGCAGAAAAAGCCGGAGCAAAAATAGCATTTGCACATGATGAAAAATACTTTAGAGAAGTTTCATTGCCAAATGCAAAGAACCTAAAAAAAGCTAAAATACATGAATCAATTTTAGATTGTGATGCATGGATAAATGTACCAATCTTAAAGCACCATGGTGGAGCAAAAATGTCTGTTTCTATGAAAAACTTTATGGGAATAGTTTGGGATAGAGGATTTTTCCATTCACACAATTTACAACAATGTATTGCAGATGCTTCTACCTTCTCAAAAATGCCTGTGTTAAATATTGTAGATGCCTATAGAATTATGACACAAAATGGTCCTAAAGGAAAAACCTTAGATGATATACAGTTTGGGAAAGCACTTTTTATATCACCAAATATTTTGGCAGTAGATACTGCAGCAATAAAATTCTTTTCACAATTTAAGCCAACAGATATAAATAATGTTGGTCATATTGCATTAGGTGAATCGAATCATGTGGGAACAAGCGATTTAACAAAACTTAAAATTGAAAAAATAAAATTATAGTAGAATTATGTATAAAAACCTAAGAAGACTTAGAATATTTTGTGCCACAATTATTTTTATTTTAATAACTGCCTCATTCTTAAATTTTAATGGTGGAAATATTATCTCTACACATATATTAAAAATTCAATTTATTCCGGCGTTGATTTCCATATTTGCGGGAAGCTTTTTAGCTATAATATTTCTAATAATATTAACTTTATTGTTTGGACGTGTATATTGTTCATTTTTATGTCCGTTAGGCATTTTACAAGATATTATTACAAGGATTTCTATTTTTTTTATAAAAAAAGCACATAAAGGGAAGCTGCCAAAAACTGGTAAAGGATATAAAAAGCCACATAATATATTAAGATACTCTATATTATGTATAGTGGCACTGCTTTTCTTTGCAGGCATTACATATCCTCTTGCATTATTAGATCCATATTCTAATTTTGGTAAAATAGCTACCCAAATATTTGGCACTACTGAATTATGGATAAATAATATCCTTTCCGGAATTTTTCCAACAGTATTTTATTACCAGCAATATGTAAAATTATCGTTATACACATTTATATATGCCGCCTTTATATTTATTATAATTTCTATATTTAGTATGTTAAGAGGACGTTTATATTGCAATACAATATGTCCTGTAGGCTCAATACTTGGATTAATTAGTGGATTCTCCTTATTTAAACCGGCTATAAAAAAAGATATGTGTATAAGGTGTACGGCATGCGCTATAAAATGTAAAAGTAACTGTATAAATTTAGAAACAAAAGAGATAGATGTAACCCGATGCGTTGCCTGCTATGATTGTATGATTGCTTGTAAAAGGGGTGGTGTAGAACTTATTCCTACTTGGTTTTCAAAAAAAGAAAAAATTGCTTCCATAAGCGAAGACGAAGATGAAAAGATAAAAAATAGTAAAAATTCACATGCTCCCCAACGTGAATTAGAGAGTGTAGAAAGGCGTAATGCACTTATTGCAATTGGAACTATTGTAACCGGTATAACTGTAAAAAAAATATTAAATACAAAAAACGCAATTTCTACAGGAAACATTGAAAAAGAAACAATTAAAAATCTTCCTATAGCCCCTCCGGGGGCAAGAAGTATAGAACAACTTAAGGCAAATTGCACAGCGTGTAATGCTTGTGTTGCTGCTTGTCCAAATAAAATTATAAAGCCTTCTGTTTTAGAGTATGGGTTAAGTGGATTTATGCTTCCAACAATAAAATATAATAATAAATTCTGCGCATACGATTGCAATAAGTGCACTCAAGTCTGTCCAAATGGAGCACTTGAACCACTTACTTTAAAGCAGAAACAAGTTACTCAAATAGGAAGGGCAAAATATATAGCAAAAAATTGCATAGTTTTTGTGGATAATACAGATTGTGGAGCTTGCGATGAACACTGTCCTACAAAAGCTATTGTAATGACTGAGGTAAAAAACAAGCCCGGGCTATACTTTCCTAAACTCAATCGCAATATATGTATTGGTTGCGGTGCATGTGAGTACATTTGTCCGGCCTCGCCTAAAGCTATTGTAATTGAAGGAAATGCTATACAGAGCAAATCATTACCACCAAAGGTAGAAAAGCAAGAGGAAAAAAAGATTGATGATTTTGGATTTTAACTAATTATTTAAATATTAATATGAATAAGTGCTATGTCATTACAATAATAGGCTTAATATGTATGCTGCCTTTACAGCCGTCTTTTGCAAAGGAAAATATAAGCTCAAACAAAATTTTATACGATAAAGCAGAAACTTCATTAAATAATGGGGATACTTTAGGGGCATGTGCTATATATAGAACAATAAAAATTAAAATAGACTCCATTGCGCAAATAAATTATCAAAATGAAGTGAAGGCAAAACGTACCACTTATCAGATAGATGAACTATACTTAGAAAACAAATTACAAGAAGGAATTATATTAAGAAGATTAAGTTTATTTCTATTAATAATAGCTATTTTATTAATCCCTGCTTTTTATTACTTACGAACTCATAACCAAAAATTAGAACAAGCACGTATTAAAGCCAAACGTCTAAAGGAAGAAGCAGAACTTCTAACCAAAAAAAAATCTATTTTACTATACACTATAAGCAAAGATATGACGGAGTCTCTAATTGAAATTAAGGAAAGCACTGCAAATCTGCAAACAATAGATGCCGAATCATTACAGCAAGCACCTAAATTGTTATCAAATCTCCGTTCATCCGAAGAGAAGCTCCAAAGTACTTATAATAAGATTTTTTCATAAACTAGCATCCATCATGAGAATACACTATATATTATTATTAATCTTTTTAGAAATAACTATTTCACTTTCGGCCGATAATACAAATAGAGAAAGAGATAGCATACTAGCTCGCATTAATTCTATAGAAAATGATAGTACAAGACTTAATTACGAAGCATCACAACTATATAAGTATATTAGAACTCCACATGCGCGCATTTTTGTAGACAAATTATATGATGATGCACGTAAATTGGGGAATAAAGAAAAAGAGATGATTGCTTTATGCGGTTATTATGATATTGCATATACAGTATCTGATATTGAAGTGATAAAAAAAGAATTAAAACGTGTAGAAGAATATGCATATAAAAATAATTTACACAACTATTTTTTTAGATGCAAAAGGAGTTATCTTTCTTTAATGGCATCTAATGGAAACATAGAATGGGTAGTTGATGAGGCTGGTAAAATGAAGAAAGAAGCCGCTAAATTAAATAATAAAGTGGGAGTTATTTCCGCACAAATTTCTTTAGCTCAAGCATATAAATTTGCAAGGAATAATTCAAAAGTAATTGAAACTTTACAAGAAGTTCTTAAATTAGATGGAGTTGATAAAAAAGAAAAAATAAGTATATACTTAGATTTATATAATTCTTTTAACAATCTAAACCTTTATAAAGATGGGCTTAAATATTTAGATTTGCTGCATGAGCTATTATATAATATAATGAAGAATGATGCAAATTCGGTCACATCTTTAGAAGCTCGCCTTATGCACACAGAAAATTTATATGCAAATACCTATATGAAATTAGGAAATTATAATAAAGCTGCAGAACACCTTAGACAATCAGAAAAATATTACTCTCCAACTTGTTCAATTGCTTATTTTGTATTATATCACTCTACTCATGCCTCTTATTATGCATATACTAAAAAATGGGATTTATGTTTTAAGGAAATAAATACAGCCATAGAACGATTAAAACATAAACAACCTATGCTTAAGCAAACAATGTTAAGCCTTAAAAGTAAATACCTAGAGCAAGCAGGTAAGTTAAATGAGGCTGTACTAACGCACCGCAAACTTTTAGAAGAAACCGATTCTCTTAATACTGCTTTTATTCAAAAACAAGAAGAAACTTTAGCTGAAAATTACAGATGGGAATCTGGAAGGATAAAAAATGCACAGAACTCTTACATATTAAGTTTAATTTCAACTATTTTCATAATATTATTATTGATTATAGCATTAGGTTTTATATCAAAACTGTACTGGACATATATTCAATTACAAAAAGCTAAAACTGAAGCTGAGGATGCAGAACGAGTTGCTGTTGAGTCGAACCGCTTTAAAAATGCCCTCTTAAAAAATATCTCCAACGAAATTGATCTCCCAATAAATAGAATAAAAAGAGCTATAGAGCAAACTACATCTTGTTCCTTAGCTCCCGATATCCCTTTAATTCAACGCATTGAGAAGGAAACTTTAGATTTAATTAAGTTGGTAGATTTGGTTGTTGAATTTTCTAAATTGGAAGTTGGAGCAGTTAAATTTAATCTGAGCCAAGAAAATATTGTAAGTATATGCTACAAAGCAATAAAACTTGTAAATGAAACCTCGGGCAGTCAAGCAGAAATTTGTATTACATCTCAAGTTGAATCTCAACTAATACTAATTGATTGTGAAAGAATGTTATCGTGCTTATATACAGCTATGACAATTCCTAATGATTCCAAAGTGCAATATAAAATTAACTTTACTGTAAATTATGATAATAATGGACAATCTGTAGTAATGGAATTAATTGGTTCTCCGTTGTCGGATATCTCTTTCGATTGTCAAATACAGGCTATTCAGAACCATATAAACAATTTATTTATTAAATCTTTTAACGGAACTTACCAACTACAAATGAGTAAGTTACGTCCCATACTAACTATTTCATTACCCTGCAAATTATAAAAAATTAAAAAAAATTTGGATAATTAAAAAATCTTTACATATCTTTGCGGTGTACTAATACACTAGTGCACTAAATTAGTTTAAAATACTAAAAAATAAAAATATGATAGAGATTAAAAACATTCAATTTAGTTACGGAAAGCATAAGGTGCTTAACAACGTAACATTAGAACTTAAGCCGGGTAAAATTTACGGATTACTAGGACAAAACGGCGTTGGTAAATCAACATTACTTAAAATAATGTCGGGACTCCTTAAAATAAAGGGGGGAGAATGTGTTATAAACAATTATCAACCATCAAAAAGAGAGCCATCCTTCCTAGGCAGTATATATTATCTACCCGAAGATTTTGTAGGCCCAAATGTAATTATTCAAGATTATGTAATGCAAGTTGGCACCTTTTACCCCAATTTTTCACAAGAGCGTTTCTTTAAAATAATAGCAGAGTTTGACGTTGATCCTAAAATAAAATTTACTAAACTTTCGTTTGGTCAACAAAAAAAAGGAATAATTGCTCTTGCACTCTCTTTGGGAACAGATGTTCTTTTAATGGATGAACCTAGTAATGGGCTTGATATTCCTTCTAAGGTAATTTTACGTAGAATGATTGCGGAGAACGCAATGGAAAACCAAATGGTTGTAATTTCTACTCACCAAGTAAGAGATTTGGAAAACCTAATAGATCCTATAATTATATTAGATAATGACGGTATACTACTTAATCAATCAATCCAATCTATATCAGAAAAACTTGAGTTTGCCCTTGAACCACAAAAAGACACAACTGCATTATATTCCGAACCGGCGTTAAACGGATATATGACCGTAAGAGAAAATAAAAGCGGATTTGAAACCAACGTAGACCTTGAATCGCTATTTAACTGTACTCTTGCCAATAAAAAAATAATCCAAAAGCTTTTTTAATTAAACAATAATTTAATACGAAATATAATGAACGAAATATTTTCATATAAAAGATTTGGCAAACTAATTATTAACGATATAGTTAGATATTTGCCTAAGTACTATAGCAGTATACTTATGTTTATGGCAATTATGCCATCATACTGGGCTTTTGGATCATTTTTAGGAAACGGCTCAGTAAATCCTAATAGTAGGGTAATTGCCATTATGATATTAACATTTATATGTACATTCCTTGCTCCATTTAGAATATACGGAAGCACAAATCATAAAAAATGGGGTGTAGACTTTACAATGCTTCCAGCTTCATGTTTAGAAAAATTCTTATCTATGTTATTTATAAGTACAATATTACTTCCAATATCAATTATTATTACATCAATTATTATTGATACAATTCTTGTTATTATTCCAACTGGATATTACAATGGATACATATTTGCTGATATATTTACTTTAGAAAACTTAAAAATATTTGGAGAAATAGTTTTATTTATGTGTTTTGCACTATGTGGCAACATGTTATTTAAAAAACACAAACTTAGCAAAACGCTCCTCACAATGTTTGCAATTACAGCAATAATAAGTTATCTAGTTTCAATGGGAGTATACCAATACGCTAAACACATCACTTATATTGATGAACAAGGGGTAGCACATAAAATTGTAAATGGAGAAGTTATTAACACTAATTCTGATATTAAAAACACTATAACATTAGAAGAGACAACTACTAATTCTAATAATGAATTAACTATAATTGAAAGGTCGGGAAAAAGATATAACATAAGTAGTAAAAACACTTCTGAAGATATTTTAATATATCTAAAGAATGATTTCAAATGGCTTTACGTGCTAATGCAAATAATAGCATACGTAATAATTCCATGTTTAATGTACTACATAACATTTACAAGAATAAAAAGGCAACAATTATAAATTATGGAATTTAGCCCACATAAACCAATATATCTTCAGATAGCAGATTCGCTATGTGAGAAGATTCTAGGAGAAGAATGGAAACCAGAAGATAGAATTCCATCTGTTAGAGAACTAGGGGTAAGCCTAGGGGTAAATCCAAATACAATTGTGCGTGTATTTGAGTATATGCAGAATTTAAACATTATTTACAACAAACGCGGCATAGGTTACTTTGTAAGTGAAGGGGCAAAAAAAGAAATTTTAAAGGTACAACGCAAATTATTTATAACAGAAGAGTTGCCAATAATGATAAAAAGAATGAAACTCTTAGAAATTTCAATTAATGAAGTTGAGAGTTTATATAAAACCATGTAACGTAATACTAAAGTTATCGTCTTATAATAAAACACTAACTAATTAACATGCTTAAAATAATTAAATTAGCAATAATTACAATTATTGCTCTAGGCGCTAGCTGTGCTTATATACAAGCTAAACCGGTTAAGACAGATATTAAAGGGCAGGTATTTGAAAAAAGAAATAATCAGCCACTTGCATTTGCTACAATTACCATTATTACAGATGATAATAAAATAGTTACCGGTGCAACATCTGGTGATAACGGAGAATTTAAATTATCTGCCCTTGTAAATGGCAACTACAAAATTGTAATTTCATTTATTGGATATAAAAATTTAGAGATGCCGCTAGAAATAACAACCGCTAATAGTATAAACCTTGGAAAACTAAAATTAGAGCAAGATGATCAACAACTTGCAGCAACAATAGTAACAGCTAAGGTCCCTCTTATAGAACAGAAATTAGATAAAGTTGTAATGAATGTAAGTGAATCTGTTATGGCAAAAACCAATAATGGATTTGAAATTCTTAAAAGGGCTCCGGGTATTTCTATAGATCCCGATGGTAACATTCTTCTAAACGGACAAGCAGTAGAAATTTGGATAGATAATAGACCATCTAGAGTAAGTGGCACCCAATTAGAGACCCTCATATCTGCCATTGATGGAAATAGTTTGGATAAAATTGAAATTATGCAACATCCATCTGCAAAATTTGATGCGGCAGGGAGTGGCGGTATAATAAACATAAAAACTAAAAAGAATTTTATAAAAGGGTTTTACGGTAATGCCTCATTAAATTATACAGCATTTCCATATAAAGGCTCATTTCACCAAGGGGGAAATGGTTCTATAAACCTAAACTATAGAGATAACAAGACAAATACATACCTAACATATTCACCTAGGTATTATCAAAATAGGTTTGGAATTAATTCAACTACAATATTTGGAAAGGAGTATGAAAACGAACAAAATTCAGAATCGTCTATGGGCGGTAATAATATAACTCATTATGCAAAACTAGGACATGATGTATATATAAATGATAAAAATACAATTGGGTTTTTATTTGGCACAACAATTTCAAGTAGTGAATTCAACACATTAAATTCTAGTGCACAAACATATACTCACAATATATTAGCCGAAAAATCTACAAGCAAAATAAATCAATCTAATGATATGAATAGCCTTGATGCTAATCTATATTACACTAAAACATTTAACCAAGCATCTGACTTTACAATTAATGCCGATTATAATTATTTTGATTTAGATAATAATAGTCTACAACTAAATAAATATTATAACCCTATAAATTTAAAAAGCGCCAATTCGTTTAGCAATGATGCAAAGCGATACATAAATATTTACTCTATAAAAGCTGATTATAAGAATATATTCCTAAAAAAAGGAACTATTGAAACAGGAATAAAATGGACGGAAACACATACTAAAAATAACATGGTTAGAATGGATAGTTTAAAAAATAATTTTGTTATAAATGATAAATTGAGTAGTAAATTTAACTATCAGGAAGATATAAGTGCAGCCTATGTATCATTATCATATCAATTTTCCCCTAAATGGAGTACAATGGCCGGATTAAGAGGTGAATACACACACTCAAAAGGAGATTGGGAAAGCTCCGATACAGTTACTACCCAAAGCTATTTTAATGTTTTTCCCACAATGTTCATTGGGTATACTCCGACAGAAAATTGGAGATTATCAGTTTCATATGCTTTAAGGATACAACGGCCTAAATTTATGCAACTTAATCCATATAGAACATATGTAGATGCAAATAGTTTTATGGAGGGTAACCCAAATCTTAAACCACAATATACTAACGAAATTTCTCTAAGTGCCGGATACAAAAGTTTTCTAAATTTTGGATTTATATTCCAAAGAACGGGAAAATTTATATCACAAGATCCTACTTTTGATCAACACACTGGCGAAAAACAGATATTATGGTCTAATTTTGGAAGCCTAACAATGTATGGATTAACAGCTTCCTTATCTGAAATGCCAATTATTAATAAAGTTCTATTTCTTAATACAAATATAACATTAGCACAGGCATCAAGCAAAAATACCATGGAAAATTATAGTAATAACATGTTTTTTTGCGAAATTAATGGAGGGTTTACAGCTGTACTTCCAAAAGATTTTAAACTAGATCTTAGTGGGTTCTATATGAACGGGATGCCTTACGGATATATTGATATACAATCAATTTGTCAAATTAATTTTGCTGTAAAAAAATCTTTTTTAAACAATAAGGCTACTTTAAGTTTTGCTGTTGATGATATTTTTAGAACAGTAAACAACAATTTTGATGTAATTGAAAATGGAAAATTAATTTATGCCTGTAGCGAAAAACAATATCAACAAAAAATAAAAATAGGATTCACGTATAAGTTTGGAAATGTACAGGCAAAAAAGAGAACAAATAAGAGAGATGATACCTCTAACCGCGTAGGTGGTGGCACTGGAATGTAAAAAAAATCCGGAGAATTATTTTTCTCCGGATTTTTATTACATGTAACGGCTATTTATTTTTTTATAGCAATAGTTTTTAAAGCAGCTGCATCCATGGTATTAAACAATAGAGAAACTATTGTCATAGGCCCTACTCCACCGGGTACCGGTGTTATATAGGATGCTTTTGGCGCAACAGAATTAAAATCAACATCTCCGGTTAACCTATATCCTAACTTTTTAGTACTATCCTTAATCCTTGTTATTCCAACATCTATAATAATTGCCCCTTCTTTAACCATATCTGCTTTAAGGAACTCTGGCTGTCCAATTGCAGCAACTATAATATCTGCCTGTCTTGTATAATATGCAATATCTTTAGTTTTACTATGGCACATTGTTACAGTGCAATCTCCGTATTTATCTCTTCTCGATAGTAAATTTGCCATTGGGCGGCCAACTATATTACTTCTCCCTAAAATTACACAGTGTTTTCCAGCTGTCTTTATATCATACTCTTCTAGTAATTTAATAATCCCATAAGGTGTTGCCGGTAAAAATGTAGAAAGGCCCAACATCATTTTTCCAACATTTTGAGGATGAAACCCATCTACATCTTTTTTAGGATCAATTGCCTCAATTATAGCATTTTCATCAATATGTTTTGGAAGAGGGAGCTGTACAATAAGTCCATCTATATCATCATTGTCATTAACATCTTTAATAGCTTTTACAAGTTCTTGCTGAGATACTGTTTCGCTAAAGGTAAGCAATGTTGATTTAAAACCAACTTGTGCACAAGCCCTCTCTTTATTTCCTACATAAGTTTGGCTTGCGCCATCTCCCCCAACAAGGATTGCAGCCAAATGCGGTTGTTTCCCCCCTGCGGCAATAAATGCCTTTACTTTTTCAGCTATTTCAAGCTTAATTCTCTCGGATGCTGTTTTTCCGTCCAAATATTGTGTCATATATTATCTATTATTAGAGACTAATTAAATTCATAATTTTATTTTCTTCTCATTGCACCCATTGCACTCATGGCTTTTTTAGCACCTCCTCCTGCCATGTGCTTCATTACCTTTCTAGTATCTTCAAATTGTTTGAGTAATCTATTTACTTCTACAATTGATGTGCCGCTCCCCTCTGCTATTCTTTTTCTTCTGCTTCCGTTAATTACCTGAGGATTGGTTCTCTCATCTAGTGTCATTGATAATATTATAGCTTCAACGCCTTTAAATGATGAGTTATCAATATCAACATCTCTAAGAGCTTTGCCAACACCCGGTAACATTGATGCAAGATCTTTAATATTACCCATTTTCTTTATTTGTTGTATTTGATCATAAAAATCGGAAAGGGTAAATTGATCTTTTATTAATTTCTTTTGTAATTTTCTAGCTTCAACTTCATCAAACTGTTCCTGAGCTTTTTCAACTAAAGAAACAACGTCTCCCATACCCAAAATACGATCTGCAATCCGTTTTGGATGGAATATATCAAGTGCCTCCATCTTCTCACCGGAACTAACAAATTTAATAGGTTTGTTTACTACGGCTCTAATTGAAAGGGCTGCTCCACCTCTTGTATCACCATCTAATTTAGTAAGAACAACACCATCAAAATTGAGCCTATCATTAAATGTCTTTGCAGTCTCAACAGCATCTTGTCCTGTCATTGAATCTACAACAAATAATGTTTCGGTTGGATTTATCGCTTTTTTTATAGCTTCAATTTCTGCCATCATCTCGTTATCAACAGCAAGACGGCCGGCAGTATCAACAATTACAAGCGAATACCCCTCTTTCTTTGCCAATGTAACTGCATTTTTTGCAATTGATACAGGATCTTTAGAACCATCCTCGGTATAAACAGTAACTCCAATTTGTTCTCCAAGTACCTTTAACTGTTCTATAGCTGCCGGTCTGTAAACATCACCTGCAACCAATAAAGTTTTAAGTCCTCGTTTTGTTTTACAATTTAAAGCAAGTTTACCAGAAAAAGTGGTTTTACCCGAACCTTGAAGCCCGGCAACCAAAACAACCCCAGGCTCCCCTTTTATATTTATATCTACAGATTCACTTCCCATTAACCTAGTAAGCTCATCATGCACTATCTTCACCATCATTTGACTTGGCTTAACAGATTTTAGCACATTCTGACCAAGGGCAATATCTTTTACATCATCACAAAACGTTTTTGCAATTTTAAAGCTAACATCAGCATCTAAAAGGGCTTTCCTAATATCTCTTAAGGTTTCCGCAACGTTAATTTCGGTTATTTTCCCCTCCCCTTTCAAAAGCTTGAAAGAGTTCTCCAATCTATCTATTAAATTTTCAAACATATAATATTATTTTTTATTTACAAATATGACTCTAATATTATTCTGCCACTATTACTTACAACAGAATATAAATGGTGCTTAACAAGTTCTGAATGAAACATATAGGAATCTCCTAAAAATTTATATACCCCATCATCCCATTTATAAAAGCGCTCAATTGCAGATGTATAAAATAATGTAGCGTATTCAATATTAAGGTCTGCTCTATACAATTGTTCTTTTATTCCACGCAATAAATTCTCTCTTATTATTTTTGAATAAAAACTCATTCTATTAGTGTGATTAAGCAGTTTATGTTCAGCCATATATTGAGACATGTCCTTAAAAAGTTCCTCACCTAATTTTTCAATCTCATCCCTAACCACCGATGTTATTAAAAACAATGCTTCTATTGCATTACGGCTTCCTTTCATGGATTCATTTATGTTTTTTTCCACTTCAGAAAAAAAATACTGTAAAGCTGTTCTAATAAGATCTTCTTTATTCTCAAAATTATTATAGAGAGTCTTCTTTGTAAGATTAAGTCCACACGCTATTTGATCCATATTTAACCTAAGACCTTCTTTTCTAAAAAGCTCGTATGCTTTAACAACATATTTTTCTTTGGAACTAACTCTAGGCATATATTTATTTTATAATTACTGTAAACACTAAAATAATTCATTGGAATAATAGGCTTTTGCCAAATCTCTTTGATTATACTTCATTCCCATTACCTGTCCATAGGCACCTGCCGTATGTAAGGCAATAAAATCTCCTCTCTGCGTTTGTGGTAACAATATGTTTTTGCCAAATTTATCACTCGACTCACACACCGGCCCAACAATTTCATATCTCAATTTTCTTTTTACAGATGTTAAATTTTCTATTGCATGATATGCCTGATACAAAGCCGGTCTTATAAGGTCATTCATTCCTGCATCAAGAATTACAAATTTTTTTCTTTGGCCTATTTTTACATATAATACTCTAGCAATAAGATGTCCACATTGTGCTACAATGGCACGTCCCGGCTCAAAATGTATCCGTTGGTTAGGCCTTACAATAAGATTTGCATTTATTATTTTAAAATATTGCTTAAAATCTGCTATAGGATTAGCATTAGGAGTTTCATAATCAACCCCCAATCCACCTCCAAGGTTTATATTATGGATAAAAATATCTTTATTTATAAACCATTGCTGTATCTCTTCCACTTTATTACAAAGAAGCTTAAATACGTTTAAATCTAAAATCTGTGACCCAATATGAAAATGGAGCCCTATTAATTCTACATTTTTACAATTTTTAATAAGCTCTACTACATCCTCAAACATCCATGGACTTATTCCAAATTTATCCTCTTTACGGCCGGTACTTATATATTTGTGTGTGTGGGCATCAATATCTGGATTAATTCTCAAAGCTATTTTAGCCACCTTACCCATAGATGCCGCAAAATCATTAATAATCTTAATCTCAGGAATTGATTCACAATTAAAACTGAATATTCCTGCTTTAAGGGCTATGTTTATCTCTTTATCAGATTTACCAACTCCTGCATACACTATTTTATTGGGGGCAAATCCACTTTTAATTGCTAACTCCACTTCATTTCCACTTACACAATCGGCGCCTAAGCCCGCTTTTTGTATTATCGACAAAATTTTATCATTAGCATTAGCCTTAAGTGCATAATGTGCAGAATAATCATATTTATGTATAAGTGATGTATACAAATCTAGTGTTTTATTTAGCACCTCCATATTGTAGTAATAAAACGGAGTTTCAATACTTTGGAATGTTGTAATAGCGCAATTATTTATCATTAGTAAAAAGTAATAAAGCTATAGGTTATAAATTATTGAAAATTATTCTGCAAAAATACGAAAAAATTAATAAATTTGTGCTCAATTTTAATCTTATTAAATAATAGTTATGAATAAAGGTCCTATTTCCCAATTTATAACACATCACTATCGCCATTTTAACTCGGCAGCCTTAGTAGATGCGGCAAAAGGGTACGAAGAACAAGTTAAAGATGGTGGTAAAATGATGTTAGCAATGGCAGGTGCAATGAGTACCGCAGAGCTAGGTTTATCACTTGCCGAGATGATACGTAAAGATAAAATCCATATTGTATCATGCTCTGCAAATAATCTGGAAGAGGATATAATGAATCTTGTAGCCCACTCTCACTATAAAAGAGTCCCAAATTACAGAGATTTAACTCCAGATCAAGAACAAGAATTATTAGACAGCCACATGAATAGGGTAACCGATACATGTATTCCCGAGGAGGAGGCTTTTAGACGTTTAGAGGAGCATTTATTGGTAGTATGGAAAGATGCGCAAGACAAAGGAGAACGATATTTTCCATGGGAATTTATGTACAAACTTATTAGATCGGGAGTTTTGGAGCAATATTACGAAATTGATCCAAAAGATAGTTGGGTACTTGCAGCTTGCGAAAAAAATATTCCTATTATTGTTCCTGCATGGGAAGATTGTACAACCGCAAATATTTTTACAGCTCACGTAATTAGAGGTGAACTAAATGTAAATCTTGTTAAAAACGGTATTGAAACAATGATTTTCCTAACAGAATGGTACAGAGCAAATTCTGGCGGAAAAGGTGTTGGATTTTTCCAAATTGGCGGCGGTACTGCCGGCGACTTCTCTATCTGCGTAGTTCCTATGATGGCTCAAGATCTTCAATGGCACGATGTTCCACTTTGGAAATATTTCTGCCAAATTTCAGATTCTACTACATCTTATGGTTCTTACTCGGGAGCTGTTCCAAACGAGAAAATTACATGGGGTAAGCTCGATGCAAAAACTCCTAAATTCATAGTTGAGTCAGATGCAACTATTGTTGCTCCACTTATTTTTGGATATGTTCTTGGCTGGTAATAAACTAAAAGTAATTTATCGCTTTTAATATACAGCATAAAACACAAGGAGGACACTAAATAGTATTATTTTAGTGTCCTCTTTTTATTTTAAAAGTTGGTTATAAAAGTGCAAATTAGCAATGCTGCTCGCGTAACAAATCAAGCACACTCTTAACCGGGTTAAAAGTAATGAGCGGAACCTCTACAAACTGTGTATTCCAGTTACTCATTGCTCCATTCCATAAACCCGGAAGTTCTTGGGCTTTTAGGGGACGCCCCTCAAATGTTTTAGAGGAGATAAATCCTGTTAGTGGATCTGAATAATAAGAGAGATTAAACTTGCCTCCTTTATAATTTTTAACAGCACAAACAAGATCTACCGGATTAAAATGGGTTGCATTTTTTACAGCTTTAGCAGAAAGAGGATTTGATACATCTATTTGCGCCCCTTCTAATATTTGAAGAGATGTTGAACCATCGGGAGCCATAATTACAAAAGGGCCACCCCCCGGCTCTCCCTCATTTTTAACCATTCCACAAACACGTATAGGACGATTTAGTTTGTTTTTTAGCTCAACTATAAGATTATCTTTTGACATAAAAGGAAAATCAATGCAAAATTCATCGGATAAAAATGTTGTAATTTCTGTGATAAAGCTATCGGGAACTACTTTAGTAGAGTAATTATCCAATTTATTAATGTATTCAAATATTTTATTTTGAAGTGAAATTACTTGCCCGGTAAGAATTTTTTTCCATTTAATTGTTTCATCTATAAGTGATTCTTTAACCACATTATCTATATTTTTTATAATAATTACATTAGAATTTATTTTATTTAAATTCTCCAATAACGCCCCATGACCACCGGGACGGAAAAGTATTTCTCCATTTTCTTTTTTAAATGGATTGTTCTCCATATCTACAGCCACAATATCTGTAGAATGAGATTGTGTATCAAATGTAATATCATATTTACAACTAAATCTTTTCTCGTACTTTTCTTGTACTAAATTAAAAAGAGATTTAAAACCATCAATATGCTCTTCAGAAACCGTTATAACTATTTTTACCGTTTCATCTTTTTGGCGAGCATATAATGCACCCTCTACCAAATGCTCCTCAAATGCTGTTCTATTCTCATTTTCGTATTTATGAAATTCAATTAGCCCCTTAGGTTTAGCCCCATAATTAAGACCGGGTGAAAAAAGTGTAAATTTTAATATTTCTTCTGCATTAAAAGATTTAAAACGCGCCGCACTAAAAAATGGGAAACGAGAAATATTTGAAATAAACTTATAAGCCGGAGAGTCCTCTTGTATTTTTCCACCTTTGTTAATTATAGCTACAGCCTCAAATAAATCTTTAAACATTCTAGTTGCAGCACCAGATGCAGGGACAAATTTACATATTTCGCCAACATAGCTATTAGCAATATTAGTAGCATTATTTTGCTCGCGATTGGTAAGAATTTTTATTCCTTGTGCAGGTGTAGCTGCATTCACAATATTTAAAAAAGGAAAACCTTGTTTAAAATTATTAAGTTGTTCATTAATGTTTAACATAAAATTCTCTCCTATATTTATAATTACCCCTTATTTTTTCAAAGTCACTTGGATTATCTAATAAAATACGGCTCAATTCAAAGATAGGAAAAATATCATTTAAAAGTTCACAAATTTTATTTTGTGACATCTCTTTTAAGTTAAAGTAATTTGCATTTGGACTCTGCGGAGTAATGATAAATTTCTTAAGTATCTCAATATCAAAAAAATTAGCTATTCCTTGTACTACCATTTGTGTTCCATTAAGTTTTCCCTCATAAGAATAACCGGCAATATGCGGTGTGGAAATATCTGCCTGTGCAACAAGCAAACTATTTATATTAGGCTCATTATTCCACACATCTAAAATAATAGCCAAAAATTTATCTTTCTTTAGTAAAAGTGCCTGTTCGTCAACAACTTCACCTCTAGACGTATTAATAAAAACAGCATTATTTTTAACGGAATCCAAAAATTTACAGTTAACCATACCGCATGTAATCTCATCTAAATACACGTGTAAAGTAATAATATCTGAGTGTTCTAAAAGATATTCCAGTGAATAATAAGCCTTAAAATTGTTAAGCTGTAATTTGCCACTATTAAACGCTAAAGTTTGTTCCCGTTCTTTTATTGGATCATTTCTTAAAACTTCAAAGCCTAAATACTCAGCAAGTTCAGCCACTTTACTTCCAACATTTCCAACCCCTATTACCCCAAGTACCTTTTTTTTATTCCCCGATAGTGGAAGCTGTATCCCTTTTTTTTGAGCTACGGCAAAAAGCGCAGTAAAAACATACTGCATTACGCCACCGGCATTACAACCGGCCGCATTAATAAACTTTATCCCATGCTCTACACAATAATTAATATCCACATGATCCTTACCAATTGTAGCCGAAGCAATTATTTTTACTGTAGAATCCTTTAAAAGTTCCTCATTACATTTAGTGCGAGTCCTAATTATAAGGGCATCTGCGTCTTTAATAAGTGCTGAATTAATTGCAGCTCCTTTTTCATAAATAACCTTTGCAAAAGGCTCAAATACCCCTTCTATAAACGGTATATCTTTATCAATTACTATCTTCATATTTTGTAACAAAAATGTTTTTACTTAAGAACAATATTGTTAATTAAGCTGGCATTCAGCATTTTATTTAATTGTACCTTAATATCATCTCTTCTATACGACAATTGACTCCTAATAATGGATGAGTTAATAGTACAATAAAGAACACCATCTCTATAAAATTTTCCAATGGTTGCTTTTGCCACTCTTTCGCCAACAATTAAGTCCCATGTTTGAAAAATTCTAACCCTTTGCAACCCGTCCTGCAACCCCTGTTCTTTAATATACTCTTCTATCACTTGTGCCAATATTTTGGAATTTTCTTTTTTCATATTCTTTATATTTTGCGCATCTCTCCATCAATAACATTCTCTTCCACCTCATTGTATACTCCTGCCTTAACCTCAAAACTTTTTCTACTGCTTTTTATTCTTTCAACAATACCCGCCATTCTCACTTTATTACTATCAGAAATAAAAATTTGTCCAAAAGAATCATTTGCAACAAGATTTAATAAGTATTCAACACGCTGCATATCAAGCTTATCAAACACATCATCTAGCAATAAAATGGGAATAATACCATGCAACTTTTTCATAATTACAAATTGCGCCAATTTAAGCGATATTAAAAAGCTCTTTTGTTGCCCCTGCGAACCGCATTTGCGTATTGGATATCCTTCCATATTAAACTCAATATCATCTCTTTGTATACCTATAGAAGTATAACGCAAAAACATATCCCTTTCAAAAGATGTTGCAAAAAGATTAGCAAGTTTCCCCTTATCTAAGTCAGATGTAAACTTAAGTGAAATTGTCTCTTTAGAACCACTAAGCACCTTGTAAAATTCCATTACACTCTCCGATAACTCTTGGCACAACTGCTTCCGTTTATCATATATATATGTAGCATGAGAATCCATCTGCATTCCTAATGTATCTAAAAGCTCCATAGAAATATCCTGCATTTTTAGCAATCTATTTCTTTGAACAAGAAGTTGGTTATAATTTTGGATTCTTTTAAGATACTCCCTATCTACTTGCGATAATATAATATTCATAAACTTGCGCCGCTCGTCCCCCCCCTCATTTATTAAACAAGTATCAGCTGGAGAAACCATAACTATTGGAATAAGTCCAATATGATCTGCTAGCCGTTGATATTGTTTATCATTCCTTTTAACTATTTTTTCACTTCCTATCTTTATCCCAATACTTATTTTTTCCTCAGTATTACAATCTGTTATATATGAACCATTTAATGCCGTAGAATTTTCATTAAACTTAAAAGTATATGTATCAGAAGAGTTAAAAAAACTTTTTGTTGTAGATAGATAATAAATGGCATCTAGTAAATTTGTTTTTCCCTCGCCATTATTTCCCCAAATACAATTTATTTTTTTTGAAAAACGAATATCCGCTTCTTTAATATTTTTAAAGTTTGAAATTAAAATTCTATTTAAATACATGCCATTTATAATATATCTCTGCAAAGATATTAATAAAATACAAAAATCTCTTTGCGATTCAGTAAATTATTGTAAATTTGCAGTCTGCATAAAAATTAAATAAAAATGTCACAGAATAACAACATTCAAGATCCTGAGATAAAGGTAGAAGAGGCTTTATCAAGAACTGAGAAATTTTTTGAAACTTACAAAAAACCAATGCTTTACACTGCATTAGCAATTATTATCATTGCTGCAGGTGTATTTGCATATCATAATTTTGTAACTCTTCCAAAACAACAAGAAGCTATGTCACAAACCTTCTCTGCCGAACAATATTTTAGAGCAGATGATTTTGATAAGGCACTTAATGGAGACGGAAACACTCTTGGGTTTAAACAAATTATACAAAACTACGGTAGCAATGCCGGAGAAGCAGTATATTTTTACGCTGGTATTTGCGAATTACATCTTGCTAATTACAATGAAGCACTTAAGTACCTAAAAGAGTATAGCGGTAAAGATGCAATTATTTCTGCAAGGGCAATTGCATGCATCGGAGATGCTTATGCAGGGCTTAAAGATCTTAAAGCAGCTACAGAGCACTATGAAAAAGCAGCTAACTCTGCCGATAATATCTTTGCAGCAGGATACTTACTTAAAGCAGGTATAATGTATGAAGAACTTGGCCAACCTCAAGAGGCTTTAAAAATGTATGAAATTATTAAAAACAAATATCCACAATCACCAGAAGGATATGAGATAAACAAATATATTTCTCGTATTCAGGTCACTATAAAATAAATTATGGGAAGAGCTTTTGAATTTAGGAAAGAGAGGAAACTAAAACGCTGGGGCAATATGGCCCGAGTTTTTACAAGATTAGGTAAAGAGATTACAATTGCTGCTAAAGCAGGAGGCCCCGATCCAGATACTAATGCTAAATTAAGAACTATAATTCAAACTGCAAAAAGTGAGAATATGCCCAAAGATAACGTAGAAAGGGCAATTAAAAGAGCTGTAGAGAAAGATCATGCCGATTATAAAGAAGTAATATACGAGGGCTACGGTCCGCATGGTATTGCAATTCTTGTAGAAACGGCAACAGATAATACAACAAGAACCGTTGCAAACGTACGAAGTTATTTTAATAAATTTGGAGGTTCACTTGGAACATCGGGAAGTGTCGATTTTATGTTTGAACGCAAATGTGTGTTTAAAATAAAGTCGGAAAAGCCTGTCGATTTAGAGGAGCTTGAGCTGGAACTTATAGATTACGGCGTAGACGAAATTTTTCAAGAGGAAGACGAAATTGTTATCTATGGAGCATTTGAATCATTTGGAACTATCCAAAAATATATAGAAGACAATGGTTACGAATTAATATCAGGCCAATTTGAAAGAATTCCTAACACCGAACTAAAAAAGTTAAATGCAGAACAAAGAGCAGATATTGAAAAATTATTAGAAAGATTTGATAACGATGAAGATGTTCAAAACGTTTATCATCTTATGGATCCGGAGGAGTAATTTTTTAGATAAATCTTTTAAAAATATAAAACAAAAAGCCGGCCTATAATTGTGTCGGCTTTTTTGTAAAATAAAAAAATTCCAAAAAAGATATTACCTTTTAAATAATTATTTACAAATGAAAAAGTCAATAATCCTAACATTAATTGCTGTTACATTATATTCTAGCGCCATTTTTGCGCAATCACTAAAATTTACAATAACAGGAAACATAGAGGGAATAAAAAAAGGCGATACACTCCGTTTTGAACGAGTGTCACTTCCATCATACGAAAGCGAAAAGGCTTTTGATATAATTATAGAAAAGGACGGAGTTATTAATTATAATGGAAAACATTTACACACTCAATATTATACAATTAAATATTTACCTATTGGTACTCCTATAGAAAATTTAAATAGAACTAGAATTGATATAGTAATAAAAGATGGTGATATAGATATTACCGGAAGAAGAGATTATATATATTATGCAACTGTTACAAATAATTTCTACGATAAAAGCTTGCAAAAAATAATGGTTCTAGGAGATTCTCTCGAAATGGCAAAAAATATGATTTATAGTGCTATGGGTGAGAAAGATCAAGACCCCAAAATAACTCTTCAATTATATACAAAATACAGCTCATTTGCACAAGATAATGCAAACCAATACAAACGTTTAGCCAATATGAGTGCTGCATATAAGCCCTCTCCCGCAAGTGAATATATGGCATACGATATATGTACCAAATTTACTAATCCGCTTGACAGCCTAGAAAACGGGTATAATAAACTGAGTTCTAAGGCAAAAAAGAGCTATTATGGCACATTATTAAGCACTATAATTGATAAGTACAAAAGTCTTGCTCCGGGAGAATCTGCCCCAGATTTTGAATTAATAACACGAGACGAAGAAAAAATTACCCTTGCCAATTTTAAAGGCAAATTTTTAATGATATATCTTTTTGGAATATCATCCGGTTCTATAGAATCTGACCCGTATGTAGTAGATTTTTATAAAAAGTATAAAGATACACTAAATATTATAGGTATTACAGAATCAATGAATGCTGTAAATAAAACATTTGATAATCTTCTAATAAATGGAAGCCCCGAAATGAAAAAAGGAATAACAAGCATGTTAATTCATCCATGGAAAAACAAAGTTGAGCTAGAAGAGTATGATAATAAAAAGATTATAGATTTATACAGCATTACGGGAATGCCCTTTTTCATTCTTATTAATCCAAATGGTAAAATAGTTACACGTGGGTTTTATGAAGCGTTTAATGAGGCTAGTAAAATATTAAGCAATAAGTAGTTAATCTATAAAAACTTCTTATTTAAGCCTAAGCCTATTTTTTATTGTATTGCTAGTAACAAATAGTAATACATACAATCTCCACCAAATAAAAAGAATTAAAAGCAAAGTAACTGAATAAGAAATAAATGCACCTGTATGCAAGAAGTAACTAATTGTAAATGATACCCCCTGTACGCAATTCCAAGGATTTATAGATTCAAATGTCCATCGTAAGTTTTCTGCGGCTGAACATATAGAGATAGCCGAACAAAAAATAATAAGAATAATAAATGAGAATAATAATTCTATTTTATTAATTTTTTTGATATGTAAGTTTATCATCAATTAGTCTGTTAACATACTGTTGTATAAAAGCTTTAAAAAACTCATCTTGTTGTTTTAACAGAAGAGAATTATTAGTTTGCAATAAATTATTACGTAATAACGAGTCTGCTTTATAATTATACACTCCAACAATTTTAGCATTATTTCTCTGTATAAGTGTATCACCTTTAACTAGTTGAAATAAATCGTCTACATAATTAACAGCGTATGGAGATGTGGTGCCATTAATATTTCGTCCATAAGCAACAAACGGTTTATCATATTGCATTAGCCCTAATAAAGTTGGCATTATATCTATCTGCTGTGTAACGCCAGAATATACACCGGGTTCAATAAAACCGGGAGCATAATAAATAATAGGAATCATTGTATGTCCTAAAGATGTTATGTATTTAGGATATAAATCTGCTACTGTGCCATGATCTGGCGTTATAATAAAGACAGTATTTGCATACCAAGGCTCTTTTTCTATACTTTTAAAAAACTTGCGTAACGACATATCGGTATATGCAATGGCTTTTTGAAGTGGTACCTGTCCATTTGGTAAAACTTTATTATATATATTGGGAACCTTAAATGGATGATGAGAAGAGAGAGTAAATATTGTTGTTAAAAAAGGTTGTTTAAATGTAGAAATAGTCTTTGCCGTATACTGTAAAAAATGCTCATCCCATATCCCCCATGCACCGTCAAAATCATCATTATTATTATACTCATCTTTCCCATAATAATTTTTTATACCACATGAACTTGCAACAGCACGTATTCCCATGGAATTATTTGGAGCCCCATGAAAAAATGCAGTATAATACCCCATTTCACTAAAAATAGCAGGTAACCCTTCTAATTGATCGGTAGAGTATGGAGTTACAGCAAAAGAGTTAATTAGACTTGGAACAGATGCCAATATAGATGGTACGGCATCAATAGATTTTGATCCATTTGCAAAAGCATTTGTACAAAGAACTCCTTGCTTTGATAAAGAATCAAGGAATGGTGTATAATTCTTATCTAGTTCACTATGAAGAAATTTCATATTTTCGGCAGCAAAACTTTCCAAAATAAGAATAACTACATTTTTTCCCTTTGCACTATTGCTACCAATAAGTTTTATGTTATTATTTACTAATAAACTGTTGGGATAATTATTATATATTGGATTAAATATCTGCGTCATAGCCGTAGAATCGCTATAAAAGCGTTGATATTGGAATTTATTTTTCCCAATTGTTCGTATAAGGGAAAATGGCGTGTTAAGAACAGCCGATGTATGTATGGCTCTATCTACAAAATCGTTTGCATTACTTAAAGTTATAGGACGAATTGTCCGTGTTGTCCCCCCTCTTACACCTATAATAAATAACGGAACTGTAACAATTAGAGCAACAATTTGATAAATATAAAAACGATATCCAAACTCTTTATGGTTGTAATATTTTACAGAATTACTTAAATTAACATTATAAATACTCTCTATTTTTTTATATTTTCCCGATAGAAATATTAAAATAAGCAAGAAAAATATCCCTATTACAAATATGTACCAATAAAGAGAAATGCTTTCTAGAAATATTTTCATAAACTTAACATCTCCCTTAAACTCTGTAAAAAAAGTCATACTTGTACGCCTTAAAGAAAATCTAAAATAAATTGTATCCATTAAATTCACAGCGATAATGATAAAGTTTACAATCACATACAATACTTTTAGTATCTTCTGACTTATGTTACTTTTAACAAATGGTATGGGAAGAAAAGAGAGAAAAAGATATAATATATTTGAATATAAAATAGCTGTATTATCAAACATAAGTCCACCTGCAAAAATACGCAGCATTTGTGCACTAGAAACCGGCTCTAATAAATGATAATTAAATATAATAAAGACTGCACGACTCAACGTAAATAATATATATACAAGGAGAATTCTCCAAACAACTAAAAGGTAGTAATTATTAATTTTAATACCCATTTTCAACAAGACTTTCATTGACAATAAATAAATAAATTGATTTTTTTAACAAAAAAGTATGGCAAAGGTATAATATTTATTAAATTTGTCGGATAATTTTTTATCATTTATTAATAATAAACACTACTAGTAATGGAACTATCACATATTGAACACATTGGTATAGCTGTAAAGTCTTTGGAGACAGCTATTCCTTATTATGAAGAAAAATTAGGCCTTAAATGTTACTCTATAGAAGAGGTTAAGGATCAAAAAGTAAAAACTGCCTTTTTTAAAATTGGGCAAACAAAACTTGAACTTTTAGAGAGCACAGATCCCGAAGGAACAATAGCAAAGTTCATTGATAAAAAAGGTGAGGGCGTACATCATATTGCCTTTGCTACAAATGGGGTTCAAAATGCATTGGACGAATTATCTGCTAAAGGGGTTCAGCTTATAGATAAAGCTCCAAGAAACGGTGCCGAAGGGTTAAGGATTGCTTTTCTACATCCAAAATCAACCATTGGCGTTTTAACCGAACTATGTGAGGGTCCCTCAAAAAAGTAAATACAATAAAAATTAAAATACATATAAATATGAGCCAGCAACTCGAACAAGTAAAGGCACTTATTTCACTACGTGAAAAAGCGCGTCTAGGTGGAGGTCAAAAAAGAATTGACTCACAACACGAAAAAGGCAAATATACAGCTCGTGAAAGGATAAACATGCTTTTAGATGAAGGCAGTTTTGAAGAGTTTGATATGTTTGTTACACATCGTTGTACAAACTTTGGAATGGAGAAAAACATATTTTTAGGAGACGGCGTTGTAACAGGGTATGGTACAATTGACGGAAGACTAGTTTATGTTTTTGCACAAGATTTCACTGTATTTGGGGGTTCTCTATCGGAGAGCTTTGCAATGAAAATTTGCAAAATTATGGATAAAGGAATGAGAATGGGTGCTCCTGTTATTGGAGTAAACGACTCAGGTGGAGCTCGTATACAAGAGGGTGTTAACGCACTTGCAGGGTATACAGAGATATTCCAAAGAAACATTCTTGCATCTGGTGTAATTCCTCAAATTTCTGCAATTTTTGGTCCATGTGCAGGTGGTGCAGTATATTCTCCTGCCCTTACAGACTTTAACATTATGACAAAAGGGACAAGTTATATGTTCCTTACAGGTCCTAAAGTTGTAAAATCTGTTACTGGAGAAGATGTTACACAAGAAAATCTTGGTGGAGCAAGTGTTCATGCTACAAAGAGCGGTGTTGCTCATTTTGCAGTTGAAACAGAAGAAGAAGGAATACAAGTTATTAAAGACCTTTTAAGCTATATTCCACAAAACAACTTAGAAGAGACTCCTATTGTCCCTACAGAGGATCCAATTGATAGATTGGATGATGCTCTTAATGAAATTATCCCTGATAATCCTAATAAACCTTATGATGTTTTTGAGGTTATTGGCGGTATTGTAGATGATGGAAAATTCCTAGAAGTTCACAAAGATTATGCAAAAAACATTATTGTAGGATTTGCTCGTTTTAACGGTCAATCTGTAGGTATTGTTGCTAACCAACCTAAAGTATTAGCAGGTGTATTGGATAACAATGCTTCTAGAAAAGCTGCAAGATTTGTTCGTTTTTGCGATGCATTTAATATTCCTATTGTTACATTGGTTGACGTGCCTGGTTTCTTACCGGGAACACAACAAGAGTACGGTGGAATTATTCTTCACGGAGCAAAATTACTTTACGCTTACGGAGAAGCTACTGTTCCTAAAGTTACAATTGCATTAAGAAAGGCATATGGTGGAGCTTATTGCGTTATGAGTTCTAAACACTTAAGAGGTGATATTAACTACGCTTGGCCTACAGCAGAAATAGCTGTTATGGGACCATCGGGAGCTATAGAAGTTCTTTATGGTAAAGAAACTAAAGCTGCTGCAGATCCTGTAGCTTTTGCTGCTGAAAAAGAGAAAGAATACAGAGATGCTTTTGCAAATCCTTATAATGCAGCAAAATTTGGTTATATCGACGATATTATTGAGCCAAGAAATACCCGTTTCCGTATTATACGTGCATTGCAACAATTGTCAACTAAAAAATTGACAAACCCTGCTAAAAAGCATGATAATCTCCCTCTATAAATTATAAAACACAACAAGATGAAGAAATTAACTAAAATATTTTTGTTGTTAGGAGTTTTGATCTCTGTATCGAGCCTCCAGGCACAAAATATGTCGGACATGCGTCTCAATGAAATCGTTGTTAATAACACCGATGGATATGTAGACGACTACGGCAATAGAAGTGGCTGGATAGAACTCTTTAACACATCTTACGGTACTGTTGATGTTGGAGGCTGTTTTCTTACAGATGATCCAAGCAATCTTAAAAAGTACATGATCCCAAAAGGAGATGTCCTTACAAAGGTAAAACCACGTCAACATATTCTATTTTATGCAGATAATCTTCCCGATAGAGGAACATTCCATATTAGCTTTAATTTGGATAACTCTAAAGAGATTTTATTTGTAAGTAGCGATGGAAGAACAATTGTTGATAAAATTAGTCTACCTGAGATTCCTCAAAATAAATCTTATGGAAGAATTTTGGATGGCGAAGGCGCACACACACCAGTACACTTTATGAGAAAATCTTATTGTATTGCTCAAAAAGAGGCTGAATCTGGTTTAAATGGCGGTTGGTCAATAATTGAACGAGTAACTCCAAGTTCTAATAATGTTATACAAGATGGAGAATCAAAATCACTGCACATGCTTAAGACAGACCCTATAGGAATAATTATGTCTCTAACGGCAATGTCAGTTGTGTTTATTTCTCTTATTCTATTGTACATAGTATTTAGATACATAGGTAAATATTCAATTCGTAGATCTGCTGAAAATGCGGCTAAAGCAGCCGGAGTTGTTGCAGCAACAGCTGCTGCCGAAAAACATTCCGCAAATTCCGGTGATGTTTCTGCCGAGATATATGCAGCAATAGCATTAGCATTTCACTGCTACAAAGTAGACTCCGAAGCGCACGATATAGAAAATACAATTCTTACAATTAACAAAGTTTCTAAATCTTACTCTCCATGGAGTTCTAAGATTTACTCTTTAAGAGAGACACCGCAATTACATAAAAAATAAAAACGATTACTGATGAAAGAATATAAATTAAAAATTAACGGTAATGATTATGCTGTTACTGTTAACGACTTAGAAGACACAATTGCTGAGGTAGAAGTTAATGGCATACCTTTTAAAGTTGAGTTTGAGAAGCCAATAAAGAAAAAAGCATCTTCGGTAGCAACTAGGCCTGCATCTCCAAAAGCAACACCAGCCGGTATTCCAGAAGTTAAAGTAGCAAAGCCGGTAGTAGCTACGGGTGGCGTAACCCATACTTCACCACTTCCGGGTGTTATCCTTGAGGTAAACTGCAAAGAGGGTGATAAAGTTAAAAAAGGACAAAAGTTAATGGTTTTAGAGGCTATGAAAATGGAAAATATTATAGATGCTCTTAACGATGGTACGGTAACAAGTATTAAAGTAAACAAAGGAGATTCCGTTCTTGAAGGCGCTCCTCTAATTATAATTGGATAATTATGATACTAGAGTCAAACGTTTTATCAAACCTTGGACAATTCATGGATTATACCGGATTTGCCAATGCTACTATTGGGCATATCATAATGATTGTCATTGGATTATTATTCATATATCTGGCAATAAAGAAAGAATGGGAGCCACTATTACTTATCCCTATAGGATTTGGTATAGTTATAGGCAACATTCCGTTATTTCCAGGCCTTAGTGTAGGTGTATATGAAGAAGGATCTGTATTGAATATTCTGTATCAGGGTGTTCAGAAAGGTTTTTATCCGCCGCTTATTTTCATGGGAATTGGAGCTATGACAGATTTCTCAGCTCTTATTTCAAACCCAAAACTTATGCTTATTGGTGCTGCTGCACAATTTGGTATTTTTGGGGCATACGCTCTTGCATTATTACTAGGATTCTCCCCTGCAGAAGCCGGTGCCATTGGTATTATTGGTGGTGCAGATGGTCCAACAGCTATTTTCCTTTCTAGTAGACTAGCTCCAGATCTTATGGGTGCAATTGCAGTATCAGCATATTCATATATGGCATTAGTTCCGGTTATTCAACCTCCTATTATGAAATTGCTTACAACTAAAAAAGAAAGAGTTATGAAAATGAAACCGCCACGCGCAGTTTCACAAACAGAAAAGAAACTTTTCCCTATTATAGGATTTCTCCTTACAGCATTTATAGTACCTTCTGGTCTTCCACTTTTAGGTATGCTATTCTTTGGTAACTTACTTAAAGAGAGTGGTGTTACAAGAAGACTTGCAGAAACATCAAGAGGACCACTTATTGATGTTGTAACAATTTTAATTGGTGTTACAGTAGGTTGTTCTACACAAGCTGATAAATTTTTAGTATGGGGGTCAGTTAAAATTTTCATCTTAGGTGCATTATCATTTATAATTGCAACTGCTGCCGGTGTATTATTTGTTAAATTCTTTAATTTATTCTTAAAAGAAGGTAATAAAATTAATCCACTTATTGGTAACGCAGGTGTATCGGCAGTTCCAGATTCTGCCCGTGTATCAAATCTTATAGGTTTGGAATACGATAACAGAAACTACTTGCTAATGCATGCAATGGGTCCTAACGTAGCTGGAGTTATTGGTAGTGCAGTTGCTGCCGGTATTCTACTAGGATTCTTAGGATAAGCCTTAGGAGTCACATATTTTTATATAAAAAGCTCGTCTGCAAAGGCGAGCTTTTTTTTGATTTATTAGAGGTATTGGTGGTGTCCGTTTATTCCAAGACGTTGCCGAGTTCGTAGCTAATTGAACATTCCACAACTGCACTATTGCCTGACATGTGAATGCAAGAGAAACACTTTATTCCTAAT
>JAVXCW010000030.1:0-30658 GCA_036659275.1 Bacteroidales bacterium | reverse complement strand
AGAATTCTATAGTTAAACTATAATAAAATGTATAATAAGCTTATAAAAAAAGAGGATTATGTTGTTTATGAGTCCACTGTTTATCCCGGTTTAGTTAGGGGGCTATAGAGGTAAAATACATGAATTAAAATATTGGAGTTTATGATAAATAATTTTTTTGTTCATCCTACTGCTGTTGTGGATGATAATTGTAAAATAGGTGAAGGAACAAAAATATGGCATTTTAGTCATATTATGAGCGGGTGTACGTTGGGTAATGGATGTAATATAGGACAAAATGTGGTTGTTTCGCCCGATGTTGTTTTGGGAAATAATTGCAAGGTGCAAAATAATGTAAGTATTTATACCGGAGTAACTTGCGATGATGATGTGTTTATGGGGCCAAGTTGTGTGTTTACTAATGTTATTAATCCGCGGAGTGCTGTTAACAGAAAGAGTGAATATCTTAGAACTCATATAGGTACAGGGGCATCTATTGGGGCAAATGCTACAATAGTATGTGGACATGATATTGGAGAATATGCATTTATTGGTGCCGGAGCTGTTGTTACAAAAAATGTTCCGCCTTATGCGCTTCTTGTGGGGAATCCGGCACGGCAAATGGGATGGATGAGTAAATTTGGTCATAGGTTAGAATTTAATGCAGAGGGAATTGCTGTTTGTCCCGAGAGTGGAGAAAGGTATCAACTAAAGGACGGCATGGTTAACGTAAAATGAATATTTACAGAGATAATATTTATAGGACCTTGTACGCTACCGATGCTAGTGCTTACAGGGAGGTTCCTTATGGCGTTTGCTTTCCCAAAAATGTTGGCGATATAGTTGAAATTATAGGAAAAGCTTCTGAAAATAGGCTTTCTGTTATTCCACGGTGTGCCGGTACTTCTTTGGCCGGGCAGGTTGTGGGGAGTGGTGTGGTGGCCGACGTTTCTAAATATATGACTCGTATAATTGAGGTAAATGCTAAAGAGCATTGGGTGCGTTTGGAGCCGGGTGTGGTGTTGGATGAGCTAAATATGGAGGTTGAGAAATACGGGCTATTTTTTGCCCCTGAGACTTCTACATCAAATAGATGCTGTGTTGGTGGAATGGTTGGAAATAATTCTTGTGGTTCACATTCTTTGGTTTATGGAAGTACGCGAGATCATTTACTAGAGGCTAAAGTTGTGCTTAGCGACGGTAGTCTTGCTGTGTTTTCGCAAGAGCGTGCGGCACAAGTTTTAAGCGGTATGAATTTACAATATATACCACATAGTTTAGAGGAACATATTTATTACCAACTATATAAGTTGGCTATTGATGATACTTTATTTAAAAAAGTTAATGAGGAGTTCCCCGTAAAAGAATTAAGGAGAAGAAATTGTGGTTATGCTTTAGATTTGGTACTTAATGATATACGTGCCATAAATAATTGTGACGGATTATCTGGCAGGCCAAATTTGTGTTCTATTTTGGCAGGGAGTGAGGGAACATTGGCCTTTGCTTATGAACTTAAATTAAATTTATTACCTCTTCCGCCTAAAGAGAAGGTAGTTGTTTGTGCTCATTGTGCTAATTTACCAAATGTGTTTGAGGCTAATTTGGTGGCTCTAAAATATGGTCCTATGGCCGTAGAACTTATGGATAGTAATGTTTTGGAATTAAGCAAAGGTAATTTGGCACAGAAAAAGAATAGATTTTTTGTGCAAGGTAATCCGGCTGCTATTCTTATAGTTGAGTTGGCTAAGCATAGTAAACAGGAGCTAGATGCAACGGCTATGGAGCTAGAAAAAGCATTAATGGATTCTGGCCTTGTGTATTATTGTTCAAAGGTTTATGGTAAAGATATTTCTTCTGTTTGGGCTTTGCGAAAGGCGGGGCTTGGGTTACTATCGGGAATGAAAGGGGATAGTAAGCCTGTTTCTGTTGTAGAGGATACTGCGGTGGCTCCTAGTAGATTACCTTATTATATGGCCGATTTTGCAGAGATGTTAAAAAGGCTTGGGCTTAAATGTGTATACCATGCTCATATTGGAACAGGGGAACTGCATTTAAGACCTATATTAAATATTAAAGCTGAGGCCGATAGAAAATTATTTAAACAAGTGGCGTATGAGACAGCCTTGCTTGTTAAAAAACATAAAGGATCGTTGAGCGGGGAGCACGGAGATGGCCGTTTACGAGGGGAGTTTATTCCTATTATGTATGGTGCAGAAATTTATGAGGTATTAAGGAGTGTTAAGAGACTTTGGGATCCTAATGGAGTATTTAATGTTGGAAAGATTGTGGATACTCCCCCTATGGATACTTGTTTGAGGTATGATGTTGGACAAAAGTATGCTGCAGAGGCTGATGGAAAAGCACAAGTAGGTATTAGTACATATTTCAATTTTTTGGACGTTAAGGGGTTGTTTTGTGCCGTTGAGCAGTGTAATGGTGCCGGTGATTGTAGACGTTCTGTAAAATTTGGAGGGGTAATGTGTCCTGCTTATAGGGTAAATATGGACGAACGATTTTCTACCCGTGCTAGGGCTAATATTTTACGAGAAGTATTAACTAGAGGGGCTTTTACTAATGGTAATGATAACCCATTTTGCAGCAATGAAGTATATGAGGTATTGGATAGTTGTTTAAGTTGTAAAGCTTGTAAGAGCGAGTGTCCTTCTAATGTAGATATAACAAGGCTTAAAGCTGAGTATTTGCAACATAGATTTGATGCGCTGGGTTTTGGTTTTGGTAAGGGACAATTTCCTTGGTGGGGTGGGGTGCCTTTTCGTTCTTTTATGGTTGCTCACATGGCAGATATACAGAGAATAGGTTCTTTTATGGTTCCTATATACAATTTCTTTGCATTGTGGAAAGTTTCATCCAAAATATTAAAGGGTGTTTTAAAGTTTTCTTCACAGAGACAGATTCCGTCACTTAGCCGCAAAAGTTTACGGGAATTGGCACGTTTAAATTATAAAGATGCAAGTGCTAATAAGAGTGGCTTACAAATTCCATTGCAAAATAGGAGGGTGTATTTATTTGCCGACGAATTTACAAATTATATGGAGGCAGAGTTGGGACTTAAGTTTATAAAATTGCTTACTGCACTTGGCTATGAAGTAGTTATCCCAAAACACTATGAAAGTGGACGTGCTGCTTTATCAAAAGGTTTGCTTAAGGTTGCAAGGCGTTTAGCGGTTAAAAATGTGTTGGCTTTAAAGGATATTGTAAGTGAGAATGCCCCTTTAATTGGAATTGAACCGTCGTGTATTTTAAGTTTTAGAGATGAGTATCCGGCGTTGGTTGGCAAAGAAGTGACTGTAGAAATTGCAAAAAAGCTAGGGGCTAATTGCCTTTTGTTTGATGAGTTTATTATAAAAGAAATTGCTGCAGGGCGTATTTCATCATCTGCATTTACTTCTAAACATGTTGAGATTTGGCTACATGGACATTGTCACCAAAAAGCATTAATTGGAGTTGAGGCTTCGGCTGCAATGCTTCGTTTGCCTGTAAATTATAAAGTAAATGTAATTCCAACAGGGTGCTGTGGTATGGCAGGGTCGTTTGGATACGAAAAGGAACATTACGAAACGTCAATGGCTATAGGAAATCAAATATTGTTTCCGGCTGTGCGCGCAGTTGAACAAAAACGGGCGGAAAATCCGTTAGGACATTATATTATTTCTGCTCCCGGAACTTCTTGTCGCCAACAAATTTTAGATGGCACAGGCGTTAGAGCGCTGCATCCAATTGAGGTGCTATATGGAGCATTGCAGAGTTAATAGTTATAGTTTTTTTAATCTCGCAGCCTTTTATTTTGCTAGTTTAAAAAATATTGCTACATTTGCAGTCCCTAAAGCCAATGGTACCATGGCCGAGTGGTTAGGCAGCGGTCTGCAAAACCGCGTACAGCAGTCCGAATCTGCTTGGTACCTCAAAAGAACCTCTATGCTGCTATTTGTTAGCAATATAGAGGTTTTTTATAAATTTAAGCAATTTCTATGTCTACACTACTTATTACACCACCATTAACCGGGCTAAATACTACCTATCCTGCTACAACTGTATTACAGGGCTATTTGCGTAGTATGGGACATTCTAATTGTAACCAATGGGATATGAGCATAGCTTTGGTAGAGAGAATATTTTCGAGTTCATTTCTTAGTAAACTGTTTGATAGCATAGAACTTAATGATAATTTTTCTAGTAATTGCATAAATTTATATGTGGCACGTAAACAATATATTGCAACAGTAGATTGTGTTTGGAAATTTTTGCGTAATACAGATCCTACATTAGCACAACGCATAGTAACGGGGAATTTTTTGCCACAGGGGGCAAGATTTGGCGTATATGATGATGAAGAATTAACGTGGGCATTTGGTTCATCCGGTACTGTAGAACAGGCTAAGCACTTTGCAACACTGTATATTCAAGATCTTACCGATTTTATTAGAGAAGTTGTAGATCCTTATTTTGATCTTATCCGCTATGGAGAACAAATTGCCATGTCTCTCCCTAATTTTCAAATTATACTAGATAGGATTGAAAATAAAACAATAATCTCCTCTCTTATTATAGAACTTTTAGAAGAAAAAATAACATTACTTTCACCTAGTGTTATAGGTTTTACTATTCCTTTTCCCGGGTGCTTAATATCTGCAATTAGGTGTGGACAATATATAAAGCAGAAATATCCTAATATTAAGGTAGTGTTTGGTGGAGGATATATAAACACAGAATTACGATCCATTACTGATAGTAGAATTTTTAATTTTGTAGATTATATAGTTTATGATGATGGAGAATTGCCCCTTAAACAGATAATTGAGGGAGGCCCTTTAGTGCGAACAGCATACCGTAATAATTTGGGAGAGATTGTGTTTGAAAACATGGAGGCACGTGAGCCTTTTGTTTCAATATCAGATTTTACAGGAATAAATTCTTCTAGCTATATATCTCTATTAGAGCTTGCTAATCCAATGCACAGATTGTGGAGTGATGGGTTTTGGAATAAAATTACAGCTGCGCACGGTTGTTATTGGGCTAAATGTACTTTTTGCGATACGTCGCTAGATTATATAGGCCGTTATGATCCTCTTCCTGCCAAAACTATTGTTGATACCATGGAACGAGTAATGAAGCAAACCGGTAGTAGTGGATTTCATTTTACTGATGAAGCATTGCCTCCAAAATTGCTTAAAGAAATTGCAGAGGAGATACTTTCTCGTAAAATTATAGTTAGTTATTGGGGCAATATCCGTTTTGAAAAGGCCTATACGGCTGAGCTATGCAAATTATTAGCACAATCGGGTTGTATTGCAGTTTCCGGAGGGTTAGAGGTTGCATCTCCCGATATCTTGTTAAAAATAAATAAGGGTGTTACTATAGAACAAGCCCGTAAGGCCATGGGGAATTTTACATTAAATAATATTATGGTGCATGCATATTTAATGTACGGATTTCCTACACAAACTCTGGCGCAAACAATAGAATCACTTAATGTTGTAAGAAACATGTTTGCCGATAACTTAATTCAATCTGCATTTTGGCACTGCTTTACCATGACAATACATAGTCCTATTGGAAAATGTCCGCAAAATTACAATGCAAAAATAACAGGATGTCAAAATAATTCATTTGCTAATAACGGTATCTCTTTTAAAGAAATAAACGGGAAGCATGATTATGATATTGTTGCTGTTGGCGAGGCCCTACGCCGTGCAACATATAACTACATGCACGGTGTGGGAATGGAACTGCCTGTGCGTAAGTGGTTTCGCTAGATTATATAATAAATTAGAGCACTTTCTTAAACACATTTGTAGATTTTTTTGTATCTTGCCAAAAGTACAAAGTACTAAACATTTAATACATAAACATTATGAAAGGTAAAGAAGTTAGAAAAGAAAAGAAAAAAGAAAAAAGCGATAATAAGACAAATAAAGTAAAATCAGATTATCAGCAAGAAAATTCAAGTAAAAGAGATTCTATAACATCTAAATTGCCAAAAAAATAAAATTTTTAAGATTAAAATGTTTCTTCACTATTAAAACCATTCCCATTAATATGTCTATGCTATTTAAACATAAATGGAAATGGTTTTTATTCCTATAGCTTTTGTGTATGGAATAAAATAATCACATAGTTTATCTGTTGGATTGTAATTTAACTTTTTTACCTATCTTTATAGCCAAATAATAAGAAATATTAAAAAATGAAGGGAATTGTATTAGCCGGTGGGTCGGGTACTAGGTTATATCCTATCACAAAAGGTGTTAGCAAACAATTATTACCTATTTTTGATAAACCTATGGTGTATTATCCTATTTCTGTGCTTATGTTGGCCGGAATAAGGGAGATTCTTGTTATTTCAACGCCACAAGATATACCGGCTTTTAAACGCCTTTTGGGCGATGGAAGCGATTTTGGTGTAAAACTAGAATATGCAGTACAACCTTCTCCCGATGGCTTGGCTCAAGCATTTATAATAGGAAGAGATTTTATAGGTAATGATAGTGTTTGTCTTGTATTGGGCGATAATATATTTTATGGAAGTGGTTTTACAGCAATGTTACGTAATGCAGTTGTTGAGGGTGAAACTAACGGAAATGCTACTGTATTTGGGTATTGGGTAAGTGATCCGCAACGTTATGGCGTGGCAGAATTCGATTTAGACGGAAATGTTTTAAGTATAGAGGAAAAACCTACAGAGCCAAAAAGTAATTATGCTGTTGTTGGATTGTATTTTTATCCTAATAATGTAGTTGATATTGCGGCTAAAATTAAACCGTCGGAGAGGGGTGAATTAGAAATAACAACTGTTAATGAAGAGTATAGAAAGAAAAAAATATTAAAAGTTAAGTTACTGGGACGTGGGTTTGCATGGTTGGATACCGGAACTCATGATTCTTTAAGTGAAGCTTCTAATTTTGTAGAGGTTATTGAAAAGAGGCAAGGGCTTAAAATTGCGTGTTTAGAGGGAATTGCCTATGAGTCAGGTTGGATTACGGCTAATGATTTAAAGAGGGTAGCTGCTCCTATGGCTAAAAACCAGTATGGGCAATATCTGTTAAATATGATAAAATAGATCTTATAAATTTAAATAGTATCTAAAGCGTATGAATGTAATTAAAACGGGGATAGAGGGGGCGATTATTATTGAACCTCGTATTTTTGGAGATGCAAGAGGGTATTTTTTTGAGACTTTTTCGCAGCGCGATTTTTGTGAACAAGTACTTAAAAAACAATATGATACAGTAACCGATAAATATGTTTGCAAAGATAATGAGTTGTGCTTTGTACAAGATAATGAGAGCATGAGCAGTTATGGAGTAGTAAGAGGATTACATTATCAAAAACCTCCATTTGCGCAAGCAAAGTTGCTTAGGGTAGTGTGTGGTAAAGTTATAGATGTGGCTGTTGATTTACGTGCCGGTTCTCCAACTTTTGGCAAGCATGTTGCAGTTGAGCTAAGCAGCGAAAATAAAAGACAATTTTATATTCCATGTGGCTTTGCCCACGGATTTAGTGTACTAAGTAATGAGGCTATTTTTCAATATAAATGCACAAATTTTTATCAACCATTAAGTGAAGGGGGAATTATGTGGAATGATTCGTTATTGAATATTGATTGGGGAATACCTGCAAATAAAATATTAGCAAGTGAAAAAGATTCTAAACAAATGAGCTTTGCTCAATATTCTTTAGCTCCTGTATTTTAGAAACAAGAAAATAAATAAACAAATATATGAATATACTTATTACAGGGGCAAATGGGCAATTGGGTAGTGAACTACATAAATTGAGCGGTGATGTTGTTACAGCTAATGGAAATTCTTATATTTTTACCGATATTGCTGAGTTAGATATTACAAATATTAATGCAATATGTGATTTTATGTTAATGCATAAAATAGAGGTTGTTGTAAATTGTGCTGCATACACTAATGTAGAAAAGGCAGAAGACGATTTTTATACTGCCAATTTAATTAATAATGAGGCTGTGGCTAATTTAGCCAATGTGTGTAAAGATAATAAAGCTTTTCTTATTCATATATCTACAGATTATGTTTTTGGAGGGACAGATAGTAATATACCGTATGGAGAAGATGAGCGTCCAAATCCTTTAGGTGTTTATGGAAAAACTAAACTAAATGGGGAGGCTAGTGTAAAACGGATATTAGATAAATATTTAATTTTTCGTACGGCATGGTTATACTCTCAATATGGCAATAATTTTGTTAAAACTATGCGTAAGCTTATGAGCGAAAAAGAGATGCTTAAGGTTGTATTCGACCAGGTTGGAACTCCAACTAATGCGGCCGATTTAGCTACCGTTATATATAAGATTGTTGAAGAAAAATTGTATAAAACTCATACCGGTATTTATAATTTTAGTAATGAAGGGGTATGTTCATGGTACGATTTTGCTGTTGCAATTGGAGAATTAAGTGGAACAAAATGTAATATTGTTCCCTGTTATTCGGCAGAATTTTTAAGTAAAGTTAAACGGCCGGCATTTTCTGTGTTAGATAAAACAAAAATTAAACGTGATTTTGTAATATCTATTCCTTATTGGCGTAATTCTTTGGCACGTTGTATAGAAATGTTATAAATTTAAATTATATATAAAAGAGATATGAAATTTTTTATTGATACTGCTAATTTAGGGCAGATTGCAAAGGCTCAGGATATGGGTATTTTAGACGGGGTTACTACAAATCCAAGTTTAATGGCAAAAGAAGGAGTAAAAGGAAAAGAGGAAATTTTTCATCATTATAGAGCTATTTGTGCAATTGTAGATGGCCCTGTAAGTGCAGAAGTTTTTGCTACAGATTTTGCAGGTATGGTTGCCGAGGGGGAAGAACTTGCAGCTATAGATTCTAAAATTACTGTAAAACTTCCATGTACTGCAGAGGGTATAAGGGCTGTAAAATATTTTTCTAAAAAAGGCATTGCTACAAATTGTACTTTGGTATTCTCTTTGGGGCAAGCTTTGTTGGCAGCTAAAGCAGGGGCTACGTTTGTAAGTCCTTTTGTTGGCCGTTTAGATGACATTTGTTCAGACGGAATAGGCCTTGTTGCCAAAATTGTAGAAGTTTACCGCTATTATGGATATAATACACAAGTACTTGCAGCATCTATAAGAAATACACAGCATATAATGCAGTGCTTAGAAGTTGGGGCAGATGTAGCTACGTGTCCACTATCGGCTATCGAAGGATTGCTTAAACACCCACTTACAGATGCAGGTTTAGATATATTTCTAAAAGCGGCAGCTGAAATGAAATAGCATAAAAAAGCCAAATAAAGCAATAATTATTTGAGATTACTTAGTAGTTTATGACAAAAATTTACAGGCAGTTATTAACGCACGAGATTACGCAATTAGAAGCGCAGGGATGCAGTTGTAAAAATTGGGGAAATATAGAAGTAGTTACAGATTTTCTTCCCGATAGAGTACGTGAAAGCAGTTTTAGCGGACACATAAAATTGGGACGTTTTGAGCGGGTATTTGAATTGCCCGGTGGATTCTGCAAACGAGCAGGAATACGTAATGTGGCATTTCATAATGTTGAGGTAGGCGATGATTGTTACATAGAAAATGTTCATAATTACATTGCAAATTATTCTATAGGTACTAACTGCTTTATAGAGAATGTAGATGTTATTTTTGTAGATGGTTTTTGTACTTTTGGAAATGGAGTTGAGGCTACTGTCCTTAATGAAACCGGTGGACGCGAGGTAATAATAAGTGACAAACTAAGCGCTCAATTAGCGTATTTTTCTGCCTTATACAGACATAGACCAAAACTTATAGATAAGCTACACACTCTCACTAAGTTCTATGCACAAAAACATGGAAGTAATATGGGCTATATTGGGAATAATTGTTGGATAGTAAATACAGGAAAAATAGAGGGCGTACGGATAGGTTCTTATAGCAGAATTGAAGGTGCGGCACTCCTTGTAAACGGCTCAATAAATAGCGTAAAAGAATACCCTTCTACAGTTGGGGTTAGAGTGCGTGCGCGAGATTTTATATTATCGTCGGGAGCAAGATTAGATAGCGGTTGCTCAATTGAACGATGTTTTATTGGGCAATCATCAATTCTTGCAAATGGTTATATGGCCACCGATTCTGTTTTTTTTGCAAATTGTCATGGAGAAAACGGGGAGGCATGTAGCGTTTTTGCAGGCCCTTTTACAGTAAGTCATCATAAAAGCAGCTTGCTAATTGCCGGTTTATTTTCATTTATGAATACGGGATCGGGATCTAACCAAAGTAATCATATGTATAAGTTAGGCCCTATACACCAAGGCATTATGGAGCGAGGAGCTAAAACAACATCTGATTCGTATATCTTGTGGCCGGCACATATTGGGGCTTTTAGTCTTGTTATGGGTAGGCATGTATTTCATGCAGATACCTCTAATTTGCCATTTAGTTATCTTATAGAAAAAAACAATACAACATTTCTTATTCCCGGAGTTAATCTCCGTTCTGTTGGAACAATACGTGATGCTCAAAAATGGCCAAAAAGGGATAAAAGAAGTAGTGTTTTATTTTTAGATGAAATACAAGAAAATTCTAATAGTATAAATAGTAATTTATTAGGAATAAGGTTTTTAAGAAAAGTAAAATGTAATCCCGATAGATTAGATCAAATAAATTATAATTTGCTAAGCCCGTATACAATACAAAAAATGTTTAATGGAATAGAAATTTTAGAGTCATTAAAACGGGCATCGGGGGTTACAACAGACGTTTATAGTTATCATAGTGCTAAAATAAATAATAGCTCTTTAAATAAAGGACTTGAGTATTATAATATTGCAATAAGAAAATTTTTAGGTAACTCTATTATTAAAAGATTAGAAAAATATGGGACTGCACAATATACGCATATAACAAAATTGTCCGATTTTCTTGTACCAACAACAGATATAGGCACTGGGGAATGGGTTGATATAAGTGGACTTATTGCGCCTAAAAGTTCTATAGAATTGTTACTTAGTAAAATAGAAGCAGGAGAGATTTCTAGACTTGGCGAGATTAACGATTTTATAGCAACTCTTCATGCTAATTATTATGAATATGAGTGGACTTGGTCGGCACAAAAAATAGAGGAATTCTTTAATGTTAATTTAAAGGAAATTACAGCAGAAAAAATTATAAAAATTGTGGAGTGCTGGAAAGAAGCTGTAATAAAATTAGATAATATGGTTTATGAAGATGCCAAAAAAGAATTTTCACTAGCTGTTATGGCTAGCTTTGGTGCAGATGGATCGGAGAGTGAAAAAGCAAAAGACTTTGCTATGGTGCGCGGAGAATTCAATAATAATCCGTTTGTTGAGGCTATTCTCAAACATATTGATAGTAAAAATGCCCTAGGTGATGAGCTTATTGAGAGGTTACGCAGTTAAGCGTACCTCTCAATTTCTGCAATAAGTATTTTTGGATCAATAGGCTTAACTATGTAGCTATTACATCCTGCATCAAGTGCTATTTGTTTATCTGTATCAAAGGCGTACGCAGTTACTGCAATTATTGGAATTATTTTATCTTTTTCCCTTATAATCCTAGTTGCCGTAATACCATCCATTTCTGGCATTTTCATATCCATTAGGATAACATCAAATTTTTGCTTATCAAATAAGTCTACTGCTTCAACTCCTGTCTTTGCCCTATATAGGTTGTATTTTTTACCTATTATGGCCTTTACTAGCATATAGTTGAAGTCTATATCTTCTGCAACAAGTATATCTAACATTTTTTCTCCCATATTTTTGTCCTCCGCTAAATTTTCATCTGATGATTTTATATTCATTTTTTTATTTTTTTCAATAAACTGACTATTATTGTCTTTTCCTAAATGATTAACATTATTTTCTCCAAAAGATTTCCTTAGCTCTTCAACCGATATATTCTCTATATTATACCAACATTCAGGCTCTCCTTTTGAAGTATTATATGGCAAAATAACTGTAAATTCACTTCCTTCTCCTATTTTGGATTTTACAATTATATGTCCTCCCATTTGTTCTACTAATGATTTTATTATTGCTAAACCAAGTCCAAAGCCCGATTGGTTATCGTTAAGTTTAGTAAATCTATTAAAAATTTCCCCAATTTTATTCTCAGGTATGCCGCACCCTGTATCAGATACACTGCATGCAATCATAACTTTTGTTGTGTCGTAAATATCTAACTCAATTCTTTCTGCTTCATTAATACTCATGTTGCGAATAATTTCGCCGGCTTCATTTATCTCTACTAAATTGTGTGATATTGTTATAGCGCCATTTCTAGTGTTTTTTATAGCGTTATTAATAAGATTATTATAAATTTGACTTAACCTGTTTTTATCGGTATTTAATAATGTTTGTTTTATATAATTATTACCATTCTCTGTTTTTAATAGAATATTCTCGGGCAATTTATAAATAATTTTTATATTCTCTGTTACTCTTAATTTTGCTGCTTCTACCAATTCGTAACAAATCTTATCCATATTTACAGGAGCATATTTTAATTCTATTCTGCCACTTTCAATTTTTGAAAGATCTAAAATATCGTTTATAAGGTTTAATAATAAATCGTTATTAGTTTTTACAATATCAAAGTATATGTCTTTTTCTTCTTTATCATCCGATGTTGCAATAAGTTCTGAAAACCCTATAATTGCATTTAATGGAGTCCGTATTTCGTGACTTACATTTGCTAAAAATGCAGATTTAAGCCTATCACTTTCTTGCGCTTTTTCTTTAGCATTTGATAGCTTTATATTTTTTTCTTTAAGCTCAAGTTCATTAAGTCTTAAATCTAACTCGGCTCTTCTAAGAATTGTAGTGTCTGTGGCAACAAGAAGATAACCTGTTTCGGTTTCGTGCTTGTCGTTAGTATCTAGTAGTTCATTATTTTGGATATTATCTAAATTTACGTATCCTTCTGTATCTAATAACGATACTATTTTTATATTTATATATCTTGTATGTTGAGTTTTTGGAGCACTTGTATAATCTTTATACATTTTTCTCTCATGCAGGTCATAGGCAATATCAATAGAATATTCATAATTCTGTATAAGAGATTTAATATGTCCGTTATAGTTAAGTAAGTTAACTTTGTTAATTTCTTTTTTAGACTTAAGCTCAAATATTTTAAGGAGTTCGTCGTTTGATTCTACATAATCTCCGCCACTGTTATATATAATTACCCCTATAGGAAGAGCTTTGTATATTTTTCTTAGGTTTTCCTCGTTCTTAATTATTTGTCTCTCTTTTTCTCGTATTCTTAAGTTTGCCCGTTTACTAGCGTCAATATCTAGGTGTATTCCGCTTATTATTTTATGACCTGTAGTTTTATTAATTTCAGTGCGAACTATTTTTGAAAGAATCCATTTGTATTTTCCACTCTTCGTTTTTAAACGGAATTCTACTCCGTCATTTTCTTGTAATAACGCTGACTTTGTTAAAACGTATGAATTATTCCAATCATCTGGGTGAACGTTTGTTTTAAAAAACTTAGATACATTGGTTATTTCATTTGGCGCATATTCAGATATGGATTCGTAATTTCCACTTAAAATAATTTCCTCATTTGAAGTGTCTAAAATCCAATATCCTAATTGACCGCATGTTAATATTTTTTCTATCTTTTCTTTTTCAGCAATAAGTTTATCTGTTGCTAATACGTCGTTGGTTACATCCTTTAATATTCCTTTTACAAAAACTAGGTTTCTTAATTCGTCTCTGTATGCAAAGTATAAAAAATCGACAAATGCAGGTTGTCCGCTTGCTGTTTTAATTATTTGTTTCCCCCTTACAATATCTAAATCATTATTGCTAAGTGCTGGAATAAGTGGTTTATTCCAATTGTGGAATACATCATTATTTAGGACAAATTCCATAGCATGTCTGCCCACTATTTCCTCGGGTAAAAAGCCTAATATGCTGGATAACTTTTTATTAATATAAATTACTTTGCTATTGGGAGTAAAGTACGCTATTAATAAATCGTGACGCAAATGCCCGGTGATATCACCCTGTATTTCGTTTAAAATTTCATTGTAAGGATGAAATTTTTCCGCTTTTTGGGCTAATTCAGCAGTTATTTCGGGAATAGTTTTAATTTTAGGTGTATTTAAGGGCATTGCTATTTATTGTTTAATTTTGTAAAGTTATATAACTTTAGCACTATTACAAAAAGTTTTTATTTTTCCATAGAAAAAAAATGTTAATTTAGACCCTTACAAAATATTAATCTTATTTATGAAAAATTTATTTATAACACTAGTCTTCGTTTGTTGTTGTGCAGTTGTTGGTGCACAAGATATTCAATCTTTATTAAAAGATTTAAAGTTGGTTAAAGCTGAAACCGATGATATGCATCATTCGTTTTCTTTATTAGAGAAGAAAATTGATGATTTATTATGGTACGAAAAGTTGGGCGATATTGCCCATGTTGATAAAGTATTTATGTATGGCCCTTCTAAATCGAATGTTTTAAATCCTACCGCGATGGGGGCAAATAATCCATTGAAATTTTGGGCATATATTTATATTCCAAAGGATATTGATGTTAATAAAAAATATCCGCTAATGGTGTTGCCTCACTCTGGCGTGCATGCAGATTTTTCAACCTATTATGCGCATATTGTAAGAGAGCTTGTGTCGCAGGGATATGTTATTGTGTCACCAGAATATAGAGGTAGCACAGGATACGGTAAGGGTACCTATGACAATATTGATTATGGCGGATTAGAGAATGAGGATGTTTTTAATAGTAAAGAATATATGTTGGAAAATTATCCGTTTATAGATAAAGCGCGTGTTGGTATTATGGGGTGGAGCCACGGAGGAATGATTACCCTTATGAATCTTATGTTGCATCCCGGTGAGTATAAATGTGGCTTTGCCGGAGTACCTGTTAGTGATATTATTATGAGAATGGGGTATAGTACTAATTCTTATAGAAAAATATTTTCTGATTCTTCTCATATTGGAAAAAGTGCAAGAGATAATATTGATGAGTATAAAAAACGTTCTCCTGTGTGGAATGTAAAAACGCTTAAAGAACCTTTGCTTATATACACAAATACAAATGATGATGATGTTTTTGTAATAGAGGTTGAGCATCTAATACAGGCTCTTAAGGCGGAGGGAAAGAATTTTGATTATAAAATTTTTGACAATGCTCCGGGTGGACACTCCTTTGATAGGATGGATACTAAATTTTCAAATGAAATTAGGTTGGGTATGTATGCTTATATGGCCAAATATCTTAAACCTGCTAAACCGTTTAAGAGTTTGCAAGATTTAAGAAAAGCGGCTTATAAATTTTAAGAAACAGCTTCTGAGATGGTGCTTATGGCTTAAATATCAAATGAGGGATTGCGTGTAAATTCAAGTTGTTCTTTTGTTATAGGATGTAGGAAGCATAATTTGGAGGCATGTAGATATAGACGGTCGCTTTTTTGTCCGCCGTATTTGGTGTCACCAACAATAGAGTGCTTAATTTGTTGCATGTGAACCCTTATTTGGTTTTTTCTCCCTGTTTCAAGATTTAATTCAACTAATGAATAACCGTCGTTGGTTTTTAGTGTGGTGTAGTTTGTTGTGGCTTTGTATCCGCCATTGTCTACCATACTGGAGTATGTAATAAATGCACTATTATCGGTGAGCCAAGATGTTATACTGCCTTTTTCTTTTTTTATTTCCCCCTCTACAATAGCAATATAACGGCGGTCTGTTACTATATCATTCCAATTTTGTTGTAGTATTAGTTTTGTGTGTTCGTCTTTGGCAAACACCATAAGTCCCGATGTTTCTCTATCTAGCCGGTGTACGATAAATATACGAGGTTCTTTTGCATATTTATTTCTTTTTAAATATCCGGGGTTCATTTGTATGTACCCGTTTAAAATGGAATGTGCAGTAATTTGCGGCGTTTTGCTATTTGCTGCTACAGAAAGGAGTCCTTCTTTTTTATTGGCTACAATAATATAATCGTCTTCGTAAATTATGTCTATGAGGTGCCCAAATGGATGTTTTACCTTTTGTTCTTTATTTATTTCCACATTCATTCCTTCTGTAAGAACAAAATCGAATTTGCTTTTGGCTTTTCCGTTTACATATACTTGTTTGTTGCTAAGTAGTTGTTTTACAGATGTACGACTTATGCCTTGCATGGCTTTTAGAAGGAACTCTTGGAGCGTTGTATTCTCTTTTACGGTAAATTTCATTTTAATAGGTGATTATGTGGCACAAACGTACTAAAAATAATTGTAATATTTATAGTGTTATTTCTTATTGTGACGAAAAAATAAATACTAGATTTGTGCAAATTTGAGGATATGCGGATAATAAAACAATCGGTGAAAATAAGCGGCAGAAAGACTGCTGTTGTTTATTGTGGAATGTTCTTACTTTTTGGTTTCCTAATTTATTTGGCATTACAATTTGGGGAGCGTTTTGATAATATTAATGGTAATATTACACCTAATAAGAATTTAAGTGCTTTTATCATGTTTGTTGATACTGTAAAGGGAAATGCTATAAATCCGTTTGTAATTCTGCTTATACAGATAACCGGAATTTTACTTGCTGTAAAATTTCTCTCTTTTTTGTTTAAATATATTGGACAACCCAAAGTCATAGGGGAAATTATTGCAGGAATTTTTCTTGGGCCATCGTTTTTGGGCGCTCTGTTTCCACAAACATTTCATGCTGTTTTTCCAAATTCTTCTTTAGAGACATTGGGGATGCTTAGCCAAATTGGGTTAATGCTTTTTATGTTTGTGATAGGATTGGAACTTGATTTTAATTTACTTAAAAACAAATTAAATAAAACACTTATTATTAGTCATGCCGGTATTCTGGTGCCATTTTTATTTGGCGTTACTGCTGCTATTTGGGTGTATGAGGAATATGCAGCCGGATATACTTCGTTTCTACCGTTTGCCCTGTTTATAGGAATCTCTATGAGTATTACTGCATTTCCGGTATTGGCGCGTATTATTCAGGAGAGAGGTATGACTAATACGAATATAGGTGTCCTTTCTATTGCTTCTGCTGCAAATGATGATGTTACTGCTTGGTGTATTATGGCAATTGTAATTGCAATTGCGCGTGCAGGAACTTTTGCAAGTGCTTTTTTTACAATAGCCATTACTGTGGGATATATTTTGTTTATGTTTTTTATTCTTAGAAAAATATTGGAGAAAATAGGAAAGAAATACATTACCAATGATGCAATTGGAAATTCATTTGTTGGTTTTATCTTTATCATTATGGTTATTTCGGCAGTTACTACGGAATTAATAGGTATTCACGCAATATTTGGAGCTTTTATGGCCGGCATTATTATGCCTTCTAATTGGCGCTTTAGAAATGTAATGATAGAAAAAATAAAAGATGTTACACTTACGTTGTTTTTACCACTGTTTTTTGTGTACACCGGGTTGCGTACCCAGATAGGACTAATTAATACACCAGAGCTTTGGGGCGTTTGTGTAGTATTTATTTTTGTAGCTATTGCCGGAAAACTAGGAGGGTGTTCAATAGCTGCTAGGCTTACAGGGGAGACGTGGAGGGATAGTTTTGTTATAGGAGTTCTTATGAATACTCGCGGACTTATGGAGCTTATTGCCCTTAATATAGGATATGAAATGGGGATACTTCCTCCACAAATCTTTGTAATTATGGTTATAATGGCTTTGGTAACTACTTTTATGACTACTCCGTTAATTGGAAGACAATCTTTTTTATGATGTCATTAAAATATTATTCCTAAATTTACCACCTTAAACTTAAATGAACCAAAAATTATTTTGAGCTATGACTAATATTGGAAACTTATTTTACCACGTAATAACCGTAGTAAGTGATTTTGTGTGTGGCTATCCGCTCTTTTTCCTTTTAATAGGCGGAGGCCTCTTTTTCCTTATTTACTCACGGTTTGTTCCATTTAGGTATTATATAAAAGCTCTTAAGTCGCTAAAAGAGAAAGATGATACAGAACCGGGTCAGATAAGTTCTTTTGAAGCTCTTACTAGTGCTATAGCAGCTACTGTTGGTATGGGAAATATTGCCGGAGTGGCTATTGCTTTAACAATGGGAGGGCCTGGAGCTATTTTTTGGATGTGGGTTAGTGCTGTAGTTGGTATGGCAACAAAGTTTTTTGAGGGATCGCTTGCTATTATGTATAAGGGAAAGGATTCGGCAGGTGAAGTACAGGGAGGACCTATGTACATGATTACAAATGGCCTTGGTGAAAAATGGAAACCTATGGCTGTATTCTTTTCTGTGTTTGGTCTTATTGGAACATTATGTATTATGCAAGCAAATCAGCTTACAGAAGCTATAACAACAGTGTTTACAACTCCTGCCGGCATTGAGAATTCTATTTTTCTAAGATTTATAATAGGTGTTATAATATGCGCAATAGTTTCTGTAGTGGTGTTGGGTGGAATTCATAGGATAGCAAAAATTTCTTCTAAAGTGGTTCCACTTATGGTTGGAATGTATTTTTTACTGGTGTTTTATATAATAATTACTAATATAACCGTTGTACCACAAGTATTTGCTGATATCTTTACTGGGGCATTTAACTTTAAGGCAGGATTAGGGGGATTTATTGGGGTTGCTATAATTGGAGCACGGCGTGCAGCATTGGTTAATGAAGCAGGTGTTGGTACAGCATCTATGATGCACGGTGCGTCCAAAAATAAAGAACCAATAAGGGAAGGGCTAATAGCTATGATAGGCCCCTCTATAGATTCAGGGCTTGTTTGTACACTTACAGCTCTGGCAATTCTTATAAATGGAAATTATCATGTTGATGGCGAGGGGATAAAGGGACTAGAGATAGCGGTGCAATCATTTGAGTCATCAATTCCGGGATATGGAGCATATCTACTTATGGTAATGGTGTTTATATTTGCATTTTCAACTATGTTCTCGTACTCATATTATGGGGTAAAATGTACAGGGTATTTGTTTGGAGCTAAAAATGCTAAGTACTATAACTATTTCTTTTTGATAATGTTAATAGTTGCAGCTATGATTCCGCTTAAGACAGCTGTAGGATTAATTGATTTAGCGTACGCTCTTATGGCTTTACCCACAATGATAACATTATTTATTTTGGCACCAAAAGTAAGGGCAGCACAAAAAAAATATTTTGCAAAAGAAAATAATATAAAAATATAATTAATTATGAATCCCGAAAATTTTATTTTTGAAAAGGCGCAGGAGGCAATTGCAGCCATTTATAATACTAATATTGATAGTAAACTTATTCAAACTCAAGCTACTAGAAAAGAGTTTGAGGGAGATATTACTTTGGTTACATTTCCTCTTCTTAAGGTTAGTAAAAAATCGCCGGAGGCTACTGCACAAGAAGTTGGGGAGTATATAAAGCAACATAGTAATAGTGTTGAGTCTTTTAATGTTGTAAAAGGCTTTCTTAATATTAAATTTTCTACCGGCTTTTGGCAAAATATTTTTAGTGATATTTATAATGCTAATAATTTTGGACAACTTCCACCAAGTGGTAAAACTATAATGGTTGAATTTTCTTCGCCTAATACAAATAAACCGTTGCATTTAGGTCATATAAGAAATAATTTATTAGGATGGTCTGTTGCTAGGCTTTTGGAGGCAAACGGACATAATGTAATGAGGGTAAATTTGGTAAATGATAGAGGAATTCATATTTGCAAATCTATGCTTGCATGGCAAAAAATGGGTAATGGAGAGACTCCAAGTAGTACCGGAATTAAGGGAGACCATCTTGTTGGAAAGTATTATGTAGCATTTAATGATGAGCTAAAAAAGCAAATTAAAGAACTTACAGCTAAAGGCATGCCCAATGATGAGGCAGAAAAACAGGCTCCAATATTAAAAGAGGCTCAGGCAATGTTACTTAAATGGGAGCAAGGAGATAAAGAGGTAGTAGATTTGTGGAAGAAAATGAACGGTTGGGTTTATGAAGGGTTTGATAAAACATATAAAAGCCTTGGAATATCGTTTGATAGAACATATTATGAGTCTCAGACTTATCTTTTGGGTAAAGCACTTGTTAATGAAGGGCTAAAAAAAGGAATTTTTGAACAGCATGATGATGGATCTGTGTGGTGCGATTTAACAGCAGATGGATTGGATAAAAAGTTATTGCTTAGAGGAGATGGAACATCTGTGTATATGACTCAAGATTTAGGAACAGCGCATCAACGGTTTAACACATATAAGCTAGATGAACATATTTATGTAGTTGGTAATGAGCAAAATTATCATTTTCAAGTACTTAAACTAGTTTTAAAGAAATTGGGCTTTAATTGGGCTGATAGTATTTATCATCTCTCTTATGGAATGGTTGAGTTGCCCGAAGGGAAGATGAAATCTAGAGAGGGAACAGTTGTTGATGCTGATGATCTTGTACAAGATATGTATAGTACGGCAAAAGAGACCTCATTAGCATTGGGGCGTTTAGATGATATGCCTACCAATGAACAGGAAAAACTTTTTGAGATGATAGGTCTTGGAGCTCTTAAATATTTTATAATTAAGGTTGATCCTAAAAAGACTATGGTATTTGATCCAAAAGAATCTATCGATTTTAATGGAAATACAGGGCCGTTTATTCAATATACTCATGCTAGGATAAAATCAATTTTAAAAAAAGCTGTCGATCAAGGAGTTAAAAAAGAAGTTGTTAGTGCAGAATTGCTTCCAAAGGAGATAGAAATAATAAAATTACTTAATAATTTCCCGATAAAAATAAAAGAGGCCGGCATAGATCATTCTCCTGCTGTAATTTCTAGTTATGCTTATGATTTGGCAAAAGAGTTTAGTCAATATTATCACGATACTTCAATTTTAAAGGAAGAAAATGTTGCTGTTAAGGCAAATAGACTTGCATTAATAGAGACAATTGCTAAAGTACTAACCAAAGCAATGGGAATTTTGGGCATTAGTCTTCCGGAGAGAATGTAAAAAATATGATAAAAGAAAACAGTGGATTTCTTCCAACTTCTAAAAAGGAGATGGAGGCTTTAGGATGGGATTATGTTGATGTTATTATCTTTACCGGTGATGCATATATAGATCACCCGTCATTTGGGACAGCAGTAATTTCGAGAGTGCTTGAGCGCAATGGATATAGGGTTGCTATTGTGCCGCAACCTAATTGGCGAGATGATTTAAGAGATTTTAAGAAACTTGGTAAGCCACGTCTTTTTTTTGGAGTTAATTCGGGAGCAATGGATTCTATGGTAAACCATTATACGGCCGCAAAAAGGCTTCGCAGTAATGATGCGTATACCCCAAATGGAGCGGCAGCTATGCGTCCCGATTATGCCGTTACTGTTTATTCAAATATTTTAAAGGAGCTGTATCCTAATGTCCCTATTGTAATTGGTGGAATAGAGGCTTCGTTGCGCCGTTTTACCCATTATGATTACTGGCAAGATAAATTATTTCCGTCAATTTTAGTTAATAGCAAGGCCGATTATCTTATTTATGGAATGGGTGAGAGGGCTATAATAGAGCTGGCAGATTATATTAAAAAGTATCCCGATAGTTCTATCGGGAAGAAAATTGATATTCCACAAATTGCTTGGATTAGTAATGAAAAGCCTACTCTTTCTGTGGATAATATTGTTTTACATTCTTTTGAGAAGTGTGTAAAAGATAAAAAAGCATTTATCGAAAATTTTAATTGTATAGAAGTTGAAGCAAATAGTTGGGTTGGAAAGCAAATAATTGAGCCATATAAGGAGAGTTATATATATGTAAATCCACCGTTTCCGCTCCCTACAGAGGGCGAATTAGATTCTTATTACAATTTACCTTATACTAAATTACCGCATCCAAGGTATAAAGGAAAGCATATTCCTGCTTATGAAATGATAAAATTTTCTATAAATACTCACCGTGGGTGTTTTGGAGGGTGTAGTTTTTGTACAATTGCGGCTCATCAAGGAAAACAAATACAAAGTAGGAGTGAGCAGTCTATTTTGGATGAGATAGAGAAACTTAATAATTTGCCGGGATTTGCCGGCAATATTTCGGATGTTGGGGCTCCAACAGCAAATATGTATGGAATGGGGGGAAACGATAAAAATCTTTGTGAAAAGTGTTTTAGAAAGAGTTGCCTTTTTCCAAAAATGTGTAATAATCTTAATAATTCACATAGGCGTTTACTTAAACTTTACAATAGTATTGCTGCTGTACAAGGAATAAGGCATGCGTATGTTGGAAGTGGAATTCGTTACGATCTTTTTTTAAATGAAAAAGGATTTATGGATAGTTCTTCTAAACCTTATCTTACAGAACTTATTGTAAATCACACTAGTGGTAGACTTAAAGTTGCACCGGAGCATACAGAGGAGAGGGTACTTAATCAAATGAATAAACCTAGTTTTGTGCTTTTTGAGAGGCTTTGTCACGAATTTGATAAAATAGTTAGAGAGAAAGGGCTTAAATACCAACTTGTTCCATATTTTATTTCATCTCATCCAAATTGCAGAATGAGGGATATGGAACTATTATCAAAACATCCTATCCTTAGAGGGGTTTATATGGAACAGGTGCAGGATTTTACTCCAACTCCAATGACAAAATCATCGGTTGCATATTACACCGAATTAGATCCAAAATCATTTTTACCTATTCCTGTGGAGAAAAATATTGAAAAAAAGAGGGCTCAAAAAGCTTATTTTTTTAGGAAATAGGAGAACTTTTAATATAGAGTAAAGTTTTTTTAATTTTCTAGTAAAAATGCCTTGTATTTAAAAAAATTTGCAGTATAATTGCACTTTCAAATGATAAATAAGTATTAAATTAAAATTACAGAAATATTATGTCTAGTAAGACTGCATCGAGATTACAAAAGAGGAGAGCAGTGGTAAGTTATGCCAATATGTCTATGGAATTAGCTGCTGCGTTTAAAGAGAAATATCCAAAGGGATATTCCGATTATATGGGGGATATTTTTAAAGTTGATAAACCTGATGGAACATTTTTTTACGCAGTTTCAATAGAAATAACGGAAGCAATATATTTGGTTAAGATAGATGTTAAGATAGACGATTACGAGGATGCCGAAAATGGCCTTTTTGGCGATCAAGAGAGTGAGGAGGAGCCGGCAACAGAAGGAAGTACTTTTCCCGATGATGAATCCACCCCTGCATTTGCTGCAGGAGAGGAGGCTGAGGAATAATTAGTTTATACATAAATAAAAGATATTTAGGAGACTAACTAGAAATTGATTTTAGTTAGTCTCTTTTGCTTTTTTATTACTATATTCGCACTAAATATATATGAAATGCTTAGAACTATTTTATCTAAAATAAGAACACTTGTTAGAACTATGCCAGAGCAAAGGCTTTTATTACTTTTGGCTTTGGTTGTTGGGCTGTGCAGTGGAATTGCGGCGGTTGTTCTTAAAAAGATGATTTCTTTTGTGCAATGGACCCTTACAGGATGGTTTAATACCCCCGCTGATAGTATTTTTTACTTTATATACCCTGGAATAGGAATGTTGTTGGCAATGCTTTTTGTTAGGTATATTGTTAAAGATAATATAGGACATGGGGTAACAAAAGTACTTCTTGCCGTTTCAAAAAATGAATCTAAGATTAAAGCTCATAATATGTGGAGTTCTATTGCTGCAAGTTCTGTAACTATAGGGTTTGGAGGATCGGTTGGAGCAGAGGCTCCAATAGTATATACAGGTGCGGCAATTGGGTCAAATATAGCAAGGGCTATGGGGCTTTCTTATAAAAATATGACAATATTGCTTGGTTGCGGTGCGGCAGGTGCTGTTGCCGGAATATTTAAAGCGCCTTTGGCAGGAGTGCTGTTTACATTGGAGATTTTGTTGTTTAATATGTCAATGACTTCAATTTTGCCTTTAGTTGTTTCTTCTGTTACTGCAACCACCGTTTCTTATTTTTTCTTGGGCGATGCAGTTGCTTTTGAGAATAGTATTACTCCGTTTGAAATAAATAATCTTCCTTATTATATCTTTTTTGGTGTAGTATGTGGGCTTGCTTCATTGTATTTTACAAGAACTACACTTGCTATGGAGGATAAGATAAAATCTATTAAGGCTCCTTATAAGCGTTGGATTATCTCTGCTGCATGCTTAGGGGTGCTTATATTTTTATTTCCACCGCTTTATGGTGAGGGCTATGAAGTGTTAACAGATTTGCTTAATAATAATCACTCTCAGGCAATAGGAACAACATTTTTTAGCCATTTTTTTAGTAAGGAATGGATTATTCCTATATTCTTTTTGGGTGTATTTGTTTTTAAAGTATTTTCAATGTCGTTTACTAATGCCGGTGGAGGAGTTGGAGGAACGTTTGGCCCAACATTGTTTATGGGGGGAATTTTGGGATTTATTGTGGCTCGTGTTATAAATCTATCGGGAATCCATGATGTGCCGGAAACAAATTTTGTATTGGTAGGAATGGCCGGTCTTATGGCTGGGGTTATGCAGGCTCCGTTAACGGCTATTTTTCTTATTGCGGAAATAACCGGAGGATATACTTTGCTTATGCCCCTTATCATAACATCGGCAGTAGCCTTTGCAACTATAAGAATTTATGAACCATATTCTATTTATACTAAGCGTATTGCAAAGCAGGGGGATTTGCTAACGCACGATTCCGATCAAGCGGTGCTTACTCTTCTTAAAACAGATGAGTTAATAGAAAAAGACTTTACGCTTGTTGGAATTAATGATAATTTAGGCGATTTGGTAAGAGCAATTGCAAGCTCAAAACGAAATATATTTCCTGTGGTTGATAATGACAAAAGAGTTCAGGGGATGGTTTTTTTAGATGATGTTAGGGAAATAATGTTTGATAAAGAAAAATACGCTACCATACACGTTTATACGTATATGAAACCTGCGCCTGAGTTTGTTAGCTTTAATGAGAAAATGGAAAGCGTTATGTCAAAATTTGAGAAAACAGGTGCTTGGAATCTTCCTGTTGTTGATGAAAATGGATGTTATATGGGTTTTGTTTCAAAATCAAAAATATTTTCGGCATACAGAGAACAATTGCAGCAGGTTTCACACGATTAATATAATGTTTAAAATACGCTATTATGACAAATAAATTATATATAAAATATATATCTGACAAAATAACTGTTAAAGATTGGCAGGTTGAGCATTGTGTTCAACTTCTAAAGGAGGGGGCAACGGTTCCTTTTATTAGTCGTTATAGAAAAGAGCGTACAGGGCAGTTAGATGAGGTGCAAGTAGCCGAGATACGACATTGGTATTTAAAATTTGAAGATCTTGATAAACGGAAAGAGGCTGTTATAAAGAGTATTGCAGATAAAGATAAACTTACTGCGGAGATAGAAAAAGCCATTAAAGTGTGTGTTGATATGCAAGATTTAGAGGATATTTACCTTCCTTATAAACCTAAAAGACGTACAAAGGCTTCAATTGCAAAGGAGAAGGGGCTAGAGCCACTTGCTGCAAAGATGATGACTTTTAATGTGGATAATTTTGATAAATTTATACAATCTTTTATAAATGATGATGTTCCAAATAGAGATACTGCCTTACAAGGTGCGAGAGATATTATTGCGGAATCTATATCCGAAAAGCTTGAGATAAGACAGGAGCTAAGGAGTTTTTATGGTAAGAGTGGTAAGGTACAATCTAAATTGGTAAAGGGAAAAGAAGAGGAGGGTGAGAAATATGAAAATTATTTTAGCTTTAATGAGGATATATTGCATATCCCATCACATAGGTTACTTGCTATTTTACGTGGTGTTGATGAAGGGATACTTCAGATAAAATTAGAAGTTGATGATGATATTGTAGAAAAAATAATGCATCGTTTGTTTTACAAAGGGGTAAAATGCAGTAGCTATTCTTTGTATGAGCAAATAAACATTGCAATTGAAGATTCGTACAAGCGGTTACTACATCCGTCAATAGAGAATGAGTCTTTAAAATTAGCTAAGGAAAAAGCCGATTTGGATTCTATTAAGGTGTTTGGGGAAAATCTTCGTCAGTTGTTACTTGCAGCTCCTATGGGACAAAAGAGGACACTGGCAATAGATCCGGGATTTAGAACGGGGTGCAAGGTTGTGTGTTTAGATTCACAAGGTGCATTAGTACATAATGATACTATTTATCCTCATCCGCCTGCAAATGAAAAAGTTATGGCAATAAAAAAGCTGTCAAATATGATAGAGGCTTACAAAATAGAGGTAATTGCAATAGGTAATGGAACAGCAGCCAGAGAGACTGAAGCTTTTATTAAAAGGATAGCTCTTCCTACCAATATTAAAGTTTTCTCTGTTAGTGAAGATGGAGCTTCTATTTATTCTGCATCTGCCATAGCACGTGAGGAGTTTCCCCAGTATGATATAACTGTGCGTGGGTCGGTTTCTATAGGGCGAAGATTAATGGATCCTTTAGCAGAGTTGGTAAAGATAGATCCTAAATCGTTAGGAATAGGGCAGTATCAGCACGATGTTGACCAAACATTACTCAAAAATAAATTAGATGATATTGTGGTTAGTTGTGTAAATAATGTTGGAGTGAATTTAAATACCGCAAGTAAACATTTACTTGCTTATGTATCTGGCATTGGACCTGCTTTAGCTCAAAATATTATAGATTTTAGAGATGCTAATGGAGCATTTTCATCTCGTGTTCAACTGCTTAAAGTAAAGCGATTAGGCGAAAAGGCTTTTGAGCAAGCGGCTGGTTTTCTTAGAATTCCTTCTGCTAAAAATCCGTTAGATAACTCTGCTGTACACCCCGAGCGCTATGCGTTGGTAACATCTATTGCTAAGGATGCCGGAGTTTCGGTGGAGGAGCTTATTGGAAATAAGGATAAAATAGGTTCTATAAAGATAGATAAATATGTGACCGAAGAGGTTGGTTTACCAACTCTTAACGATATTATGCAAGAGCTCGCAAAGCCGGGACGAGATCCTAGAGCTAATATTAAAGTGCTTGAGTTTGCATCAGATATACATGTTATTGAAGATCTTAAACAAGAAATGGAGCTACCGGGTATTGTAACTAATATAACTAATTTTGGGGCTTTTGTAGATATTGGAATAAAGCAAAACGGTCTTATCCATATTTCTAACATGGCAGATAAATTTATTTCAAATCCCAATGAGATACTTAAATTGCATCAGCATGTACAAGTAAAAGTGCTGGAGATAGATCTAAAAAGGCAGAGGATACAACTTAAGTTGCTCAAATAAGAAAAGAGGAATAGTTAACTTTGCCCGCACAGAAGAAAAGACGGATAAACACAAAAAGCGATGGCAAAAAGACAATTTTATGACAAATCGTTCAAGGAACGAGCAGTTAACAGATGAGCAACGTAGGATAAAGGAACTAGAAAAAGCAATAGCCTTCTTTTCACGAACCGACAAGTAAAATATGAGTTCATAGATTCCAAATCGAGCGCCGAAAAAGTAATTTTCAGAAGCCACCTAATAAAAAATCACTGTTACTGAAATTTTGGAGACTTATCGTGTATAATTAAGTTGATTTTCGTCTTAAAATTAAAAGCAAGACTATGGAAAATTTATTTAGGCTTTCACGGTATCGCCTCCGAAGCAAAACAGGAAAAATCCGTCACCCATATAATCCGACAATTCGAGAGAGTATTGCCCTATACTCGACCCTTGACGATGCAATTACTGCCATGAAAGATATGGTGATAACAGAAAAGAATCTATTCATATATAGCTTCTGTATCGAAGAATTTGAGTTTAAATCTTGGTGCCCCAGAACTGCAACAGAGCGTTGTTACACGAAAGATGGACAACTCTATGAACAATACCTCAAACACGAGGATTGTGGAGGATTTCGAGGGCATAACCCCAAAGATATTCGATTCAAGGAGGGTGATATTGTGGAAGTATTACATCCAGATGGAGTTTATTTAGAGATTGTCACGTCAACTCCCCTGACAAAGGAACAAGTTAGTGAAAGATTAGAAAGGATTCGACTAAATCCAGAATATAAAAAGTTTGGACTGCGCCTTTCTCGTCTTGATAAAGGCGATGATTGTTATTGCACAATCTCTTTAGGCGAAGGTGACACCCATTCACATCCCCACTCTATGGAAGTATTTCCTGTAAGTAAACCCATTTCGGCAAAACACCGTAAGGCACTGCTTGCAAAATTTAAGGAGTATTGTAGCAAAGATGGGGAAGAGAGTGAAGAACTCTTGTAATCGGCAATCTGTAATATTATTTCATTAGTGTCCCATTAAAATTGGAATTGGTTAAAAATTAAATAAATTTGGCTCATTAAGGTCAAAACTGGAGCTTACTCACCGTAAATGAGGATTGTGTCAATCTGAAATCGAGCGCCGAAAAAGTAATTTTCAGAAACCACCTATTTGCTGAATAAAAAATCACTAATTTTGGAGACTTATCGTGTATAATTGAGTTAACATTAAATTTAAAATACAACAATATGGAAAACAAAGACGTAGAACATTTTTTAGAATTAGTTCATTCAATATGCAAACAACGAGATGCTATAATTGATGAAAAAGGTTATGGATTTAATGTGTTTAGCATAATGAAAATGACTTCTGATGAAGTAAAATTGCATTCATCTATTATTGCCGAATTACTCAACCCAAATGGCTCACATAAAATGGGTGACTTTTTTCTGAAAAAATTCACAGGTAAGTTTGTCAGCAAGTTATCACTAAACTTATTAGCAGTAAATGTTGAGGTAGAAAAATATATTGGAGAAATCTCGCCCGACAAAGAAAAAGGAGGTCGTATAGATATTCTAATAACTGATAAAGAGAACACTATCATAATTGAAAATAAGATACATGCGACAGACCAAGAAAAGCAATTAGTAAGATACCACAACTACAAAGAAAAGCCATACATAATTTACCTAACATTAAATGGTCATACTCCATCTGATGATAGTTGTGGTAATTTAAAAGATGGAGACCATTTTCACTGTCTATCCTATGAAAAAGATATTATTCAATGGCTTGAGGAATGCGTAATGGATGTAGATATTAATCTAAAACCAATTTTATATCATACAGTTATACAATATATTAACACATTAAAAACTCTAACTAATCAATCATTAATACCAATTATGGATACAATATTATCATCTGCTATAAAAAACAATATAGAAGCAAGTGTGGAAATAGAAAGAGCTATGCCTGGAATAAGAAATAAATTTCATCAAGAATTCTGGGTGAATCTCACGGAGAATCTCACAAAGCGTCTTAACATTATGCCTCTAAAAGAGTTTAAAGATCCCTCTTCTTGGGATAATTATGCTGAAATAATCCGTCAAGAAATAGGAGTGTACCATGATAAAACAATAATATTTAGATTACGAGTATCTTTCTTATCGGGTATTTATATGGGAATAACCACAGATCCTGAAAGTAAATGTAAAGACGAAGACCTTAAGCCAATAATTGAGACATTTTCATGGTGGGAAACTGAAAATGGACCTGCTCATATAGTATGGAAACCAGTAGGTCTTAATTTTTGGAGACAAAATCAAGAAACAATATCATATATGTCGTCGACGAAAGAGGATAGGAAGAACTTTGTTAATAATTTGTCCGTTGAAATTGAGCAAACAATATCTCAATTAAGGGAAATGTGCAATAAATAATTTCCTTACAATCAAAGACGAGTAACATTTTTCAGAGAAGAGGATGAACTTGGTTTTAACTTCTATCGCTTTGTTGGTCTCTTTGAACTCAACAAGGTTAAATCAGAACAGGAAAATAAATGTGTCTGGGAACGAGTTTCAGACTATTATCAAATTAATGTTTAATTAAAACTTGAAAATTATGGCAGTAACTTATCTTGTAACCTCAAAAATCAATGCTGGTTACGTACAACAAGAAATGAGTGTTTTGATTGAAATGCCTAATCGCGGAAGACTACCAGGACCAGTTGAAATTACTAAAGCATTCAAAGAACAAAAGAATGTTGGAAGTACAACAGCTACCCACAATCCTCAAAATTTCACTATTACAGAAATTAAATAATGAGAAAAACAGAATTCACACCCGACAATATCACCTCATTGGAAGACAATGAGGTGTTTGTTTTTGGTAGTAACATTGGGGGCTATCACGGAGGAGGTGCGGCTGCAATAGCACTCAATAAATTTGGTGCTATTTGGAAACAAGGTGAGGGATTGCAAGGTCAAAGTTATGCTATCCCGACAATGCAAGGAGGGGTGGAAACAATTAAACCATACGTTGATACATTTATTGAATTTGCAAAGGCTATGGAATTTGACAATATTGTATTGCCACAGACCTTCTGTGAGATAATTACATCATTCTAATTCACAATATATCATGAAGTTCATAGAAGATATTATATCAAAGATTTTGAAGTTCATTTCATTAATATTCTGGCTTATTATATTTTTAGTCTTTTATTTCATTGCTTCTTATAATGGATGGATATAATTAAGATGTAGAGCTATATGATATGAATAAAAAGGGAAACACGCTCCTGCATTGTAGTATTACCCTAAGTAAATTTGAGCCGATTGAAATTATTTTCAATCGGCTTTTAAGTGTGTCATTATTTAGCACATCGTCTCTGTATCTTTGTGCTAAAATTAAGCATTAAAGTTATGAGAGAGCTAAAAATC
>JAVXCW010000029.1:0-31663 GCA_036659275.1 Bacteroidales bacterium | reverse complement strand
TTGGTCTGGCTGTGTAATTTATAGGCGGCAGAATAGCCTTACCTTTTAAATTGCCTCCTATAATTCTCATAATAAATTTATTTGTGAATCTATAATACTTATTTCTACTCCGGCAAAATATTTATCAATAATTTTCTTCTCTTGCTCATTAAGATCACTGCATACGTGAACATTGGTTTGCAAAGGGTTTATAATAGTTTGTTTTATTGCCAAAAATAAAAAATATGCTGCGCTTTCAAAACAATCTGCATTATAAGAATTAACTATTTGCAAATCATTGCCTTTACATATAACAATATGTGCCAGATTATGACTAGTGCTGTAATGAAAAATTACCTTATTATAATCTTTTATTCCTTTTAATAAATTAATAAGAGCAAGGGCTAGGGGATAAGTTTCTTCGCCCGGCTCCATTTTTGAAACTACTGCAGATGGTAAGGCATATATTATATATGCTTTAAATGCCGGTATATTAATATGTCTTATAATTTCTCCCTTATCAATGGGATGTAGCTCTTTCATAGCCTCAATTGCATTTTTTTGGGTAAAAAACATTTGAGGAATAAGAGTAAACTTGCTAGTTAAATAATAATAATCCATAAAAGAAAACTTGATTTCCAAAGGTAGTAAAAAAATATAAATAGTAGAAGAGATTTATATGAAACAGTTTTTAGATTAAAGAAAAGCGGAACTAAAAAGATTTTAGTCCCGCTATATTTAAACGTTAAATGTACTGGAAATTATTCCCAGTTACCGGCATTATTATTAGGTGCGTCAATGCTACCTACTTTTAATCCGGCATATTTGTTCATGTCCTTTCTCTCTGCGTTAAGGTTTACTATGAGTTGGTGAGTCATCCCTTGAAGCAAATCGTTAAATGGAACACATGCTTCAAATAGAGGAACATCTACACCTGATACTTGTTTTACAACAGCTTGCATAATAACTGGTTTTCCTCCTGAGAATGGTATAAGTTTAATATCATTAACGTTAAAACCAGCTCTTTTTAGAAGCGTATCTTTAACATGAATTTTAATACTATCCCTTCTAACTCTTTTTTGAGCTACAGCTAATGAGTCATCTAACGATCCAATCTGTTTAATAATTGTAATCTGACCATTGTTGTAATAGTCGATAAGAGAGTCGATACTTGAGGTAAAATGGCCATGCTTACCCTTAAAAGCTACTTGAAGCGTACGAATGTCCTTTAGTCTTTGAACAGCTACCTCTTCTCTTACTTTCTTTTCTTGGTTGAATTTTACCGGTTCTTGAATACTAGTCCATATAGCATACCCTGCTATAACAATAAGTACAGGAAGTACAATGAATGTTAATATCTTTTTCATTTGATTATGTGTGATTTTTATTCGTCTTTTATCTGACAAAATTAAATAATATATTCCATCCTTGCAATATATTTTTAAATTTGCAGAAGAAAATTAAAAAAAAATAAGTGGAGATAATAGAAAAAGTAGAAGAACTCGGTAGGCTAATTGCTGATTCAGAGTGCATTGCGTTAATAGGACACGTTAATCCCGATGGCGATTCAATTGGATCATTAATAGGTCTTAGTAGCTATTTGCAAGGCTTGGGCAAGCAAATAATGCCTATTGTACCTAATAATTATCCTTTTTTCTTAAAATTTATAGATTCGGAAGAGAAAATAATTATATATAATAAGGCTTTTGAATATGTTAATGAATTTATACAAAAAGCAAATCTTATAATATGTATGGATTTTAACGGACTTAGGCGTATTGATGAATTAGGTAAAGTAATAGAGAAATCGTTGGCGGTAAAGGTCCTTATAGATCATCATCCACAACCCGAACCTGTATTTAATTTAGTATATTCATATCCTAATCTTTCGTCAACATGTGAGGTAACATATTGGATATTAAAGAGACTTTGTGGCAATAAAGTAATGTCAATGGAGAGTGCAAATGCGCTTTATACAGGAATGATGACTGATACCAATAATTTTTCAAATTCTGTGCAAGCCTCTACTTTTAAAATGGCAGGAGAATTATTAGATGTAGGTGTTAATAAAGAGTGGGTGCAAATGAATGTTTTTGGCGGATTTAATGAATTAAGAATGAGGCTTATGGGCTATATGCTATGTGAGAATATGAGGCTTATTTTACCATATAAGGCTGGTGTAATGTTGCTTACCAATGAAATAAAGAAGCGGTTTTCATTAGAAGATGGAGATACAGAAGGATTTGTAAATCTCCCGCTTTCTATAAAGGGCATTGAGGTTTCGGCTTTATTTACGCAAGAGAAAGATTATGTAAAAGTTTCTCTCCGGTCTAAAAATTCTTTTTCAGTTAATAGATTTGCAAGGTTATACTTTAATGGAGGAGGTCACGAGAGGGCAGCCGGTGGCAAACTGTATCTTTCTATAGAAAAAGTTGAGGAGTATTTTATTAAATCTATCGAGGAATTTACAGAAAAAGAAAAGTAGGCATATCTTTTGTTATATTTGTGGCGAATGAAAAAATATATTTTTTTAATATTATTATTTGGATGTTATCTTTCTTCTTGTACAAAACAGGATAGGGATAATACTATTATCGACCAGGAAGAGAGTATAGATAATTACATTAGTTCTCTTGGGGCAAATGCAAAAGTTATAAGAAATGGGAATGTGAGTAGAGTAATTGTTAAAGAGGGGAGTGGAGAGGAAATTGTGGCCGGAGATTCAGTAATCTTTTATTATGCTGCTTATATTTTTAGTAGTGGTAAAGGAGAACTTTTTGCCACAAATAATATTGAAGTAGCAAAAGCATCTGAGTTTAAGACAGATGGAAAGTTGGAAAGGAGAGTTGTTGGAAGTAAAGATATGCTTGTAGGCTTATCTAGTGGGCTTGTAGGAGCTAAAAGAGGAGAGACTTGCAATATAGTTTTTTCGGCAAAATATGGATATAATAATACAGTAGTATATAATGTGCCAAAACTTTCCCCTCTTTTTTTTGAGGTTTGGATAGAGAGCATAATTAAAAATTAGTATATTTGCACCCTATGATAAGGAAAATAAAAATATCGATTGTTTCAGCCATAACAGCTTGTGTTATGTTTTCGTGCGCTCAAGAGAAAGATGAGAGCACAAATGATATTCAAAAAAGAATTTTAGATGCTTACGTGGCGGAATATTATCCATCGGCAGAAAAGATGCCTAATGGATTGGTGTATCTAAATCGTAAAGCAGGTAGTGGCGAGATTTTAAAAAAGTATGATGCTGCATACGTAGAGTTTACAACAAAAACACTTGAGGGGATATATACTGCAACAAGTGATTCAGAAATAGCTAAAATGCTTGGTACATATTCTAAAACAACTTACTACGGACCAAAGTTATATGAAGTGGGGTATGGAACAACTTATACAGGGATAGAGGATATGCTTATAGGTATGCAACCTGGTGGAGAGGCTACGGCAATTATTCCTCCATGGTTAACAGGCACAGAATATTCGTCCGGTTCGCAGGGTTCAAGTAGTAATATGATTTATACATTTAAATTAAAGCACATTATTACCGATATAATTAAGTTCCAAATGGATACAATGGCTGCTTATGCAAAAATACATTATCCCGGATTAGATACCACATCTAAGGGGTACTATTTTAAAAAACTTTATGAAGGGAGTAATGATACTATAGCTAATGATGCATCTATAAACGTTAGGTATGTAGGGCGCTTTTTAGATGGGTTTATTTTTGATACAAATATTGCAGATACTGCAAAAAAATACGGAATATACAATTCCTCTAATGAGTATAAACCAATGAATGTAACAATGTCTTCAGATATTAAGACAATGTCGGAAGCTAGCCAAGGGCTTAGACTTGGTGTATGTATGGCAATAAAGCAAATGAATTATAAAGACAGAGCTTTTACAATGTTTTATTCAAACTTGGGCTATGGGGCAGAGGGAAGTGGTGATATTGGTAAATATCAGCCTCTTATATTTTATCTTTATGTTGAGCCTAAGGAAAAAGAATAATTAGTAATATATTACATATTAAATTTATAATAAAAAATACGGAGCTGCTTTTAAGTCAACTCCGTATTTTTTATTATAAATTTTTGCAGGCTATTTTGAAATAAAATGGAAATGTGATCCAAATCTTTCAAATGCGGCTTTATCAAGTTCTTGTTGGTTGTTAGGATGTGCTACACTTATCATTAATTTAGCTCTTTCTTGTAATGATTTACCATATAGATTAACTGCTCCATATTCAGTCACAAACCAGTGAATGTGGTTTCTTGTAGTTACCACACCTGCTCCCGGTGTAAGTATCGGTGCAATTTTGCTTATTCCTTTATTAGTGGATGAAGGCATTGCAATAATAGCTTTTCCGCCTTGAGAAAGGGAGGCTCCGTAAATAAAGTCAATTTGTCCACCAACTCCAGAGTAAAATTTTGTTCCAAGAGAGTCTGCACAAACTTGGCCTGTAAGATCAACTTGTAAAGCAGAGTTAATAGCTGTTACTTTAGGGTTTTTAGCTATAATAAACGGATCGTTGGTATATCCAACGTCCATCATTGATACCATTGGATTATCATCTATAAAATCGTAGCATGTTTGAGAACCCATAAGAAATGTTGAAACCATTTTGCCTTTATCAATAGCTTTATTAGCACCATTAATAACGCCTGATTCTACAAGAGGAAGAACTCCATCTGCAAACATCTCTGTATGTATACCTAAGTTCTTATGGTTACCAAGTTGAGCTAGTACTGCATTGGGAATTGCTCCAATACCCATTTGAAGTGTTGCGCCATCTTCTATAAGAGCTGCACAATGCTTACCTATTGCAGCCTCTACAGAAGTTGGTTCTGAGAAATGTGCCGGTTCTAGTACTGAATTACATTCAACAAAATAATCTATCATGTGCAGTGGAATCATTGCATCTCCAAAAGAGCGGGGCACATTTTTATTTACAACTGCAATAACAACTCTTGAACACTCAATTGCAGCCAAAGTTGCATCTACCGATGTCCCTAGAGATACGTATCCATGTTTGTCAGGAACAGAAACCTGAATCATTGCTACATCGCAAGGAAGTGTCCCAGAACGATATAGTTTTTGTGTTTCACTAAGAAAAATTGGAATATAGTCTGCATAACCTGCTTGGACGTTTTTTCTTGTGTTGCCACCTACAAAGAATGCTTGATGAAAGAAAATTCCCTCATACTTTGCATCTGTATAGGGAGCGTCTCCCTCTGTGTGAAGATGATGTATTTTTACATCTTTAAGCTCTCCTGCATCTCCTCTACGGCAAAGAGCATCAATAAGTACTTTAGGGGCACTGGCTACGCTGCTAAAGTGAATATGATCACCACTTTTAACCTGCTTTACAGCTTCGTCAGCACTAATAAATTTAATATTTGCGTGCATTTTTAAGTTTTTTATGATTATATAAATAGTATTCTAAATACTCTACAAATATATAAACTTTTATGCTAAACCAGCATTAATTTTTATCTTTGTAACTTGTATTTATTATAATTTAATGTGCACAGTAACCATTACAAGCGATTGGACCAATTACGATTATTATCTTCCCAAACTTATTGGGGAGATAAGTTGTTTACAATGTGATACTAAAATAATTAATATTTCAAATTCTGTTAAGCCATTTAATATTCCGCAAGCTTGTTTTATATTAAAAAATACATATAAAAGTTTTCCATTAGAGTCAATTCATTTAATAGCTGTTAATAGTGAACCAACACAGGAGGCAGGGATGGTAATTGTAAAATATGACGGGCATTGGTTTGTGGGAATTAATGATGGGCGATTTGCGCTGTTATTAGACCATATTAAGTTAAATGTATCAACTCTGGTTTATTTACTGCCTTCCCCCACGGTGTTTTCTACTTTTATGGCATGTGGATTATTTACTAGGGCAATAGATCTTATAACACAAAATATTGTAGAAAAAGAGTTAGAAACCACAGTGCTTAAACTTGTTGGAAGTGATGTGCCATCTATATTTGAAGACAAAATTATAGGACATGTAGTGTATATAGATTCTTATGGAAACGCAATAACTAATATTTCTAAAGAACATTTTGCAAAGGGGTATATTACATGGAGGTCTAACCACGAAAGTGATCCCGATTTTGTTATTTTTGTAAGGGGGCCATACCTTAAGATATATACAATACACAACAATTACACCGATGTACAGAATGGTTGTACTGTTGCGTTATTTAATTCTGCCGGATTATTAGAATTAGCTATTAATAGCGGTAATTTTGCACAGATAGAAAATATTGACACTACGGCTGAAATTATGATAAAATTTAGTTGATAATAAAAGAAAAATATGAAAAAAGACAGAACTAGAGAATTGGCCGCCTTTGAGCGGATATTAGATATTATGGATGAACTCCGCGAGAAATGCCCATGGGATAAAAAACAAACAATGGAGAGCCTTCGCCCCCTTACAATAGAGGAAACGTATGAACTTAGCGAGGCAATTATGGATAAAGATGCTCATAATATTTCAAAGGAATTAGGCGATATTTTATTGCATATTATATTTTATTCAAAACTAGGAGCAGAACAAGGAAGTTTTGATATTGTAGATGTAATTGATCAATTATGTAATAAATTAATTTACCGACATCCACACGTATATGCAACTACTAAAGTTAAAGATGCAGAACAAGTTGTGCAAAATTGGGAGCAATTAAAAACTAAAGAGAAAGGGGGGAATAAAACAATTTTAAGTGGCGTTCCAAATGGACTTCCAAGTATAATTAAAGCATATAGAATGCAAGACAAAGCTAGAGCTGTTGGCTTTGATTGGGAACACAAAGAACAAGTATGGGATAAAGTAGAGGAGGAGATAGAGGAACTTAAAATTGAGCTCAATAAATTAGCATTAGGTGGAGAATTAAATAAAGAAGAGTATGTTAAATTGGCAGAAAAAGAATTTGGAGATGTGTTTTTTTCTATTGTAAATGCAGGGAGACTTTATGATCTTAATCCCGATAGTGCTTTAGAAGCAACTTGTCGCAAATTTAGGAGCAGGTTTACTTATTTAGAAGAGAAAACAATTAAGCAGGGACGGCTGTTAAAAGAGATGACATTGGAGCAAATGAATGAAATTTGGGATGAAGCAAAAAAAATAGAAAAAGAAGACAAATAAAATATATGGAGAATTGGCAAGAGCGAACCGGCATATTATTGGGTGAAGGTGGTTTAGAAAAATTAAAAAATTCATCTATTTTGGTTGTGGGACTTGGAGGAGTTGGGGCTTATGCAGCAGAGATGTTATGCAGGGCAGGAGTAGGCAGAATAATTTTATTAGATTCCGATACCGTTAATCTTACAAATAAAAATAGACAACTTATAGCTTTGGATAGTACTATTGGGATGCTTAAAAGTGAAGTGCTTGCAGGGAGAATGAAAGATATTAATCCTAAAATAGAGCTTAAAATTATTTCTGAATATTTAGAAGAAGAAAATGTAGATAATTTATTTAAACTTGCAGTAGAAAATGATGATAATGTGAGGCATATAGATTATGTTATTGATGCTATTGATACGCTTGCTCCTAAAATAGCGCTTGTAAAATATTGTATTAATAATTCAATTCCTCTTGTTTCCTCAATGGGAGCAGGAGCAAAATTGGATGCAACTAAAATAACTATTGCAGATATATCTAAATCTTATAATTGCCCATTGGCTTATATCCTTAGAAAGAAACTTAGAAAAGAGGGGATAGAAAAGGGATTTAAAGTTGTTTTTTCCACAGAACTACCAAATAGAGATGCTATTATTCCAGCCGAAGAACGGAATAAAAAAAGCCAAGTTGGAACAATATCATATATTCCCGCTGTTTTTGGTTGCATTTGTGCTCAGGTTGCTACAGGATACATTTTAGAAGAAAAATAGATTGTCCATTTGGCAAAAAATACTAACTTTGCGGTGCAAATTAATCCTATTCATGCAAGTTATAATAAAAGAAGTAAATAGTCCTGGCGAGTTTAAGATATTTTATCAGTTTCAGAATAAACTTTACAGGAATTGTAAAGAGTATGTTCCTACAATGGATCTAGATCAAAAGAGTACGCTTGAGAATGATCCCGCATTGGAGTATTGTACTCGTAAATTGTGGCTTGCCTATATGGATGGGCGTGCTGTTGGGAGAATACAGGCCATTGTAAATCCGCGTTATAACGAGTATTATAATTTAAAAAGGCTTAGGTTTGGATGGTTCGATTTTGAAGACAATATAGATATTGCCCGTGAGTTATTTAACACTGCAGTGGAGTGGGGACGTACTCAAGGAATGACAGAAATTCATGGACCTTTGGCGTATAATACACTTGGCAGGCAAGGAATGCTCATAGAAGGATTTGAAAACGTGCCACCATCAAACTGTTTATATAACTTTTCGTATTATCCACAAGCAATGGAGAAGTTAGGGTTTAGTAAAGAGGCAGATTGGGTTCAATATAAGCTTAATGCATCGCAAGGCGCACCGGAAAAATTAAATAGGATATCTGATATATTACTTAAACGTTATAAATTAAGGTTATTAGATATAAAAACTATAAAGGGAGAACAAAAAGAAAAACTCATAGAAAATTTCTTTAAAATATATAATGAGTGTTTTACTGCAGTTCATAATTTTATTCCCTTAACAAAAGCAGAGATAGAAAAAACAGGTAAAACATATTTTAAGTTACTTAAATCTGATCTCACATGTCTTGTGGTTGATGAAAACGAAGAAGTAGCTGCGTTTGGGCTTTGCTTTCCATCGCTCTCTGTTGCATTACAAAAATCTGGCGGAAAACTTTTACCGTTTGGATGGTTTCATTTTCTTAGGGCATTTAATAAATATGATACAATAGATCTTATGATGGTGGGTTCAAATCCTATATGGGCATCCAAGGGATTATCTGCTATTTATCATGCGCATCTTGCTGCTAGTTTTAGAAAAAATAACATACAGCATGCCATAACAAACCCACAAATAGATACAAATATTGCAGCTATAAAAGTGTGGGAAAGTTACGATCATGAGGCCTATATGCGCCGCCGTTGCTGGATAAAATCTATATAATATTTTCCTCTAGTATAGCAATTGGAATATTTAATGTATTTAGGTAATCTAAAGAGCCTTTAGTAATTACTGCATCTGAGTTTGGATACATATTATAAATAATTAGCTCTATTTTTATACCTCTATTGCTGCAAGCCTCTATGCTTAAAAGAGTGTGGTTTAAACTACCTAATTTTCCACTTGTAACTAATACTATTGGATAATTATGCTCTTTAATATAATCTATTGTAAGGTAACCGCCTAATGGATTGCTATTTGTGTAAATTGGAACCATAAGTCCGCCTGCACCTTCTAGTAATACTATATCATAACTACTAGTTAGTTTTTGTGTTGCCTTATCTATTATTGCCGTATCTATTTTTGCACTGTCAATTTCTGCGGCAAGGTGTGGCGAAGCAGGGTAGGAGAGGATTATTGGACAAGTTGTTCCGTCTTTATCTATATCCAAAATAGGAAGGCTCATCAATTCCCTATGTTTTTCTATATCTTCGGAATATCCAATACACCCTGTTTGAACCATTTTTTGTGTAATTGCTTTATAGCCCCCTTTTGTAAGTGTATTAGCAAGTGCTGCTGTTGCGTAGGTTTTTCCTACATTTGTATCTATTCCGCTTATAAATAAAACTTTATTTTTGGCTATATTTAATGAAACATTTTTTAAAATCATATTGTATTTTGTTATTATTTAGAGTTTTTAAATATTAAATAAACCGGATTATATGTAAGTGTACATAAGCCATCGGGATTTCTAAAAAGAGTATTATATTGTTGTGTAAAATGAGATAAATGTTGTTTTGTCCATGGTTTTGTATCTATACCATTTACTCCTGTAAGTTTTATATGTCTAAGAACATCAATTGGTTCATTAAATGTTAATACAATTTTATCTGAACTCAAATGACATATAGAGTACTCTGCTTCAATAGTTTTGCGCATCTCTTCTAATGTATTGTATGTAAGAGAGCATCCCTCTATTGTAGCTATTTCGTGCATGTTATTTTTAGTAAATGTGCTTATTGCAACAGTGGCATTTTGTGCCATTATCTTTTTACACTCAATTAGAAACTTCAATGGATTTTGCATCCATTGAATTGTAGAAGAAGAGGCTATTAAATTGAATTTACACGCTATATTTTCACCTAAAATATTATTATAAATAGAATTATCATTTATAATATTTTGCGCATTACCACACAAAAATGATACCTGATAATTTTTAAAATTATTAGGATAAATAGAAATTTCTTGCCCAAGTTTTTTTTGTAAAATTGTTGTGTAGCTAGGGCATATATCATTAAGTATTAATTTGTTAGGATTAAATTTTAAAAGGTTTTTACTAAGATTACCTGTGCCGCAACCTATTTCTAAAATATTATTAACTGTCTGTACCTCTCCAATAAGAGAAAATAGTTTATCTGCTATTATTTTTTGAGCTACAGCATTATTATCATAGTGTTTTATTGCTTTACTAAATCTTGTTTTTATTAGTTCATACATACTTTTAAGGGGAATATCCCCACTATTTTAGAGCTCAATTATCTCATCCCATTTATTCCATCTAAAAAACGGATAGTGAGCTTCGTCTATTTCTATTATTTTTACGCTGTTATTTTCAAAAACAATGTTTTGAGAACTTTTAGTACTTGCTATATAATCGTTCCAAAAGGCCATTTGATTTTTGGTAGGGAAAATATTATCTCTTGTAGATATTATTACTTTATTCCATTCTATGGAGTTACATAATATGAAGTTGTCTTTAATAGCAATAAGCTCTTGTTTAACACTTTCTGTACTTCTAAATGGTGCACATAGTAGATATTTTTCGTAAATACTTTTACTGCCGCACATCCTTAAATTAAATTTCCCTAATCCTGCCGGAATATTGTCAATTGTTTTGTCGTATATATTCTGTGGAATTCCCCAATTTGTGCTTATTGGAAACATAGTTCCGTTAATTGCAATACATTTATTTAATTTTCGTCTAAATTTTCTGGTTACGGTAACATTATTAACTAATGTATTTAAATGTTTATCTAAAATAATGCACGCTTGGCATACACCCATACTCCATGCAATAATGTTTATTTCGTCATACCTATTAAAACCGTTATATTCATTAAATATATTTGGCAGAATGCAATTGGTATAATCATAAATAATTATAATATCGTAAGTATCGCTTGTAATATGTTGAAACGGTTTGTAGTCCATTCCCCATCCGGCAAAGAACATTATGAGTTTTTTACAAACAGAATTATTATCTGCCTTGCAAGGTAAATTGTAAAATTGCATTTTTAAGTGTTTAAATAGTTTTTAATATTGTATTTATAACTTCATCTATCTCATGTTTAGTTATTGCGGCAGTAAGTGAAAACCTTATTCCAGATTCCCCTTGCGGCACCGTTGGCGGTCTTACAGGCAAGGCGTAAAATCCATTTTGTTTTAACTTATGCGATAATTCTACTGCTACGGTTGCTTCACTTGTTACATAAGTTACAATATGGCTGCTGCTTATTGTGCATAACATCTTATCTCTCATGTGTTTAGAAATAGCTGAAAGATTTTCTCTTTCGGCTGTAAATGTAGAAAGTTTTTCAATAATAAATCTGCTCCATTCAATATTTATAGGAGGTAATGCAGTAGAAAAAATAAATGAGCGCATTTTGTTTACTAAGTACTCTCTTATTGTGCCAGAACATACTACAAATGCCCCTATGGAAGAGATAGCTTTTCCAAACGTTGCCACTAAAATATCTACGTCTTGCAGAATATTGCATTCTTCCGAAAGCCCCAATCCTTCTGCTCCATAAACTCCAAAGGCATGTGCCTCGTCTACATAAAGTATTATTTGCGGATACCTCTTTTTTAACATAACTAAATTCTTAAGAGGGGCACGGTCTCCACTCATGCTAAAGATGCTCTCTGTAACAATAAAAATTGATTTGTAACAATCTTGTTCCCTTTTTATTATTGATTCCAAATGGTTACAGTCATTATGTTTAAATCGTTCAAATTTACATCCCGATAGTTTTATTCCGTCAATAATACTTGCATGCACAAGTTTATCGGCAATTATCAAAGAATCTTTTTTGCACAAAGCCGGTAGAATCCCTATATTAGCATGGTAACCACTATTAAATACTAGTGCAGCTTCTTTGTTAAAAATTTTGCAAAGCAACGCCTCAAGTTTATTATATGCAGAGCTGTTACCGGTAAGTAAACGAGATGATGCAGAACTAAAACATGGGTGCGTTTTAGTTATATATGTTATAAATTCGTTAGTAAGATCTTCTCTATTAATAATTCCAAGGTAATCGTTAGATGAAAGATTAAGTAATAATTTAGTATTATTTGTTGAATTTTCATTTTGTGAAATCTCCTTTATCCATTTTCCTCGGCCATCTATTTGTGGAATACTCCTTAACATACCTTGTGACTTAAGGTATTCCATCTCTTTAATATAATCCATATTCAAAAAACTTATCCTCTGTATTCTTTTATTACATTTATAATTTCACTGCAAAGTTTTTCTAAGTCGTTATCTTCCATTATATATGGAGGCATTGTATAAACAAGTTTTCCAAAAGGACGGAGCCATATTCCATGTTTTACAAATAGTGGTTGGAATTTATTCATTTCTACAGGTTCTTTCATCTCTACCACCCCTATTGCCCCTAAAGCCCTTACATCGGCAACACTTTTAAGATCTCTTGCCGGAGCAAGTAATGTATTTAGCTTTTCCTCAATATGTTTTATTTTAGCTAAATTATTGTAATTACTTAATAATGTACTAATTGATGCACAAGCTACAGCACATGCTAGCGGATTGGCCATAAAAGTAGGGCCATGCATAAAGATACCGGGAGCATTATTACATATAACATTAGCTACATTTGCCGTGCAAATTGCTGCTGCAAGTGTCATGTACCCTCCGGTAAGCCCTTTTCCAATAGTCATTATATCGGGAATTATATATTTTCCATCGTTTGTGTATTGTGCCGTATGCTCTAACGCAAACATTTTTCCGGTACGCCCAAACCCTGTTGCTATTTCGTCAAAAATTAGAAGTATTTCATATTTTGTACAAAGCTCTTTAAGTTTTACAAGATATTGTGGAGAGTAAAATCTCATTCCTCCTGTTCCTTGTACAACAGGCTCTAGTATAAATGCAGCAATCTCTTTACAATGTTCTTGGAAAATTTTTTCTACAGAAGAAATATCTTCATTTAGTTGTATTTGTTCTGTTTGTACAAAATTTTGCTCTGTTATATTATCTATCGGGGAGCCATAATAATTTAATCCCTTGTATCTAAATTTTGTTTTAGGCGCTGCGGCAAAAAAGTTTATAGGGAGTGCAGGGCCAAATAAACTGTGCATCCCTGTTACAGGGTCGCACACGCTCATAGCGTTCCAAGTATCTCCATGATAGCCATTTCTTATTGTGGCAAATTTTGTTTTTAAGCTGTTGCCTTTAGATGCCCAGTATTGGACAGCCATTTTAAGGGCAACTTCTACCGATACACTCCCGGAGTCTGCATAAAATATTTTTGTAAGATCTTCTCCATTATTATTAGTTGGGATAATTTGCATTAACAACTTTGTTAGTTCTTGTGCTGGTTTATGAGTTAATCCCCCAAACATAATGTGACTCATTTGTCCTAATTGATCTATAGCGGCTTTATTAAGATTTTTATGATTGTACCCGTGTATTGCAGCCCACCAACTACTCATGCCATCTATAAGCGGAATGTTATTATCTTTTAACTTTATCTTTACTCCTGAAGCGCTTTCTACAAAAAAAATAGGAGATGGATTGGTAACAGATGAATATGGGTGCCAAATATGTTCTTCTATATTATTACAGCTATTTCCGGCAAAGTTATATCCTGCTTCTGTAAACATTTTAATATCTTCTTGGGCACCGGAGCCTAACGTTGTTAGCATATCTCCCATAATTGCTGAATTTATTCCAACATATAGCGCTTTTTTTTGTACTTCTTTACTTAAAAGAGCTCGTCCGCCCGAGAATCTTAAAAAAGCATTTGGATTTATTATCCTAAATAAACTAACTGTAAGTAGGTATTCTTCTGTACTAAGCGGTTTACTGTTTTCTAATTTGGTCCCTTTTATTGGGTGTAGCACATTTATTGGAATAGATAAAATATTATTATCTCTTAGGTATAGTGCCATATCAATTCTATCCTCTAATGTTTCGCCCATTCCAATTATTCCACCTGAGCAAAGGGTCATTCCAACTTTACGAGCAGCATTAAGTGTTGCCATTTTATCTTCTGTTGTGTGAGTGGTACACAGAGTCTTAAAATATTTGGGTGAGCTTTCAATATTGCAATGATATCTTGTAACACCTGCATTGTAAAGCTTTTGTAAATCTTCGGCGTCTACTAATCCAAGAGAAACACAAGGTATTACCTCTTTTGGAAGCGATTTTACAATAGTACATATTTGTTCAATTTCCCTTTTTGAAACTCGCTTACCACTTGTTACAAGTGAAAATCTTTTTATCCCCTGATTGCTATTATATTTGGCATGTTTTATTGCTTCATCTTTAGAAATTAGTGGATAAACATCAATTTTAGTGTTACTATGAGCCGATTGTGCACACCATTTACAATCTTCGGGACAGTTGCCCGATTTTGCATTTATTATAGAACAGCTATCAAAGCTGTTTCCCATAAATTTATCTGTTATTTTGTGTGCAAGTTCGTATAATTGTGGTAGCTTATCGCTGTTATTATATTGTTTAACAAGCTCTATTATTTCATTTTTTAAGAGAGCTTCCCCATTTAGGGCTTTATTATATATTATATCCATACATATATTAACACATCTAAAAAAAGATAATGCACGGTACTATTATAAATAGTGCAAGTCTCTTTTAAGATTTGTAGTTTATTATTAATAAAAAAATAGATTAACCTGTTTATATACAGGCTGTAGTTAATGTTATGGATATGTTGGCTTCATGCGAAAGGACCTCATCCATAGAGATATCTTGTAACGAAAGATGAGTGCCGGCAGGAACTATTATCTCTAGGGTATTAGTTTTTGGAAGGAGTGTATCTACAATTCGTTTTGAGAGGGTACCTATACTTATATTTTTATTTAGCCCCATAAAAACTGCATAAGGCTTTCTGCTCCAACGTCTAAATCTTATCTTAGATGCTGTTTGCCCAATGTTTTTATTATTTATTAAGGTCATAAATGTTAAATAAAGTTTATTACTATAAAAAAATGTAATTCTGCAAAGATATAAAATTTTTTGATTCCATTTATTTGAGTATTTTTGCGTGCTATTTTATATATAGCGGTAATACAGATACTATGAGCGAAAATAATTTATTGGCCAAGATTGAGGGTTTGCATGAAAAATTAGGCAGATTACAGACACAAATTTCTGATCCTTCTTTAATGAATGATATGAAGAGATATGTGCAGTTAAACAAAGAATATAAGGAGCTTTCACCTATTGTTAGAGCCGGTGATAAGTTTAGAAAAATGATGACCGATTATGAGGCGGCTAAGGATATTCTTCAAAATGAGAAAGATGAGGAACTGCGTGAAATGGCCAAAGATGAAGTTTCATCTTTAGAGGATATACTTCCGCAAATGGAAGAGGAGATTAAATTAATGCTTATTCCCGCCGATCCGCAGGATAGTAAAAATGCTATTATAGAGATTAGAGGTGGGGCAGGTGGAGATGAGGCTTCTATATTTGCCGGTGATTTGTTTAGAATGTATGCAAAATATATAGAAAAAAGAGGTTGGAAAATGGCTATTACAAGTCAGAATGAGGGGAGCTCGGGTGGTTTTAAAGAGATTATTTTAAAGGTATCGGGTGATGGCGTTTATGGGGTTCTTAAATATGAATCTGGTGTGCATCGCGTACAGCGTGTTCCGCAAACAGAAACACAAGGACGTGTTCACACATCGGCTGCTTCTGTTGTAGTTTTGCCAGAGGCTGATGAGTTTGATATTGAGCTAAATGAAAGGGATGTTAGAAAGGATACTTTTTGTTCTTCGGGCCCGGGAGGACAGTCTGTAAATACCACTTATTCTGCAATACGTCTTACACATATTCCATCGGGATTGGTAGTACAGTGTCAAGATGAGAAGAGCCAGCTTAAAAATTATGATAAGGCATTACAAGAGTTAAGAACTCGTCTGTATAATATGGAGTATGAGAAATATCTTAACGAAATTTCGGCAAAAAGAAAAACAATGGTGTCTACCGGAGACCGTTCTGCAAAAATTAGAACGTATAATTATCCGCAAAGCCGTGTTACAGATCATCGTATAAATTGGACAACATATAACCTTCCTGTATTTATGGATGGCTTTATTCAAGAAGTTATAGATCAGCTACAAGTAGCCGAGAATTCGGAGAGACTAAAAGTTGAAGAGGACGAGTAAATAAGCGTTTTTATTTAAAACGCTTTTGTTTACTCTCTATTTGCTTTTTTTGCTAATGCAAAAAGTTGGGGGTTTATATGGCAGTAGCCATTTGAGTTTTTATCTAAGTATGCTTGATGATAATCTTCGGCTGCATAGAAATTGCTAAGGGGTTTTATTTCAATTGCTATCGGTGAAGAATATTCTGTTCCTAATTTTTTTATTGCAGCTTCAATTGATGGTATATCTGCTGTATTTGTATAGTATATACCTGTGCGATATTGTAGTCCACTGTCTGCTCCTTGGCGGTTTGTGCTAGTTGGGTCTATTGTCTTAAAATATAAGTCAAGAATAGTATCGAGTGTTAATATTGCAGGGTTGTAAGTTACCTTTACGGTTTCTGCATGGCCTGTAGTACCTGTGCAAACCTCTTTATATGTGGGAGTTGCAGTTGTGCCGTTTGCGTAACCAACTTGCGTACTTAAAACGCCGTTTATTAATTTAAGAAAATGCTCCGTTCCCCAAAAGCATCCCCCTGCAAGGTATATTTCCGATGTATTCATAATATTATTTTATTTCTTTTTATGCGACAAATATAATGTATTTTTACATTTATCTTAATGCTGCTCCGGTATAATTATCTTCTATTTTTGCTAAATCTTGCGGTGTGCCTGCAAAGCATATATTTCCACCTGTTTCACCCCCATTTGGGCCTAGGTCTATTACCCAATCGGCCGTCTTTATAACATCGGTATTATGTTCAACTACAACTATTGTATGACCTCTATCTACCAATGCATTAAATGCTTTAAGAAGCTTTTGAATATCGTGAAAATGTAACCCTGTAGTTGGTTCATCAAATATAAAAAATATAGATTCTTTACCAATTTTTCCGGTATCTTTACTTAAAAATTGAGCGAGTTTTATTCTTTGGCTTTCACCACCGCTAAGACTACTGCTACTTTGCCCAAGTTGAACATACCCCAATCCAACATCATCTAGTATTTTAAGCTTTTGCGCAATTTTCTTTGCAATGCTCTCTTTTTGGTTGGCAAAAAATTCTATTGCCTCCTCAACGCTCATACTTAGAACATCATTTATATTTTTTCCATTATATTTTACCTCCAATATAGCAGGCCTAAATCTTTTTCCGCCGCATTCCTCACACACCATTTGCACATCGGCCATAAACTGCATAGGAATAGTAATAAACCCATCTCCAAGACATTGAGGACACCTTCCTCCATCAATATTAAATGAAAAATGAGAATGTCCAAAGCTATTTAATTTTGCATACGGCTGCTCAGAGAAAATTTTTCTTATATCATCATAAATTTTAAGATATGTAACAGGATTCGATCGACTGCTCTTCCCAATAGGATTTTGATCAACAAATTCCACAGAAGTTATTTTAGATAAATCGCCCCTTAATTCCTTAAAAGATCCCGGTTTATTTCCAAATTGTTGAAAATGTTTGCTTAGGGCAGGATATAGAATATCCCCAACCAAAGATGATTTTCCCGATCCGCTAACCCCTGTAACTGCCGTAATTATCCCTAATGGAAATTGTACCGTAATATTTTTTAGGTTATGCTCCATAGCTCCCACAACTTCTATATAGTAGCTCCATTTCCTTTTTTTAGAGGCAATATCAATTTTTCTTATTCCCGATAGATAATCAATTGTAAGGGAGCAGGCTGCATCTTTATTGTAGTTATTGTTATTATTCTCCTGTAGTCTATTTTTAATCCCTTCACTCACATTTCCCTGAAAAACAACTTCGCCACCGTGTACGCCTGCATAAGGGCCTATATCTATAAGCTCATCTGCAGAGCGAATTATTTTTTCATCGTGCTCTACAATAACTACAGTATTACCAATATCGCGCAATCTCTTTATTACAGAGATAAGTTTATCGGTATCGCGCGGATGCAGCCCAATACTTGGCTCATCAAGGATATACAAAGAGCCAACAAGGCTACTGCCCAACGAGCTAACAAGATTTATTCTTTGACTTTCACCTCCACTTAAAGTATTAGATGCCCTATTAAGAGTAAGGTATCCAAGCCCAACCTCATTTATATAATTTAATCTATCACACACCTCTTTAATAGCTCTTTGTGCAATTTTTAACTCATAGTCTTCTAGCTTAAGCTTGTTAAAAAACACATTAAGATTACTAATACTCATATCCATAAGCTCGGTAATAGTTTTTCCGCCAATCTTTACATAGTTTGTATCCTTACGTAATCTACTTCCATCGCACTCCTTACAAGTGGTTTTTCCTGAGTATCTTGCAAGCATATATTTGTACTGAATTTTGTATTTCATGCTATCAACCATCTCAAAAAAAACATTTATTCCGGTAAAATAAGAGTTACCGTTCCAAAGTAATTTCTTTTGTTCTTTTGTAAGATTTGCATAAGGACGATGAATTGGAAAATCAAATTTATTTGAAACAGCTATAAATTCTTTAAGATAATTGCTCATGGTTTCCCCTCTCCAGCAAGCAATAGCCCCTTCGTAAACAGAAAGAGAGCTATTAGGAATTACTAACCCTTCATCTATACCTACCATACTTCCATAGCCACCACAAACAGGGCATGCTCCAATTGGATTATTATAGCTGAACATAAGCTCGGTGGGCTCTTCAAATCTCATTCCATCTGCTTCAAAAATATTTGAAAAATCTTTATAGGTTTGTTCGGCTCCAACAACTGCAACTTTAAGATGTCCATTTCCCTCATTAAATGCTGTTTGAACAGAATCTTGCATACGGGTAATATCATCGTTGGCAAACTTACTATTATCTGTTGGCATAATAAAGCGATCTATTAATATATAAACCTCTACATTACTATATTGCGCAATATCTTTAATAATATTATCTACCCTTAGTACTTGGCCGTTAGAAAACATTCTGCCATACCCTTCATCTTTAATTGAGAGCAATTTTTCTATTTTATCAGTGCTATTTAACCACTCAAAAGGAGCAAGAACGTAAACTACTTTGCCAGATTCATTATTATTACAATTTTCTTTAGCTACTAAATTTGTGATATATGTAATAACATCTTGTACACACTCCCTTTTTACCTCTTGTCCGCTAATAGGGGAGTATGTTCTTCCTATTTTGGCAAATAGAAGCCGCATATAGTCGTAAATCTCTGTATTTGTACCAACTGTAGAGCGCGGATTGCGTGTATTTACCTTTTGCTCAATTGCAATAGCAGGAGGAATCCCCTCAATTTTATCAACCGCCGGTTTAGTCATTCTACCTAAAAATTGTCTTGCAAAAGAAGAAAGACTCTCTGCAAAGCGACGTTGCCCCTCCGCAAAAAGTGTTTCAAATGCAAGGGAAGATTTTCCGCTCCCCGATAGTCCCGATATTACAACTAATTTATTGCGGGGTATTTTAAGAGAAATATTTTTTAAATTATTTACCCGTGCCCCCTCTATAGAGATATATTCTTTTGATATTTTTTTTTCAGTTACCATTTAAACACTTTCTTATACTTCTTAATTTTGCTTTGTCCTACTTTTCAAATGTCCTTAACACAGTTTTTACTTTAGGTATCCTTTTTATAGCCGAAACTACCCTATCTAAATGGCTGTTATTGTTTACAGAAACGCTCATTTCTATAACACATTCTATTAAATTATTTGGTTTTATTCTCTCGCATATTTTATAAGTCCTTATAGAAGATTCTTGCTTTACTACGCAATCCATAACATAAGGCCCCAAAGAGGCGTCTGAGTCTCCTATAATCTTAAGGGCTGCTTGGAATTGTGCCGTTGTAGAAATCTCTTTCCACTTTACTTTTTGTATCCTATAAGGGTAGTTCTCTAAAAGCCTAGTTGCATTAGGGCATGTAATACGGTGAATTTTTACCCCTCCGGTTGCCGATACAAAAGCAAATACTTCATCTCCAAAAATAGGATTACAGCATTTAGCCATTTTATAGCTTATATTATTAAGATTATTATTTATTATAAGATACCCACCATCTTTACTTGTTGTTTTACTATCTGGAAATTTATTTTCGATAGGCTTTACGGTTTCTTCTTCCGCCTTACTACATAAATGATTTTTTATATCAATTAAATCAATGGAGCCGTCATTAATTGCAATGCAAAGATCACCAATGCTTTTCACTTTATAATGGCGGGTTAGCTCTGCAAGAATATCGTCATTTAACTCCATTTTCCAGTTCTTCATCCTCCGTTCTAACTGTTCTCTCCCAAGTTTACTTAACTTTCCTTCCTCTTCTTGTAATTTGTTTTTAATTCTATTACGAGCCTTTGATGAAACAACAATATTTAACCAATCTATAGATGGTTTTTGGTTTTTATTGCTCATAATTTCAACAATATCACCAGTATGCAGAACATCTCTAATTGAGTATATTTTACCATTAACCTTTGCTCCACAGCATTTTACGCCAAGATTAGAATGTATATTAAATGCAAAATCAAGTACACATGCCCCTTTTGGCAGTTGTTTAAGATCTCCTGTTGGTGTAAAAACAAAAATCTCCTCTAGGGCTATTTGAGAACCGGCACTATACGGATTTGTATCGGTGCTCTCTAGCATGCTTTTTACATTTTTAAGCCAATTATCTAGCCCTTGTACACTTTTTATCCCTTTATAGCTCCAATGTGACGCATGGCCGTTTTCTGCCATATCATCCATCCTCTGAGTCCTTATTTGCACCTCTATATGTGCTCCGTCTTTGTTCTCAACAGTTGTATGTAGCGATTCGTAACCATTTGGTTTTGGATGGGTAATCCAATCTCTTAGCCTAGTAGTATCGGGCTTATATTCCTCAGTTACACGTGAGTATACTTCCCAGCAATAGTCGTGTTCCTTTTCAAAAGGGACATTAAGAATAAAACGAATGGCAAATACATCAAATACCTCTTCAAACGAGACATTCTGTTTTTGCATCTTTTTCCATATAGAATAAGCAGTTTTAGTACGTACTTTTAGTTGATATTTTATGCCGCTTTCATTTAAACTTTTTTCGAGTGGCTTAATAAATTCTTCTACAAGTTTTTTTCTATCGGGCTCTGTTACTAAAAGTTTATTAGTAATGGCTTTATAATTTTCGGGGTCTGAATGTTTAAAACAAAGATCCTCCATCTCGCTTTTTATATTATATAACCCAAGTTGGTGTGCTAAAGGAATATACAACATAATTGTTTCTGTAACTTTGCGAGCAATGCTGCTTTTTGGAAATATCTCCAAATTACGCATTATTTCTAATCTATCGGCGAGCTTTATTAGTGTTACACGAGGGTCTTTTGAGTAGGAAACAATGAGTTTACGGTAATTTTCTGCTTGCAACATTGTCTCTTTTGGAGTTATCCCCGATATATTATTAAGCCCCTCCACCATTGTAAGAATTTGAGGAGAGTATTGCTTTTTAAGATCATCTAGTAACTCATTATTCCCCCTTGTGGCTTCGTGTATAAATACTGCAATAATAGCCTCGGGCATAAGGCCAATCTCTTCTGCTACTATGTGTGCAACCCCAAGCGGATGCTCAATAAAAGGTTGTCCATTTCCCCTTAATTGTTCTGCCAATGCCCCTGCCGCAATTCTGTATGAACTCTCAATTTGCTCTTTATAAGTAACAGGGTATATCTCTATAATTTGTGATAATAGCTTTGGTATCATATTTAACAGGTCTTATTTTGTTTGTAATAACTCTTTAAGGGCATTCATTTCGTCTCTAAATTTTGCTGCCCTTATAAAATCCAGTTCTACAGCTGCTTTTTCCATCTCTTTTTTAGCGCTTGTAATAGATTTTTGCAATTGTTCTTTATCCATTTTATTAAGTATAGGATCTTCTAAAATATAAGAACGGGCATCGGGCTCTATATATGGTCTCCCCGGTTGCGCACGCCCTAGTACATTACGCTCTGTCTTTGATATTTGGGTAGGGATAATATTATTAATTTTATTATATTCTTTTTGCTTATCCCTTCTGCGATTTGTTTCGTCAATCGTCTTTTTCATGCTGCGGGTAATAGTATCGGCGTACATTATTACCATACCATTTATGTTTCTGGCAGCACGCCCTGCTGTTTGTGTAAGAGCTGTTTCACTCCTTAAAAATCCCTCTTTATCGGCATCCAAAATAGCCACAAGTGAAACCTGGGGTAAATCTAGCCCTTCCCTTAATAAGTTAACGCCAATTAGTACATCAAAACGTCCTGCTTGAAAATCTTCAATTATCTCAATTCTTTCTAATGTATCAACATCTGAGTGAATATAGCGGCACCTTATATCCATCCGTTGCATGTATTTATCTAACTCTTCTGCCATCCTTTTTGTAAGGGTAGTTACAAGTACTCTTTCGTCCTTTTCTGCTCTAATCTCAATCTCCTCCAGCAAATCATCTATTTGGTTTTTAGTAGGCCGTATTATAATAGGGGGCTCTAATAAACCGGTAGGTCTTACTACTTGTTCAACTATTAGTCCTCCCGATTTTTCAAGCTCGTAAATGGCAGGAGTAGCACTTACAAATACAGTTTGTTTTGATAAAGTTTCAAATTCCTCAAATTTTAACGGTCTATTATCAGCTGCTGCCGGTAATCTAAATCCATATTCGATAAGCGTTTGTTTGCGAGAACGGTCTCCTCCATACATAGCCCGTATTTGGGGCAAAGTAACGTGGCTTTCGTCAATAAAAGTTACAAAATTATTTGGGAAATAATCCAGCAAACAAAATGGCCTTGTCCCAGCTTCTCTTCCATCAAAATATCTAGAGTAATTTTCAATTCCCGAACAATACCCAATCTCTTTTATCATCTCTAAATCGTATTCTACTCGCTGTTTAAGCCTTTTTGCCTCTGCGTGTTTGCCAATATTGTGGTAGTAATTACAATGTGCAAGTAAATCATCCTGAATATTACTTACGGCGCTTTTTATCCTCTCTTTAGTGGTGCTAAAAATGTTTGCAGGATATATTGAGAGCTCATTTAAAAACTCAATTGAGCCACCGCTAATAGGATCGAACATCTCTATCTCTTCAATTACATCTCCAAAGAAAACTACCCTGCTACCATTATCCCCGTAAGCTAAAAAAATATCTACACTATCCCCTTTTACCCTAAATGTACCACGCTTAAAATCTGCATCATTGCGAGAATAAAGACTATCTACAAGTTTATAAAGAAACTGTGTGCGGCTTACTGTTTGTCCAACTTTTATTGTTATTGTATTTGAATGAAAATCGGCAGGATTCCCTATACCATACAAACAAGAGACACTAGAAACAACAATTACATCTTTTCTTCCCGATAGTAACGCACTCGAACAACTTAATCTTAATTTTTCAATATCCTCATTTATGCTAAGATCCTTTTCTATATATGTATCTGTAACAGGCATATATGCCTCCGGTTGATAATAATCATAATATGAGACAAAATACTCTACAGCATTATTTGGAAAAAAAGACTTAAACTCTCCGTAAAGTTGTGCTGCAAGAGTTTTATTATGGCTTAAAATAAGGGCTGGCCTCTGTAACTTTTCTATTACATTAGCCATAGTAAAAGTCTTACCGGAACCTGTTACACCAAGTAACGTAACAGCAGAAGTACCGGTGCTTATAATGTTGGCAAGTTCTTCTATTGCTTGTGGTTGATCCCCTGTTGGTTCGTATGGCGATTGGAGCTTAAAATCCATAATGTCTATGCTTTGCTATTTATGAAAATAAAACTCTAAATATACAAAAATATTTTCTATCTTTAAACTTTAATTTAAAATAAGTAATTATGGAAAAAGAGAAAAGTCCAATTGCTCTTGCTGGAGTATTTATAATGGCAGGCCTAGTTATTTTAGGCATTTGTATGGTAATATCGGTATCTAAGTTTAAATCTTACGACCGAGTTGTCTCTGTTAAGGGATTGTGTGAAAAAGAAGTCCCGGCCAATAGAGTTACCTGGCCATTAGCATACAAACTAGTAGGTAACGACCTTATTTCTCTCTATAAAGAGATAAATAGTAAAAACGATATTATCGTAAATTTTTTAATAACAAATGGTATAGATAAAGAAGATATTTATATTTCTGCGCCACAAGTTATAGATTTACAGGCAGACAGATATTCAGATCAAAACAGAATGATTTACAGATATAATATTACCTCTGTAATAACTGTTGCTACCGGTAATGTTGCAAAAGTACGTGAAATTTTAACTAAGCAAACAGATTTATTAACACATGGAATTGCTCTTTACAACGATGAATATAATTATAAAGTAAGCTACGACTTTACAGGGTTAAATGAAATTAAACCTCCAATGATAGAGGAAGCAACAGCTAATGCCCGTGCTGCAGCGGAAAAATTTGCCGCAGATTCAAAAAGCAATTTAGGTAAAATAAAAACTGCATCGCAAGGACAATTCACTGTTTCCGACCGCGACCAAAACACCCCATATATTAAAAACGTAAGAATTGTAACAAGTGTTGAGTATTATTTAAGATAAAATTAATAAGAATGTAAACTTTTTCTACCCCTATATGTTTAAACAGTTTGTAATTTAAATAATAAATTTGGTATGGAAATTTCTAATATTATAGCAAGAGAAATTCTTGATTCTAGGGGGTATCCTACAGTTGAGGTTGATGTTCTCCTTATTAACGGAGTGTGTGGGCGTGCCAGTGTTCCCAGCGGAGCTTCAACAGGAACCAATGAGGCTCTTGAACTAAGAGATGGTAATTCCCAAAGATATTCCGGCAAGGGAGTACTCAAAGCAGTAGAGAATGTTAATACTATAATTGCAGCAAAACTTATAGGAATGAATGTTCTTAACCAGCGCAATATAGACAAAACTCTTATAGAGCTAGATGGTACACCAAATAAATCTAAACTTGGGGCAAATGCAATTTTGGGAGTATCGCTAGCTGTAGCAAAAGCAGCCGCTAATTATCTTAAAATTCCACTTTATAGATACATAGGAGGGGTAAATGCTCATGTTTTACCAATTCCTATGATGAATATAATAAACGGCGGAGCACATTCATGTGCTCCAATATCGTTTCAAGAATTTATGATTCGTCCCATTGGTGCCGAATCAATAAAAGAGGCTATTATGATGGGAGCCAACGTATTTCATAATCTTAAAAAACTTATCTCAGATGCCGGACTTAGTACATCGGTAGGAGATGAGGGAGGGTTTGCTCCAAGTTTTGCCGGTGCAGAAGAAGCACTTAACTACATTATGTGTGCTATACAAAACTCGGGTTATATTCCTGCAAAAGATATTACAATTGCTTTAGATTGTGCGGCTTCTGAATTTTATATTAAAGGACATTACGATTATTCCAAATTTGAGGGAGACCTTGGCGTAAAAATGACTTCGGCCGGGCAAGTAGATTATTTAGAAAACCTTATAAAACGGTTCCCGATAGATTCTATAGAAGATGGCATGGCAGAAGATGATTGGGAAGGGTGGCAATTGTTAACAAAAAGGCTAGGTGATAAATGTCAATTAGTTGGAGACGATTTATTTGTAACAAATGTAAAATATCTTGCCAAAGGAATTAAAATGAAATGTGCAAATGCAATTCTCATAAAAGTAAATCAAATAGGAACTCTTACAGAAACATTAGACGCTGTTGAATTGGCGCAGCAAAATAAATACGCTACAATAATTTCTCATAGATCGGGAGAAACCGAAGATAATACAATAGCTGATATTGCTGTTGCTACTAATTCAGGTCAAATAAAGACAGGCTCTATGAGTCGTTCCGATAGAATGGCTAAGTATAATCAACTTATACGAATAGAGGAGCAACTTGCTACGGTTTAGTTTGTTTGTATTAGCTGATATACAAATTTGTATATTAGTTTAATTCGTTTGTTAAGTGTTGGAAAAGAGATATGGGAAATATTATCACTTTCTTTATTTGTGTAGTTTGTTATCCCCGATGTAAATAAAAGCGCGGGGATTTCTTTTTCTGTAAATGGACGTTGGTCGGATAGTTTGTAGAATATATTATAAAATGATTTGCTGTTGTAATAGGTAAAATCTATATCTAGTGGCTCTGTTGAGAGATTATTACATATAGTAATTTGTTCCCTGTCCCACTCTTTTAACTTATCGGCTCCTAAAATGAGCAGGTAAGAGGAATCGGCGGCAGGGGGGGCAAGATTACTCCCTATTTGATCTATATTAATCATGCAATTTATTCTATCGGGAGAAATATGAAGATTTGCTGCAAAAGCTCTGCTACCTGCTAAGTTTAAATTATTGGCGTCAAATGCTGCAAATACAATATTTTTTGTAATTTTTTGGTGCTTGCTCATTTCTCCAAATGCCTTTGCAAGCTCTAGTAATACGGTAACTCCCGATGCGTTATCATCTGCTCCAGGGAATAGTCTTCCATTCATCATTCCCATGTGGTCGTAGTGCGCCCCTATTATTATATAGTTGCTTGCTGGAATTTGTGAAGGAATGTATCCAACTACATTACAACCTGTTATTGGGGGAGCTCCTATTTTAGAGTTTTTCCCACGCGGAACAGCAAATTTATGGGAATAGGAGTTGCGCCATTCCCTTAATCCGTATTTTTCAAAGGCTTCTATTATATAATCTTTTACATGCGTTGAGCCTATTGTTCCTACGGCTCTTCCGGTTGCTTGTGACGATGTAAGTTCCTTAATATGTTTCTGTTGCTGTTGTATTGTTATTAGATATTCATATGTACCCGAAGAGTGTACTTGTGAGAATACTGCAAACGAAATTAAAAGAAAAAATATTAAAGTGGTTATTCTATGAGTGTTCATTTAAAGGTATTTCTTATATTTGCAAAAATACTCTAATTTTTCAAATGAAGCATAAGGGGCATAAAAAGTTTATAAGAATACTTTTAATATATATTCCTGTGGGGTTTGTAATTGCCACAGTATCTTTTGTTTTTGCACTTAAATGGATGCCGGTGTATTTTACGCCACTTATGATAGTGCGTACTTTCCAAAATTTTGGAGATGATACCTATAATACAACAAAGACATGGAAGCCACTTGCCCAAATTTCGCCCAATATGGCTATGGCTGTAATGGCTAGCGAGGATACTCGTTTTTTAGATCATAATGGTTTTGATTGGGTTGAGATAGATAATGCTATTGATGCCAATAAACGGGGTAAAAAATTGAGGGGGGCTAGTACTATATCGCAACAGACTGCAAAAAATGTATTTCTTTTTCCCGGTAGAAGTTGGGTAAGAAAGGGATTTGAAGTTTATTTTACTGCCCTAATTGAGGTAATATGGGGAAAAGAGAGAATTATGGAGGTATATCTTAATATTGCGGAGATGGGACGAGGTGTATTTGGAGCAGAGGCTGCCGCCCAAAAATTGTTTCAAACTAGAGCATATAAATTAAGCCAAAGACAGGCTGCTTTAATTGCGGCAACACTTCCTAATCCTTTAAAGAGGAGGGCAAATTCGCCAACTTCATATATAAATAAGAGGGCTAGTTCAATTCAACACATGATGAATCTTATTGCACGGCCACAGTGGTTAAACAAGAAAGTGGCACACAAATAGAAAAGGAACACAAATAGAAAAGCAAGGAAATAAAAATGAAAAATATAAAAGGACTTCTCCTTTCAATTATAATGTGCTGCTTTGCGGCTTCATCTTTTGCACAGTACGATATAGACCAGTTTTTTAATAGGGGAAGGCAGTTTCTTATTGATGGTAAATATTCTGCCGCAATTGAAAATTTTAATATCCTATCGAGATTAGATAGTACTCTCTACGATGCTTATTTTTTTAGGGGAATAGCAAAATATAATTTAGGCGATTTTATTGGAGCTGAAAAAGATTTTAATAAATCGTTAAGACTTAATCCAATATATACTCCGGCATATCATTATAGAGCAATTACGTTAAGCCGTACTGGTAAATATGATTTGGCTCTTAAAGATTTAGAGGAGGCTGTTGGCTTAAGACCTAGTTATACAGGGCTTTATTTTAGTAGGGGAGTAACCTATTTTCTATCTCAGCAATTTGATAAGGCGATTGTAGATTTTAATCGTTTTATTAAACAAGAACCAAAAGAGGCCGATGCTTATCTTAATCGTGGAGCGTGTTATCTCTATTTGGGCGATACAACAAAGGCTATTAACGATTATAATAAGGCTATAAGGATAAATACATTTGATCCCGAGGGATATATACGACGTTCTAGAATATATGCAATGCAGGATAATAATGAGGCAGCACTAGAAGATCTTAATAATGCTATTCGCCTAGATACCCTTAATACATTTGCGTATTTTAATAGGGCACTTATAAAGTATAATAAAATGGATATTAATGGAGCAATGGCAGACTTAAATACAGTGCTTAATCAAGATCCCGGTAATGCCCTCACTTTATATAATAGAGCTCTTATTAGAGCTCAGATTGGCGATTATAATAATGCATTGGACGACTACGACAGAGTTATTACTGTAAATCCAAATAATGTGCTGGCTTATTTTAATAGGGCAGGTGTATTTATGGAGCTTGGACGTTATCGCGATGCTATGGATGACTATTCTCAGGCTATAAATTTATACCCCGATTTTGCAAAAGCGTATATGAACCGTTCTTATGTAAAAACACAGCTAGGACAATTTAATTCGGCCAAAAAAGATGCTCAGATAGCTCATGCTAAAGTGCGTGAATATCAGATGAAAACTGGTGATAGCGTAGGGTTGGCTATCTTTGCAGATACCACAAAAAAATATGATAAATTACTCTCTTTTGATGCAGATTTTGCAAAAAAAGATTTTAATAATGAATTATTACAACATAGAGATATTGATATAAGACTAAAGCCATTGTTTAAATTTAATCTTTCTGAGGGAAATAAACAATTAATGGCCCTTGAGCATAAATATGAAAATAAAGCAATGGGGGACTTTATCAAATTAATACCTATTCCAATAGAACTTACTGCATCAAAAGATGGAGCACTGTTTAATACGGCATCTTATGATGCGCAGATAAAAGGAGCTATTGAGGAGATTGATGCAGCCTCGCAAAGCGAAAATAAAAACAAAGCAATAGGGAAATTAATGTTTGCTAAAGCAATGATAGATGGCAAAAATAATCAGTATAATACTGCTTTATCATATTATGATAAAGCCATTGAAAACGAACCGTCACAAACGTTTTACTATATAAATAGGGGGGCTTTACAATCGGAGATGATAGATTTTATCTCTTCAATGGAAAATAATGTACAAATACTTACTTTAGATAATACCGGTGCTACGCGCGCTAGAGTGCAAGAGCAGAAATATAAAAAATATGATTATACATCTGCCATACACGATATGAATAAGGCTGTTAACCTTATGCCGCAATTTCCATTTACGTATTATAACTTAGGCAATTTATATTGTCTCTCTAGCGATCTTCCCGAGGCTATAAATCAATATACTAAAGCAATTGAGTTGTATCCTGCAATGGGAGAGGCATATTACAATAGAGGGCTCATTCTTATTTATCTTAAAGATAAAGAGAAAGGGTGTATAGATTTAAGTAAATCGGGAGAGCTAGGAATACAAGAGGCTTATAGCGTAATAAAGAAATATTGTTCTAAAGAGCAATAAAATTATTGTGAAAACTATTTCTTGGCTGTTTTATGGTTTTTATGTATTCTTCTTAGAGAGTTAACAGATTGTACAAGAGCTTCGTCCCTTGCTATATATCTAAAAGCTATAAATATAAGAATTCCTGCAACTATTGGGAATACAGCAGTAATTGAAAAAGCAGTTCCATCTATTCTTGTAAAAAACATATATGCAATCCATGCCTGATATGCTATTAGTATAAGCATGTTATAAACACAAGTACGCATTTGTAACATTCTATACTTAAATAGACATATTGATATAATACTCACAATGAATGTTACAACGGTAAATACTAGAAAAGGGGTATATTGTATATATTGTATTGCTCCATCTATGCTATACGTAAAATCATTATAAAATAGAGAAAAAAGCAATCCGCTTGCAATTAATAAGAAAAGTGTTTGTATTCTTTGTATCATATGTAGTATGTTTTTAATTGAGATGCAAAATTAAATAAAAAAAATTACTAATTTTGATTCTTTAACATATTTAACGAAATATATATTATTATGGAAAAAATAGGAGCATCAGAACTCATTATAAATAACGACGGATCAATATTTCATCTTCACATAAAGCCCCAAGAATTAGCTGATACTGTAATTTTGGTTGGAGACCCTGGACGTGTAGAAATGGTTTCTTCGTTTTTTGAATCTAAAGAATTTAGAAGAGAATCGCGCGAGTTTGTTACTGTTACCGGGCGCTATAATGGCAAAAGAATAACAGTCTTATCAACGGGTATAGGAACAGATAATTTAGATATTGTGGTAAACGAGCTGGATGCTTTGGTAAATATAGATTTTAATACTAGAACAGTAAAAGAAAATAAAAAGAGTTTAAGGTTATTACGTATTGGTACTTCTGGTGCAATTCAGCCCGATATTCCTATTGGATCATTTGTTTTCTCTCATATTTCTGTAGGGTGCGATGGATTACTTAATTGGTATGCAGGGCGCAATGAAGTTACATGGCAACAAATGGAAGATGCCTTTGTGCAAGCTGTAGATTGGGATAAACATTTACCTGCCCCATATTTTGTTAGGGCAAGTGAAGATTTAATAAACCTTTTTAAAGATATTACAGTACGTGGAGTAACTATCTCTGCATCCGGTTTCTACGGACCGCAGGGAAGGGTATTGCGTTTGCCCCTTGCTATGCCTGATATGGTGGCAAAATTTGAGCATTTCAGTTATCAGGATTATAAAATTACTAATTTTGAGATGGAGGGTTCCGCCCTTGCCGGCCTTTCTAAAAAACTTGGTCACCGAGCCGGAACCGTCTGCTGCATTATTGCTAACAGATATCATAAAGGGGCTGCCCCCAATTATAAACCTATGATGGAGAAGTTGGTGCGGATAGCTTTGGAGAGACTTACCGCCTAAAATCCTTGTAAAGCAAATAATTATACCATGCGAAAACTTATTTTATTATTATTGGTTTTTTCCATTCTGTCTTGTAAGCAAGAGAAGGAAACATCCATGATTTTAATAGATTATGAGAACTTGGATTCTATAAATT
>JAVXCW010000028.1:0-31737 GCA_036659275.1 Bacteroidales bacterium | reverse complement strand
GAAATAGGACTCTCTAAACAGTTAGCGAATAAGATAATTGAAGAGTTAACAGAGAGATGTATGAAACAAAAAATGCTGAAGAACAGAATAACAGCAGTCAATTGAATTAAAATATAAGTTAAATACATACAGAAACTTTTATAGAAACACTAAAAAATTAATTTATGAAATAAGGAATATAACTAACTTAAAAATAATATATTATGGGCATTTTCTATATGGAGGAACACAAGGCGTGTTCTGAGTACCTAACCGAAGTGCGATTAGGTTTCAAGTACGTGGAGATTGATAAGGGAACCGTTTTTGGTGTAAATGATAAACGGGAGAAACACCTGTTTTTTATCCTTGAAGGAAGAATGAAAGTGTGCTACAATGAGTTTCCCAATAAGGAATTTGGTGCAGGGGAGATGATTTTTCTGCCTAAGTCGGCGGATTGCCGAGGGGAGGCACTTACTAAGTGCAGCTTTATTGTGCATATCTACGATGCACCGTTACGCTTGTGCGATAAGACGGGGCTTAACGCAATTATCAACATAAAACAAAATGTGCAGTATGAGTTTAAAAGTCTACCGATTTGCCAAACCCTCTACCACTATTTACTGTTGCTTAAGATGTATATCTCCGATGGAATCAACTGCCGTTACCTGCACGAAATAAAGCAGAAAGAGCTGTTTATGATATTCCGCACGCATTACAGCAAGGAAGATCTGGCACAATTTTTCTACCCGATGATTGGTATATCATTAGATTTCAGAAGTACCGTGATGGAGTATTATATGGATGCCAAAACAGCTAAGCAACTTGCCGGATATTGCGGTTATTCGCAGATCTATTTTCACAATCTGTTTGTCGCCGAATTTGGCGAACCGCCCTATAAATGGATGCAGAGACAAAAAGCAAAACATATCATAGGGAGGCTTGGGCAGAGTAACGTGTCTATAAAGGAGATTGTGGACGAGTTTAATTTCTCTTCGCGCTGCCATTTTAACAAATATTGCAAAAGTCAGTACGGCGATACGGCAGCCAAGATTAGATTAAATTTACTATCTGTAAATAGATGAGTTAAAATAAATTTAAGCCCGATAGTAATAATGTGTCAAACAAAGCTAAGAATTGGTAAGTGTAGTTTAGATAATTATTACGTTATTTACAGCCAGAATAGTAAATGACAAGAAACTACCATGGAGCGAAAAATCAAGTAAAAATGATTTATATATAATAATTATATTATATTATATTATATAATGAGAAAATATATCCTAATAGTAGCTATTACGGTTGTGACATCGCTCTCTGTGGTGAAAGCACAAACAAGGTGCGATTTGGTTGCAATGGATAAGGTTGAGTGCGAAAGCAGCTTGATTCGTTTTCGTTTTGATAAGTCTGTCATTGATAGCGGATATATGAACAATGCAGCCTCACTTCTAAAGATAGATTGGATATTAACTGATAAAATTGCAGAGATTGATTCAGTAGTGATTACTGCTTCGGCATCATTAGAGGGAGTGGTTGAATACAATCAGGTACTCGCTTTACGTCGTGCCAAAGCAATGAAGGGCTACATTGTTTGGAAATACCCCAACATCAACCAGCACACAATTTTCGCTCGCTCTATCGGGGAAGATTGGGAGGGTCTAAGGCGGCTTGTTGAGGCGGACGGCAATGCTCCCTATAAAGAGCAGCTATTAAAAACGCTCTCACAGGATGTTAATCCGGCCACCAAAGAGTGGCGAGTGAAACAGATTGGTAAAGGCCGAGCGTGGAGCTACATCACCAACCACTATCTTATGTATCTGAGAGCGGCAACAACTTGTGTGGTATATTATAAAAAGCAGGAGGTAGAAAAACCGATTGAACAACCAATCCTCATGCCACCAATCGATACTGTCGAGCAGGTTATAGAAAAGATGCCTGTCACAGAGGAACCGATTATTTCACCACAGTTTGTAACCATCAAAAAGCCGCTCTTTGCACTCAAAACCAATCTGCTGTTCGATGCTGTTTCGGCACTCAATATAGAGCTTGAAGTACCCATTGGTAAGCGTTGGTCGGTGGCCGGAGAGTGGATCTTTCCGTGGTGGCGAGGCGTTAAATCAAACTTCACGATGCAGCTCCTTATAGGTCACGGCGAGGTGAAATACTGGCTGGGCAACAGAACAAAGCGCAATGTTATGATAGGTTGGAGTCTCGGCTTGTACGGTGGCGGTGGAAAATACGATTTTCAGATCTTCAATGACAACGGAGTGCAGGGCGATTTCTTAGATGTTGGTGTGAGTATTGGCTATGCACACAAGATTTCCCGCAATTTAAGAATGGAATATTCATTGGGATTCGGCTATCTGAGTTCGGATTACGAAGCCTACCACTTGGTACGCAATACAAAATACGGCGACATTAAAGTTGTCGATTACCCATGGGATATACACCGCTTAAACTGGTTCGGGCCCACACGGGCTAAGATATCTTTGGTGTGGATGCTAAATTATAAAAAGAGGGAGGTTGCGCCATGAAAAGTATATTTACTATATTGACTCTCATTGGTATTGTGCTCGTCTGCTCCTGCCAACGTGACGACCTCTATTACGCCACGGGCAACTGTGCAACCATTAGAATAGAGGCTAACTGGGCTCCGGCACAACTGACGCCCAATGGTGCTTCGGCCTATGTTTTCGACTGTCAGGGCAATGCTTTTGGCTCGGTTATTCAGAGTAACGATCCCCGGAAAATAGATATTTTGCTACCCGAAGGGTGCTACGATGTCATTGTGCTCAACAACTCAACGGCCGAATATAAAAACATCGAATGTGTGGGTATCAACCGCATAGAAACTTTCGCACTTATTGCAAAGAGGATAGTGTCTAAATATGCCACAATGAGCAACAAAGCGGAAATCTTTGTCGTAGGGCCTGATACGGTGGCGGGAGCAGTTGTTCGGAAGATAGAGGTGAGCAAGCAGATGATAGACTATTTGCGGTATAAACCCGACAAAATAGAGATGACTCCTGCGGTTGTGTTTCAGACAACTCCTACCCGTATGATTTCAGTTGCGGACATTACTGTACACGTTAAGGGGCTCAAATACGCTGCCGGCGCACCCCGCACCCATTTAAAGAACTTTTCGGACGGATATTACCCTCATTCCGGCAAGACCAGCCCGCTATGCGTTTGCCACGAATTTGTGCTGAACAATCGCACCTTCGACGAAGGAAGTACACGCGACGGCACCATTACCAAGCAGCAGGTGACCTTTGGACTGCATGAGCAGGAGGGAACGCGCTACTTGCTGAACATGGAGTTTGTGCTGCTCAACGGCCAAAAATATTATGTTGCACTCGATGTTACGGATGGCATTCGTGTTACAGAGGGGGTGCACAAAACCATACACATCTATGCAGAAATTGAGCTGCCCGAAGTGATCGGCGGCGGAGGCGGTGCCTTTAACCCAGATCTGGAGAAGTGGAACGATGTTAATGTGGAGATCCCTATGTAATTTGATAAAAACAATTAATAAATTTTTTAAACAACAAATAGTATGAAAAAATTACTTCTTATTACTCTTGCAGCATTTGTCATGACAAATTGTGCAAAGGAGAGCGTTGTTGATTCCGGTCTAGATAAGGGCGGAAACAAGATTGCTTTCTCCTCTTATTCAACCATTACTAAAGGAACTCCGATAGCTAATAACAACGAATTTATGGCTAATGGCAACATTTTTGGAGTTACTGCATTCAGCACAGCAGCGTCTGATGCTCCTTACATGGGTACTGCCGGTGCTGGTGCACCGATAATCTCTAATGGTACGGCATGGGACTATAAAAACAGTGGTGATACCCGTTTCTGGCCGACAGATGCAGCAAAGAAGCTGAACTTTTTCGCCTATGCCCCCTTCGGCAATACTAACCGTGTGGCTCCGGCTTTTACAAAAGCGAGTGGCATGGTCTTCACGGATTACATAGTTTCCACAGAAATTGTAAAACAGGACGATTTTATGTATGCTTCGGCACTGGACCAAACAAAACCAATCGGTGGCACGGCTGTAAATCTTATGTTCCATCACGCCATGACACAGATTTTGTTCAAGGCTCGTGTGAAGACTGATGATAGTCTCTATGTTGATATTGCTAAGGATGGAATATCGCTCCATAAGATCAAATCAAAGGGCACTTTTACCCTTTCGGCAACCGCAACCGCAGCATGGGCCGGTCAATCGACACCCACGAGCTATACTGTAGCTTCCGCAGCTGTTACGCTACATGGCACAAAAGGTGTAGATGTGAAAGATGTTTTCACCACAAACAATGTTCTGATGCTGCTTCCGCAAGAGTTTGCGGCATGGGATAAAACAACACCTGATCCTTCAACACAGACAGGGGGTTATCTGAGCCTTCAATGCAAACTCTATTACAAAGACGCGAAAGGTGTTAAACAGTACCTGAAAGGTGATGATACAAACTTTGCCACCATTAATGTTCCCTTGTCCAGCAAGGACGGAGTCTCAACAGAGATATGGAAGATGAGAAATAAAATTACTTACACTTTGCTCATTGACGGCACAATGGCCCAGCTAGATCCGATAACGTTTACAACGACAGTCGAAAATTGGAACGATGTTGTGGGTGGTGATGTCACTCTTTAATCACTCATAGACCGCACACCGGCAACGGCCTGCATAATTTCGGGAGGGTTGAATCTCCCTCCCGAAGTACTAGTGGAGTGCCCAATGGACGCTCCGACAACACATAAATTATGAAAGATGAAAAAACAAAGATACTTGCTTTGGATAGTTTGTTCTCTGGTGACTTTGGCTTCGTGCAGCAAAGATGACGAAATGCCCGCCGACGACGCAATCCGGTTCGACAACCGGATTGGGGAGCCGTATGTAGATGGTGTGACCCGTGGCACGGTAACCGACAACAGTAACTTCAACGAATTCGGAGTCTTTGCCTACTATGCGGCATCAGGATTGTACAACACATCTTCGAATCCCAACTATATGTACAATGTAAAAGTAACACGTAAGAATGGAGTACCGTGGACGTATACACCGGTGAAGTTTTGGCCGCAGGGCTCGGTTAGCTTCTTCGCCTACTCTCCCTATAGTGGCGCCGACAATATGGTTTCCGTCGGATGCACCGTAGGAGCTCCCGTAGTTACCTATGCTGTTCCCAACAATGTGGCAGACCACCGTGACCTATTATTGAGTGCACTAGCCCCCAATAAGACACAAACAAACAACCCGGTACTGCTTAACTTTCGCCACGCCTTGGCGTGTATCAACTTCAAAGCCCGCATAACCGGTACACTCAACATAGGGGAGTCAATCAAAGTAACCAACATCAGCCTCGGCAATTTCAAGCATAAAGCATCATGCCATCACGAGTTGGCGGATGCCATTACCCAAACCTTTACCACTGATGCCACCGATAATGCCTATTCGCTTTCGGTGACGAACAACGCACTGCTCAATAATCTTCTACTGACGCAGACAGATCAGCAGATTACCTCCGCTAATGGCTGCCCTATGCTTTGGCCACAGAGTATTGACAATACAGATAAACTGACCGTTACGGCAGAGTACATATCTAACGGCATGGCACGAACAATTGTATTTGAGTGTAATATGCAGAGTGTTGTTGCTACAATGGCGGCTGGTAAACGATATACCTTTACCCTGTTGTTCAACACCTTCGGCAGTATGAATTTGACGTGTACAGTAGTTGATTGGGATGCAAAAATCATTAATGTTCCCGATTTTGATTGAAAATTATGAAAAGATTATTCTATATAGCTTGTCTCTGCCTAACACTCGCAGCCTGTGTGAGAGAAGAGTTGCCCAATATTTCGGGTAAACCCTCATCGTTGACCCTCTCGATCAATACAATGGAGAGCGACATAAAAACCCGCGCTACCACAACACCCCAAAGTGAGAGACAAATCTTCAATCTCTATATCTTCGTTTTTAATGCGGACGGCTCGATCGACTACAAAAAGTACTACACTTTTGCGAGTGTTTATGACAGCAAGCAGCTCACCATAGATGGGCTGACGTGCAACAGCGGAAAAAGTGTAGCTGCAATCGCAAATATTGCAAATGCAAATACGATTGTCGATGTTTCGGTCGCAATGCTCGATAAAATCACTTCACGTTCAAATCTTGAGGCTCTTATTGTGAGCATTAAGAGCCCATCTTTTGAACGTGGTACGAGCTTCCTTATGAGCGGTTTCGCAGAAAATGTTACTGTTAGTGCAAATGTGGCAAACTCTATAACTGTTTATCTGAAGCGTGTAGATGCCAAAATACGCTTCAACATCACTACGAATAATAATGTAACATTCACTCCAAGCGATTGGCGCATTGTGTCGCTTCCAAGCAAAATATGCGTAATGAAGCAGTCTCCTAATTTGTGTGGCACAACTTCCGACTGTTTTACTACAGAGTGGGCGAAATTTGAGAGTAGCGGCGCAACCTTCTCTTTTTTCTCCATGGAGCATGTCCTGACACCTAAAAGTAATATTTTAGCCACCTTAGATAATGCTGCAGATTATGCGTTGCGTGAAAAACAGACCAAAACACTCAATTCTTTGGGAGACCGTTTGATAAATGGCGAGTTCGTGTATGCACCCCTTACGGGAACTTATGTAGAGCTACGGGGCAACGTCACATACAATGCGAGCAGTGGGGTGGAAATATCTGCCGATGTAATATATACGGTACACCTTGGTGGTTGTGACAATAAAGTCAATGATTACAACACACTCCGCAATACCTACTATACCTACAATGTAAAGATTGTATCGTTGGACAAAATAGAAATTGAAGTACAGTCGGAAGTCAGTAATGAAAATGAGCAACGACCCGGGGGTGAGGGTGATATCACGGCGGCACAGAATATTCTAAATTTGGATGCCCATAACGAGATTTTTATACTCAGCTTAAATCAGTCGAACATAAACGAAACTCTAACTTGGAATGTTTCCACTCCTTTTTCGAAAGGTTCCGAAGCAGTAAACCCGCTCGACTACAAGTGGATATATTTTAAAATCAACAATAAAAAAGACTCTGGATTACGCTACAACGACGATTTTCAAGCCTATCCCGGCGACAATAGTATCTATACCGGAGATGTTAACTTAGATACCTACATAAATGAAATTAAGAACGGTACAGATAAAATGCTCGATGTCAAACAGATGGTAGCGCTTCTTAAAGAGAGCCAAAAACGACACGCAATAGGCAATAATAATAATCTGTTTGATACAGATTTCAATGTCAAACTTACAGCATTTGTCAATGAATATTACTACGAAACGAGTCCGATCGATGCCTCGAACGCAGTAAATGGGCTCTGGAAACAGTTTACCAACCAGCAGCAACGGGTGATGAACATTTTGTCTAATCTTAAATACAGCCCCGATCACGAGAGTTCGAAAGCCAATGCCGTCTATTCAATCCGCCAACACGCTATCCAGACCATGTACAACCGCTCACTCAACGAAACAGGTTACACAGCTTGGGGCACGGAGATGATTCAGGACGAAACTCCGGTCGTGTTTGATAAGAACAGAAATTCATACGTATCTACTGCAAATGATAAGAGTAACGGACGTAAGAATACGATTAATATGTGGTTGGAGCGTAGTTGGAACACTTACATTAATCAGAACAACTGGTCGCTAAAAGATAATTACAATGCTGTGAAATACAAATGTCTCCGCATGAACCGAGACAACAACGGCGATGGCACAATTGATGCGAGCGAGGTGCAGTGGTATCTGGCATCCATAAACCAGTTGACCGATATTTGGATAGGCGAATGGTCTTGCGACCCTGCCGCACGCCTTTACAAAAGGACAACATGGAATGAGCAGTACTTTGTTAGCAGTACGGTATTATCAAGTTTTGGTAATACTACTAATAAAAAGGACGATCCTCAGATTTTATGGTCTTCGGAGGGTTCATCGGTCGGATTTCTCTCGAGAGCAGAAGGAAGTACATCCGGAACGGTAAACACCCCCGTATATTATCGCTGCGTCCGCAATCTGGGAGTGCCTCGTAATGCCGGTATAGATACAAAACCGAGTGAACTTGCTACCTACGATGCAACCACACACATAATATCGCTCGGCCGGCTCGATGCACAATCGATACGTGGATATTATCAAGAGACCGAAGAGTTGCCTGCACACCACGAACGTGAAGCTGCTAACAAACCCTATAAGGCGTTCACTGTTATGACGGAATCCGTTGGTGGCGCCTATACATGGAAATCACTCTTTGATATAACTCAGAGTGGAACGCGGCTCTGCCCAAATGGATACCGTATTCCAAATCAGCGAGAGTTGGCATTGATGCTCTCTCGCATAGGAAGCGATGGTAATTGGACACTTAATAATTATTTTTCTCGCACAAGGTTCCAGTTCGATCCAACTCGTCCCGGATTTGCCGTCAGTAATGGGGGTGGTATTTTATTCTTATTGCACGGAGAGAATGAAAAAGGCGGTGTGCGATGTGTGAAAGATTATGTGAAATAGGCAAGGTTTGGAATAGTTAACTTTGTTTCTTTCTGTTTTAAGTGATCCGCTTGGGGCTCGAACCCAAGACCCCAACATTAAAAGTGTTGTGCTCTACCTGCTGAGCTAGCGAATCGTTTTGAGGAGTGCAAAAGTAGACATTTTTTTTTGTTATGCAAAATTATTTTCTTCTTTGTAGTAAATTTACAAATTTTATATAATATGGAAGATATTTTTAAAACTTCATTTATAAATTTTTTGCAAACACTTAATGTGGACTTTGTTGAATATGAGAATGTTTTCTCTTTTAAAGAACGCAATTTTGGGATTGTACTTATTTATGCAATGCAATGTAGTAATGAAATAAATAATAAATTAATTACTTGTGATATAGATTTACTCTATTTGTATGAAGATAGATGGTGGCATAGTAAAGAACTTGTGCAGGAGAGAATTATGACCCGAATAGGAAGGTTTACAAGCATTTTTGCAAGGAAATGCACCATATTAAATGGAGGCGAGTTTTTAAATTTAAAAGGAAATAATTGTTCTGTATTAGATTTAGTGCAGCATTTTTTAGAAAAATACCATACATATGGAGATGCTAAAAGTAAATATAAATATGCTTTAATATATAATAACGAGGTAGTTGCTGTTGCTTCATTCTCTCAATATCGCCCTATGAGAAGGAGCGTGAATAACCCTTTTGCAAATATTCCAAAGGAAAATGTTTCTAGTGATATTATTATGATTAAATCTTATGAGTGGGTGCGTTATGCCTCATTACCAAATATTAGGGTAGTAGGGGGGATGGGAAAATTGTTAAAGGCGTTTATTACAGAAATTAAAAATGGAGATATAGAACAAGTTGAGGTGATGACGTATTCCGATAATGAATGGTCTGCCGGAACTGTTTATGAAAAGCTTGGGTTTACTTTTGTAGGAGAAAAAAGCAAAGTATTGTATTATGTAAACAGGAACTCTTATAAACGATTGTCCGAACGCAAATTACTCACAGAATATAATTCTCTAAACAAACAAATAACAGAAGAAAAGATTGAGAAAGTAGCACAACTTCCGCAATCTTTTCTAAGTAATTATTATAAAATTTATAATATGGGGAGCCGTAAATTTCTTATGAAGGAATAGAGGTTTCAACTCCATTTTTCTCTTTATTTAAGCGAAGAGTTATTAATGTTCCGTGCTTTGCTTTTCCCGATATAATTACTTCTGCAACAGGGTCTTCTATATAACGTTGTATCGCTCTTTTTAGTGGACGGGCGCCATATTGAGGATCGTAGCCCACTTCTGCTACAAATTTCTTTACATCGTGTGGAAGTTTAAGTTTATATCCTGTTTGCTCTATACGGGTAAATATTTCTTTAATTTCAATATCAATAATTTTTTCAATATCCAATTTGCTAAGAGAATTAAATAATACTTGTTCATCTAATCTGTTAAGAAACTCTGGCGCAAACGTCTTCTTTATTGCCTTTTCAATAATATTCTTGCCAGATCCTACAACATCTCGTTTTGTTGAGTTTGCAAAGCCAAGTCCTGTGCCATGTTCATTAAGCTCTTTACTTCCTATATTTGAGGTAAGAATAAGCACTGTATTTCTAAAATCTATATATCTGCCATTACTATCAGTGAGCCTTCCTTCATCTAAAACTTGCAATAGCAAATTAAAAATATCGGGATGGGCTTTCTCAATTTCATCCAGTAAAATTACAGAATAAGGCTTGCGACGCACCCTCTCCGATAGCTGTCCCCCCTCATTATATCCCACATACCCCGGAGGCGCACCTATTAGCCTGCTAACAGCGTGTTTTTCCATAAACTCGCTCATGTCAATTCTTATTATACTATCGGTTGAGTCAAAAAGATATTGAGCTAATACTTTTGCTAACTGTGTTTTACCAACACCGGTAGGCCCTAAGAAAATAAAAGTACCTATTGGTTTATTAGGATCTTTAAGTCCGGCTCTATTTCTTTGTATAGCGCGCGTAACTTTATCTATAGCATCATCTTGTCCTATAATTTTTTCGCGTAGGGTTTTGCTCATGTTCATAAGTTTATTTCCTTCGCTTTCTGCTATTCTGTTAACAGGAATATTTGTAGACATACTTAAAACCTCTGCAATATCTTCTTTATCAACAGTACTAGGGTTACGAGTTTGCTTTTTCTCCCATTTATTCTGCTCTAATACCAGCTCCCCTTTTTTATCTCTTTCAATATCCCTATACATTGCAGCATTTTCAAAATTGGAACTTGCAACTGCTTTCTGTTTTTCTAAATGAATAGTTTCTAGGGCACTCTCTAAATCTAGTATTTTTTTTGAAATTTTAAGATTTTTAAGATGTACGCGGCTTCCTGCCTCATCCATTATATCAATTGCTTTATCGGGAAGACACCTATCGGTAATATACCTTTGGCTAAGGCTAATGCACGATTTTATAGCTTCATCTGTATATATTACATTGTGATGTATTTCGTAGCGGCCTTTTATGTTTTGCAATATTTCTAGAGTTTGATTAAAATCGGTTGGCTCAACCATAATTTTTTGGAATCTTCTTTCCAGAGCTCCGTCTTTTTCTATAAATTGCCTAAACTCATCTAAAGTTGTAGCTCCAATACATTGTATTTCGCCTCTTGCCAATGCTGGTTTTAGCATATTTGCCGCGTCTAATGATCCGGCAGCGCCACCTGCACCAACAAGGGTGTGTATTTCATCAATAAATAATATAATGTGGGGGTTTTTATTCATTTCGTTTAAAATGGCCTTCATTCTCTCCTCAAATTGTCCCCTATACTTTGTTCCGGCAACAATAGAACCTATATCTAAGGAGATTATTTTTTTGTCCATTAGTACTCTAGATACCTTCTTTTGAGATATTTTTATTGCAAGCCCCTCTGCAATGGCCGATTTACCAACTCCGGGATCACCTATAATTACCGGATTATTTTTTTTTCTTCTGCCTAATATTTGAGCTAGACGCTCAATTTCTTTATCTCTACCAACAACCGGATCAAGCTTATCATCAGCTGCTGCCTGAGTTAAATCGTAGCCAAAACTATCTAAAACAGGAGTTGATGAACCCATTCCCTTTTTCTCGCGCTTAGAAATATTTTTAAGCATTTCTTTCCCCTCTTCGTTTGCGCTCCCTTTCTCTTCTTCTGCAAATTCCTCATTTCCCTGTACACTCATATTTAGATTAGATTTTTTCATCTCTTTATTCTCTTCTTCAATATTATTATATTCCCCGATAATTGGTTCACCACCTAACTTTAGCCGCACTCTTTCATAACTAATATCTCTACTTTCAAGAATATCAATTGAAGCACAATCTTGACCTCTTAAAATTGCAAGGAGAAGATGTCCTGGAGTTGGTTTTATCTCGTGCATAGATCTTGCTTCAAGAAACATTATCTTAAGAGCATTTTCGCATGCTTTTGATAGAGTTAGTTTCTCTGAATTTTCTATCGGGATACATTCTGCCCCGCCTATTTTTGCCTCAATAGCTGTTTTAAGTTCCGATAAATTTATTCCCATAGACAAAAGAACTTCGGCGGCCATATTTTCGCCATGCCTTATTATTCCAAGTATTAAATGATCGGTTGAAATAGTGTAATTGCCCAATCTAATTGCTTCTTCTTTTGAATAGGTTATAATGTCGTTGAGTTCGTTAGATAACTGTAAATGCATACAAATTAAAATTTCCGCTAAATTACTTAAAAAAGTTGGGTTTTACTTCATTTTCTCAAAAAAAAAGCGTACTTTTGACCGTTAATTCCGCGTTATAGTAGTCGGAATTCTGTAAGATAAATTTTTGTTAGATAATGGAATTAGAAGAAACACAAGGTAGGATACAGAAGATCAACATTGAGGATCAGATGAAAAGTGCGTATATCGACTATTCAATGTCGGTAATTGTATCAAGAGCACTTCCAGATGTACGAGATGGTTTAAAACCCGTTCACAGAAGAGTTTTATATGGAATGAGCGAGCTAGGGCTTACTTCGGGCGGGCAATATAAAAAATCTGCACGTATTGTTGGAGAGGTACTAGGTAAGTATCACCCACATGGAGATTCAAGCGTGTATGAGGCAATGGTAAGAATGGCCCAAGAATGGAGTTTAAGATATATGCTTGTTCAAGGACAAGGTAACTTTGGCTCAATAGATGGCGATTCGGCTGCTGCAATGCGTTATACAGAAGCTAGATTCAATGCACTTGCAGAAGAGGTTCTCCAAGATTTAGATAAAGATACTGTAGATTTTAGAAATAACTTTGACGATACTCTCCAAGAACCATCAGTTTTACCGGCAAAAGCGCCGCTATTATTATTAAATGGAGCTTCCGGCATTGCAGTTGGTATGGCAACCAATATGCCACCTCATAATCTTAATGAGATATGTGATGCAATTATAGCGTATATAGCTAATAATGAAATTACAATTGATGAGCTTATTAAATATGTTCATGGTCCCGATTTTCCAACCGGAGGAATAATTCAAGGTTATCAAGGAATAAAAGATGCTTTTGAAACCGGTAGAGGCAGAATTGTTGTAAGAGCAAAAACAGATATTGAAGTTAGTGATAATGGGAGGGAGACAATAGTAATACACCAAATCCCTTACATGGTTAATAAAAAAGAGCTAATTGAAAAAATAGCTGAGCTTGTAGAAGATAAAAAAATTGAGGGCATTTCATATATAAATGACGAGAGTGACCGTAACGGTATGCGTATAGTTATCCGCCTTAAAATGGGATCGGTAGCAAACGTTGTACTAAATATGTTATTTAAATACACAGCACTTCAATCAAGCTTTTCGGTAAATAATATTGCTTTAGTAGATGGAAAACCACGTCTTCTTAATCTTAAGCAATTAATAAAATATTTTGTACGTCATAGGCACGATGTAATTGTAAGAAGAGCCCAATTTGAGTTAAAGAAGGCCGAAGCAAGAGCACATATTTTAGAGGCATTGCTTAAAGCATTAGATTTTATAGATGAGGTAATTGCAATTATTCGTAATTCAAAAACTGTTGATGATGCTAAAAATGGCCTTATAGAAAGGTTCAGTTTTACAGATATTCAAGCAACAGCAATTGTTGAAATGCGTTTACGTCAGTTAACAGGCTTAGAGAGAGGTAAATTACAAAGCGAGTATGACGAACTTGTAAAACTTATTCAACATTTAAAAGAAGTTTTGGCAAGCTATGAGTTACAGATGGAAATTGTAAAGGACGAATTAATTGCACTAAAAGCTAAATTTGGCGATGAAAGGAGAACTGAAATTGTCCCTTCTGCAGATGAATTTAATCCCGAGGATTTTTATTCCGACGATGATGTTATAATTACAATATCACATTTAGGATATATAAAGAGGACAATTCTTTCGGAATATAGATTACAAAACAGAGGAGGTGTAGGTGCTAAGGGGAGTACTACAAGAGATGAGGACTTTATAGAGCATATATATGTTGCCAATATGCACAGCACAATGTTATTCTTTACAAAGAACGGTAAATGTTTCTGGCTTAAGGTGTACGAAATTCCAGAGGGAACCAAGGCATCAAAAGGACGTGCCATACAAAATGTGATTAATATTGAGCAAGAAGATAAAGTTTGTGCTTATATAAATATTAAGAGCTTTAGCGATGAAGAATATATAAATAATAATTTTATAGTTTTAGGAACAAAGAGAGGAACCGTTAAGAAAACTTCGCTAGAAGCTTATTCACGTCCTAGGGCTAATGGCGTAAATGCTATAACTATACGCGAAGGTGATGAATTACTAGAGGCAATACTTACAGATGGCAATTGCCAAATACTTATAGCCGGACGCGATGGCAAATGTGTAAGATTTAATGAATCTGACGCAAGACCAATAGGTAGAACAGGTTCAGGTGTTAGAGGAATAAACATTGAGGAGGGTGATGAAGTAGTTGGTATGATTTGTGTTGACCCTTCTATTGAAGCAAAAGACGCCAGAACAATTTTAGTTGTAAGTGAGAATGGCTACGGTAAAAAATCGGAGCTAGAAGATTATAGAATTACTAATAGAGGAGGTAAGGGTGTAAAGACATTAAATATTACTGAAAAAACAGGTAATCTTATTGCCCTTAAGGATGTTGATGAGGATAACGATTTAATGATTATTAATAAATCGGGTATAACCATAAGAATGGCAGTATCTGATATAAGAGTTGCCGGTAGAGCTACTCAAGGAGTTAGACTTATAAACATAAGGGAAGGGGATAGTATTGCGGCTGTATGTGTAGTTAATAAAAGCGAAGAAAAACCTATAGATATTCCAGAAGAATAAAAAAATTTATAGATCCGTAAATCACAAATTAAATTAATTATAGAAATGAAAAAATTATTTATCTCAGTAGTATTATTACTATTTGCAGCACAGATAAATGCGCAAAGCAAAGCGGCTGCCGATGCTATTAAAAGTCTTGATAAGGCTAAGCTGGAGACAGAAAATCCTAAGAAGAGTTCAAATCCAGCAACTTGGGTTAAGTTAGGAAATGCCTATTTGGAGTGCTATGATTCTCCAATAAAAGGGATATGGCAGGGTGCTTCTCAGCTGCAAATTAAACTTCTCCTAAAGGATGAACCTATAATTTCATCTGCGCAAGAGGAAAAGAATGGGAGAGAATTTACTGTAGACACTTATGATGATAAAGCTTTATTTTATGATGAAAGTGGTATTCTTGCCGCTTGGCTCGTAAAAACTCCTGTACTTAAAGAAAATTCACTTCAATTAGCTTATGATGCTTTTCTTAAAGCAGAAGAATTAGATGCTAAAAAATCATCTTCAAAAGTTCTTACAGAGTCTTTAAAATCTTTACAATCAAGATTTGTTAATGATGCCATGTCTTCTTATACACTTGGCAATAACAAACAAGCTTCAGAAAATTTTGAAAAAGCATGGTCTATTGCTGCTAATCCACTTATTGGGTTAGTTGATAGTACAATGGCTTACTATACAGCTGTTACAGCTTCTCTTGCAGGTGAACATGCCAGAACAATCAAATTTCTTGAGTATTGCTTGTCTATAAATTATGATCAAAAAGGTGACGTTTATGCAACGCTTGCAGATGCATATAAACTAACAGGAGATACTGCCAAGGCAAAAGATCTTTTATCAGCAGGGTTTACAAAATATCCTTCAAGCCAAGGAATCCTTGTAGCTTTAATTAATGTTTATTTAGAGTCAAACGATAATCCAGAGAAAGTTCTTGGTTTCTTAAAAGTTGCACAACAGAATGAGCCAGCTAACCCAAGTTTATTTTATGCAGAGGGTAATGTATATAAGAAATTAGGAAAATTAGAAGACGCTATTGCTAGTTTCAAAAAATCGGCTGTAGTTGATGCTAAGTATTTCTTTGCGCCATTTAGTGAGGGAGATGCATACTATTCTTTAGCAGTTGAATTGCAAGAAAAAGCTCAACAAGAATTAGATGATGCTAAATTTGCGGAGTTACAGTCTAAAATGGAAAAAGCCCTTGAAAATGCAATCGATCCTTTTGAGAGAGCTTTTACTCTAACAGAAGATGCAGAACTTAAAGCAGGCTGTGCAGAATACCTTAAACAAATATATTTCCGTTTCCGTGATAAGAAACCAGAATATAAAGCTGCTTATGATAAATATATTAAATTCATAGAAGAAAACAAAAAATAGTATTTTTAATACTAAATAAGGTAATAAAAACGGCGATAACTTTTTGGGTTATCGCCGTTTCTTAATTATTATTTATTTTACGTTATCTAATAATTTATTTATTTTCAACTGTCGCAAATTCTAATTTGTTAGATTTATTCCATCCACCACGAGTAAAATCGGGAATTTCTACAGGAGCAGAATCATGTTCAAGTGAAATTTTAGTTAAAGGAGCAAGGCAGCACCATTCTGCTAAATCGTAAACATCCATATCTAATGGAAGACCGTTTTGCAGACAATAAACAAGCCGGTAATCCATAACAAAGTCCATTCCTCCATGTCCTCCAACTTTTTTTGCTATCTCCTCTAAATCTTTATGAATAGGATGTTTATATTTTTCCATAAGGGCATTTTTAACATTCTCCGGTACAAAACTATGAGTTGATAAATTTTCATGATCTGGAGCTACATCAGATGTTAGTTGGGATGTTTCAAGTACATATCCGCTTATAGGATATTTATTTGCAAATCCTTTTGTGCCGGTTAGTTGATACATACGGCTATAGGGGCGAATATTGGCAACATCGTGCTGAATTTGTATTGTTTTTCCCTGTTCTGTTTTAATCATAGTCATTGTATGGTCACCGTTTTTAAAATCTTTTATCTCTTCGCCTCGCTTTGCTTTAATAAAAGCCGGAATAGAAACAGGTTTAGTATCCATACATACAAGATAATTCATCTTATCACCTCTGTGTATATTAAGAAGTTGGCAAGCAGGTCCCATACCATGTGTTGGGTATACATCACCTCTATTTTCTTTATTGTATATAAGTCTCCAATCTTGATAATACTCATCCCAAAACTCCTCTAAATTATGGATATATGCTCCCTCTACATGTAAAATATCTCCAAATACTCCTTGTTGTGCCATGTTAAGGGTTGTGAGTTCAAAGAAGTCGTAAACGCAATTTTCTAATTGCATACAGTGTTTTCTGGTTTTTTCAGCGGTGTTTATAACGCTCCAAATTTCCTCCATATTCATTGCGGCAGGTACCTCGCAAGCTACGTGTTTTCCATGGTTCATAGCATATAGCATCATAGGTGTATGGCGTTTCCAATCTGCTGCAATATAAATTAAATCTATATCGTCTCTTTCGCACACTTGTTTCCAGGCATCTTCGCTTCCACTATACCCTGTTGCCTTGGGAAACCCAGATTCTTTAAGGATGTTTTGACAAAAATCTACTCTATCGGCGCGTAAATCACATAAAGCTTTAATTTCTACTCCTTTCATAAATGTAAACCGTTTTACGGCATCGGGTCCCCTCATTCCTAAACCAATAAAACCAACTCTTACTACAGGAATTGGATTGCAAGTTAGTTTAAGTACATCTGTTTGTCCTGCAGGGCGTTCTGGCGTTGCTACAGCTATAATATTGCTTATAGGTTCTTTTGGCGTATTATTACAGCAACTTGCGGCAATAAATGCAAAAAGGACAACTTGTGTAAAAATTATAAATAGTTTTTTCATAATAAAATATATGTTTATTTGTTATCTATTAAATCTTTAATATATAAATTCATCTCGTGTTCGTGCTCTTCTATGCTTTTAAGCAATGTTAATTGAGCCATTGTTCTAACAAAGTTGTGCTGTGGATACTTTATTTTATAATAGGTATCTCCATTTATATAATCTGTAAAAAAACGAACAGCTTGCATGTATGTAAGAAGTTTTGCTCCATAAGCAAGATTTTCTATCTCAATAGAGGTTAAAAATGCTTTTGCAGTATTTAGATATCCTTTAGTAAATGATTTAAAAATATCCATATTAAGAGAAATTTTAGTTGTATCATATTCATCCTCTGCGGCAGTATTTCCAGCTGTTCTTATAAAGTCTCCAAAATCTGATAATACATATCCCGGCATTGTAGTATCTAAATCAATAACACATAAAAAATCTCCTTTACTGTTAAAAAGCACATTATTTACTTTGGTATCGCAATGAGTAACTCTTTTTGGAAGTTTACCTTCCCTGCCAAGCCGCTCTGCTTTACACATTAATTCAGAGCGAGATAATAATTCTTTTGCAATTTCTCCAACTGATATATTTTTCTTAACCAAACCTTCTAATATTGTTTCTAAAGCATTTAAACGCCCGGCCTTATTTAATGTTAACGCCATATTAAGCTGCTGTAATCTAAACTCCATGTTGTGAAAATTAGGAATTGTATATCCCAATGGATTTCCAGGGAGGTCTGAAAGCATATACTGAAAATTTCCAAACGCCTCACCGGTAAGATATGCAAGTTCTGGTGTAACTTGTTCAAAACTCCTAGAGTTTTCTATGAATTTTGTTAATCTCCAATATTCTGTTCCATCAAAATAATAAAGCTTATCATCAACGGTAGTAATTAATGTTAATGTTTTACCTCCTTTACTCCTTATATGTTCTGTTATCCGTTGTATATTATTTTGCATAAGATCAACATCTTTAAAAATGTTGTGATTTATTCTTTGTAAAATAAAATTTTCTTTTGGAGTTACTATCTTGTAAGTGTCATTTATTAAACCTGTTCCAAAAGGGCTTACCGTAAAATTTGCGGCATTTATTTTAAATTTAAGTACTATATCTTTTAGTTTTTCCATTTAGTTTTTATTTGTGTTATTCTATTCTATCGGTGAGCCGCTGTACTAATTTAAATCTATAAAAAAACTCTCTTGCAAAAACTCTTATTACGGTATATGCAGGAATTGCTATAAGCATCCCAATTATTCCGCCTATATTACCGGCAACAAGTATTATTAAAAAAATTTCTAGCGGATGAGCTTTTACGCTGTTTGAGTAAATATATGGTTGAAAAATGAATACATCAATAATATGGGTGGTAAAGAAAATTAGAACTAATTTAACTATTAAAGTCCCCAATACAGGATCTGCAACTCCTCCATAATGGGAAATAACGCCCATTATTGTCCCAAATATTCCTGCAAAAATAGGTCCTATATAAGGAATAACATTAAATACTCCCGATAGAAAAGCTAATACAACTGCCAGCTGAAAATTAACTCCACCTATAAAATGCAATCCTATAGTATTGATAATTGTAATGAGAATTGCCTCTATACTAATACCTGTAAAATATCTTACCAGTAAATTATTTACAACATCCAAAGCTCTTCTGGTATTATCTTCATATTGCTCGGGGACAAAAGCCAAAATCATATTTGTAAATGTATTATTATCTTTAAGAAAAAAGAATGTTACAAAAACAATAGTAAAAGATGTAACGGCAAAGTGCACTAAAAAAGACGTTACAGAACTAAAAGCATTGGTAAAGAGATTAAAATTAAATACACTTTTAAATTGTTCCATAATCATGAGCTCAATTGTAATAGACTTATCTATTGTTGGAAACATGTGATGTAATAACAGATTATATTTATAAAGTGGTATTGCCAATTTTTGGTTTACATGATTAAGATTTATAGCACTCATCTCTCTAATAATCTTACCTATAAGCGGCGTAAGAAAAATAATAAACAATAAGAGAATAGAGCCCAATATTATCATTGTAATTAGAGCTGCTACGGCAGAATTTATTTTTAATTTTCCTATTTTTAGTGATGTTAACAAATTCATAATAGGTTTGCCAATAAGAGAAAGTACGGCGGCAACTATTATGCTGGATAATATTGCGCTAAAATACCAAGCAAGAAAAAGAACAACAGTAGTTACGGTAATTATGATAATATATTTAGCTAATTTATTCATTAGATAGCTTATTTTTAAATGTGAATCAAAAATAACAAAAAAATACCTATTTTTGTACAAAACACAAGAACTTTTTTAAACTTTTTTAATAACTATTTATATGATAAAAAAAATAACACTATTAACATTGCTTTTATTCTGTACTTGTAAAATTTTTGCCGATGAAGGGCTATGGCTCCCATCACAAATTGCGCAAAGAATAAATGACATGCAATCAAAAGGATTTAAATTAACAGCAGAAGATATTTACAGCATTAATAATGCTTCATTAAAAGATGCTGTTGTACATTTTGGAGGAGGATGTACCGGAGAAATGATCTCAGATAAAGGACTGCTTATTACAAATCATCACTGCGGTTTTGGTCAAATACAAGCACATAGTTCTGTAGAACACGACTATTTAAGAGATGGCTTTTGGGCTATGAAAATGGAGGATGAACTTCCAAATCCGGGCTTAACTGTTTCGTATCTTATGTATATGAAAGACGTAACAGAGCAGGTACTAAAAGGGTATAATTCTAAAATGACAGAAGATCAGCGGATAGCTCTTGTAAAACAAAACTCTGCAGCCATAGTATCGCAAGCAGAAAAAGAGGGTAAAAGCTATTATGCCAGAGTAACTCCACTTTATTACGGAAATCAATATTTTCTTTTTGTATATCAAGAATTTAGTGATATAAGACTTGTTGGCGCACCCCCTTCATCAATAGGTAAATTTGGCGGAGATACAGATAACTGGATGTGGCCTAGACACACAGGCGATTTTAGCCTATTTAGAGTTTATGCAGGTAAGGACAATCAGCCGGCCGAATATTCAAAAGATAATGTTCCATATAAACCTAAAAAATCTCTTAAAATAAATGCAAGTGGAATAGGAGAGGGATCTTTTACAATGGTTTATGGCTTTCCCGGGAGAACAAACGAGTATTTAATGTCAGATGCTGTAAAATATACTGCTCAAATATCTAATCCTCATAAAATAAATTTAAGGACATTACGCCTTAATGTTCAAACTAGAGAAATGGCTAAAGATCAAGCCATAAGAATAAAATATGCCTCCAAAAATGCCTCTGTGGCAAATGCTTGGAAAAAATGGCAAGGAGAAATGGGGGGCATTATAAAATTAAATGCTGTTGCTAATAAGCAAGAGTATGAAAAAGACTTTACAAAATGGTCGGCAGGGAAGCCAGAATATGCAGGACTTATAGAAAAATTCCATAACTTATATTCTAGTATAGAAGAGCTTTCACTTGTTGCAGATTATCAAAATGAAGCTATAAATGCAGTGGAATTGGTAAGTTTTGCAGGGAGACTAAAAGGAGATTCTGCAAAATTTTATAAGAATTATTACATGCCTATAGATAAAGATTGTTTTATAGCATTATATAATGAGTATAATAAAAATATTCCCGATAAATATAAATCTCCATATTTTAAAGAAAAACTTGCAGAATATGGCTCAATGGAAAAATGGGCCGATGCTATTTTTACTGTAGAACCTAATCTTAACTTAGCAAAAGAAGTTTACAGAGAGACAAATAATTACTTTAATAAAAATATAAAACCCACTTTAGACTCTGTAAACAAAGAGATATCTCTGTTATACAGAACATACATGCAGGGGCAAATGGAATACAATAAAGCAAATAGAGGTACTAAAGTGTTTTATCCCGACGCTAACTCTACATTAAGAATAGCTTACGGGCACGTAAAAGGATATAGTCCTTCAGATGCCATCTATTTTACACCTATATCTACATTAGATGGAATAATGCAAAAAGATAATCCAAATATATATGATTATAATATTCCACAAAAGCTTAGAGATATATATGCAGCAAAAGATTATGGTAAATGGGCTGTTAACGGCACAATTCCGGTAGCTTTTATTGCAACAAATCACACATCAGGTGGAAACTCAGGCAGTCCTGTCCTTGATGCAAACGGAAATTTAATTGGTGTAAACTTTGATAGAGTTTGGGAAGGGACTATGAGCGATGTTGTATTTGACCCTCAAGTTTGTCGTAATATAGCAATTGACATAAGATATGCTCTTTTCTTAATTGATCGTCTTGCCGGTGCGCAACGTTTACTAGACGAAATGGATATAATAAAATAATGTAGGAAAAGATTATTCTAATATACAATGGAACAAAAAAAGAGGTGGTTCAAAATTGAATCGCCTCTATTTGTCTAGTTAATTGTTCAAAAACTATTCTTTCTCAGGTCTGTCGTTTGCAACAGCTACATTAATGATGCGGCCCATATGCTCAGAACCGTTAAGAGCTGCAATTGCAGCATTACCTTCTGTATCATTAGGCATCTCAACAAAACCGTAGCCTTTAGATCTACGAGTTTCTCTGTTAAGGATAATTCTTGAAGAAGTAACTTCTCCATAAGGAGCAAAAAGCTGTGCTAAGTCTTCTTTTTTAGCTTTAAAACTTAGGCTAGACACAAAAATATTCATGGTTGCTAATTATTTTGTTTGTATTGTTTGTTGTTAACTGTATACAAAGCTAAGTAAACTAAATTAATAAACAAATAAATTTTATTTTTTTATCCTATAAACTCAACCACACCATTTAACATCTTAAGCAACCAAACAAGCAGATCTCCAAGAAAATCACCTATAATTGGAGTCCCACTTAGAAATATGGCTGGTAAAAAAACATAAAGGACTGCTGTTGCAATTGGAATTGCCGCTAAATTTGTTAGAAGAAAATATGGAGCAGAAGTGCCAAAATAATAAATTGTAAACGGCATTGTTGTAATTTGGCAAGCTACCGATATAGCAATCATTCCCCATATTGCATAAACCCCCTTCCTAATATATTTATTTTCCGATAGGTTGTTTGTAATTTTATTTTTACTATCGGGATACAAAAGTTTTATACTTTCATCCATAATAGGGTAAATAACGGCTATTCCTAATATTGCAGCAAAGGAGAGCTGGAATCCTATATTAAATAGTTGATTGGGGTTTATTACTGTAATAATAAAGGCAGAAATTGCAATAATATCGTATTTACGTATTGGCCTATTCCACAAAGTAGCTATATTATGTACCAATATCATTATTCCTGCTCGTTGTACGGAGGGAGAAAATCCGGTGATATAACTATAAAAGCAGATAATTATAACAGATAATAAAAATTTTAGTCGCTTAGCTTTATAGCTAAAATTTAAAAATGATAACGTAACACTTATTATGCCATATATTATTCCTATATGTAATCCCGATAGTGCAAGAATATGCATAGCTCCAGAATTACTATAGGCCTTTTTTAGCTCACCGGGTATTTCGCTTTTACTACCAAGCGTTATTGCAGATAAAACAGCATGTTCTTTCTTAGACTCTGTTATGCATTTTAATTTAATAGATAAATTATCTCTTATTTGTGCGGTATCCCTAGTTATATTAATCTTGTTATAAGGCAAAACTAATAAATAATGGCTTACCCCCATACTTAACAGTGCCATGTGTGAAATAATAACAAATAGCCGAGCATTAAAATATCTTTTTGTAAAAAGCAGTAGTAAAAGTAAAGCTACTGATACTAATATAGCTATATATAGGTAAATATTTGTAAATCTTGCAATTACTATTCCTGTAATGAATGCTACTATATATGTTATAATCCCACGTTCCATCCCCACTTTATTTTTTTGTAAAAGTAGTAATTTTGAGCTATATTTGCAACAATGAAAAAAATTGCATTCATAATTAATCCTATTTCCGGAACAGGACATAAGGAGGCTATATTGGCTTATTTAAAGGAGTCTTTTGCCGATACATTAAAGTATACAACTTGTTTTTATACAACAAAATGTGCTGGCGACGCGTATTTGGCGGCAAAGAGATTCAATGAGGAAAATTATGATATAGTAACTGCAATAGGGGGAGATGGCACTGTAAATCAAGTAGCCAAGGGGCTTATAAATAGTAATACTAAATTAGCCATAATACCTGTAGGCTCAGGTAATGGATTGGCAAGGCATCTTAAAATACCACTCTCTTATCATAAGGCAATTGAGACTATTTTTGATGAAAAAACTCAACTGATTGATGCCGGAAAAATAAATGATGAAGTGTTCTTTTGTACGGCCGGGCTAGGTTTTGAGGCAGTAATTGGCGATAGATTTAATTCTTCGGGTTCTAGGGGACTTATAACTTATGTTGAGTTTTGCGCACGAGAGTATGTAAAATATCACTCCGAGAATTATATAATAGATATTTTAGGAAACCGCTATGCAAAAAGAGCTTTTCTTATAACATTTGCTAATTGTGCACAATGGGGTAATAATGCATATATTGCCCCCGATGCAAATATTTCTGATGGAATGATAGATATGGTTGTGTGGAAAAATGCTCCACTTGTATCAATGCCGTTACTTACAGCCGGCCTTTTTTTAAAAACGATACAATTTTCAGAGTTTGTAGACACATATAGATGCAAAGATATCCTTATTATAAGGGAGCGCGAAGGACTTATACAATTTGATGGAGAGAGTAGAACAATGGGAAAAGAGATAAATGTTTCTGTATTACATCATGCTGTAAAAGTGATAGTTCCTGCGAGGCACTATCCTATGCATCAAATGAAGGATATTGTCCCTCAATTTAAGGAACTTATGCCAAAAATTAGAGATATTTTTATGGAATAGAAGCAATTTTTACAAATTTTTATAAATTTTGTTTATATTTGTTAATTATTTTCTCTTTATAGATATAAATTATAATTAAATATTCAATTTTAGTATGATTATTCTTGTTTTGAACTGTGGAAGTTCATCATTAAAGTATCAAGTACTTGATATGAAAAGCGAATCTGAGTATTCGCTGTTGGCAAAAGGTTTGGTTGAAAGAATCGGACTAGATTTAGGTGACATAACACATAAGGTAACAGGTAAGGATAAGTATACCACCCAAAAACCTATACCTAATCACACCGATGGAATAAAAAGTGTGTTAGAATTATTAGTTGATTCTAAACACGGTATTCTTAAGTCTCTTTCAGAAATACAGGCTGTAGGTCACAGGGTTGCTCATGGTGGAGACTTATTTAATTCTAGTAAAGTTGTTCATAGCGAAGTTATAGAAGGTATTGAAAAATGTTGTGAACTAGCACCTTTACATAATCCGGCAAATTTATTAGGAATAAAAGCTGTGAGATCGCTTATGCCAGGGGTTCCACAAGTAGCTGTATTTGATACATCGTTTCATCAAACTATGCCTGAGTATGCATATATGTATGCTATCCCTTACGAGTATTATGTTAGGGATAAAGTAAGAAGATATGGGTTCCATGGCACAAGCCATAAATTTGTAGCTCAAAAAGCTGCAAAACTATCGGGAATAGATTTTAATAATTCAAAAATAATTACATGTCATCTTGGAAATGGCGGTTCTGTAACTGCTATAAAAGATGGAAAATCGGTGGATACATCTATGGGATTTACCCCTGTAGAGGGCGTTGTAATGGGAACGCGCTGTGGCAATATTGATGCAGGTATTATAACATATCTTCAAGCAAAGTATGGTATGGATGAAAAAGCTATAAGCAATGTTCTAAATAAAAAGAGCGGTTTCTTAGGAGTTTCTGGGATTTCTTCCGATGCAAGAGATGTTGAGGCTGCTGCCGAGGGCGGTAATACCCGTGCGCAACTTACATTAGACATGTTTCGTTATAGTGTAATAAAATATATTGGTGCTTATGCTGCTGCAATGAATGGTGTTGACCTAATAGTGTTTACAGGTGGAATAGGCGAAAATGACCCCGATTCCAGAAGAATTATTTCTACAGGATGTTCTTTTCTTGGTATTGATTTTGATTCTAATATTAATAAAGGGCTAAGAGGGAAAGACGTAATTCTTACAAAGCCCCAATCTAAAGTAGTTGTAGCTGCCGTAACCACAAATGAAGAGTTGGTTATTGCGCAAGAAACAATGAGATTAACAGTAAAATAGTTATTTGTAATTAATATAAAATAAAACAGTAAATGATAACAAATTTTGATGAGCTTTTTGAACAATTACGTTCAAAGCCAAAAAAAAGACTAGTTGCAGCTTGGGGTGTAGATGATCACACTATTAGTGCTGTAGCTCTTGCAATTAAAGCAGAAATAGTTGAAGGGACACTTGTTGGTGATGAAAAAATGATTCGTCAGGTATGTGCACAAGAGAATATAGATCCGGCTATTTTTACAATTATTCCCAATGATAATGAATTAAAATCAATAGCACAGGCTGTTTCCATGGTTAATAACGGCGATGCAGATATCCTTATGAAAGGGCTTTGCAGCACCGATAAATACATGAGAGGAATTCTTAATAAAGAGAACGGCTTACTTCCTCCAAAAGCTGTACTTAGCCATGTTGCAATTATTCAAAATCCAAATTATCATAAGCTTATAATAGTTTCTGATATGGCTGTTATTCCTGCTCCCGATTTTAAACAAAAACTAGCCATTACAGGATATGTAATAAAAACAGCAAAATCTCTTGGAATTGCAAAGCCTAAAGTTGCTCTAGTTACAGCTACAGAGCAAATGCTTGCCGGAATGCCTGCTTGCGTTGAGGCTGCAATGATTGCAAAAATGGCAGATAGAGGTCAAATTGCAGGGGGAGCATTTATTGATGGCCCTTTAGCTTTAGATGTAGCTATATCTCAAGAAGCTGCCGCAATTAAGAAACTAGTTAGTCCTGTTGCAGGAGATGCAGATTGTTTAGTATTCCCTAATATTGAATCGGCAAATGTATTCTATAAAACAAACGGCCAATTATGCAAAGGGGTTAAACTTGCTGCTATTGTAGCAGGAGCAAAAGCACCATGCGTACTTTCTAGCCGCGCCGATAGTATTGATACTAAGCTTAACTCAATAGCCTTAGCCGCAATTACTGCTAAATAGTGCTATTAAATTCATTATGCTAAATATAGAAAGGTAGTGTATATTATTTGTGCATTGCCTTTTTATATAAACAGTAACTTAACTAATACTATTAAACAAACAATAAAATACAATATGGGCAAACTAATATTGGCAATTAATCCGGGATCAACTTCAACAAAGATTTCGGTATATGAGGACAAAAAAGAAGTTTTTACAAAAACTCTAAGACACTCAAACGAAGAACTTGCTCCCTATAAATCTGTTATAGAGCAACTTTCTTTTAGGAAAGAAACAATTAAAACTGCTTTGCAGGAGAATAATATAAAACTTACAGATCTTGCTGTAATTGTGGGTCGTGGAGGGTTGGTAAAACCTATCCCAAGTGGCGTATATGAAGTTAACCAAGCAATGATTAATGATATTAAAGAGGGGAAAAATGGGGAGCACGCAAGTAATTTAGGAGCCATTATTGCTAATGACCTTGCAAAAGAGATTGGCGGAATAAAAGCTCTTATTGTAGATCCTGTTGTAGTAGATGAATTAGAACCAATTGCTAGAATATCAGGTCACGCCAGCTTTAATAGAATTTCTATTTTTCATGCTCTTAATCAAAAAGCAATTGCTAAATTATATGCTACAGAGCATGGTAAAAAATATAATGAGCTAAATCTTATTGTAGCTCATCTTGGTGGTGGAGTTTCTGTTGGAATGCATTCAAAAGGAAAGGTTATAGATGTTAACGATGCTTTACGTGGAGAGGGGCCTTTCTCACCAGAGCGTTCGGGAGGACTTCCTGCAGCTGCAATTGTAGATACATGTTTCTCTGGTAAATACACCGAAAAACAAATAAGAAAAATGATTTCAGGTGAAGGAGGAATAACATCTTACCTTGGAACAAACTCTTTTCAAGAGGTTGAACAAAGAGCAGAAGCGGGGGATAAAAATGCTATTCTTATTGCAGATGCTTTTGTTTATCAACTTGCCAAAGAAATTGGAGCAATGGCAACAGTTGTAAATGGTAAAGTTGATGCTATTCTTCTTACAGGAGGTATTGCTTATGGCAAAGCTCTTATGGAGCAAGTTAAAGAAAGAGTAGGCTTTATTGCTCCAGTATGTGTATACCCCGGAGAAGATGAAATGGGGGCACTTGCAGGCAATGGATTAGCTGTACTTAACGGAACAGAACAAATACAAGTATACTAGTAGGTGCTGCTTTTATTACATCGCCAGAGAATACAGATAAACAAATAGAAATTAAAATAAGTATTGTGAATATAGATATAGCTATTATAGGAGGCGGTGCAGCAGGATTGTATGCGGCGGCAGTTGCAGTTGAACAATATAAAAATAGAGGGGAAACCCCCTCTATTTTATTATTAGAAAAAATGGATAGGTGTGGACGAAAAATAGCACTTACAGGTAAGGGAAGATGTAATATTACCAATACCAAACCTTGGGAAGAGTTTGCAAGTCATATCCATTCTAAAAATGTGTTTCTTAAAAATGCTTTTTATGCAATGAGTAATACAAAAACTATGGAGTTCTTCGAAAAGATTGGACTGCCGTTAGTTATAGAGAGAGGTGACAGAGTTTACCCTCAGAGTATGAAAGCTGCAGATGTTACACAAGTTTTACTTGCATATATTAAAAAACAGGGCGTTAAACTCATTACCGGCTTTGAGGTAAAAGCTGTTGATTGTATACAAGACAACCTTGAAACAGAAAAAATTATAAATAAATTTAGAATTATTGGAAAATATAAGGCCGAAGATATTATTGCTAAAAAGGTTATTTTAGCTACCGGAGGACTTTCTTACCCCACTACCGGTTCTACCGGAGACGGTTATACTTTTGCAAAATGTTTTGGACATAAAATTGTTCCGTGCTTTCCATCATTAACAGCACTTATTCCAAAAGATTACAGAGATAATATGTATGGTATCTCTCTTAAAAATGTTGAAGCTCAACTTATTGTAGACAAAGATATTGTTGCTAAAGAATTTGGAGATTTAGATTTTACAAATGGCGGAATTGAGGGGCCTATAGGTTTTAAATTAAGCCGTAAGGGGGTGCAAAGTATTATAAATGGACAGAAGGTAAGCCTTTTATTAGATTTAAAACCTGCAATTTCAAAGACTCAACTTACAGATAGAATTGGACGAGAATTAGAAGAATATAAAGAAAATAGATATACTAGGGATTTCGATAGAGTTAACTTTATACTTCCTAAACTTTTACCAAAAAATCTCATAGATCCATTCCTTTCTTTAAATACCGATCTTACAATTAAAAATCTTCCCGATAAACTTAAAACATGGAAATTTGAAATATATTCGTATGTTGGATATGAGCGTTGCGTAATTACAGCCGGAGGTATTTCGCTAGCAAACGTTTCACAAAAAACTATGGAATCAAAACTAACTCCAGGACTTTATTTTGCAGGTGAAATACTAGATTTAGATGGCGATACCGGTGGATATAATCTTCAGATTGCTTTCTCAACAGCAGCCTTAGCTGCGCTTAGTGCTGTTAGTAACGGGTCATAAAATATTATTGTAATTTTTTTCAATGAATCTCTCAAATAGTTACAAATATTTTTATTTTAGGAAAGTGTCAAACTTCCGAGTAAAAATGTAATATTAATAAAATTTTTACGAGAATTATTAGTGTATTTATTATTTTTACATCAGTGAGTGGTTTTGCGCAAGACAAGTACCATACATTGTCAGGGGTTGTTGTTGATGAAAATGAAATACCCGTTGTCGGGAGTACTGTTGTGTTGTATAAGAGCGGTAGTTCTACAGCGTTCAAAGGCTCAATGGTTAATGATGAAGGACACTTTTCAATTATTACCATCCCTCCAGGAAAGTACAAGGTAATAATTCAAATGATGGGTTTTGAGACTATAGAAAAGCATATAGATTTACAATCTGATATGAATCTTGGAGTCATACATCAAGTTATGTCTATTTCTTCTTTAGACGAAGTGACTATAACGGCAAATCTTATTGAACGGTTTGGTGACAGATTTATCTATCATATCTCCAGATAATATTGAAAAGATCATTCACTATGCGACACCGCCGATACAGTACCAAAATCTTGGATTGGGATCCATTATTAATATCATTACTAAACGCAAGGTACGAGGTGGAACAATTGCCCTAAACGCACAGAACGCTCTGACCTCAGGGTTTGGCAATAACACAGCCGGATTTAGATACAATTTCGGCAATTCTCAATTAGGAGTGAAATACAATATTAACTATACTGACAATAATGATGTATTCGTCGATGAAAGTCTTGAATATAATATAGATAGCAAAACTATCAAGAAGGACAAAATTGGCATAAAAAGTCCTTCCGGTTTTACAAAGCATTACGTTGAAATTGATTACGCTCATTCAAATCCTGATGACCATATTTTCAGTTCTAAGTTGTATTTCGATTGCCTCGACTATACCCAGACTATAAAACAAAATGTACAATCAAACTTCGGAGAATTGCCAGTGATTAACTTTGTAGGAAAAACTTACGACAAAAATCAGTATTACAATCCGGCCATTGATTTATAATACAACAAGAAAGTAGCTGAAAAACACGATATTACGATAAATACGGTTGGAACATGGTATCGGACAAGTTATGATTACTCTTACAGTGAAACAGCCGGAAACATAACTGAGTTTGAGACAAATACAGATATTCTTACAGACAAATATTCAATTATTGCCGATGCTTTTTATTCCTATACTTTTAAAAAACAAAAGTTTTTTGCCGGAACAAGATATAAATGGGAGCATAGCACACAGCTTAATATACCTAAGACCAAATCTTTGTCTTCAAGTGACATATATCCTTATATCGGCATGAACGGAATGCTATGGAAACGACTTAATTATAGTCTTAGTCTTGGAATGAATGTTAATATTTTCAATCTTACCGATGGGAGTACTTTTAACCATTTCAATTTTCGGCCGTCCGTTAAGATAGGATATTTTATTTCTGAACTAATGGATATTTCACTCAACTATGAAGTAAATACAAGGATTCCAACAATTAGTATGCTTACATACAATCCATATTACAAAGATCATAACTATATTTTCATTGGTAATTCCAGTATTAAACCGTATAATGAGCATACTGTTGCTCTTTCTTGGTTTCGAGGTTCAAAAATATTTGCTGTAGGGATAGATGCTACATACATACACGCAAATGACGCTTTTGTCCCTGTCTTCATTAAAGATAATGGCATTTTAATGAAAACTTACGCCAATATAGACCGTTCGAGAACTGCAAAAGGCAGTTTTTTATTAAGTTTGAATCCATTTCGTAAGCGTATATTAACACTAAAAATCTTTGGGGAGGTATCTTATATTGCAAATGACTATCTCGACCATTCGTGGAACTATTTTACATATGTGATTATTCCAACAGCTACCATATCAATTTCAAAATGGAGCATAAACCTGTTTTATCAAACGAAACGCGACAATTTAGATGGTCACATTTTGACACAGAAATCAGGAATGGCATACGCAGAACTGTCGTATCGGCCTGTTAAATCTCTAAACATCACAGCCGGATGGAGATATCCCATTTTTTATAAAGGCAACATAACTGTTGAAGAAAGTTTTGGAACAGACCTCATTCACTACAGGAATTCTAATTTGGTAAAAGATTTCTCAAATATGGTTTACCTTACCCTAACTTATAATTTCTCCTTCGGAGATAAAAGAGATGTGCCTATACGGAAACTAAACAATAAAGACACCGATTCAGGAATCCTTAATAGAAAATAAAATAATTTTCAAAATGGAATAAAGGCAATACTCCGACGAACCCTATGTTGTATCACTATTTAAAGCATCTTACCTTTGTTA
>JAVXCW010000027.1:0-31817 GCA_036659275.1 Bacteroidales bacterium | reverse complement strand
AAATACATATTAAATTTCTCTAATATGCTGCTTGTCTTAAATCTTTCAATGAACTAATAGTTTGTTTCAAAAACTTTTATGAATATTTCGTTTTGGAAACGGGTTGCAAAGATACTGTTCTTTTTATATTCTGCAAAACATTTTTAAAAAAAATATATAAATTTTTATTATGCAAATGTCAATATCTTGATTTTCAACCAAAAAAAATTACTATTTTTGCAGCATAATTTAAAAAAATGTTTAAATACTGCTCTATTGAGATGAATATATATCTGCAAATTTTTTTGTGTTTTGCCAAAATAGGCGCTTTTACATTTGGCGGCGGATATGCCATGATTCCTATTATTCAGAGAGAAGTTGTTGAAAAAAATAAATGGATTAACGAACAGGATTTTTTAGATGTTATAGCCATATCTCAATCTGCACCAGGACTTTTAGCGGTAAATATTTCAATATTTTTAGGATATAGATTAAGAGGTGTTAAAGGAAGTATTATAGCAACTTTAGGAAGTATTCTTCCATCATTTTTTATAATTTTATTTATTGCTATGTTTTTTACGGGCTATCAAGATAACCCAATAGTAATAAAAGTTTTTAAGGGAATGCGTCCTGTTGTGGTTGCCCTTATTGCTGTACCGGTAATAAATATGGCAAAAAAAGCGCGGCTTAATGTGTATACATGGTTTATTGCAATATCAACAACACTACTAATAGTTTTTTTAAATGTTTCCCCCATTTATATATTGCTAGTTATTGGGGTAATTTTTACGGCCATAACATTTCATAATCAAAAGAGCAGGTTATGATAATATATTTACAGCTATTTTATACATTTTTTGTAATAGGAATGTTCACATTTGGTGGTGGTTACGCAATGTTATCGCTTATCCAAAATGAAGTTGTTGTAAACCATGCATGGCTTACTGCTCAACAGTTTACAGATATAGTAGCTATTTCACAAATGACTCCGGGTCCCATAGGTATAAATAGTGCCACTTATGTTGGATACACTGTTACGGGGAGCGTACTTGGTTCAATTACAGCAACTGTAGCCGTGTCGCTGCCCTCTTTTATAATAGTTCTTTTTATCTGTAAACTTTATACAAAATTTAAAGAAAGCAACATTTTTGAATCTATACTTAAATCGCTTAGACCCATTGTAATAGGAATGATTGCTGCTGCTGCAGGAATATTAGTTACCAAGGATAATTTCTTTGATTGGACCAGTTGGGTCCTCTTTGCTGCTGCTTTTATTGCAAGCCAATGGCTAAAGGTAAATCCTATTATAACTATTATTATGAGCGGAATTATTGGATATTTTATTTATTAACCTCTTCGTAATTTACGTCTTCAACAGGCGTGGCAAAAGCCCCTTCTTTTGTGAATTTTACATTTCTCAGTTTCCATGCAGAAACTATAGAAGAGATTCCGTATAAAGCTATTGCTCCGCCAAAAATCATAGTAAGGACTTCGGTAGAAAATTTAGGGCTAAAAAATAGAGCTATCCCACATATAATTATTATAATAGGAATAATATATAGTCCTCCCGATAGTGATGTATATTTGCTACTATAATACAGATTGGTAATTTGTCCAATACCGGCAACAAGTAATACAGCCCCAAATAAAAATGCAATGAGCCCTAAAAAAAACCCGGGAAAAAGGAATATTAGCAGACCAAATATCAAGTATACACATATATTGAGTATTGAGAAAATTGGAAGACCTCCATCTCTCTTTCCATTTGCATTAAGCGCAAATACAAGTGTAATTACTCCTGCAGCAAGTAAAAACGCTGCAATTATTTTAACAATTAAGCCTGCTGTAAAATCTGGCCAAAAAAGAAGGCACAATCCAAAAGCAAATGTTAAAATCCCACGTATTGCGGAATATGATCTGTTGGTAACCGAATAAACATAATTCATAGCTGTTATTTTAATCAAATATTTCTCAAAGATAACAAATGTAAAATAAAAAAAGTTGCCATAAGATAATTTCTTAGACAACTTTTTTGTTGGGGTGAATGATGGGGGTCGAACCCACGACCTCTGGTGCCACAAACCAGCGCTCTAACCAACTGAGCTACAATCACCATGTTTTTATTTGGAATGCAAAGATACTAATTTTCCTTAAAACACAAGCATTTTATTTAAAATAAAATAAAAATAGAAAAAAATATTAAATAATTATGATTAATCAAGCCGTTTTTTTACTAGATTTGTAGACTTTGAATTTTACATAACAAATTAACTATAAACTAAACAATTTTTTATGGCACGCGAAATTAAATTTTCTCTTCTTTACAGGGATATGTGGCAATCATCTGGGAAATATGTCCCTATGGTACACCAACTTAAGCAAATTGCTCCGGTAATAATAGATATGGGTTGCTTCGACCGTATTGAAACCAACGGCGGTGCATTTGAACAAGTTAATCTTCTGTTTGGAGAGAACCCAAATAAAGCTGTAAGAGAATGGACAGCACCTTTTAATAAAGTTGGTATTCAAACACATATGCTAGAGCGTGGGTTAAATGCTCTAAGAATGAATCCTGTTCCGGAAGATGTTAGAAATCTTATGTTTAAAGTTAAAGCAAAACAAGGAACAAATATTTCTCGTTCTTTCTGCGGACTTAACGACCACAGAAACCTTAAGGGCTCTGTAATTGGAGCAAAAAAAGGGGGAATGATTTCTCAAGTTGCTTTAAGTATAACACACTCTCCTGTACACACTGTAGAGTATTATATGGGAGTTGTAGATAAAGTTGTGGAATATGGTTGCGATGAAATATGTCTTAAAGATATGGCCGGCGTAGGACGTCCTGCATTCCTTGGAAGACTTACCAAAGCAATTAAAGATAAATATCCACATATTATTGTTCAATACCATGGCCACTCAGGCCCAGGATTCTCTGTAGCATCAATGCTAGAAGTTGCAAGAGCCGGTGCAGAATACATAGACGTAGCTATGGAACCTCTATCTTGGGGAAAAATACATCCCGATGTTATTACAATTCAAGCAATGTTTAGAGATGCCGGATTCCTTGTTAAAGATATAAACATGGATGCATACATGGAGGCTAGAAGGCTTACTCAAACATTTATGGATGAATATCTTGGATACTTTATTGAGCCTAATAACTTTAAAATGTCGTCATTATTAGTAGGTTGCGGATTACCAGGCGGTATGATGGGATCTATGATGTCAGATCTTAAAGGATTCCACGGTGCAATTAATTCTACTTACAGGAGCCAAGGTAAAAAAGAAGTTAGTCTTAATGAGCTAGTTGTAATGCTATTCCAAGAGGTAGAATACGTATGGCCTCGTCTAGGTTATCCACCATTGGTAACTCCATTTAGCCAATATGTTAAAAACACGGCTCTTATGAACTTAATGCATAAGTTAAAAGGCGAGCCAAGATGGTCTACAATTGATAAAGACACAATGAATATGATTTTAGGTAAAACAGGTACTCTTCCAGGACCTTTAGCACCCGAAATTTTACAAATTGTTAAAGATAAAGGACTTGAGTTCTATACCGGCAATCCGCAAGACGCTTTTCCCGACGAACTTCCTAAATTTGTTGCAATGCTTAAAGAAGAGGGCTGGGAAAGAGGACAAGACGACGAAGAGCTATTTGAAATTGCAATGCACGAAAGGCAATACAGAGATTATAAGAGTGGCGTAGCTAAGAAACGTTTTGAGCAAGAGTTAGAAGCTGCAAAAGAGAAAGCAAAAGCTCCTATAATTGTAACTCGTCCTGTAGTTGAAATGCCTAAATTTGATATTGAAGCTCTTGTTGCAAAATTCCCTACAGCAACACCAATACAATCTCCTGTTAAAGGGAAAGTTATATGGCAATACGATGTTGTAGATGTTTCAACAGCACCTATTATTGGAACAGAATTTAAGAGTGGCAAACCTGTATGCTATGTAGAAACTTTCTATGGACCACAAGAAGTAACATCACCTATAGACGGTAAAATTGTTGCAATCTGTGCAAAACAAGGAGATAAAATTGAAAAAGGCGAAATTCTTGCTTTTGTGCAATAAGTTTAACACCTAAAATAAATAAATAAGCCATATAACTTATTGATAAAATGAGTCATATGGCTTATTTTATGATATAAAACAAAGTATTATAATTAAAGTTGCCGTGTCTTTATTAATAACAGCTGCTTGTTTGCTTTTTTATTGTTCTTTGCAGGCTAATATTGTCCCAAAAGAATGGAAAGAGGTAATTGAAAATTTTAATTTAATTTTGTTAAATAAAAAGAGAGACTGCTCAGTCCCTCTTTTTTCGTACCCCCGGGCGGAATCGAACCGCCATCCTAAGAATCGGAATCTTATATTCTATCCATTAAACTACAAGGGCAAATATTGGCCGACAAAGTTAGTTAATTAAATGATTTTTTTTACCTTTGCACCCAAAATTTATAAAAAATAAGTATGAGAGCGTATGTATTTCCTGGCCAAGGAGCTCAATTTACAGGTATGGGACAAGACTTGTATAACAGTAATCCGTTGGCAAAAGAAATGTTTGAGAAAGCTAATGTAATTCTAGGGTTTCGTATTACAGATATTATGTTTAACGGTACGGCAGATGAACTTAAACAAACTAAAGTTACACAACCTGCCATATTCTTACATTCTGTTATTTTGGCAAAATGTCTGCCTGATTTTAAGCCACAGATGGTTGCAGGTCACTCACTTGGAGAATTTTCAGCTTTAGTTGCAGCTAAAGCTATGAGTTTTGAAGATGGATTAATTCTTGTTTCTAAAAGAGCATTGGCAATGCAAAAAGCATGTGAAATAAAGCCATCTACTATGGCTGCTATTTTAGGCCTCGATGATAAAATTATAGAAGATGTTTGCAAAAGTATACATGGAATTGTAGTTGCAGCAAACTATAATTGTAACGGACAAGTTGTAATATCGGGTGAGGTTGAAGCAGTAGAAAAAGCATGTAACGAACTTAAAGTTGCAGGGGCAAAGAGAGCATTATTACTTCCTGTTGGTGGAGCTTTTCACTCACCTATGATGGATCCGGCAAGGGTTGAACTAGCAGACGCAATAGAAAAAACAACAATTGTTTCTCCAATATGTCCGGTTTATCAAAATGTAGATGCTAAACCACATACTTGCCCTAAAGAAATAAAAAATAATTTACTTATTCAACTTACAGCACCTGTAAAATGGACTCATTCTGTTAAGAATATGGTAGAAGACGGAGCTGTTGAATTTATAGAACTGGGGCCTGGAAAAGTTCTTCAAGGATTAATTAATAAAATTGCTCCATCAGTAAAAACAGAAGGACTCCAATAAAAAATAGCTCCATTAATGACTATTAATGGGGGAATCATGTTATTCCCGATAAATATTCCTTTTTTGTAAAAAAAAATTGAGGGTATCTATCGGGATAACCGTTATATATACAAATGCTTTTTTCTTTTTAATATTTGGATTATATTTCGTACTTTTGGAAATATAATTTGTTTATTTTTGGACAATACAATAATGGTTTATAAGCAAATTTTAATTATAAGTAATAGATAACAATAGTAAACTAATTTATACAATCTTTAATTACATGAATATGGCTAAAGAAAAACAATTTATTACCTGCGATGGTAATTATGCCGCTGCACATGTAGCGTACATGTTCACCGAGCTGGCCGCTATTTATCCAATTACTCCATCATCAACAATGGCGGAGTTGGTAGACGAATGGTCGGCTTTTGGTAGAAAGAACATATTTGGAGAGCCTGTTAAGGTGGTTGAAATGCAAAGTGAGGGTGGCGCTGCAGGTGCTGTTCACGGTTCATTACAAACTGGTGTTCTAACATCTACATTTACAGCATCTCAAGGGTTGCTGCTAATGATTCCTAATATGTATAAAATTGCAGGTGAATTACTCCCTACAGTTTTCCATGTATCAGCAAGAGCTTTGGCTTCACATGCTCTTTCAATATTTGGAGATCATCAAGACGTAATGGGTGCAAGGCAAACAGGGTTTGCTTTTCTTGCTTCTGCAAGTGTACAAGAGGCCATGGATATGGCTGCTGTAGCACACCTTTCAACTATAAAATCATCTGTTCCTTTTGTTCACTTTTTTGATGGTTTTAGAACTTCTCACGAAATTCAAAAAATTGAAGCAATTGATCAAGATGCACTTAAAGGAATGTTAAGCACAAAATCGCTTGCTAAATTCCGTGCAAGAGGATTAAATCCTAATTCTCCTGTAACAAAAGGCACTGCACAAAATGCTGACGTTTATTTTCAAAATAGAGAGGCATGCAACTCATTCTACGATGCAGTTCCAGATGTAGTAGCAAGGTACATGGGCGAAATAAGCGAGCTTACAGGCAGACATTATCTTCCATTCGATTATTACGGAGATCCTAAAGCCGAAAACATAATTATGGCTATGGGCTCTGTTACAGAAACAACTAAGGAATGCGTAGATTATCTTAACTCTAAAGGAGAAAAAGTTGGTGTTATAATAGTAAGACTATACAGACCATTCTCAGCAAAATATTTCCTAAGAGTTCTTCCTAGCACAGTTAAAAAAATAGCTGTTCTTGATAGAACTAAAGAACCTGGATCTGTTGGAGAACCTTTATATATTGATATTAAATCGGTTGTGGCAGAACAAGGCCTTAATATTAAAGTTGTTGGAGGCCGCTATGGCTTATCATCAAAAGATACTAGCCCTGCACAAATTCTTTCTGTATTTGATAATCTTAAAGCTAAAGAGTCTAAGAATGATTTTACAATTGGTATAGTAGATGACGTTACATTTAAATCTCTTCCTGTAAGAGAAGAAATAAGTCTTGCTAAAAAAGGAACTACCGAGTGTAAATTCTATGGGCTTGGATCTGACGGTACTGTTGGTGCAAACAAAAATACCATTAAAATTATTGGAGAAAACACCCCTAAATATTGCCAAGCATATTTCGACTACGACTCAAAGAAATCGGGCGGATTCACTTGCTCGCATTTAAGATTTGGTGATAATGTTATTTCTTCTCCTTATTTAGTATCAACACCAGATTTTGTAGCATGCCACGTTCCTTCATACCTTAATAAATATGATGTTTTAAGAGGTATTAAAAAGAATGGTACATTCCTATTAAACAGCTTATGGGATACACAAGAGACTCTTAAGAGGATTCCAGACCACGTAAAATCTGAAATTGCTCATAAAAATATTCAACTTTATATAATTAATGCAACTAAAATTGCAGAAGAAGTAGGTTTAGGAAATAGAACAAATACAATCCTTCAATCTGCATTCTTTAAAATAACAGAAATTATTCCTTACGAGCTTGCTGTTAAGAGCATGAAAAAAGCAATTGAGAAGAGCTACGGTAAAAAAGGTGAAAACATTGTAAATATGAACTGCGCAGCTGTTGATAGAGGTGCCGAGTTTACTAAAGTTGACGTTCCTTTTGAGTGGAATAATATAGCAGCAAGTAAATTTGTTCCCGAGTCTTTTGGCCGTTTAGCTCACGAATGGGTTAAAACTGTTGCCGATGTTGTAAATGCACAATGTGGTAATGATTTACCTGTAAGCACATTTAAGGATGCTGCAGATGGTGTTATTCCTTCCGGAACTGCTGCCTACGAAAAACGTGGTATAGCAACACATGTTCCATCATGGATTCCCGAAAATTGTATTCAATGTAACCAGTGTTCATTTGTTTGCCCTCACGCTGCAATACGTCCTTTCCTTATGACAGAAGAAGAAGCTGCAAAAGCTCCTGCATCTGTTAAGAGAGTTAAAGGTAATGGCCCACTTAAAGATTACTTTTTTACAATGCAAGTAGATCCTGCCGATTGTACAGGTTGCGGTAATTGCGCCGATGTTTGTCCTGCAAAGACCAAGGCATTAGTTCTTGAATCTGTTGCAAGCCAAGAGAAAGAGCAAGCCAACTTCGATTACATGCATGCACACGTAGGATATAAAGACACTGTCCTTCCTAAAGAGCAAAATGTTAAAAATTCACAATTTTCACAACCATTATTTGAGTTCTCAGGGGCTTGCTCCGGTTGTGGTGAAACACCATATATTAAAGCAATTACTCAGCTATTTGGAGATAGAATGGTTATTGCAAATGCTACAGGTTGTACCTCTATTTATAGCGGTTCGTTCCCATCATCACCTTATTGCAAAGATAAAAACGGAAGAGGTCCAGCTTGGTCAAACTCACTGTTTGAAGACAATGCAGAGTACGGTCTTGGAATGAAAGTAGCTACAAATAGGTTGCGCGAAACACTTCAAAGGTTAATGGTAGAAGGAATGGAATGCAACACTTGTACTGCAGAAATGAAAGTATTATTTGCAGAATGGCTGTCAAATAAAGATGACGCAAAAATTACAAGAGAGATTTCCGATAAGCTAGTTCCTATGATTGAAGCATGTAGCTGCAATACTTGTAAAGAACTTGTTAAATATAAAGATCTTCTTGTTCCACGTAGCCAATGGATATTTGGTGGAGACGGTTGGGCTTATGATATTGGATATGGCGGATTAGATCACGTTTTAGCATCTGGCGAGAATGTAAACGTATTGGTAGTTGATACCGAGGTTTACTCAAACACAGGAGGACAATCATCTAAATCTACCCCTGCTGGAGCTGTTGCTAAATTTGCAACATCTGGTAAAAAAATTCGTAAGAAAGACCTTGGTATGATGGCTATGAGCTATGGCTACGTATATGTTGCCCAAGTTGCTATGGGTGCTAACCAAGCTCAATTCCTTAATGCACTAAAAGAGGCAGAGGCTTATGATGGACCTTCTATTATAATTGCTTATGCTCCATGTATTAATCATGGTCTTAAAGCAGGTATGGGCAAGAGCCAAAGAGAGGAAAAAATGGCAGTAGAATGTGGTTATTGGCATCTCTACAGATTTAATCCAACTCTTGATGTAGCAGGTAAAAATCCATTTAGCTTAGATAGTAAAGAGCCCGATTGGACTAAATTCCAAGACTTTATTAAAGGGGAAGTACGTTATGCGTCATTGCTTAAAACATTCCCTAATGAGGCTGGTGAATTGTTTAACCTAACAGAGGAGTTTGCTAAATTACGCCTTGCATCCTACAAAAGATTGGCAGGTCAACTATAACCGCCAACTCACACAAAAAAGCTGTCTCCTCACGGGGGCAGCTTTTTTTAATTTATACCTGTGGCTTTTTATTCTAATTACCACACATTCAAACAGATTGCCTCATAAATATTCCCCAAAGAATCTGCTACAATTACCATATAATCTCTATAGGATACTTCAATCTCCAAGCTACTCAATGACTGGTGCAAATTCTGCATTAACAGAGGAACCGTTTTTAACGGGTGTTGTAAAAATTGTTTTTTATCCACCAAAAAAAGTTGTACAGTTTCACCGGAGGCAATCAGTTTTTGAATATGCGGAGAGAATTGAAAACTCACAGTCGCATATTTTCGATTAAATGGAATAGAAATAATTCTATGATGTGTAGTTTTAATAAATGTAGTATCTATCATCTGCCCCAATCTTAGCTTATTATCACTAAATTTGCTTATGGAGAGATCTATTAATATAGAATCTGCAGATTGAGTAACTTTGTAGTAATCCTTATAACATAACTTTTGAATCATCGCATTACACTCGGCCGAGTAATCTTTCTTTTTTTCCTTACTCTTTCCATTCAAAGTAAATAACTGGATAATCTGCCCGTTTTCGGTTGGAATACTATATAAATGGTAAGTTTTATTTTTGAATTTAATCCCTTTTATAGTATTAGCAGCCAGTTGAATATTGGGAATATAATAAAACCGGGTTGAAAGTTCCCCTTTTTTTCCTTGCAACTGAAACACAAAATGAGGTGAGGTAATAGCTGTTCCAACTTTTTGTTGAATAAGTTTCCTATCCGCATTAAACTGCTGCATAGCTAGATAGTTACTTCCATCATGAGGTATATAAATGGCATACAAGTCCTCCGATATCCTTAAATATCGATTATAAAAACTGGTATAAGCTCCCTTTGTCAGTCTATTACTCTCCTGATACCTACTTTGAATAGTATTTTCTCCTGTTTTTTGCGTGATGGCACAACTGCCTACAAAACACACACAAGAAAACGCCCATAAAATAATTTTAACCGATTTCATAACTTAATATTGTTTAATAAACTCAATAATAAATATTATAAAATTATTATAAAATAAAAGAAATTATTTTTTAAAATATACAAATTATTTTTCTTTATAAATGCACAACACAGGGTTCATATCCTCATTGATATGAATATATTTGGATAGCTCTTTTATAAACGGAGATTCCTTCAATTTTCCTTCCTTATCTGTTAATTGAGCATACCCTATCTGCACGATAATTTTTCCATAAAGATTGGAGGGAACAATTTCATTCATCGAAATCCGATTCACTCGATCCTGATTATTGTTTTTATTAAATAATTCCGTTTTGCCGGTTTTTTTCTCAATCAGTCCCACATAACGGTTCTTCTCATTTCCTATCAAATTAATAAGTAAGTAATTTTTAGTAACCGCTACCAAATCGTATGACCCAATTCTATGTACAAATTTGTACTAAACTTAGGCCTTTCCAACAAGTTTTTTAAAAGTTTTCCTTGGGAAGAGTAGATTTGAACCGAGTAATAGGGCGTTTTACTTAAAACCGAATCGTGGGTATATGCCGTTAAACCATTTAGTTCCTTATTTGCAATAAGATTGCCATCGGGTAATACCCCCACTTGATTACTCTAGACAGAAAGTGGCTGTTTCAGCTTTCTAATAAAATTCCCTTTTAGGTCATAATAGATCATTTCTGCATTGTAATTCCGCACCAGCAAAGAAGAATCAACTAAACACAGAGAACGATATTCCGGGCCATATTCCTGAGGTCCGTTTCCAGAGCGATTAATTGCATGTAAGTACTTCCCTTGCGTATTAAATACTTTTATATCTTTACTTTCATCTACCCCAACGTATATTTTATTATCAGAAAATATATATTCGTCTACATAATCACAGTCAAACACAGAAGAGTCAGTTGTCTCAAGGGGTATCATTTGTTCCAATGAATAATAATCCGAGAAAGCGCCATTCGAAATATTACTAAAATTAATATCCACGGTCAAAACTTCCTTATTACTATTACATGATGCGTATGTTAAAAGACTTATAAATAACACTAAAGACTTATTTTTCATATAACTGTTATTTTAATAAAGTTAGAGAATTAACACATTTTGTGATAAAATTAAAAATCGTATAGCATAAATCAAAATATGTAGTACCTTAAATGAATATTAAGTATTCTACTTACTAAAATAAAAGTTACATAAGATCTAATTATCAATAAATTACACGCATCATTAATTAATTAATTAATTAAAAGTAACAACTAAGTTATCTGAAAAATTATCAAAGCCCAAAAGAATCGGGTGCAGTTAGGGAACCTTTAAGGGACACCACGCTTAAAAGAAGCCCGCCGTACTCTGAGAGTGCAGCGGGCTTCCCCGACTTAACCTAACTTAAAAAACTATTTCCCTTATATAACAGCGTTGTTTAAGAAAGGTTCAAAATATTTAAACTATTTTTGAAATTTATCCTATTATTTTGTTAACCCCCTCTAATATCTCGGTTTCTCGGATATCGGTTACTTTAACAATCTGAGCAGCCTCGTTAAGGATAGCATCTGCAATAGAGCGGTCTTTTATTCCCGATGCGTTAATCTTAACGTTTAAGTAAGCTCCATGAACAGCAGTACGGATGCATAGAGCACCTACGCCGGCATCAGAAACAGAATTTGGATTACCCTCTTTTGCCATAGCCGCAACAATGTCAAAAGCACGGAAAGAGGCTTTCATTGTTCTTAATGGAACTTGAGTTGCATAAATTGTAGCTTCTTGTAGAGCAGCAGTACGAGCAGCTTTATCTGCATCTGTCCCCTTTGGCATTCCGAAACAAGCCATAATTTTATTAAACGCAGCAGTATCCTCATCTACAAGATAAAGCAACTCGGAAACAATTTCCTGTCCCTTTTCTGCCCAATTAGAAAAATATTCCCATTTATCGTCCCATCCCGGTTTATGTGAAGAGAGATTTGCAACCATTGTTCCAAGAGAAGCACCTAAAGCACCAACATAGGCTGCAATTGATCCACCACCGGGAGCAGGAGATTCACTTGCAGTTTCTAAAGCAAGTCCTTTACAGGTAAAGTCTATAAGTCTCTTAGGTGCACCGGCAGCAATACTATCTTCCATAAGATATTCAATTACTTTTTCGCGTGGGTTAAATGGTTTTAAATCATCTAAGCCCATAGATTTAATAGCAATTTTAATAATCTCTTCCTCAGAAATACCAACCGAACGCTGTTGTTTTGCAAGATAATATTTACCTGCATCTATAAGCACTTTTTTAGGAATAAGCCCAACAATCTCTGCTCCGGTAACCCTTATTCCACGTGCCATAGCCTTAGCAACAACCTCATCAAATGCAACATGAACAGGTGTTACAGAAATATTGGTAACGTTCATAGAAACCTGTGCAATTTCATATTCCTTAATATACCACCCAATAGCTTTACATCCTTTAAGAGTACCGGGGGTCCAAACTTCTTTTCCCTTTTCGTCAAGAACAACCTTTCCTACAACAGAACCGCCCTCTCTTAGTTTGCGCCCTTTTTCTCTAACATCATACGCTACAGCATTTGCGCGACGAGTAGATGTTGTATTTAAGTTATAATTAATAGCAACAAGGAAATCCCTTGCTCCTACATTAGTAATTCCAACTTTTGCTACCCACTCTGAGTAGGCACTTGGACCAAAATCGGGCTTCCAAACAGGATCCTGCAATTTTTTAGGAATCCCCTCATACTCTCCTTTACGGCAAACTGCCAAATTTTTTCTATCGGGAGTAAAAGCAGCATCCTCATAACAATAAACAGGAATATTTAATTCTTCTCCAAATCTTTTTGCAACTGTACGAGCATATTCAGCACAATCTGCCATTGTAACGCCGGAAATAGGAATAAACGGACAAACATCTGTAGCACCACTTCTTGGATGTTCACCATGATGTTTTGTCATATCAATAAGTTCAGCAGCTTTTTTTGCCCCTCTAACTGCAGCCTCCATAACAGGTTTAGGCTCACCAACAAAAGTAACCACAGTTCTATTTGTGGCTGCACCCGGATCTACATCCAACAATTTAACTCCCTCTACACTCTCTATAGCATCTGTAATCTGTTTAATTACAGCCATATCACGTCCTTCACTAAAATTAGGAACGCACTCTATTATTTTTTTTTGCATTTTTATATTAAATATTTAAATATTATTTATACACCTATAATTTAAAATTAATCTACTAAATCGGCAAGAGAATTAGCATAATGAACTCCATCTATATAAAGACAAATTCCTGTAATCAAACCTTTCATTAGTGATTTTCCATCTATTGTAGAATAATGAATAGGGAAAAGATTTTTAGGACTAATTAAATTAGCGGCCCTTATAAAATCCTCGTCCGACAATGTGTACGGCTGATTTTTAGGAAGGAAAGCAATATCAACCCCTTTTGCACATTCCATTTCTGGAATAAATTCCGTGTCCCCTGCAATGTATATTTTAAAACCACCAAAACTCATTATATAACCATTTCCCTCACCCTTAATATGAAAAGGGTTCCCATTATCACGTTTTTGATTAACGTTGTACGCCGGAACAGCCTCAATTACAATACCTCTCGTTTTTATCTTTTCGCCATTACCTAGTATATTTATAGTTGAATGTTTAACACAACTAACAGTATCTACCATATTCTCCAAGGTTGTTGATGGATCTACATTAAGTTCATTATTGTTAACATCAATTTTCATACGTGGCAAATCATTGTTAAGACACGTTCCAACCCCTTTACTCACAATAAATTCTGTATTAGGAGTAGCAATAGCTTTAATTGCAACACAATCATAATGATCTGTATGAGCATGCGTAAGAAATATAAGATCTGCCTTTTTAGCCTTTAAATAATCGTGCGCTAAACTAAAAGGATCCACATAAATATGCATCCCTTCCCAATCGATATGAACCGATCCATGTCCCAAATGAGCTACATTTATCAATCCTACCGGAGTATAGAATGTATTATATCTTTCTGTTCCCATAGATGTGTAAGTTTAAAATATTATTAATTTTTATAATCTATTTATAATCTTGCCGTTTAAAATTATAGTATCAATAAACGGAGTTGTAAAAGCATAAGGGATAAAATCTATAGAAGGTATCTCCTTTGTAATAAAAAAATTAGCCTTTTTATTTTTGGTAATAGAACCTAACTCCTGTTCAACACCCATTGCATAAGCGCCATTAATAGTACATGCGTTTACTGCCTCAATTGGGGTAAGTTTCATTGCTATACAAGCCAAAGCCATTTCAAACTGCATATTTCCACTAGGACACGATCCCGGATTATAATTTGTTGCCAAAGCAACAGGAATACCATAATCAACTATTTTACGAGCAGGAGCATATTGCATATTTAAAAAGAAAGTAGCCCCGGGTAACATTGTTGCAATTGTCTCACTATTCTTTAAGGTCTCAAACTCAACTTCTCCAGTACTCTCCAAATGATCTACACTAATAGCATTATATTTAACACCAACTTGCACACCACCCGAAAATCCCATTTGATTTGCATGAACCTTTGCCCTTAATCCATATTTCATGGCTGCATTAAAAATTCTATCTGTATCCTCTACCGAGAAAAATCCTTCCTCGCAAAAGGCATCAACATATTCTGCCAACTCCTCTGCTGCAACCATAGGAATCATACTGTTAATAATCTCCTCAACATATCCCTCATGATTGTTTGCATATTTTGTCGGAAACGCATGTGCCCCTAAAAAAGTAGCTTTTATAGTAAGTGGAGTGGTCTCCTTTAATCTCTTTATAACCCTTAGCATCTTTAGTTCATCCTCAACACTAAGCCCATAACCACTCTTAATTTCTACAGCTCCGGTACCGGTGGCAATAATTTCATTAGCTCTTTGTAAAGCACTTTTATAAAGCTCATCCTCCAATGTATTATGCAATAACTGAGAAGAATTTAAAATTCCGCCTCCTCTTTTTGCAATCTCCTGATAGCTTAGCCCTTTTATTTTATCTGCAAATTCTTGTTCACGGCTCCCTGCATAAACCAAGTGAGTATGAGAATCACAAAAACTTGGAAATACATATTTGTTGGTAGCATCAATAACCTCAACATTCTCATAAGCGTGGGGATCTCTCCGGTTATTTGCTATTACTATTTCCATTAAATTTTGCGGCATAGAGCTCATTGTACCATAAGAGATAATTAGCCCCTCTTTAGCATATAAATAGGCATGCTTTATGGTAGTAAGCACGCCCATCTCCCCGCCTCGTTTAAGAAGCGGTTCTTCGCCAGTTTGAATAAGCTCTTTTATATTTATTATAAGCAATTCCATAAATTACTTTTGATGCTTCAAAAACTCTTTTGAATTATTAATATGAGTAAACATTACTTCGTCTACAGCTACAAAATTAACTACCTTTCTGTACTCTGCAACAAAATTCTCAATAATAGGAGAGCTCTTAAGAGGACGTCTAAATTCTAATGCTTGCGCAGCGTTAAATAGCTCTATAGCTAAAACTGTCTCAACATTATTTACAACTCTATAACATTTTGTAGCAGCATTTGCCCCCATACTTACATGGTCTTCTTGTCCTTGTGAAGAATCAATTGTATCTACACAATTAGGCATACATAACATCTTATTTTGGCTAACTACACTTGCTTGAGCATATTGTGGTATCATAAATCCTGAGTTAAGCCCGGGTTTTGCAACTAGGAATGATGGAAGGCCTCTTTTACCTGATATAAGTTGATAAGTTCTTCTCTCCGAAATACTTCCTAATTCTGCAACTGCAATTGCAAGGAAATCTAAATTTAAGGCCAATGGTTGACCATGGAAATTTCCTGCAGAAACTATCAAATCTTCATCGGGAAGAATAGAAGGATTATCTGTAGCACTATTTAATTCTGTAGTAAATATATGCTCTATATGGGCAATTGCATCCTTTGATGCTCCATGTACCTGTGGAATACACCTAAACGAATAAGGATCTTGCACATGCTGTTTGTATTGATTAATTATCTCGCTGCCCTCTAAATATTTTAAAATATTACAAGCAGTTTCCATTTGTCCGGCATGCGGTCTAATTGCGTGAACTCCAGGGGTAAAAGGTTCTTTTCTTCCATCAAAAGCATCAATAGAAAGTGCTGCTATTTTATCTGCAAGCATAGAGAGTTGTTTTGCTTTAATTAAATTCCATATTGCAAATGACAACATAAATTGGGTTCCGTTAAGAAGCGCCAATCCTTCTTTACTAGCAAGAGTTAACGGCTCCCAGCCAAATATTTTATTAACCTCAGCTGCCACGTGCTTTTTTCCCTTATAATTAACCTCACCAAGCCCTAACAAAGGAAGACACATATTTGCGAGTGGTGCTAAATCGCCAGATGCACCCAACGACCCTTGTTGGTAAACTACCGGATACACTCCGTTATTAAACATATCTACAAGCCTCTGCACAGTCTCCAAGCGAATGCCGGAATAACCGTAAGCCAACGATTTAATCTTAAAGGCAATCATTAGCCTAACTATTTCTTGTGGAACCTCCTCTCCTATTGAACAAGCATGAGACATAACAAGATTTTTCTGAAGTTGGCTTAGCTCATCATTTGCAACCGTTACATTACACAAAGAACCAAATCCGGTAGTAATACCATAAATTGGTTCTTTTTGAGTTCTCATTCTATTATCTAGATATTCTCTACATTTTATAATTCTTGCACAAGCCTCTTTTCCTAAGACTATTTGCTCCTTGCCATTTAGTAATTGCTCAACGTCAGCTAAATGGTGAATTTTTTGATCTATATTAAAAGACATATATTTTATTGTTAATTGTTATAAATTTTTACATGTAACACAAATATAGTAACTTTTTGCAAAACTCAATAATCTTTCATTTATAAAAGAGGAGCTACCTCTGCCAATTATTTGGCTTAGGGTAGCTCCTTACACTAAAACATAAATATTATCTATTAATATCCAGGATTTTGCTGAGAAGAAATTGCCGGATTAGCATCCATCTCTTCCTTACTTATAGGAAGTATACATTTGAAAAAAGTTCTGTCTATGATTTTTTCCCTATGTGAAATAATTACAGATGGTTGAATAAGCTCATCATTGTATTCAATTTTTTTATTCAAACGAATTAAGTCAAAGAAGCGTAATCCTTCGGCAAAAAACTCTTTGCTTTTTTCGTTAAGAATCATATCAACAGTAACAGTAGCTTGAGTAGCCGGAGCCAAATTTGGAGATCTTTTACGAATTGCATTAAGATAATCTGCTGCTTTTTGTTTATTTGGAGATGGCAACCCTAGTGCAGCCTCAGCTGCTATAAGATATATCTCTGATAAACGAATAATTTTAATATTTACCGCAGTTATAGATCCTTCCTTATCACCAAAACTGTATTTATTACATGATCCATATCTCTTTACTCCTGTATTCTCAACTGTCTCATCATAATCCATAACATCCCAACGGACATCATCTTTATCCTCTCCAAGTCTATTTAAAAAATAATCACTAGCTAAGAACCATCCCATTGCTCCTTTTTTCTTGCCATATCTCATTAAATAAAATCCAAGTGACCCTGTGCCTAAGTCTGCCTCATCGGGATAAATACCTAGTTCAAATATAGATTCACTCCCATATTCATTTTTCCATGAATCAATCCAATTTTCATTAGTATATAGCTTATACTTTCCATCCTTAATAATTGTTTCGGCAGCAGCCAAAGCAGCCCCATAATTATCCATAGAAAGATTTACTCTAGCTTGAAGAGCAAGATTAGCATAATAATTTAAATATCCGTCTTTCTTACTCTTAGGCATAATTGCGGCAGCTTCTACAAGATCCTTTAATATTTGAGCATAGTTATCTGCAACTGTTGCCCGTGTTGGTTGATCTGATGCTATTAAAGGGACAGTAATATTTGGAACCCCGTATGCAGTTTTATCCATATTATACGGTTTACCATAAAGACGTACTAAATCATAGTAAATAAGGGCTCTAGCTGTTAATGCCTCACCTTTACATTCCGAAAAATCTTCGCTAGTTCCCTCGGCCTGAATTTGCTCTATGTTTTTAAGCAAGCTATTAATTTGCAAAATACAATGGAACATTTGAGACCAAAAACCAGAATAACTCCCCGATGTAGCTGAGTGATTAAATGTATACAATCCATCTGAGCCTCTACCTTGCGATGTAATTGCTAAATCTCCTCCTTTAGCATCTCCATACATAATAAAGTTTCTGCCATAATAACTAGACGAACTCATTTTACGCATTAATCCGTTAATAAAAACCTCGGCATCTTTTACGGTTTTAATTGAAGTTTCTGCATTTCCTGAGTTTGTAGGCTCCATATTTAGGAAACTATCACATGACGCTATTGCAAAAAAGCAAAACATCATAAGTATTATATTAAATTTTTTCATTATGATATCCATGTTTAGTTAAAAAGTAAATTCCAATCCAAAAGTATATGTTTTTCCTTGCGGTGTTTCCCAACCCCTACTTCCATATTCATTAACCTCGGGATCATATACATTATAGCAACTCCATGTAAATAAATTAGTTCCATTAAAATAAACTCTTGCATTAGATAAACCAACCTTATTTACAAAACTCTTAGGTAGTGAATATGCTAAAGAAATTGTTTTTAATCTTAAATAATCGGCTTTGTGCATATGGCGGCTACTCTCTTGGTTAACATCTTCCAAATCCTTAGCTATCCTCATTGGATATTTAGAATCTTTATGAGATGGAGTCCATCTATTATTATAAGCATCCTTAGACATTATTCTCTCCCAATAGTATCCATCATCATTAACATCGCGGTCAACAGCATTATATGTATATCCGCCTAATTTATAAATAAAATTTAGCCCAAGTGTTATCCCTTTCCATGTAACATCTGTATTAATACCTCCAAATACTTTTGGATGCATACTTGCTAAAATAGTTTCATTTGCATTTGTATAATCATATGTTGCAGGTCTCCCATTAACAGTTAAGTCGGGTTTAGAATCATTATTAAGATACCATAAATTCTTTCCTGTAGATTCCTCTACTCCTGCCCATTCCAAACCATATAAAGATAAAGTAGACTCTCCTTCTCTGTACATGTATTTTGCTCTAGCATCACCTCCGGTTGGATCATACCATATAATATCTTGTCCTCCATAAAGTTTTGTAACTTTAGATTTTAAGAACGAAGCAGTAATACCGGCACTCCATGTTACATCCTTTGTTCTAATAATATCGCCACCTAACTCTATCTCAATTCCCTTATTATTAATCTCTCCTACATTTTTAAGAGTAGACCAAAATCCTGTAACTGTAGAAATAGGAACATCTTGTAATAAATCTTTAGAATTTCTACTAAAATACTCAATTGTACCATATAGCCTTTGATCCCATAATCCAAACTCTAATGCTACGTTAGCAGTATAGCTAGTTTCCCAAGAAAGATTAGGATCTGCAATTGTACTTATTCCGCCACCCGGATTAGTTTGATATTTATTGCCATAACTAGTTAAAGAACGCCAGCCATAGTTAGAAGATGGAAGTGTTCCATTAACACCGTAAGAACCTCTTATTCTTAAATTACTAATGATATCTACATTTTCCATAAATTTTTCATTATTAATTTTCCAAGAACCTGCTACAGACCAAAAATTACCCCATCTGCTATCTTTACCCAATTTTGACGAGCCATCTCTTCTATATGAGGCAGATACATAATATCGGGCATCATAGTTATACTCTACGCGCGATAGAATAGAAACCATTGAATTGCCCCAATTATAACCTGCGGCATCTAGTTTACCGGCCGTTGAAACAGTATGTAGTGAACTCGTTGGCAAATTAGTACCCGAAGAGCGCTGAAAATCTGTTTTATTTTTTTCTGCCTCAAAGCCAACTAAAGCTGTTACATTATGCTTTTCGGCAAAGGTCTTATTATAATTTAATGTTGTTGAAGAAACTATTTTATTTACATTAGTAGCCATCTCTGTAACCGAACCATTATCATTTGAGGCATCAAAGTGATTTGCACTGTAATAAATATGATCCATAGTTTGAGTGTTATCGTATGAGAAGATACTCCTTAAAACTAATTCGGGAAGAATTTTAATGGCTAAATTTTCACTGGCAGATATTTTTAACATTTTTGATGAATTCTCCCATTCATTATTATAATATTCGGGATTATATGCATAACTACCATATCTCTTTGTCCATGGCTCACCTGTTTTATAATCTGTTGGCCAATATAAAGGCCATAATAAGTTTCTCGATTGCATAAAGTAGTTTGAACCGGTACTCCTTGTATCATTAAACCCCTCTTTTTCACTCCTTGCAATATTTACATTAGTTGTAAATTCTACATATTTGCCAACCTTTTGAGTTAAATTTACCCTACCTGAGATACGATCATATCCATTAGTAACACTTCTGCCTTGATCATTGGTGTAAGAAATTGATGAGTAATAATTTGTAGCGTCTGTTCCTCCACTAACCGATAAATCGTATGTTTGATATACTGCTGTTCTAAACAATACGTCATCCCAATTAAAATATTGTCCTTCTCTATTAACTATCCCATCGTCCATACCTAAAATCTTAAGCGAATTTACTGTATTATCGTCTGCTGTAAATTTATATCCATGTTTATTAAACCTCTTATTTAATTGTTTAAGAGCTCCTTTACTGGCAGAATCTCCTGTATCACCGTCATAAATACCGGCGTTATAAAACATTTCGTAATACATTTCAACCTGCTGCTCGGGACTTGCTGTTTCAAAATTTTTAGTAGCCCATGATGGAGTTACACCAACCGAAGCCTTAAAGCTTATAGTTGGTTTACCAATTTTCCCTTTTTTGGTAGTAATCATAATAACCCCGTTAGCGGCACGTGAACCATAAAGAGAAGATGCAGCTGCGTCCTTTAATACTGTAATAGACTCAATATCATTGGGGTTTAAAGTACTCATAACATTGTTTGATGTATAAATATAATCTCCCAACTGGCTTGCATCACCCGATACTACTGGTACGCCATCTACAACATATAATGGTTCGTTTGAAGCATTCATTGAACCAATACCACGGATACGAATACTTGATGTTGATCCGGCTTGCCCCGAATTGGTTGTTATTTGCATTCCGGCAACTTTACCATTTAATGCGTTTTCAAAAGAAACAGACGGCACATCCTTTATTGCATCATTTTTAACAACAGATGCAGCTCCTGTAAATGTTCCTTTTTTTGCGGTACCATACGCAACAACTATTGTTTCATCCAAAGCAATTGCATCAGCTTTTAAAGATACATTTATTACAGATCTCCCCCCTACAGGTACTTCTTGTGTAATAAATCCAATTGATGAAACTATAAGAAATCCGTTTGCCGGAACAATAATGGAATATTTACCATTATCATTGGTAAATTCTCCGGTAGTTGTTCCTTTAATTTGGATATTTGCAAATGGGATAGGCTGCCCATCATCAGCACTAGTTACCACTCCGGTAACAGCGGATTGTGCAAACATAAAGCTTGAACAAAATGCCGCAAGCACAAGCAAAACGATTTTTTTCATTAGTGAATTTTTAGTTTAAAGTCTCGTCCAAATATAAAGAAATTATTGTAATATTATATAATATTTATGAAATAATTAAGCAAATTTTGCCTATTTATTAGTGATAATAGCCTTGGCCTTATTATTATTGCGCTTCAGAGTCTTCTTTAACCGTTTTTCTTCGCGTTTTAATTGTTGTTTCTCTTTATTTTGTTGCCGGCGTGTAACATTTTCTTTTACAGGTTTAACTACTGTTATTGTGTCACTATTTTTTTGAATATTTACATTATCTAATACTGCTATGGAATCCTTCTTTACATTTGTAACAGAATCTATTGCTAAATTTTCTGTTTTTAGTTTAGCCTTCCTTACGGTTTTCATAGAATCTAAATTATGTTTATATGCCATTAAAGAATCTCTTCTTTTAGGAAAATAAATTTTAGAGTATGGATAAGTGGGGAAAATGGTACTTTCAATAGAAATTCGTTGAGATTTTTTTATAACTCTATCGGTTACCTCATTTCTTGTTTTAGGTCTATCTTCTGCTCTCCAATTAAATCCTCTTAATTGTTGCTGATCCATTGGAAGTTTATATACCGGAAGAGCGTCGCTTTTTATTTGCTCTATATATTTTATTTTTTGTATTTTTCTATCTGTTATCTTCGCCGATAGCAACTTGCTCTCTTTTTGATTCATTACAGTAACAATGCTATCCTCTTGCAAATAGAAAATTGCCGAAGCTCCGCCTAATGCATCAAATCTATATAAATCATTATTTGCAAAATAAGCAGCCATTTCTGTACTCTTTATTTGGTTATAATGTATTGAATCCTCCTGTGAAATAATGTAAGCATTAGATAATAAATTAGCTTTATTTAATGCATTATTCTTTAAAACCACCTGTATACTATCTGCGGTAAATTGATTTTTTATATCATTCCACATTACAGGGTCTTTATAAAATCTTGCTATTGAATCTATTCCTGTATAAACTAGGGAATCGCATATCCCTTGCAAATCTGTTCTAAACATACGCACATTATGATACGCATCTACAAATGTAATTTGTGTTGTATCTCCTGTTTTAGCCTTAATAATATTTGCCGTATCCCTATTTAATTTTATAGCCGCTCTTATAGGCACGTCTAATGATTTAATCGCATTAATAATTGCAGATGTATCTATGGCAATATTAGCAACTTTTGGCTTAACTAAAAGAGTATTGTTAATTGGTTTTCCTGTTTTAAGAGGAGTTACCTTTTTTTTAAAACCAGGAGGATTTTCTGCCGCAGCAGCCCTTCTAGTAGCCGCAGCTAATACTTGAGCATTTATAATAGCAATGGGATCTATATCTGAAAGCTGCCTACGTGTTTTAGCAGCCGCTATGGTTGAGCTATCTATATCACAATACTTTACTGTATAGTACTTTATTGTATCGGAAGCTGCAATAAAAAGTGTGTCTCTAACCCCCTTCTCAACAGAATACAAACCAACAACAGGCTTTAGGGTAAGCTCCACAACCATAGGTTTTGGCCTATATGTGGCCTTATCTGCCAAGGCCAATGCTGTTTGCACAGTATCTAAAATCTGTACATTATTAAATAAATCGGCATTACCGCTCTTCCTATAATATTTTAGTAAGTCTGCCCATATCTCTTGCTCTCTGCTAAGAATATATCCATCCTTATCAAATGTAAAAATGTCACCTGGCCTGTCAAAATCTCCCGAATTGGCAAACAACATATTATCACTTTGCCACGCCGTTGTACCATTACCAAAATATGCTCTATTAATATCGGTTCTATAATCTATTTTATTAGATATAATAAAAACAGAATCGGCAAACATCTGAACATTGTCATTAAAGCAAAAAAGTTTTTCTTTTGCATAATATGAACCGTTAATACTTTCTATAAGATTACCATCATTGTTTATAAGAGCAGCCCCATTATAAAATGTGGCTATACTATCTTTTGTGTTATAATCTAAGTAATTGGTTTTAAGTGTATTACCTTCTTTATCAAAAAGCTCTACAATTTCTCCCCTAAATTGCGCAAGATTTTCATTAATAATATATTCTATTCTATCGCTCCTTAAAAATGTGTTTTCTTGAATAATTTGAACATGCCCTATTGCATCAATAATATTGGTGGTTACATTCCAAAGAGCTGTATCACAAAGAAGATAAGTATTGTTGTGAAAAAACCGGGCAGGTCCTTCTATTTTTCTATATGATATTCCGTTAATTTCTTGTAATTTGGCCGAATTAGCTTCTAATAACCTTACGAGAGAATCCGCTTCTTCCTTCTTTTGCGAAAAACACTCAGAAGAAAAAAACATAAAAACAGCAGTTGCTAAAAATATAAATAGTCTTAAACTATTTAAACCAGCCCTCTCTTTCAAAGTTACAGTTTTTAAACAAATCATCTATCCTTATATAAGTAGCAGCTTGTTTCTCTTTAATAAAATTTCCTATTGCCTCTTGCTGGAGTGTACTATTTGCTACATTTTGTATAATAACATAATCTTCTTTAAACGATGCAGTATGAGCTGGGATAATTTTATCTAGTCTTATAATTTTGTAAATTGTACTACCTATTTTCCCTTCGGTATCGGTAGATTCAAATGGATCAGAAATATCGCCCGGTTTCATCTCTTTAAGCATACTAAAGTCCATTGGTTTAAGTTGATCTTTTTCAAAATAAAGTGAACCTGTAGATCCGTCAGACATTTGACCTCCATTTACAGCAGATTTGGGATCGAAAGAATAAAATCTTGCTGCCATCTCAAATGTTATGCTATCTACAGAGATTTTATGCTTAATACTATCTAAGGTTTTAAAGGCCTTATCTCTATCGAGTGAGGTATATTTTGGTTTAAGTAAAATATGTCTGGCGTTAAACATGTTTCCATCTTTTTCTACCATTTGAATTAGATGAAATCCGTCGGGAGTTTCTACTATTTGAGAAATTTGTCCCTCCTTAAGAGCCATTGCAGCATCCGAGAAGGCAGGCCAATATATATCTTTTGATGCCATCCTTAATTCTCCCCCTCTTATTGCACTACCAGGGTCTTCTGAGTATAATGAGGCTAGTGTGCTAAATCTTTCTCCTTTAAGTATCCTATCCCTAAATTCCAAAAGTCTTTCCTTTACCCCTAAAGCCGCATCTACTTTATTTGGATATATTACAATTTGGCTAAGTTTATATTGGATAGATATAATAGGCAAACTGTCTTTATCGGTTTTTTTATAGAATTTTTCTACCTGAGATGGAGTCATACTCCCCGCCTTTTGCATAACTGTTTGTTGCATTTGTTGTGTAAGACTTTGATCTCTTAATAAAACTCTCCAATCTTGTTTAAGTTTGTGCATTGGCTGCTTAAAATACTCTTCAGTAGCCTTCTCCCCTCCAAGTTGAGTTGTTACTTGGGCTATTCGGCTTTGTAATTCCATCTCTACTTGGTCTTCTTTAACATTTAAGCTATCTAACCGCGCCTGATTTAAAAAAAGTTTCTGTGCAAGCATATTTTCTAATACCTGACATCTTGTATTTCTATCTGCAGCCACCCCCTGTGCCTCCATCATCTTTATCTCCCCTTCTAATTGTGAGAGCATAATCATCTCATTACCAATTAAGGCAATGGTTTTATCAATAAGCCCGTTCTCATATTTTTGGGCATATAATGATGACGTACCCATAATTAGTAGTAGTGCTACCACAAAAATATTAATCAGTTGCTTTCTCATCTTTTTTTATAATTTTTATTTTTTTATTATCCAAAGCGTCATTAAGAATCTCCTTTTGAAGACTTGCAAGTAATTCCTGCTTTCTCCTACTAAGAATTATCTCCCTTATCCTTTCTGTGTTATATTCCAAAGGAGCCACATTATTAGGTCTTATATATTCAACCACTTGCAATATACTAGTGTAAACCGAATCTTTTACCTCTACAATATCATCTTTTTCTAGTAATTCCCGCACTCTATAAACATCTTCTCCCATCTCGCGCGCTACAATTTGCAAATCTACCCAAGAATTATTGTAAGTACTATATTTATAAGCAGAATTATAAGCCAGCTCCTCTAGCTCTTCCATATTACCAATATTCTTTTTCCCCGATAATTTTCTAACTATCTGCAAATTAGGGGAACTATTATGCATTTTTATAAGGCGCGCCTTTACAATACCGTTTTTACTTTTAAAACTATCGGGATGCTCATTATAATATTCTTGCATCTCATGCTCCGAAATAAGAGTATCTAATTTTTCTTCTACATACTTATTCTCATATCTAAATACCAGAAGTTGAGTTCTATAATCTTCTAATTCCTCGGCAACATCCTTGTCTGCTTTAGGTAATTGCTCCTCTGCTTTAAGAAGCATTAACTGTTTTGTAGACCAAGAATCTATGTACTGTTTTACAAGGGCAATACTGTCTTTACCCGATATCCCTTTGGGCACAATTTTTTCGACATCACTTTTATATAATATAATATTCCCTATCTGCACAACCTTCTCTCCCCTAAAAAAGGATTCAAAAAAGCTACATGAACAAACAGTAATAGCACATATTATTATCAAAAGCTTCCTTATCATTATATAATATTAGGCCTTGTTTAAATTTCTTTATTACCTACTATAATTTGGAGCCTCTCTTGTAATTGTAACATCGTGTGGGTGATTTTCAATCATACCGGCAGACGTAATCCTTACAAATTGTGCTTCCCTTAATTTTTCAATATTTGGAGCTCCGCAATATCCCATTCCTGCCCTTAAGCCACCAACCAACTGATATATTACCTCACTTAATGTCCCTTTATAAGGAACTTGAGCTACAATACCCTCGGGAACAAGTTTCTTAATATCTTCTTCCATATCTTGGAAATATCTATCTTTTGAGCCTTGTTGCATAGCCTCTAAAGAACCCATACCTCTGTATGATTTAAATTTTCTACCGTTTAATATAATAGTCTCTCCCGGCGATTCCTCTACTCCGGCGAACAAAGACCCTGCCATAATTGTACTTGCGCCACCTGCAAGAGCCTTAACAATATCACCCGAATAGCGGATTCCGCCATCTGCAATAATTGGAATACCGGTTCCTTTTAGAGCATCGGAGGCAAGCATAATAGCTGTAAGTTGTGGAACACCTACTCCGGCAACAACTCTTGTTGTACAAATAGAGCCCGGCCCAATACCAACTTTAACGCCATCTACTCCACACTCGGCCAACGCCTTTGCAGCCTCTCCTGTAGCAATATTGCCTGCAATAATTTGCAAATGAGGAAAAGCATCTTTAAGTGCTTTTATAGTCTTAAGAACAAAGACGGAATGTCCGTGAGCCGTATCAACCACAACTGCATCGGCATCTACAGAGGCTAGCATCTCTACTTTTTGTATAGTATCAGACCCTACGCCACATGCCGCAGCAACTAGCAATCTCCCCTTTGAATCCTTACTTGCTTTTGGATTATCTTTTATTTTGGTAATATCTTTATATGTAATAAGGCCAACCAATACGCCATCTTTATCAATAACCGGTAATTTCTCTATTCTGTATTTCTGAAGGAGGAAAGTAGCACGGGTAATATCGGTTCCGCTTGTTGTTGTAACAAGATGCTCCTTAGTCATTATTTCGCTAATGGGCATCTTCATATTATCAACAAACCTTAAATCCCTATTTGTAACAATTCCTATAAGTTTTCTATGTTCATCTATAACCGGAATACCACCTATGTGATTTTGACTCATAAGAGCAAGCGCATCTGCAACTATTGCATCGCTCTTAATAACAATAGGATCATATATCATTCCATTCTCTGCCCTCTTAACCCTTCTTACGTGCTCCATTTGCCTCTCTATGGGCATATTTTTATGAATAACTCCAATACCGCCAGATCTTGCTATTGATATTGCCACTTCCGCCTCTGTTACCGTATCCATTGCTGCCGAAACTATTGGGCATTGTAATATAATATCCCTGGAAAAATGAGAACTAATATCTACCTCTCTTGGAAGAACCTCAGAGCGAGCAGGAATTAACAACACATCATCAAATGTTAACCCCTCCGGAATAAATCTGTTAGCTAGTGATTGCATATCTTATAAATTTTAATAGGCAAAGATATGAAAAAAATATAAAAATTATTGCATGAGCCAATTTTTGTTCCATTATTATTTAGTCTGATAGCGAAATAACACAGTTGTTGCATGCAATGCTTTGCAGATATACACCAGTGCCCTATCCTAATGTTTCTAAGACAATAATCGCAAATATTTTGATGTTTTATAATAATCATAATAACTTTGAAAGAATGAATCACTAAAACATATTCTTATGAGAGCGTGTATTATGGAAACTAAAATCTTAATTTTCATTGTTTCTCTATTTTTATCTCCTGCTGTATTTGGGCAGGAGACAATTGATAATGAAGCCACAATACGCGCAGAATATCATTTTATATATAAATGCGATTCTACTTTAACTAAATATGAAAATGACATTTTTTATCTAGATATATGCAAAAAGGGACAATCTTTTTTCTATAGTAAGAAGAACTATGATAGAGATTCTGTAAAACGTACCTTGTTAAATGACGGACTTACGCCAATAGAAGTTATGGAGAAAATAAGGGGAATCCCAAGAGGTTTAACATGGAGCACAAATAAACAGTTTATAAATAATAATTGCGTTTACCATAATAAAATGATGACTAGAGTTTTCTTTGCGGAATTCCCATTACATCTACCTAAGTGGACTATTTTACAGGATACTCTAATCATAAACAGCTACGTTTGCAAAAAAGCAGTTGCTCAATTTATGGGAAGAAAGTGGACTGCGTGGTTTACAACGGATATTACAATTAATGACGGTCCATGGTTATTATGGGGATTACCGGGGTTTATCATGCAAGCATATGATTCTAATAGATATTTTATATTTGAATGTTATAATATTGGGAGATTAACTATTCCATATGCTGTACTTGGAGCACAAGATTTTTATATTACAAAATCAATGACTTTACAACAATTTTTAAAAGCTGAAAAGCTATTTTATGAAGATCCTATAAGTTTCCCGGACATGTATATTGGAGGCAGAACAATGGATGATGTTAAAAAAATAAAAAGAAAGTATATCCCATTTATTTTATAAAACAATAGAATGAAAAAAGCTCTTCTGTTTATTATTACTCTTCTTGCCTCTATTATATTATCTTATGCACAAAATGATATATGCGGCAAGGTGTTGGATATACAAACAGGAGAATTATTATACGGTGTATATGTAACAGCTTATAACAATAATGCTATTGTATCCTATTCCATTTCTAAGGAAGATGGCACTTTTTGCATAAAGAGTAAGGACCAAGAGATTACTCATCTATTATTTTATTTAATGGGATATAAACAGCAAAAAATAGTTATAGAATCTCCGGTTCCCAAAAACTTATTTATAACATCACATATGCAGCAAGCTGTCATTGAGCTTAAATCCATTGTAGTAAAGCCTCAAGCAATAAGAATTAAGGGAGATACTGTTACATATAATGCAGATAATTTTAGCCGAAAAGAGGATAGAAATATAGGTGAGATTATAGCAAGACTCCCCGGCGTTAAAGTCTCTAGTAGTGGGCAAATAAAGGTACAAGGAGAAACTATAAATAAATTCTATATAGAGGATATGGATTTACTTGGAGGACGATACGGAATAGCTGTAAGGAATTTACGTCCTATAGATATTGCTTATATCCAGGTTTATAACAATCACCAACCAATAAAGGCATTATCGGAAATAGAAGGAACAAATAGGGCGGCAATAAATATAAAACTCACGCAAAAAGCAAAAAGAAGATGGTTACTCTCCTTTGGAGCAGAAGCGGGTTTAGATTTTCCTGATGTATTATATTCTGCAAAAGTTGGAGCCATGCGGTTTGCAGGTAAAAGCCAAACCTTTATAATTGCCAAGAGTGATAACAGCGGAAGTAATATTATTAGAGAAGCCATGATACAAAACATGGGGCCAGGACATTTTAGTATGGATAAATTAGATAATAATATAAATGATTTATTTAATGTTTCTTTACGTAGATTACCAATTCCAGAGGAGTATTACTATTTTAATAAATCAAATATAGTATCTATCAATCAGCTAAATAAAATTACATTAGAGACAGAGTTAAAATCCAACATTCTGTTTACAACTAATATTGTAAGAAATAATTATTCTCAAAAACAAATTATTACCACACAAGATAAAAGTGAAATTATAATTGCAGATAGCAATAATGTAAAAAGAAGAGATATAAGACTCGACGGAGAAATAACCATTACTTCTAATAAAGAAAAACTTTATTTACAGGATGTGTTTTCGTTTAAAATTCTAAAAGACAAAGCACACTCTTATGTCACAAATAATAATACCGTTTATAATCAAGGCTATAACTTACCCAAATTTCTTATTGAAAATAAATTTTCTTTTATAAAAGGAAACAGGAATAGAATATACAAATTTTACAACAACACTCGTTTTTCACATCTTAACCAAGAATTAAATATTGAATCCGGCATAATGAATCCCATATTCAACTCCAAAACTGCAATACAATCAATATTCCTAAAGGAGTTTAATAACAACGCCTATTTCTCTTTTGTAAGGCGTATATCTAAAGTATCATTCTCTTTTGAACCGGGGGCTGATATAGCTTACAATGAACTTAATTCCAGGCTTGTACCACAAGCAAAAACGAATAATTTTGAAATAAACACTACCAATAATCTTGCCTTATTCTCAATAAAACCATATATAAATACACTCCTAAGTTATAGCGGAAAGCGGATAAGAACAACTCTATCAATACCTCTAATGTTAAGATTAGACGCACTAAACAATTTTTGGGACACATACTTTATTTATGCACCTAAATTTAGACTTAATTATACCATTTCACCTACATTAAGCATCTCTGCCGATGCAACTATTTCAAATGAGGTTGGAGAGATACAATCTATGACTAACGGATATATTTACTCATCATACAGAAATTTTAATGCAAACGGAACTGTTCCTAATAATATAAATCAATATTATGGGATAACATTTAATTATACGAATATAGTAAATCTCTTTACTGCTAGATTTATGGCTACATACTCCCGTAATAAATACAATACTACAGAATCGAGTCTATATCTTAATGATTACACTTTTACCAATTTTATAAATAGAAATACCAACAATAACGATTTTAATATATTGGCAGAGGCTCAAAAATCTTTTGGTATAAACATTTTTACGATTGGAGTTAATCTTCAATATGGAATTACAAAGGCTTCCCAATATTTACAGAATAGTTTATATTGGTATGATAGTAAAAATTATGGAATAACCTTTAACATGCGCTTCTCCCCTACAGAGTCTTTTTCTATGAACTATATTCTAAATTTTACTAGAAACACGTTCAGTGCATCTGTAAAAAATCACACAGATTATATTTCCAATAAGTTAGTTGTTATCTATTTCCCTATTAGTAAATTAGAATTAAAAGGAACTTTCTATCATATTTTACAAAAAAGAGAGAAGTATATAGATATCTCACTCCCTTTCCTTGATTTTAATACTGCATATAAAATAGGGAAAAAACTATCAATAAATTGTTCTATAAAAAATATTATGAATACAAAAGAGTATAAATCTATGTATTATAGTGGCATCTCCTCTTATGAGAGTACAATAGATCTCCGTGGATTTGAACTTACAACAGGAATTACTCTGGATTTTTAATTGCGGAACCATATTGCTTTTGTTGGCTTTAATAATGTAAAGTATCCGTACCATCTAGAGCATCTTGCCCCGAATTAGTCCAATACCTAACCAGCGTATTATGCAGGGTAAACAAACATTGCCATAAAGAACTCGCTCCCAGCACAAAATTAAATCAAATTAAAAATTAAAGATGTGGGATCCGTGGAATCATAATTACCAATAATTTTAGTCACCATTTTATAAAAAAAATAAAACTTCCATGTTACTTGCACAAATATAAAACCGTACAACCAGTGCCTTAAAATCAA
>JAVXCW010000026.1:8639-31943 GCA_036659275.1 Bacteroidales bacterium | reverse complement strand
CTAGCGGTGCAGTAAGTGTGGTCTAAGGAGGTTGGTTCTCTCAAGCGACTGTTCTTCTTGCCACTCACTTATGAGTTTTGGATTCCCAGAAAGTAGCACTTTGGGAACTTCCCAGCCGTTAAAGTTGGATGGACGCGTGTAAACAGGTGGTGATAGAAGATCGTCTTGAAAACAATCGCTAAGGGCAGATGTTTCGTCGGAAATGGCCCCGGGAATGAGGCGGATTATTGAATCACAGACTACAGCTGCTGCAAGTTCGCCTCCGCTTAATACGTAATCTCCTATTGATATTTCCATTGTTATAAGATGCTCTCTTATGCGATGGTCTATTCCCTTGTAATGGCCGCATAAAATAATTATATTTTCTTTGCAGGAAAGCGTGTTTGACAGAGGCTGATCTAGTATAATACCATCGGGGGACATATATATTATTTCATCGTAATTACGCTCTTGTTTTAGCTTTGTTATTAGCTTGTATATTGGTTCTATCATAAGAATCATTCCCGCATCTCCTCCGTAACTATAATCATCTACTTGGTGATAATTTCCTTTGCCGTATTCTCTAATATCGTGAATGTGTATTTCAACTAGCCCTTTTTCTTTTGCCCGTTGTATTATTGAATAATTTAATGGACTTTTAAGTAATTCGGGTACTACTGTTAAAATATCTATTCTCATGGCTGTTAGAGTGCAATTTAATGGTTTATTTTATGCGAATTTGTGTGACAAAGGTAAAAAATAGTTGGTGATTATCAAATTAAGGGCTGTATATAGAGGTAAAGCAAACTTTTTTATTTATATTTGCGAGTTATTAAGTCATTTAGTTTTAAAACTATTAATATGGAGAAAAATACTACCGCTTTAAATGATCAGAATTGTGTGGACGAGGTCCCAGAAGTTAAAATTATAAACAATTCTGCACAGGAAATGCTAGATGTTACAGAGAATGAGAGTGTTATAGAGAGCTCTGACGTTCATAACGAGCAGTTTCCAGATTATTCGATTAAGAATTTGAAAGAAATTATTCAAATTTTTACAGATATGCTCAATAGAGGTGAGCAACAGGAGCTATATAAACATGCGGAGTTTATTAAAGCTGCTTTTTATAAAGTTCTTAAGAAGGAGAAAATTGCTGCAGGTGTGTATGTGCAGGATACGGATACCTTTTTTGTAGATGCAGAGGGTGGGGCTGAAAACAGAGTAGAGAGTGGATCTGAAATAAGCAAAGAAAGCAGTACCGATAGTGGTGTTGATAGTACTATGGATAATGCTGCTGATAGTGGTGCAAATAATGGGGAAGAAAAGCATGCAGTTGAGCCAGAGCAACATGAACGAATTTCAAATAATCCTTTTGCAGAGTTGGAAAGAGGGTTTAAAGAATTATATAGCCAATATAAAGTTGGCAGGCAGAATTATATTCATAATATAGACAAAATTAAGGAAGAGAATTTAGCTAAAAAGACCGAGATTATAGAGGAGTTAAAGGTTTTATTAGATAAGGCTGAAGATATAAATCATACTTTTCCGGCATTTAGAGAGCTTCAAAATAAGTGGAAATCTATTAATAATATGGTTCCACAAGCAAAAGCTAAAGATTTATGGGATAGCTATCAACATTGTGTTGAGAAGTTTTATGATTATATAAAAATAAATAACGAATTTAGAGATTTAGATTTTAGAAAGAATTTAGAGGCTAAAGTAGCTATTTGTGAGAGGGCAGAAGCGTTGGATAATGATCATAATGTAGTTAATGCGTTTAAAGAGCTTCAAAAGCTACACGAAGATTGGAAAGAATTAGGGCCGGTAGCAAAAGAGGAGAGAGAGGCCGTGTGGGAAAGATTTAAAGCCATTACCTCTATAATTAATAAGAAACATCAACATTTTTTTGAGAAATTAAAAGAGAATCAAAAGGCTAATCTTGATGCTAAAACTCTTTTGTGTGAAGAAGCAGAGGAGATTTCGAGTAAAGAGGTTGGTAATTCTAATGAGTGGAACGCTTTGTCAAAACAAATGGAGGCATTGCAGGCTAAGTGGAAAGGGATTGGTTTTGCCGCTAAGAAGGATAATCAGAAAATTTATGATAGATTCCGTGTTGCTTGTGATAAATTCTATAACGCAAAAAGGGACTACTATTCAGATTTTAAAAATGTTATGCAGGTAAACCTCAAAAAGAAAGAGGAACTTTGTGAGCAGGCCGAGGCTTTAATGGATAGTGATGACTGGAAGAAGGCTACCGACCAACTTATTAACCTACAAAAGGTGTGGAAAGAGATTGGCCCGGTTGCTAGAAAACAATCAGATATTGTATGGAAAAGATTCCGTGTTGCATGTGATCATTTCTTTGAGAAAAAGGCATCTCATTTTGGACAGGTTGATGAAAAATTTGATGAAAATCTTGCAGCTAAATGTGATTTAATTGAGCAAATTAAAAATTACAAACTTAGTGAGTCTAAAGATGAAAATATAAAGGCTATGAAGGAGTTCTTAAGCCGTTGGACAGAAATAGGATTTGTTCCGTTTAAAGAAAAAGAAAAAACTCAAACAGCATTTAATAGTGCTATGGATATTCATTTTTCAGATATTCGCTCAATTGATACCGAGAAAAAATTGAATAAATTTAAGAGAATGATTTCAGATACTAAAAATTCTGGTAGAGGAGATAGAGGGCTTAGATTTGAGAGAGAAAAACTTACTCAGAAATTTAGAAAGATGGAATTGGATATTTCTACATTAGAAAATAATATGGGATTCTTTGCAAAATCTAAAAATGCAGATGTTTTAATAGCAGATATTCAAAAGAAAATTGCTATAGCTAGAGAGGAACTTGCCCAAATAGAAGAAAAAATTAAATTAATTGATAAACAATTTGAGTAACAGAGAAGATGAATAGAAATACAGTTTTTGGTTTTGTACTTATAGGGGCAATTTTAATAGGGTTTAGTTGGTATAATACCAAGATTTTTAAGGAGCAGGAGAGGGTTAAGTTTGTTGCTGATTCAATTGCTAGGGTGGAGGCTATTAAAAATGCTCCCAAAATTGATACAGCAGCATTAATTGCCACTACTCCCGATAGTAGTGTTGCAGTACTTCCGGCAGGAAATAGTACACCTATATATAGGGACTCTTTGTTGGAATTAGCTAGTAAAGCTACGGAAGAGTTTTATACTTTAGAGAATGATAAAATAAAGATAAAGTTTACCACAAAGGGAGCGCAAGCCGCTCAGGTACTTGTTAAAAACTATTATTCGTATGATAGTTCGGCTCTGTATCTAATGAAAGAAAATGCGAGTAAATTTTCTATTAATTTTTTTACAGATCAGCAATTAAGTACCAAGGACTTTAATTTTACTAAGCATTTTATAAATGATACTTCGTTGGTAATGCGTTTACAGTTTGGGAATGATGCTTATATTGATCATATCTATACGCTTGCTAAAGGGAGCTACGTGGTTAATTTTAACCTAAAAATGGTTGGAATGGCTAAATACATTTCAAAGAATGTATCGCAATTTGGTGTGGATTGGAAATTTAATATTCCAAGATTTGAGAAAGGTTATGATAATGAAAAAAATTATTCTACAATAGATTATAAATTTCCTAAAGAGAGTAAGGTAGAGGATTTAGGCTTAAGAAAGAGTGAGGCTACCGAGGATATTAAAACTAAATTGGAGTGGTTTGCATTTCAACAACAATTCTTCTCTGCAATACTTGTTGCTGAAAATAGTTTTAGTTCGGGAGAGCTTTCTTATAAATTTTATCCCGAATTTAATGAAGAGGATAATTTAATGGAGTGTACTGCAAATATGCAGGTTGGATATACTCCTTCTGATAACGTATCAATTCCATTTAAATTTTATTACGGACCAAATCTTTATAAAGAATTAAAAAGTTATAATTATGGTTTTGAGAAAATAGTTCCTCTTGGAGGTTGGATCATAGGATGGATAAACAGAGTGTTTATTATTAACTTCTTTGATTATTTAAGTAGGTATATATCAAATTTTGGTATTATTATACTATTAATGACTATTGCTATAAAACTTATAATATCTCCACTAACATTTAAGTCATATATGTCATCGGCTAAGATGAGAGTTCTTAAGCCGGAGATTGATAAGATTGGAGAAAAGTATCCAAAGAAAGAGGATGCTATGAAAAAGCAGCAGGAGACCATGGCTTTATATAGTAAAACCGGGGTTAGTATGTTTGGAGGATGTCTCCCTATGATTTTGCAGTTCCCTATTTTGTTTGCTATGTTTAGATTCTTTCCTGCGTCATTTGAATTGAGGCAAGAAGGGTTCCTTTGGGCAAATGACTTAAGTACTTATGATTCAATACTTACTCTTCCTTTTAATATTCCATTGTATGGAGACCATGTAAGTTTATTTGCAATATTAATGGCAATATCAATGTATTTTTATTCTAAGTTGAATATGGATCAAATGCCATCGGGACCTCAAATGGCCGGAATGAAGGCAATGCAGCTCTATTTTATGCCGTTATTTTTATTGGTATTGTGTAATAATTTTTCTAGTGGTTTAAGTTATTACTATATGTTGTCAAATATTATTACAATTGGACAGACTTGGATTATAAGGAAGTATTTTGTTGATGAGAAAAAGATATATGCACAATTGCAAGCTAAGGCTGCCAGTGCTACGCCAAAAAAGAAATCAAAATTTCAAGAGCGTTTAGATAATATGTATAAACAACAGCAGTCTATTCAGCAACAGCGCAAAAAATAGATTTCATAATGATAAAAGAAGAAATTGATTTAATTAATAATGAGCTGCCGTCAACTGTAAAGTTGGTGGCAGTTTCAAAATTTAACCCGGTAGGAGCCATTCAACAGGCTTATGATGCCGGACAGCGGATTTTTGGCGAGAATCGTCCGCAGGAACTTGCCGAAAAAGTGCAATTGCTTCCCAATGATATTCAATGGCATTTTTTAGGGCATTTGCAAACAAATAAACTTAAATTAGTGCTTCCCTATGTTTCTCTTGTACAATCTGTTGACAGTGAAAAGTTATTAATGGAAATTAATAAATTTGCAGTTGCAAAAGGATTAAAAGTAAATTGTTTGCTTGAGATGTTTGTTGCATCGGAGGAGACTAAACAAGGGTTTGATAAAACAGAGCTAATGAGTGTTGTAAATATGTTAAGTAGCAATCCATTACCGGGTATAGAGTTGTGTGGCCTTATGGGGATGGCTTCATTTACTAAGGATACAGAACAAGTAAGAGGGGAATTTACACATCTTGCTAATGCCTTTAATGAAATAAAAGGCCAATATAGCTTATCATTTCCCAACTTTAAAGAATTATCAATGGGAATGAGTGGTGACTATAAAATTGCTATAGAATGCGGTAGTACTATGGTGCGGATAGGAACAAGAATTTTTGGTGCTCGTAAATTATAATTTAATTAAACAATCAAATACAAAAGTGGCAGGGCCGGTAAGGAATATATCCAAAAAGGTTTTGTCACTTTTATTATATTTAAAGCTCACCGATAGTGTATCACCTAAAGCGTGTATATTGTATTTTAGAGCAATAATATTATTTTCTAGCTCTTGCTTTTTAGTATACCCAATATTGCTATTATATAGAAAAGTTGCTATTGCAGATGCTGTTACTCCGGTTCCACAGGCGTATGTTTCAGCTTCAACTCCTCGCTCATAAGTTCTTACGTTAATACCACCATTAGTAATTTCCACAAAATTTACATTGGTTCCCCCTTCAAAATCTTTGTGATAGCGCCAGTATTTTCCCTTTTCGTCTACGGGATAATTGCTTACATTTTCCACAAACTCAACATAATGAGGCGATCCGGTATTCATAAAATAGGCATTTTGCGAATATTTATCATATTTGCCCAAATTAATCATCTTTAATTTTACAATGCATCTATGCTCTGTAAGTTCCAGAACTTCTGCAATGTGATAGCCGTCAATTGCATTAAATTCAAACTTTTTAATTCCCAAGTGGGCGGCAAAAGCTACAAGGCATCTCCCTCCGTTTCCGCACATTGTACTTTCATAGCCGTTGGCATTATAGTATTGCATAGAAAAATTATGCTTGTCGCTTTTGCCAAGCAACATAAGGCCATCTGCACCAATACCAAAACGTCGGTCACATAAAAAATTAATTTGTTTAGGTGTAAGATTATATTCTCCGTTACGGTTATCAAGGATTACAAAATCATTGCCGGCTCCCTGATATTTGTAAGCATGTATTGTCATAAGTATATAGTATTAAATAATCACATTTTGCCAAGTTCTTCCAGCATGGCTGCTGCCACTTTATCCGATGCTCCTTTGCCGCCAAGTATCTCGCGCACATCATTAAAATCTTTAAGCATTTTTTCTCTGTAAACGTTATCATTAAGTAGCAATTGTAGCTCTGCTGCTATGTTATTTGGTGTGCATTTGTGCTGTATAAGCTCTTTAAAAATTCCTTTATTCATAATTAGATTGGCCAAACTTATATATTTTAATTTTACAAGTTTTTTTGCAATTTGATAAGTAATTTCATTTCCTCCATAACACACAACCTGCGGAACTTTTAAGAGCGCTGCCTCTAAACTAGCAGTACCGGATGATATTATAGCCGCTTTTGCATGGCGCAATATAGAATATGTTTCTCCCGATAGTAATTCAATTTTTGAATTAGATTTTTCCAAAAAAGAGGTATAATAATTTTTTTCGATAGAAGGAGCACCGGCTAAAATAAATCTATATTCATCAAATCTTTTTGCCACACAAATCATTCTTGGTAAAAGATAGCTAATTTCCCCTTTGCGACTCCCGGCCAAAAGGGCTATTATAGGTTTATCGGGACTAATATTTACCCTTTTACAGAAATCATTGCGGCTTTCTGCATTGTATTTATAATTATCTACGCTATCTAAAAGAGGGTTCCCCTTGTAAATAGCATTAATGCCCTTTTTTTTAAAATATTCTACTTCAAATGGAAATATAATAAAAACTCTATCGGTGAACATGCGAAGCTTATTTACGCGATTCTCTTTCCATGCCCATACTTTTGGCGCAATGTAGTAAAAAACTTTTATTTTATTTTGTTTCGCAAACTCTGCAATTCTAAAATTAAATCCGGGATAATCTATAAGAATTAAGACATTAGGATTGTATTCCTTAATATCTTTTTTACACTCTTTTAAATTATAAGCAATTTTTTTAATGTGGGTAAGCACCTCTACAAACCCCATAATGGCACTCTCTTTATAATGTTTTACAAGTACAGCTCCCTCCGAAGCCATTAAATCTCCTCCCCAACACCTAAATTCTGCCTCTTTATCAATTGATTTAAGCCCCTTTATAAGATTTGATCCGTGCAAATCTCCCGATGCCTCTCCGGCTACAAGATAATATCGCATATTTATTGCTAATTATGTTTTGTTACCATAAATTTACTATAATTGCCACGCTGCAGATAGGTCTGCAAGCTCGGTATAGTCTGTGTTATCAACTTTATGTGGCACTATAGTTATATACCCTTGTTTTAATAATATATGATCGCCGGTAGCTAAAGTTTCTTTATCTAAAAACTCTCCTTTCATCCAATAGTAATTTTCGCCCCGCGGATCTGTTCTCTCGGTAAATTCATTAACCCACATTCCTTTTCCCTGAGATGCAATTTTTATTCCTTTTATCTCCATAACGGGGATACTTGGGAAATTGATATTAAGATATATTCCGGGTTTAGCCGGATGCCTAAAATAATTTTTAAGAATTATATTAAGATATTGTTCCACCGCTGTAAAATCTGCGTCCGAAATATGTGCGTCTAGTGATAAACCTATCGAAGGAATACCGTAGATAGTTCCCTCTATACATGCTCCCAAAGTTCCTGAATAAACAGAACCAACAGAGGCATTAGAACCATGATTTATCCCTGATACTAGTAAATTAGGCTTTTTATTTATAAAAAATTTATTCATTGCCATTTTTACACAATCGGCAGGTGTGCCGTTAAGTGCATAAATGTTTATTGTGTTATCGGTTGGCCCTTTTGATTGTGATATTTTATATAATCTTAGTGGCTTATCAAAAGATAATGCTGTAGACATTCCAGATTGTCCCTCTTTTGGTGCTATAACTGTTACATTTCCATATTGTGATAGTAATTTAGTTATTACATTTACCCCTTTAGCTGTGTAGCCGTCATCATTGGTTATTAGTATTTCAAACCCCATTTTTCCCGTATGTTAAAACAATATTTAAAAATATTCTTTGTAAAGATAGTGTTTTTGGCCTAATTTTCTTTATATTTGCATAGTTTTCATGATCAAAATATAAAATAGTTCCGGTAATTTTAATTAAAAAATATTAAAAATGAGTAAAATTAAAGTTGGTATCAATGGTTTCGGCCGCATAGGCCGTTTGGTTTTCAGAGCTGCTCACACAAGAGATGATATTCAGATAGTGGCTATTAACGATTTAATTGATGTTGATTACATGGCTTATATGTTAAAGTATGATAGCGTTCATGGTCGTTTTAATGGTACTGTAGAGGTAAAAGACGGTCATCTTGTAGTTAATGGAAATACAATCCGTGTTACGGCTGAAAAAAATCCCGCAGATCTTAAATGGGGAGAGGTAGGAGCAGAGTATGTAGTTGAATCTACCGGCTTATTCCTTACTAAGGAGAAAGCAGAATTGCATTTACAAGCAGGCGCAAAAAGAGTAGTTATGTCGGCTCCTTCTAAAGACGATACTCCAATGTTTGTATGTGGTGTAAATCAAAATAAATACAAAGGTGAGACAATTGTTTCAAATGCATCTTGTACCACAAACTGTCTTGCTCCAATAGCAAAAGTTATAAATGATAAGTTTGGTCTTGTAGATGGCCTTATGACTACTGTGCATGCTTCTACAGCTACACAAAAAACAGTTGACGGTCCTTCTGCAAAAGATTGGAGAGGTGGTAGAGCTGCCGGTGGAAACATTATTCCTTCTTCTACAGGTGCTGCAAAAGCAGTGGGTAAAGTTATTCCAGAATTAAATGGTAAACTTACCGGTATGTCTTTCCGTGTTCCAACACTAGACGTATCTGTAGTGGATCTTACTGTTAATCTTGCAAAACCTACTACTTATGCAGAAATATGTGCTGCTATGAAACATGCTTCGGAAAACGAACTTAAAGGTATTTTAGGATACGTAGACGAGGATGTAGTTTCATCAGACTTTATTGGTGAATCAAGAACTTCAATTTTTGATGCAAAAGCAGGTATTCAATTAACTCCTACATTTGTTAAAATAGTTTCTTGGTATGATAACGAGTGGGGTTATTCAAATAAGGTTTTAGAGCTAATAAAACACATGTCTACAGTAAAATAATTTGTTACTTAAAAAATAAAGGGGCGGTAGCGTACGGCTACTGCCTTTTTTTTATACATTTGCACAAGAATTTTAAACGGGGTAATTTGCATTATGGGCATTAGAAAAAAAATATCACTTGGCTTTGTTGTAATAGGAACAGTTCTACTGCTATCTAGTTTAATTGCAATATACGAGCTTATAAGTATGCGTAAATCGGTATCAAGCCTTATTACTGATAATATTGCAAGTATAAATACTTCAAGATTATTACTAGAAGTTACCGATGAGTATAATTTTAAGTTACTTAAGGGGATGGGGGCAGATTCAGCTGCTACAATTCCAGATTTAAAAAGTGATGTAAGGTTTAGTGATTATCTTAATGAAGTAAAAGGTAAGTTTACAACAGAACAAGAGAGAAATGTTGCAGATTCTGTTTTATATGCTTATACGGCATATATTCATATTATGAATGAGGCCCCGTATGTTTGGTTAGAAGATTATCAAGGTAGAAGAAATTGGTATTTTAATAAATTATATCCTGTATATATGAAATTAAGAACTTATATACAGTCGCTTACAGAGGTTTCTCAAAAAGCACTTGCCGAAAATTCACAGAATTTGAGTGAAAGTTTTTATAGGAGTATTATGCCCGGTGTAGTTGCTGTTTCAATAGGAATAGTACTTGTGTTTTTATTTAACTATTTTATTAATTTCTATTTTATAAGACCTATTCTTTTAATATCTAGGGGAATAGGTAGCTATTTGCAATATAGAAAAAGCTATAATGTTAAAATAGATAACGATGATGAGCTTAAGGATTTAAGTAATAATGTAAAAGAGCTTATTGATACAAATAAAAATCTTACAAAACAGAATGATTAGAAGGGTATGAATATTAGCGTTGTTTCAAGAAATATAGGGATTGCCCTTGTTTTTAATGCGGTTTTTATGTTTCTGGGGGCCATCACCTCTATGATATATGATTTTGATTCCGCATTTTCTCCACTTTTTTTAAGTGCTGTTATAACTTTTACAACCGGATTATTTCCTCTTATATTTGTAAGTAAATATGAAGATATTAATATAAAAGAGGGGTTTACAATAATTGTGTTTTCATGGGTGCTTTCCTGCCTATTTGGAATGTTACCATATGTTTTGTGGGGAGGGGAGTTCTCATTAATTAATGCGTGGTACGAAAGTGTATCGGGCTATACAACTACAGGAGCAACAATCCTTACAAATGTAGAAGCTTTGCCTAATGGGTTGCTTTTTTGGCGTTCATCTACACATTTTTTAGGAGGTATTGGGGTTGTTATTTTTATGCTGCTTATTCTACCAAGTGTAAGCACATTTAGAATGAGATTAAGTAAAATGGAAATATCTGCTCTTTCAAAAGAAAATTATAAATTTAAAACACAGCAGACAATAAGGGTTATAACATCTGTTTATGTTGGGCTTACTATTATTGAGACCTTTTGCCTACTCTTTGCCGGAATGGATTTTTTTGATGCTATTAATCACGCATTTAGCACAATATCTACAGGGGGATTCAGCACAAGAAACGAATCTATATTAGCTTTTAATTCTTTCCCGATAGAATTAATAATAACAATTTTTATGTTGCTATCGGGACTCCATTTTGGATTATTATATTCATCTATAGTAAGCCGTTCCGGAAAAATTTTCCGCTCACCTATAATAAAATTTTATTTATTAACAGTGCTAGTGGCTATTATATGTATTGCATTTGATATAAAAATATCGGGTAAAGTTGAAAGTTGGATTATGGCATTTAGGCAGAGTATGTTTCAAGTTGCATCTATAGCATCTACAACAGGGTTTGCTACAACAAATACTTCTGTGTGGCCTAATCTTTCTATATTACTTTTGTTATATCTTTCTATGCAGTGTGCATGTTCAGGTTCTACAACGGGTGGTATTAAATCTGATAGAGTGTATTTATGGTGGAAATCGGTTAGTACACAAATAAAGAAGCAGATACATCCAAATGCAGTTATTCCGGTGAGGGTTGGGAACCACACTATTGAACACGATATGATTGCATCTGTTAATCTTTATATAGTATTGTATATTTTTATAGTTTTTGTTGTTGGGCTTTTACTATCGGTGATGGGGATAAATTTTATGGAATCTTTTTCTGCATCAATTGCCAATATGGGTAATGTGGGGCCTGGTTTTGGTTCTATAGGTTCTCTTGGAAATTACTCTGGATTTCCGGTAATGGCTAAATTTATTCTCTCTATAGAGATGTTACTCGGACGTTTAGAAATTTACTCTTTATTACTTATTTTCGTAATTTATAAATGGCGATAATTTATTGTTGGCTTAGCAAAAAAGGATGAGATTCATAAATTAAAACACTTTTTAATGGCTATTGAAAAATATTTAGCAGATAAAATGGTGCAAAAATTAAATTTTGTGCCTACTAGTTGTCAGAAAGAGTTGTTTAATAAACTTGGGCTTTTTCTTGCAGCATCTGCTAATGATAGTTGGCTTATGGTTATAAGCGGATATGCCGGTACAGGAAAAACCACCGCAATAGGTGCGCTTATAAGTGTTCTTAAAGAGTATGATTATAAATATATTCTTATTGCGCCAACAGGGCGATCTGCAAAAGTCCTTGCTAATTATACAGGTGTTGGAGCAAAAACAATTCATAAGCAAATTTATAGGCAAAAAACAATGAGTGATGGCTATGGCCTGTTTTCATTGGATTTAAATAAAAATAGAAATACCCTTTTTATTGTTGATGAGGCTTCTTTGCTCTCAAATGGAATGGGTATGGGGCATGGTTCTATTTTTGGATCGGGAGACGTTTTAGACGACTTAATTACATATATAAGGTCTAATGAGGGGAATAGACTTATTCTTATGGGAGATACTGCCCAGTTGCCTCCAATAGGTTTAGAGCAAAGTCCTGCATTAGATACATATTATCTAGAGCGTTATACAAAGGCTATTATTGCCAATTTAAGCACTGTAGTTAGACAAGAGAAGGAGAGTGGAATTTTGCATAATGCTACCAGATTACGAAAAGAGATAGAAATGGAAGAGTTGTGTAATCCAAAGTTTAATGTAAAAGATTTTGATGATATTAAGCGAATTACGGGAGGCGAATTAATAGAGGAAATAAGTAATGCAATTGATAAATACGGACTTAGCGATATAGTAGTACTGTGTCGTTCTAATAATAGAGCAAATAAATATAATCTTGGAATAAGACAAAGTATCCTTTTTAGAGAGGAACAACTTACTAAGGGCGATAAACTTATGATAGTAAAAAATTGCTATCAATTTTTAGAAAAGGTGCCTGAGCTAGATTTTATTGCTAATGGTGATGTTGCAGAGTTACAGCGTATTTCAAAATATGAGGAGCGTTATGGGCTTCATTTTGCAAATGCTACTCTTTCTTTTCCCGATTATAATAATATTGAAATTGATGCTAAAATTATTTTAGATACGCTTAGTTCTATAACTCCTGCTCTTAGCCAAGAGGAGCAAAAAAGACTGTTTGATGAGGTATATGCAGACTATGATAATTTAACTACTAAACGGAAAAGACTGTTGGCCGTACGGGAAGATTTATATTTTAATGCGCTCCAAATAAAATATGCAACTGCAATAACAGGGCATAAATCGCAGGGGGGGCAATGGAAATGTGTATTTATAGATAATTCTTTATGGAAGGATGTGATAACTCTTGATGATAAAAAATGGCTATATACAGCAATGACTAGGGGGATGGAGATGGTGTATTTGGTAAATTTTAAAGATAAATATTTTGAGTAGTTGTAAACTATTTAATTTTGTCAAAAAATTAAGCGCTTTCTTATTTTTTTTTATTACTTTTATTCTTTCGTTTGAAACTTATAAAACACATATAAAATAATTACAAACTTATGAAACTATATAAGAAACTATTTGCTACCACATTGCTCCTTTTAAGCTTTATCGGTAGTAGTGTGGCTGTTGCACAAAATGCAGAAAAAAAGAATCTTACACAGGAACAGATTCTAAAAGGTATTCCAAATGGAATTTTAAATCAATTACCACGGGTGCAAAAGTGGCAAGATAAAGAGAACATAGAATTTATTAATACAACTAAAGATGGTGCTGATATTTTCTCTTATAATGTAAAAACAAAAAAGAAAACAGAACTTGGTAAAAAGCCAAAAACAGAGCTATTGAGACCTGCTACTGAATTAAAAGAATTCCTTGCTCTTCCAAATATAAAAGAGTATAAAAATTACACATTGTCTCCCAATAAGAAAAGTGTTGCATTTACAAATAAAGATAATAATCTTTGTGTGTATAATGTTGATAGTAAAGAAATTAAACAACTTACAAACGATGGCACTAACGTAATTATGAATGGTTATGCCTCTTGGGTTTATTACGAGGAAATTCTTGGCCGCGGAAGTAGATACAAAGCATTTTGGTGGAGTCCCGATAGTAAACAACTTGCATTTTACAAATTTGATGATACCAATGTCCCAATGTTTCCAATTTATGATTCACGCGGACAACACGGTTATATAACTGAGACACGTTACCCTAAAGCAGGTGATAATAATCCAGAGGTTAAAATAGCTTTTGTTAATATAGAGAGTGGTAATACAGTTTGGGCCGATTTTGATGAAAAAGTTGACCAATATTTTGGAATTCCTTTTTGGAACGCAGATGGAAGCAGATTTATAATCCCTTGGATGCCAAGAGAGCAAAATCACCTTGTTTTATATACAGTTAATCCTGCAAATGGCTCTAAAAATCCAATGTACGACGAGCAACAAAAAACTTGGATCGACTGGATGTCGGACATGAATTTTACAGCTACCGGCTTTTACATGGTAAGAGATTTTGATTTATGGGAACAAATTTATTTTCAAAGTTTTGATGGTAAGAAATTAGAAAAAATAACTGATGGCAAAAATTGGGGCGTAAATATTATAAAAGTTGATGAAAAAGAGGGGGCTATATATTTTACTGCTCGCAGAGAGATATCTACAAGAAATGATTTTTACAGAGTAGATCTTAAAACTAAAGAGATTAAGAGATTATCGTTAGGTGAGTATAATTATACTTCTATTGCAATTGCTCCAGATAATAAACATTTTGTAGCTTCATACTCAAATTCTGTTACTCCAACTAAAATTGCAGTTATAAGTATTGGGAAAAAGCCGGTAGTAGACGTTATTGCAGATAGTAAAGGGGATGAGTTTGACAAATATAATATTGCAATTCCTCAAATGCTTTCAATTACAACTTCCGATGGTTATGTTCTTCCTGCACAGGTTATTTGGCCTATTAACTTAGATCCTTCAAAAAAATATCCTGTTATTGTAAATATGTATGGTGGTCCTAACTCTGGTACAGTAATGGATTCTTGGAGAGGGGTAAGAGAGAGCAATCAATGGTGGGCAAATGAAGGAGTTATTCAAATTTCTATAGATCATAGAGCATCGGGACATTGTGGTAAAGAGGGGCTTAATTTCTTACACAGAAATTTACTTAATATAGAGCTTAAAGATTACATAGAATGGATTAAATTCCTTTATACTAAGCCATTTGTAAATAGAGATAAAATAGGCATCACAGGCTTCTCTTATGGTGGTTCAATGACTATGTTAGCCCTTACAGATGGATCAGACTATTTTAAATACGGTATTGCAGGGGGAGGAGTTTACGATTACACATTGTATGATTCTCATTATACCGAGCGTTATATGGATAGACCGCAAGATAATCCAATTGGCTATAAAAACACTCGCATCGCAGATAAAGTTGCAAAATATAAAGGTGATAAAACAAACTTTGCAAGAATAACACATGGCTTAAGCGATGATAATGTGCATATGCAAAATACAATACAGCTTGTAAATGCTTTGGAAGATAATCGCAAACAATTTGAACTTTCGCTATATCCGGGTGAGTATCATGGTTACAGAGGTGAAAAATCATTACAATCAGATGATGCCGATTATATTTTCTGGTACCGATATTTATTAGATAAAGACGCACCCACAATATTATTTAAATAATGAATACTAACAAGCCGCTTTAAGCGGCTTGTTTTAGTATAATAGCTAATTTATTTACGTAGCAGGCATATTATTTTGCGCTCGCCATTGGTTAAGGTTACGGCAAAAATATGATGAGTACCGCCATCCTTTATTCCCGATATTTTTTTTAGGCTGTTGGTATCTAGTGGAAAATTGCGAGCACAGATACTGGCTTGCGGATAATCTTTAGCTGTTTTTTTTAGCTCTTTTTTGTTAAAATTTCTAACATCGCATACTTTAAATGTTTTGCCGGGAAAATTTGCGTATGGAGTATCAGATGTATAGAGATGGGTACTTGGAGCAAGTTTCTTTAGTCCAAACCGTTGAGAAACTAGTTTATAGGCACCACTCTTTAGAACTGATTTATATGGTTCAAACAGATATTCACCAACTGTGCTGGTAAATATTGCCTTTGCACTCTCTTCTTCTTGTAATGTAAATGCAAAATGCAGCTCTTCATTAGCTGTAATATTTACTGCAATTATCTGTGGATCTTCTGTAGTATCAATATTATTATTAACGGCATTATTATTAGACATTAAAAACAATAACTCTTTACACTCATTATCTACAGCAATAATATGTATTTGAACAGTATTAGGAAGGAGTTTTAAATTTAATTTAATGTCTGCCATTGGTGAAACTTTTATAAGTAAATATGGGGCAAGCCTAAAAAAATCTTCTTTTAGCTCTAACACATTTGGCTCATAATCTTGTAACGAAATAACTTTAGTATTGGTTTTGCTCCTTCTGGCAGGATCTATATATATTAGAGATAAATTTTTATCGGCTAAAAAATTAAATAGCTTTTTATTTCCCAAAACATATTCATCATTAATTACCGTTATATTATTGGCATTAAGCTGCTTAAAATTATACTTAGTAGCATTACATAACTCTATATTGCGCTCTATATAGTAATGGCTTTTTGCAATAAGAGAGAGAAAATAACTATCAATGCCCATTCCACCGGTTATATCGGCAATGTTTATGCAATTATCACATAAAATATCTGCTACCAATTGTTGTTTGTACAAGGCAGTAGCTTCTGAGCTACATTGCTCTACAGAAATTGAAAGAGGATAAACCAAAGTTGCATTAGCGTACCACAAAGGAATTTTATATTCAATTTTATGCCTAGCCTCAATACATTTTACACAAAGCAGCACATTTATTCCAAATTTACTTCCATCTTTAGCCGTATTTAATTCTCCCTTTGAGGCATTTAAAAGTAGCCGGTTAGTATCAGCTTTTTCATTTGCTATTATAAATTCTATGTCGCTTTGCGTAAGCATACTCTATCGGGATTTTAAATCTGCCTCAATGTATCTTTTTGTTATTTTATTAAAACGGTACATAAATAAAATTGCCGCAAATATTAAGCCCAACATAAGGCCAACCCAAATTCCCATTGGACCTAAATTTAGAACATGTCCGCAAAAATATCCTAGCGGAAGGCATATAAGGTAATACGATATTATTGAGAATAGTAGTGGTATTTTTACATCGGCTAAGGCTCTTAAAGAGGCTATTCCCGATAATTGTATTGCATCAAATATTTGGAAACCTGCAGATATTATTAATAGCGAAGCGGCTATTGTGGCTACTGCCGGATCTGAAGTAAAAACATAAGGAATATTATGCCTAAATAAAATATATATTATTCCTGCTGTTCCCATAAATCCAACACTTAAATGAGCTGCGGCAAAACCTGCTTTGCGAGCATCGGCATATCGCTTTTCCCCAAATTGGTGTGATACTCTTATAGTTGCGGCTACACCAATACCTTGTGCTATCATAAATGAGAACGTAGTAATAGTTAGGGCTATTTGGTTTGCGGCAAGGGCCTCTTTACCAAACCATCCAACCATTATACCACTAAGGCTAAATGCCGTTACTTCTACTAATCCTTGTAGTGAAATTGGAACAGATGTTTTTAGTAATTCTTTTATTTTTATAATATCTATAAGCGGCCTCCTAATTAATCGCAAGTATTGTTTGTATGGATTTACTGTTATAATTATAAAAGCGAAACTTATAAACATTAATACTCTGCTTATTAACGTTGCAATTGCTGCTCCGCTAACTCCCATTGCAGGAAATCCCCAATGACCAAAAATAAGTATCCAGTTTAAAAATATGTTTACCAAATTACTTACTATTGTTATATACATTGCATATTTTGTAATGCCAATTCCCTCTGAAAAGTTTCTTATTGCAAAAAAAAGTATAAATGGAACGAGTGAGATAACTAATATAATGTAGTAAGATTTAGCATACTCTAAAATAGAGGGATCTTGTCCCATGTATTGCATAAATGGCATAATAGAAAACATAACGACTAATACCGCTAAACATAAAAATATATCCATTATAAAGGAATTCTGAAAATATTTTGAAACTTCTCTGTGATTTCCTTTTCCAAAGCTTTGCCCTGCATACGGAGTTAGTCCTTGTGTAAACCCAATACAAAATATCATACCTATGGTAAATAGAGAGTTAGCAAACGCCACGCCCGCAAATTCTTCTGTTCCTAAATGACCTACCATTATATTATCGGCAAATTGAACAATCATTTGTCCTGCTTGTGTAATCATTACCGGTAGTGCTAAATTAAGGTTTCTTTTGTAAAAAGGAAGATAGTTCTGTAAAATCATTTATAATTGCATTTTTATTATGGATTGCAAAGGTATTCTTTTTTTTTGGAATAGGTGGGCTATTCCCAAAAAGTACTATATTTGTATGAATATTTAAAATGGATAGTGTTATGGAAAATAATTATTTAGATATTGCCAAGCAGTGGCTTGGAGTGGAATATGACAAGGCTACAAGGGATGAGGTTAAGAGACTTATAGATAATGACCCAAAGGAACTTGAGGAGAGTTTTTATAGGATGTTGGAATTTGGTACCGGTGGACTACGGGGGATTATGGGCGTTGGAACCAACAGAATGAATAAATATACTGTAGGAATGGCTACACAAGGGATAGCTAATTATCTTAAAGAGAGTTTTAAAAATTTGCCGCAAATTAAAGTTGCAATTTCTTATGACTCACGTAATAATAGTTCCGAGTTTGCCAATATTACTGCCGAAGTATTTGCTGCTAACGGGTTTAAAGTGTATCTTTTTGATGCCTTAAGGCCTACACCCGAGCTAAGTTATGCTATAAGGTATTTTAAATGTCAGGGGGGAGTTATGGTAACTGCTTCACATAATCCTAAAGAGTATAATGGATATAAGGCATATTGGGAGGATGGGGCACAAATTATTGCTCCGCACGATGTTAATATTATAAATGAAGTACTTAAAATTACTTCCCCTAAGCAAGTTAAATTTACCGGGGGAGATAGTAATATTGAGATTATTGGAGCTTCTGTTGATGCTGCATATTTAAAAGACTTGGCATCATTGCATTTGTCGCCAAATGCTGTTAAAAAACATTCTAATCTTAAGATGGTTTATACGCCGTTACATGGTACTGGAGTAAAACTTGTTCCAATGGCTTTGCGCGATATGGGTTTTACAAATATATATAATGTACCGGCACAAGATGTAAATGATGGGGATTTTCCTACTATTAAGTCGCCAAACCCAGAGGAGAGTTCTGCCCTTGCAATGGCAGTTGCTCGTGCAGAGGAGGTTGGCGCAGACTTAGTTATGGCTACAGATCCAGATGCCGACCGTGTAGGAATTGCAGTAAGAGATAGTAATGGTAAAATAATATTGCTTAATGGAAACCAAACGGCATCAATTTTAACATATTATATGCTTTGCCGATGGAAAGATTTAGGCAAATTAAATGATAAAACATATATGGTTAAAACCATTGTTACCACAGAGTTACTTGCTGCTATGGCAAAAGAATTTAAAGTTAAAATGTATAATGTACTTACCGGGTTTAAGTATATTTCGGCTGTAGTGCGCGAGAATGAGGGAAAAGCTACGTTTATTGGGGGAGGAGAGGAGAGCTATGGTTTTAATGCCGGAGAATTTGTTAGAGATAAGGATGCAGTTATTGCATGTTGCCTTATAGCTGAGTGTGCAGCTTGGTGTGCCGAGCAAGGAGAAACATTATATGGGTTATTAATGGATATTTATTCTAAGTTTGGATTTTATAAAGAGTCTCTTTTATCGTTAACAAAAAAAGGAAAGGCAGGCGTTGAAGAAATTCAATCTATGATGAAAAACTTTAGAGAAAATCCTCCTAAAGAATTAGGCGGTTCGGCTGTTATTAAGATTATTGATTATAACAAGCCTAAGGAAACAGGCTTGCCAAAATCAAATGTGCTTCAGTTTTATACAAAAGATGGTTCTGTTGTTTCTATTAGGCCATCGGGAACCGAGCCAAAAATTAAGTTCTATTTTGGAGTACATGGAACAGATTCTAATAGTAAACTAGATGCATTACGCAGGGAGTTTGAATAGATTACTTGCTATGAAATATTTGTTGTGTCCACGGGCTTTAATGTGTTTAATTTATGTATGTTGTGTAGCTGTTCCTATTTCAGCCTTGGCACAAGATGAACACCAAAATAAAAGAATTGCAAAACAGGTAGATTCTGTCTTTTCTACAATGAGTTTAAGAGAGAAAGTTGCGCAATTATTTATAGTAGATTTTGTCTCAAATAATGGGATAAAAGTTAAGTCTATGCAAAATAGACTTGTGCGTAACGAAAAAGTGGGCGGGCTTATTACAATGAACGATAAAATGGTTCCGGCATTGCAGAGACTTAATGAACTTAATAGGTTTGCTACAATTCCGTTGCTTGTTTCAATTGATGGAGAGTGGGGAGTTTCTATGAGATATAAAGAAATTCCGTCGTTCCCAAAACAAATGCAACTTGGAGCACTTACCAGTGAATCACTTATTTATAAAATGGGTTATGCTATAGGCAAGGAGTGTTTGGCACTTAAAATTCATGTAAATTTTGCTCCAGACGTAGATATAAATAATAATCCCGATAATCCTGCTATAAATACCCGTTCTTTTGGTGAGGATAGAGATAAAGTTGCGCGGTATGGTGCTGCTTATATGCTTGGAATGAAGGATGCTGGCGTTGCAGGTTCTGCAAAACACTTTCCGGGACACGGAGATACAGATATAGATTCACATAAAGGATTGCCCGAGCTTCTATTTAATTATGCACGCTTAGATAGTTTGGAACTTTATCCATTTAGGTATCTTATAGATAAAGGGGTTGATATGGTAATGGTGGGACATTTAAAAGTCCCTGCAATTGATACCACAGGCCGTCCTGCTTCAATTTCTAAACCAATAATTACCGATTTTCTAAGGGGTAAAATGTGTTATAAAGGGATAATTTGTACAGACGCTCTTAATATGGATGGCGTTGCAAAAAGTTGCGGATTAGAAAAAAAACAAATTCCATTAGAAGCATATAAAGCCGGTGCAGATATTTTACTTATGGCTCAAGATGTTGAAAATGCTATTGGGGAGATAGAAAAAGCTATAAAAAATGGAGAACTTGCCGAGCAAGAGTTAGATATAAAAGTACGCAAAATGCTTGTGCTTAAGGCGCGCATGGGGCTATTTAATAAAAATTATTCTCCATTAGTAAATATTCATAATATTGAAAAAAAGGTTATAAATGAAGATAATATTGCCCTTATAAATAAGTTAGCAAAGAATACAATAACTGTGGTTACAAATGGTGATAAACAGATTAAATCATCTCATATATTACCATTGAGAAATATTACAAATAAAAAAATTGCATATTTAGGGTATTGCGGAGAAAATTTTGGAAAAGAATTTGCACAAACATTAATGAAATATACAACAATAGATACTATTATTCTCCGTTCTCCGGTAACGCAAAAAAAGTTAGAGGAGGCAAAACATAAACTATTGGGATACGATTTAATTATTACAAGTTTTAATAATACCGATTTTAGGCCACAGCGTAATTTTGGAATAGACTCGCTGCAAGTAGATTTTATTACTAATTGGGCGGCAGAACAACCAATGATTGCAGTATATTTTGGCTCTCCTTATGCTCTTAATAAATTAATTGGGTATCAAAATTTTAAAGCTTTTATACTTGGATATACAAATACTCTTGCCAATAATTTTGCGGCTGCACAAGTAATATTTGGCGGTACTCCGGCAATTGGAGTACTTCCGGTTAGCACAGCTAAATTTAAGGCAGGAGAATCTGTAATATTACCATATAAAACACGCTTAGGATACTATAATTTTGAGTATAATAAGCACTCTTATTCTATGTATAATGGTGTAATATATGGAACAGACTCTGTTGGGCGTGCTCCAATATTACTAAAAGAAACCTCACCGCTAATAACAATTGTTCCGCTCATTGGAACACTAATAGAACAGGGTAAAATAAAGAGTACTACACTTTTAGGAGACATTTTAAAACTCCCGATAGAAAGACATAATAATATTTTAGTATCAGATTTACTCAACCATAGAAGCGGTCTTCCTGCTGTACATGGCGGTTTTAATTTTAGTAGAGAAAGTGTTCTTAATTTGCCATTAGAACATAAAACTTTACCCGAGTATAGTGCAGTAAATATTTATTATTTACGTAAAATATTAGAAGAATTTTATCCAAAATCTACTAACGAAATATTTAAAAACACCTCTTCTATTTTGCGAAAATTAGAGATGCAGAATACCTTAATTAATGAGGAACAGGTACTCCAAACAACGTTAGAAGATTTATCTAAATTCTATTTTATGATTTTTAATAATGGGATGTACAATGGTTCAAAAGTGCTCCCTGTTCATACCGCAGAATTAATAAAAATGCTGCTCCCATATTACTCTATTAATTCAAATGGATTACGTATTATTCCAAAGGCAGAAAACGTTATAACGTATGTTAAATAGTTTTATGCTTGCTAAATGGTAGCGCAGTTACGTTTATTATAATGTAGCATGTGAATATTAGTAGCACCCAAATACTCCAATCTAAGCCGGCCATAATTGTGATACAGCCCAAAATAGCAACAACTCCAAGAAAAATAAATCTTGTTGAGTTATCTTTCCATGTTATATTTTTGAATTTAAAAGAAAACATAGGTATCTCGCTTGTAAGCAGATACGATAGTATTATTGATAATAGTGGTATTATGTAGAAATATTCTGTAAGGAAGTCTGCAATGCATGCATATACAGTTAGCGCGTACATAAGTGATCCGCAAAATAGTGCACATGCAGGCGTTGCAAGGCCTATAAAATTTTCTGTTTGGCGTGTGTCTATGTTAAATTTAGCGAGTCTTAGCCCCGAAAATACAGCTATAAATAGCGGTACAAATGTTATAAGTCCAACGGTTGTACTTTGCATAAACGAAAAGAGCATCATAGCCGGGGCTACACCAAAGCTTACCATATCGGCCAAAGAATCAAGTTCTTTCCCCATAGGAGAGTAGGCCCTAAGTAAACGTGCCGCAAATCCATCGCAAAAATCGAATATAGCAGCCGCTATTATAAATAGTAGTGCAACTTTATAGTCTCCGTTTATTGCAAAAATTACTGAAAAACAGCCACTCAACAGATTCATCGAAGTAATGGCATTTGGAATATGTTTTATAATTCCCATAGATTTTTATTTTTGTACAAAAGTAGTAAAAATGTTGCATTTATAGTAAAATTGTCAGAACTTCTTTGATAACAGAGGCTTGGCTTTATTATGATTTGTGAGAAAATCTCCCCATTTATAGGGTGTAAAAGCAGAAATTTATATATATATTTGTGTTGATATTATAAACTGTTTTAAATTAGAGGTGTTTTTGCTTTATGGGACATAATCATTTGCATAATCATAGTGTTGGAGAGGTACATAATGCCACTAAAAATATTGCTGTAGCGTTTATTCTTAATAGTGTATTTGTTGTTA
>JAVXCW010000026.1:0-8539 GCA_036659275.1 Bacteroidales bacterium | reverse complement strand
TGTTGTTACTAAGTTTGCAGATTATACTGTTGAGCATAATACCAATTTACTTAAAAAGGAAATTTATGCGGTAGGGAATGTGTATGGCATTTCTCATATTACAATAGAGTTTGAAAAACCTAATTCAGAATGTATTTATATTAACGGGTGTATTTAAGGAGATTATGATTAGCTACGATAAAATAATTTTATATCATAGAAAGATAGTACAGCCTTACATTAATCTTTTTGGGCGAGTGCTAGATATTTTTACGAATTTTATTGCCATTTTATTTGTACTTGGGTTAATGTATCATTATGGATTTGACCTTTCCGATTACGGAATAAAAAATATAGAGACTATTTATAATGTTGCTTGGGTTGTATTTCTTATAAATATTACGTATTTCTTTTTTACGGGGTTTAAAAAGGTTAAAAAAAAGTATAAAATATTAATAGTAGTATTGGGGGGGCTATTGTATATTACTTTGCTTCCATATATATTCTTTAGGCCTTTAGGTGATGGGTTTATGTCTATTTTTTGGGATATCTTACACGGTAATTTTTATCGTTTAACGTTGTTTACATTGTTTGCATTTCTTAATATTTCTAATGGGGTAATAAGATTGTTGGGAAAGAGAACAAATCCTGCGCTTATTCTTGCGGGGAGTTTTTTTATTATAATATTGGTTGGTATGGGGCTTCTTATCCTTCCTCGTAGCACTGTTGCCGGAATTTCGTGGGTTAATGCTCTTTTTGTGTCTACTAGTGCTGTATGTGTTACAGGGCTTACTCCTGTAGATGTTTCAACTACTTTTACTATTGAGGGACAGGTAATTATAGCTCTTCTTATACAAATTGGAGGACTTGGTGTAATGACTTTAACAAGTTTTTTTGCTGTTTTCTTTATGGGAAATACTTCTTTGTATAATCAAATTGCATTAAAAGACATTATTAGTTCCGATTCCATTAGTTCTCTTATTTCTACTTTGGTTTATATTCTAGTGTTTACTCTTGTTATAGAGGGGGTTGGAATGTTGTTTATATGGTGGAGTATTCACGGTACGTTGGGAATGAGTATAAATGAAGAGTTATTTTTCTCGGCTTTTCATGCAATATCGGCTTTTTGTAATGCCGGCTTTTCAACTCTATCGGGGAACTTAGGTAATCCTATGTTATTATCAAATCATAATATGCTTTATATTTCTATATCAATTCTTATAATACTCGGTGGTATTGGATTCCCAATTTTAGTTAATTTTAAGGATATTATTTTTAGAAAACGGACATATAGATTACTAAATTTAAATACTAGGATAGTGTTGTTTACTACGTTAGTATTAGTGGTAGGAGGAACAGTGTTAATAGCTATTTTTGAGTGGAATAGATCGTTTATGGGAATGGGAGCGGATAGTAAAATTGTACAATCGTTTTTTAATGCAGTATGTCCAAGAACGGCAGGGTTTACTAGTGTAGATTTAACGGCTATGTCGTTACAGACATTACTTATTTATATATTATTAATGTGGATTGGAGGGGCTGCGCAGTCTACTGCCGGAGGTATTAAGGTAAATGCTTTTGCGGTGGCTATCCTTAATTTAAAAACTGTATTAAAGGGACGACATAGGGTTGAGACGTTTGGCCGTGAAATTTCCACAGATTCTATTAGACGTTCAAATGCAACTGTATTACTTTCGTTGGTTGTGTTGTTTTTATTTATATTTACCCTTAGTATTATTGAGCCTCAAATATCTTTATTTAAAATTGTATTTGAGTGTGTATCTGCATTAAGTACTGTAGGATCGAGCCTTAATGCTACTCAGCTTTTTAGTGATAACGGAAAGCTAATTATTGCCTTGTTAATGTTTGTAGGGCGTATAGGATTAATGACATTAATGCTAGGTATTATAAAACCGGCTAAAAATACAAAATACCGCTATCCCAGCGATAGCATTATTATAAATTAATTATTATGAAGTATATTATTATTGGATTGGGGAATTATGGGAAAATGCTTGCTCTAGAGCTTACTGCAATAGGTAATGAAGTTATAGGGGCAGATATGGACGAAAATATAGTTGATAAAATAAAAGATTCTATTGCTACAGCTTTTGTAATGGACTCAACCGATGAACATTCACTTTCTGCCCTGCCTCTCAATGATGTAGATGTTGTTATTGTGACTATTGGAGAAAATTTTGGTGCTTCAATTAAAACGGTGGCTTTGCTTAAACGACGTAAAGTTGAAAAAATATATGCGCGGGCTATTGACGACGTGCATAAGGCTATATTAGAGGCTTTTAATATAGAAAAAATACTTACTCCAGAGGAGAGCGCAGCACATACTCTTGTTCAATTACTTGATTTTGAAACAAATATTGAGACGTTTCGTATTGATAAAGATTATGCTGTTGTAAAATTTACTGTTCCAGATAGGTTAGTAGGTTATTATGTAAATAAACTAAGTGTGCAGGAGGAGTTTAATCTAAAAATAATAGGACTTAAGCGGAATAAGAAAGTTGTTAATAGTTTGGGTATTTCAATAACCGAAAACGATATACTAAACGAACTTTCCTCCGATGAAAAAATAGAGGCCGGGGATAAATTAATCTGTTATGGACTTTATTCCAATTTTAGAAAATTTTGGAAAACGGTTTCATAACTAGAGTAACTGCCTACTTAGCTATATGCTTTGTTCCTCTAAATAGGAGAGGGGTGTTAGTATGAATAGCTTCATATTCAATAGCATGTATCATTGGTATGGCTCCTTTTGCTGCACTTTTTATAAATGGTCTAAATAAAATATTCGCCAATGGATCGTACCAACGGTGCATTGTAATGATTCCTGTATTTACTATTCCCGGGTCTACGTTGCATACAAATGTATTACAAAGTTTATTATTAATTTCAGTGGTATATAAGGAGAGTAGAAGTTTGGAATTACTGTAGTTTTTTAAATTTATAAACTCTTTTTTTTGTTGTTCAATGCTTTTTGTTGTTTGATCTATTGCACTACCTAAGTGTGTTGTGCATGATATAGTATTTATTATTTTTCCATTTATTGTGCTAAGATGGGGAATAAGTGCATTTGTGAGCCGTTTTGCGGAGAGGTAATTTGTCTGTAATGAGCTTTCGTACCCGTCTTTGGTTATTTTAAAGTGAGGGGCAATTACTCCTGCATTATTTATAATTATATCAATTTTTCTGTTTAGCAGAGTAATTTTATTTATTATTTGTAATGTAAATTCATCTACAGAATTAAAAGAATACATATCTAGTTTAATAAAAAATAGTTTCTCTTCACTTTTAATTTGTGTCTCCTTTTCAATTTCTTTTCTTACTTTTTCTCCTTTTTCAAAATTGCGACAAGCTGCTAAAATAATATAATTGTTAAGCAGAAGATATTTACATATTTCTGTCCCTATTCCGCCCGTTGCTCCTGTAATTACAACTATTTTATTGTTTGTTCTATTTTCTTGCATAATATGCAGTATATTAGTTAATACAACATGTTTGTTTCGTTTGCATATCTATATTTATTAATATGTAACTAAAATGTTTTAAATGCTGTAAATATTATAATTACAATTAATTTTTCCCTAAAACTTATTTCATAAGATATTTGGTTTTTTTACGTACAAACATTATTTCATAACCGCATATAAGAGAAAAAATAGGTTTAAAAAGTCTGTTTATACAACCTGGAATAAATTCTTTTTTTCCTATAAATAATTTATCTAACGCCCTTTTTGCAAGCTTTTGTGGGCGATAGATTATCCCTAAATTTACCCCTAATTCCTGTAGATTTTTTGGCAATCTGTATAAATCTGTAGCAACGGCGCCCGGCGATACAACTGTTACTTTTACTCCGTACTCTTTCATTTCGTAGTAAAAAGCTCTAGTAAATGTGCGGATATAGGATTTAGTTGCGGTATAAAGAGAAATTCCCGGGAACGGTGTGTGAACAGATATAGAAGCCATATTTAATATGTATCCTTTTTTATTATTACGCATTCTCTCACCATATAGCCTGCATAACTTAGTAACAGTTAATATGTGTAAATTTATTATTGTTTCTATTCTTCCCATGTTACAGTCTACAATATCGTTAAAGAAAAATATCCCTGCATTATTTACTATAACCTCTATATTTGGGTAAAATTCAAATAACTTTTCGGCAGAATTAGGCATTGCTAAATTTTTATAAATGCCCATTATCCATTGCTTATTATTTGGCATGGCTTCCCCTATAAATTTTATACTCTCGTCATCCTCTATCTTTGTTTGTACTAAATCACTAATGTCTTCTGCTCCAATCTCTAATGCTATATTTGCAGCTATATATTTAACTTCATTTTCTTTATTACTTACTAGTATAACATTATAACCTCTGCGGGCTAATTCTGCTGCATAATGAACTCCAATACCAGAACTTGCTCCGGTAACCAAGGCGCTTTTATTAGATATACAACTATTTGAGTCTTCCATTTTATAAATTTAAATAGTTTTTATATTTGTTCAAGTTTATCTATTTCTTGTTTAAGTTTTTTAGGTAATTCTTCTTTAAGATTGCAATGGCATGCCATTTCTAATGTGTACATTCGCCCAATACAATAATTTGAGTGTTTGCAATTGCATCGTTCTAATCCTTCATTTTTCATTTTATTTACAAAGGCAGGGTCGTTTAATACTGCACGCCCCATTTGTACAAATTCAAATCCATGTTTTAATACTTCATCTATTTTTTGTCTGGAAACAAGTCCTCCTACATATATAAGTGGCATATTTGGCATTGCTTCGCGAAATTTAAGGGCATCGGAAAGAAAATATGCTTCTTCAAATGGGACTGGAGGAATCATAAATTTACCGGCTAGTTTTACTCCAATTTTAAGCCACCAAATATTCATGTAATGTGTTAGAGTTTTTAGTGGCATTGCTCCGCGCATTACGTACATTGGTGCTTTGCTTACAAATCCTCCACTTAGTACAAGTGCATGTACACCACATTTTTGTAATTCTTTTGCAATAATAATTCCTTCTTCAATATCATTTCCGCCCTTAAATCCATCGCGCATATTAGTTTTTGCGGTTATTGCCATATCATTCCCTGCTGCTTCCATAACTTCATTCATGCACATTTTCATAAACTTCATTCGGTTTTCTAGCGAACCTCCGTACTCGTCGTGTCGTTTGTTTGTATATGGAGAGAGAAACTGACTTATTAAATATCCGTGTCCTGCATGAACTTCTACACAATTAAATCCCGATTCACGGGCGAGCCTTACTCCATTTCCAAAATCTTTTGCCATTTGTATCATCTCTTTCTCCGATAGTTTTCTGTAAAATGTAGGGGAGTATATATTAAATCCTGTTGAGGCAGATACCGGAGTACATTTTGTAGTTGCCCGGTGGCTCATATTTCCACAATGTCCTATTTGAATTGAGGCTGCTGCTCCTTCTGAGTGAATTGCATTGGTTAATTTACGTAGCTGAGGAACAATTTGGGGCCTTAACCATAGTTGGTCTGCAAATGAGAGCCCGCTTTGGTTAATAGAGGCGTATGCAACTGTAGTCATTCCTATTCCTCCTGCTGCTACACTTTTGTGATAATCGTATAGCATTTGTGAGGGGTTATTATTTGTTGCCATGTTTTCAAAAGCTGCCGAACGGATAGTTCTGTTACGCAGTGTTATAGGCCCAAGCTTTTCTGGAGAGAAAAGAATGTTGTCTTCATTTTTATTGTTCTCCATAGTGTTTAATATATTTTAGGTATAACTCGTTTTAATTTTTTGGATGTCATTTGTTTGGTAAACTCTTGTTTATAACGGAGATATATTGTGGCGGCGCGCGGTACAAGATTGGCAAAGGTCCACCATGCAAATACAATTCCGGCGTAACTCCATGTAAGTATTGCAAAGCCGGTCCATTCTAATATTTCTCCAAAATAATTGGCCGATGTTACGTAGTTGTACATTCCTCCTTGTGGTAAATAATGTTTTGTGTCTCCCGGTTTGCGAAGGTGTCGTATAATGCTGTCCGATTGGATGTTTATAAACATACCTGTAAAAAATATTATTGTCCCTATTATAAATTGAGGTGAATATAGCCAGTTTACCGTATACCTATCGGGAGCCGAAATATAAAAAAGCCACCCTCCTTGCATTATTGCATTAAGGATGTTGAATGTTATTCCCATTATAATTATTGATAGCGGCATTTTGCTTTTACCTTTTAGAAGAAAGGGAAAGATAAATGAGCGTTGTAGATAGTGTGTTTGAAAGATGCAAAATATTACAATTAATGCCGGATTAAATTTTCTCTCGCTCATTATCCAAAGAATGCACATTACAATAAATACAGGGCTTTCCATTAATACCCATCCCAATTTATTATTTATTGCGGGGCCCCATTTTTTAGAGGCAAATTTTCCGTAACCTGCTGTTATAAAGTATAATGCTATAAATACAAAAAGAGCTATTATACTCATTATTATTAGAAAAATTATAAAATTATTTTCCATTATATATAAAAAACTGTTTTTAAGACAAAAAAGGTTATACAAAAGTAGGGAATTATAAACTATTTACCTTTACTTTGTAATTAAATTTTTTACAGATGAGACAGGTATATGATTTTTTAAGTAGGCTTAGAGTCAATAATAACAGAGAATGGTTTGAGGCTCATAAAAGTGAATATATAGAGGTACAGAGATATTTTAATACGTTTGTAGAGGAGTTAATTGTGGAGATTTCTAAATGGGATAAAGAGATAGATCCCAATATGTTAAGTGTTAAGGATTGTACTTATAGAATATATAAAGATATTAGATTTAGTAAAGATAAACTACCATATAAGACACATATGGGAGCAGTTATTTGTAAGGGGGGTAAAAAGTCACCGTATTCGGTATATTATTTTCATGTTGAGCCTAAAGGGGGAGAAGATAGAAAATATCTAGGTGATAATCTGTTATTTGCGGGTACTTATAGGCCGGAGCCTAAAATAATACAAAGTATAAGGGAAGAGATTTCTTTAAATGGGGATAGTTTTATTAATGCTATTGATAGGGCAAAAGGGTTTTATATTACTAATGATGAGGTTCTAAAAAGAACTCCTAAAGGGTACGAAAATATTAATCCTCAGTGGCAAGAACTTTTAAAGCATAAAGGTTTTTCAATAGCAAAGAGAATGGATGATGATTTCTTTTTTGCTCCTAATTTGGCAGAGAGGGTCTCGGTTGAGTTTAAGAAGACATATGAATTTAAACAAATAATGGATAGGGCAATTAGATATGCTTTAGAAGAGATGTAATTTATTTGCTGCAATATCCACTGTAAAAATTGCTGTAGTTTTCTCCAAATTCTTGTTTTAAAATTGCGGCAGCTTTATCGCATGTGCAATGACCCGATATAATTTTAATTTTAGGATAGAGGTGTTTTATTGTTAGGGATATCTCTTTAATATTGTCTTCTTCGCCATCTTGTAGGTATCCAACAAGATGAGTTCCACCTATATAAGATTTTATAATATTATTTATTGATGTGGTTTTATATGTGCGATTTATAAAAGTATTGCACGCTTGTATGGTGTTTAGTATTCCATTATGTGAGCATGGCGATATAATAATAAAGCCGTCAGGCTCTTTTATAAGTACTGCAAGTTCATGATTAAAACTATCGGGATACTCATTTGCATAAAGAAATTTATTCCCTAGTGGGGTGGAATATTTTTGAATTCCTTTGTTTTCGCTTTGTATATCTATAATATTTACGTTAGGGGAGAGGCTCAAACTTGCATTTATATAGGTAAATCGCTGCTGATATTCTGTAAATACCCATTGTTCCGGCCCAATTTTACCGGTTGCACGCAATGGACGTTTTGATGTAAATTCTATTCCTTTAATATTGTTTGATAGAATTATTTCTCCTTTTAAATTTTCTTTAATAAAATATGGCAGGCCTCCGGTATGATCGTTATGTCCGTGTGATAGAATTAGTTTGTCTATTTCATTAACAGTTGGAATGGCTCTATTATTATTTGATAGAACCTGCATATTGTCAATAAATTTATGTGATGCTCCTGTATCTACCAACCAATTAAAACCATCTATTTTAAAATAAATAGAAAATCCATGCTCTGTGCTAAGTTGTGTTGATTCACTTTTGTTGTCAATTATAATTGTATATTCCATATTTAAACAATTTATTAAGCTACCTTAATCTGTGAGTTTTAAAATGTTTTTTAATATATAAATGCAAATATAACATTCCTATAATGGTTAAGAAAAAACTAAACGCATATGCTGTGGCATAATTATAATATTGAGCTATTATGCCACCGATAAATACTCCGCATCCTACTCCTATATCAAAAAAAGTGAGATAAGTGGCTCCGGCTATTCCTCGTTCTGTGTCTTTCCCAAGGTTTATTATCATTGTTTGTGCTGTAGGAGAGATAAGTCCATAGCCTATTCCCATAAATATTGCAGAGGAAAAAAAGGCTGTAGGAATACGAATGAATGCAATAACAAAATAGCTGATGATTAATGCGGCAATCCCTA
>JAVXCW010000025.1:0-32005 GCA_036659275.1 Bacteroidales bacterium | reverse complement strand
AGATAATCTAATTATTTGATATTATGCAAGATTTAATCCCATAAGGACAAAATATAAATTAAAAAAATGAAATATTTGGTAACTGCCTTACTGTTAATACCCAAATTATACAGTGTCAACTATAAACAGTATGGCAATAAATATTAGCTCTTAACCTCTCCAAATATATAGAGGATAAAATACATAATACTAAGGAATGAACAAAAGATATAGGCAGACGGAAATATTGTTAATTCTACAATATGCAAAACTTATTTAATATTTAAGTAGCCGAAATTTTACTTTATTAGATTAAATATGCACTTTTTATGTATTTAAACAGCATACTTAAAAACATCGTAATCTTCTTTAATAGAAAATTACGATGCTATTATAGCCACTTTTTAAACAGAAAAAAGATGGTATATGTTTCATAGATAAAGTTAAATATTTTAAATTAACATCAAATATGATTAAGCCTCTTAAGAGTCTTAACTATTTCTGCCTTTAACTCCAAAGGATTAGTATCTTGTTTGAGAGAAACCTCTAAAGCATTTATTATTTTTTTTCTAAAAATAGAATAATTATACCATCCTAGTGCCTCACATAAAATCACTCTAGTATCTATATACACAGATGGGTTATTTAAAATATTTAATAAATTATCTACCTGAAAATGACTAGGATAATTTCTAAGTCTTCTTATATCATCTAAAAGATTAGGACTCTTTAAATCAATCTGTTTTTTAGTACTAAAACATTGCAATGAAGATTGTGCAGCATAACCAACCCTTTGTACCTCATCGCTATTTTTAATAATATTTTTTAACTCATTAAAAAGAATTGTATCCCCTATTTTACCTGAAAGATGAGCAGATTGTCTTCTTATAAGTTCATATGGGTCATATAACCCTTTTAAAACAGCCGATGTAAGATTTGCATCCGCACAAACAGTAAGTGCATTTAATGCTTGCATCCTTACAACCATATTTAAATCTGTATTAAAAATATCTAAAATTTCTCTTGAAAATAATTGCATATTTTTTAGGCTCCCTATTAAATAGCATTTTTGTAATTGTTTAATAGCCAATGCTCTTATAATACCCCGCTTTTCTTTTAACAAACCCCTCCAATAAGTTTCGTCTGTTGCCTTAAAAATCAAATCATTATTAAATGTATTAGGTTCATTTGCAAAAAACCTAAAGGTTGGATCTCCAACTAAATGCGACTCTAGCGTTATAACCTCTTTTTGCCAAAAACCAATCCTTATCCCTAAAGATAACATTCCTATTAACTGATCCGCCCATTTGTCTTGTAGAACATTAACAGTATTTCCTTGTGTAACAACCGTTTTACCATCATTAAAAATATGATAGCCTGCAATATAGCCTGGTTGATGAAATGAACCATTGTAACAAGCATTAAACATTGTAAATTTGGCACTTGTTTTAAGATTAGTTAAATCCTCTAAACTAATAGCTCCTTCCACCGAGTTTTTATGCCCCCTGAGTGCATAAATCTCCACATTTTTATCTGTAAATAAACTATCGGGAAGGCTAAAATGGTTACAGACATCCTTAACAAAAGCCTCTCTCTTTTCTAGTTTTGTTTTTTTAAAAAGGCTCAATGCATATCCCTTAATATTTTCAATATTTTCCGTTATACCGGCAAGAGATCCATCCCCACTTATATACTGTTTATCAGGCGCCCCATGTTCATAAAACATAAAAACATCAACATTGGGCCTTTGCATCTCGGTAAATAGAGTGTATTTTATATATTCTTCTTGTCTAAAATTAAGGAACTTATTTCCTTCAGCCTCTTTATACGCATAAGGAAAATGACTTTTAAAAGCAATGGATTGTTGTCTCCAAGCAGTTAAACAATCTGAATTATAGCCATGCCCTGCAAAATAAATAAATTTATCCAAAGGGTTATTCTCTTTATGAGCAGCAATGACCTTTAATAAATATCTCCTTAATAGGGTATATTTATCAATACCTGTTGCCTTAACAAGTATTGGAGGAACTACCATTCGTGCAGAATAATATGCAGGAGAAAGATACTGAGCCCCCTTTTCAGAAAGATTATAATAGAACCAATTATTATTTACACTATCACGCTTAACAAAATTGAATTTAAGCGTAGGGCAATCATAAAATCTATCAGAAGGAACTGATGCTTCATTCATGGGAAACGTTATTTCATTCATTTTAAAAGCAGTAGTCATGTGCTGTCCCTTTCTAATCCTTACTATTGGAATATCCCCTATAAAAACCATTCCCTCTAGTTGAGGTTTTTTAGAAGCAAGTTTATCTATTTCGTTTTTTACCATATTAGGGTCACTCCAATTGGCATACAAAATATAAGTACCAAGCCCTTCTTGTTCTAGAATATTTTTATATGCAAGTACCTCATCCTTACACTCAAGAAAACTTTTACTGTCTATAAAAATAGCAAACGAAGTAGCAGTTTTTGCATTACACTTAATAACGCTCACATTTTTTGATTCCGTAGCAAAATTAGTCTTTGCGTAGGCAAAATTATTTAATCCAGCTAAAATACACAATAATACAAGTGCAAATTGTATATAAAATCTTTTATTATTTCTCATATATATTTCCTCCTACCTCATAAATATTGATAACCTATTAACCGTTTTATTAAGTTCATCCTTAAGCTCCGCATTAATATTTACATCATGCGCAAAAATAGAATTACACCTATCAATAATTTTTTGTTTCCCGATAGATCTTTCAAACCACCCCAAAGCCTCAGCAATAGCCACCCTCAACTCTAAAGGCTCACAATTATTCTCTAAAACAATAAGTAAATCATCAATAGCCTGAGTATAAGGATTATTTCTAAGTATACTAACTGCTGACATTCTTTTTTTAAGCGATAATTTAGGATTTATTATGTCAGCCCAATAGATATCCCTTATACTTTCTTGTGAGTTAATTTTACTCTCTATATTAGAATAGAATCCCTCTTTATCGTATATATAATTAGAATCATCTATCCTTTTCTTAAACTCATTTTTTAAAATAGTACTATTAAGATGCCCTGCAGATGCCAATATATTAAAAGTAACCCTCTCAGAGGTATAATCCTCCATATAAAGAGTAACTAAATAAGGAATAAAATCGTTCCTACCAACTTTCCCCATATAATAGGCTGCCTTTCTCCTTATAAACTCATAAGGATCTTTTATAGCTAATTTTAATACCTCTGCATAATAAGAATCATTATAATAAGCCAACAAATGTAAACATTGCAACCTTAACATATACGAATTGGAACTTCTATAAACATCATACAATATTTTTGACAAGCCGGTACAATTAAGATTAAATAACTTATGCAACGCAAGCCCTTTTAAATCTGGTGGTAAATTATGATCTAATATTGCAAACCAATAAGTTGTATCATTTGAGTTTACTCTTATATTTGGCAATTTAGTGGGCTTTGCAAATCTAAACGTTGGATCACCAATAATATGAGATTCAAGTATATTTACACATTTTGCCCATTCTCCAATTCTAAAGCCACATGCAAGTAAGCCCATTAAATCTGATGATGATTTATCCTGCAAAACATTAACAGAATTACCAAAACAAACAAGAGTTTTTCCTTTTGCAAATATATACTCCCCTGCAATAAAACTTTGCTCTCTAAAATCGCCATTATAACAAGCGTCAAAAATAACTAATCTTGGAGATGGTGCTATCTGTGGCACTTCCTCAACAACTATTCCTTGCTTAAGATCTTCTAGCGAATCTTTTGCAATAACATCTTTATCAAATGCTCCTGCAAACCAGGTTGAATCCACTTTGTATTTTTTAATTAACTCTCTCTTAGTCTCTGTTACATTTTTACCAAGAGACTTAGCCCTTCTTAAATTTTCACGCAGTCCATATTTAGCAGCCTCAAAACTTTCTTCATCCGAAGATGGAGTAGGCAACCCAGTTAAATATTGTCTACTTGGCATACCATGTTCATGAAATAACATTATATCCAAATTATCCCTTTTAAGCTCCTTTATAACAGTCTCTTTCATAGATGGATACATATAAAACATATAGAATTTAGCATCCTCCGAATTATAAAATGCTGCAGGAATCTGTTCTCTTAATGTTATAGCTTCATCTTTCCATGCCGCAAGGCTATTAGAAAAAGATCCATGTCCTGTGTAAGAACACAATTTGTCTAAAGGATTCTCTACAGAGCGCTCAGCAACGAGCTTACTTAAGTAATCATTTATCTGTTTGTACCCTTCAGTTCCGGTTTTAGTTGGCTTAATCCTTCCTGTATATATAGAACAATCAATTTTTTGAGAAGAATTACCCCTCAAATTATAATAATAAAATTTACTATCAAGACTATCCTTAGCAACAAAATCAAATTTCAGGTTAAAATCGTCATAAAATCTATCGGAAGGAACCGATGATTGCCTCATCTCATATCTTTTCTCATCCATTTTAAAGGCCGAAGTCAAATGCTGCGCCTTTCTTATCATAGGTATTGGAATATCTCCTATAAATACGGCACCTTCTAATGATTGCTCATTATAATATTTTTGCAAGAAAAATTTAACATGTTCGGGACTTTCCCAATCTGCAATAAGAATATAGACAGCAAGTCCATCTTTTTCAATAACTTGTTTGTACGCCTGTATGGATTCCTTACACGCATCATAGCTTCCTCTATCAACAATAATAGCAAAGGACGATAAAATCCTATTTGTTGGAGCCATTATTGTTTGCTGTCCCCACACATCTAAATGTGTGAGGAATAGCATAACAATAGTATAAATAAATATCTTTTTCATTAAAGAGTTTTAAAAAGTTAAACCAATAGAAAAATTAGCATTTATTCTACTATCAAACTCATCTGATGATGGGTTGAGATATTGGCATTTGGCAGACAAAAACATTGACATCTTTTTAGCAACCAAAAATGAAAAATTTAATTCTCCACCAAGTCTCAAATAGTCTGAGGTTAAAAATGCAATATCATTTTTAAACATTTCAGTAACAAGTTGTGATGATGCATTTGCTCCACCATATACATACTCTCCGTCAATATTTTTACTATAACCAATATTTAAGCCAAATAGCAAAGCGTTTTTACTACCCAATATAAAATTCTTTTTAGCAAAAATATTTGCAAAGATATTTTCGGCAGTTAAAGTAGAATTTGGCAAATAGTACTCATCTGATTTATTAGAATATTCACCATTAACACCTGCTCTCCATGAATAGCCCCTATCATTTCCGGCAAAAAAATCATATTTTAAAGAGGCAACTTGCAATGAATACTTACTCCTTACATACTTAGCCACAGTAACCCATTGTTGAACATCATAACTATTATCAATTACTTGAATATACTCCACGCCATCTGTAGATTTATCATAGTAATTCAATGTTAACTTATGTGTATAATTGCCGTCAATCATTAACTGCAAATTCCCCTCAAAAACATTTTGTTTTGTAGAACCTAAGCGCTGTGGTTTGCTGGGAGACATAAAAGCATCTTCTACCTTATAGTTATATTTAATATTTAGTAATGCATTTAAAGCCCCCTTATAATTATACTGGAAAGCTCCTCCTAGTATATTTCCTTTATAATACGTAGTTCCAATACCTCCAATTCCACCTAAAACATCAGCTGTATAATTACCCAAACCACGCATAATAAAAACAGGTTGATCTATCTGTTCATTGCTGTTTTCAGGCCTTGATCTCTCATATAAATTTTCATATAAGGCATTTATTCCAAAAAAATGTTTATCATTTACCTTAAACAACAATCCGGGACGGACCTGTATTGTGTAGTAATAATTTGTAGATCTTGGATCATTTTGTTTTGCCGCAGTTTTTGATGTATAATCAACTTCACAACCAAAACCCATAAAGTTCCAAAGAATAGGAGAGGCTGCCTTTAAATTTAGATCGTAAGATTGTCTTTTCCATTTACTTATAACAGGATCTGCTATATAATAAGGCATATCCCTAAATGGATTATACAAACCAGTATTATAGCAACTCTCTTTAGACGTATTATTATCATAATTAAAATTACCCCATAACATTATCCCTCCTAAATTTAACGCACCGTTAGTATTAAATTTGAGAGTACTCTCATTCTTACCACTTTGAGCCATTTTAAAATCTCCATTATTTAAGCCATAACCCACAGAGACCTCACTAAAATTATCTAAAGGAGTAATGGTTAAACCGGCAGCATTATTGGTATTAAACCATAGCGATTTACTTTTTGTTAATTCGATATTTGCTACCTGCATAACATCATTTAGTTCTTGAGCCTCAACCATAACCGGCATTAACAGACTCAATAATATGAATATTATATTTTTATTATTTTTCATTTCTGCGTTTTTTAACGGTTAGTATTTATTTTGCCCATGTATTCCAAGAAGGATATTTTACGTTATATCGCCTTATTGTGGGCGTATCCATAGCTTCAAAATCTTCTGAACTGTTATTTGTATCCATAAAAATAATCCTTCCATTGGTAAGTGTTTCTTTAATTTTTCTACTAACACTTTTACTGCAATAAGTGGCACCAACTGTTGATGCTCCAGCATCTAATAATGCAGGCAATCTCTTTAATTTCATTTTAGTTTCATTATCCACCATTTCAACCGCATCAATAATATTACTCACATCAACTTTATAAGCTTTTTTTGTACTATTTATAGGATTTACAAAGTCTAATGGATTTATTGGTAATGTTGGTATAAATATGCCGTAAGCACCTCCAAATACTGTTGTTAGCCATTGTGGAGCAGTCCTAGGCCAAAATGCTATTTCCATGTTTATTGCTGGATTATCTAAAACCAACGATGTAGTTTTAACTAATGTTTCAAATTCTGCTGTAATTAAATTAACAGGAGATTTTGGATTTAATCCATTGCGTTGGTGATTATCTGCCATTTGAGCAATTATAATTGATTCTCCGGGATTAAGCGGATACTTCTTATCTACATTAGGAGTGCCCGGAATTTGCCATATTGAAGCAAAGTACATGTAATCATTAGGGTTTTCGCCTGGCCATGAAGGAAGATTAGCAGTAGCATTTGAAGGTTCGCTAAGGCCTATACAAAGTCCATCCACATATTGTATTATATTACTATTGTTATAAAGCTCATAAAACTGGTCTCTAAAATAGGAACCTCCTTTTGGAGTCTTAGATCCAGAGTAAAAAATCTCTTTAAATACTATATTACCCGATTTTGTAGCTTCAATAGACACATCTAATTTTTTTTCGGAATTAAAAATATTAATATTAACTAAATTACCATTAAAATTATATGTAAAGCCATTATGTGAAACCTCTGCTGAAACCGTAACACTGTAAATACCTGGTATAATATCGCTTATATCACATTCTGTAGTATTAGTTTCTTTAATAAATTCTAATCCCTCGGTATAGTTATTTAATTTAATCTTATATGATTGAGGATGTGGAATACCACTGGGAGCTTTAGCGTTTATTTTTATTGTTGTTGAGATCTTTTGTATCTTATCAACATTAGTAATATCTTTAAACTGTTGGCAAGAAAATAATCCCAATGCCAATATTATTAAAAAATATTTTAATATATTATTTTTCATTTCTATTATATTTTAATTAAAAAATCAATTTATCTAATATTAATTTTAAGATCAAATCCAAAAAATATAGGAATATCTCCATTAATATCTACAAAAGAGCCAGGGGTACTTTTCTTTTCATATAAAGGCCTGCTGTTAAACATATTGTTTACAAAGAAAGAAGCAGTAAGGAAATTCTTTATTTCTTTAGATATTAGTAAGTTAAATATTACAGTTGGTTGATATGTCTCTGCAATAAATCTATTATCATTTAAAGAAGGAAATAAATATGAGAATTCGGGATCATCTTTTTTATTAGGATCAAAATCATATACTTTACCATCTTTTCTTGAGATATATTTTTCGAACATAGTATCATTCCCATATTCATTCCATATTTTTGTTTTCCAATTAATCTGCGTAGTTAATGTTATTGCAAAACCAATTTTAGGAATATTATGGGTTATTCTAATAGTTGTATTCAATCTCTCTCTACAATTTACCTCTACACCTTTTTCATATATGCCAATATTTCTTTCATATTCATTTCTATTTCCATTTGTGCTGTATGAATAATTATTATTAGTATATTTGGTTTGCATCCATGCCCCATTAATATAGAACGATGTCCTTATAGCACTGATTCTTCCTAAATCTACCTCATACTCTAGTCCTTTATTAGTTGTAGATGTAGTATTCATAGGTTTGTAATACATTGCAAATACATTATATCTCTTATCTAGTGTTAATGTAGGAACAGTTCCACTATTAGATTGGGCAATTTTATAAATATCATAAGGAACTAATTGGAAACAGTCAAAATCTCTCCCCATATTATATCCGTTTTTCACCTCATCTTTATATGCTGTAAGTGAAATTCTCATTCTATTTTTATTGAATTTATAATCTAATCCAACCTCATATTTTTCACTTTTTGCAATTTTTAAATCATTATTTTGAGTATCAAAGACTCTTGTTGTTGAAAGCAATAATTGCTCATTCTTACTAATCCCTTCACTACCTAGATTATTAAAGTTAATATAATCAAAATAAGCATTTTGAGGATATAAATATAGTGCTGTGGGGGCTTTTGCATTTATACCATAACCACCACGTATAGTTAATATCCTTGGAAAAATATCAAACGATGCATTTATTCTTGGAGATAATGCTGTTTTAGTATTTATATAATCAAATCTTACTCCGGCTGATATGTTTAACTCTCTATCCCCAAACATATGATTATAGTTATCTTGAAGGTAAACGCCTAATTGATTAATAAATGGAATATCCGAAAACGCTCTAGGCCTTGATGAGGAATTGTTATTAGATTGACGTGGTGGATTATTTACATCATAAACTACTCCTTTACCCATATTACCATCTAATTTATAATCTAATCCCACTAAAATTCTATTGTTAATTTTACCGTCGTTCCACCTCTTATTAAAATTCGCTGCTACTTTTGCAAATAGGTTAATTTCTTTACCATACATATCATAGTGAGAAAAATACTCGTTAGGCAAATATGTAGCATACATTTGCTGTTCATTTGCAGGAATATTAGTAATCTCTTTTCCATTAATGTCGTATACTTTTTGATTTGGCTTATTTGACATTATTGTTCCATCTGTCATAGACATTGAGTACGGAGCAAACGCATTACCTAACAATGATTCGTAATATGAATGTTTATCTGTATAATTAAATTGCAAACCATACTGTATGTTTTTTAGCCATCCAGTTTCAGCAGTATTTATTGTTCCATTTGTATTAAACCTAAAGCCTAGATCTTTTGCACCAGATGCTAATTGTGTTCTTGCATCATCAGGGTTTTTCTCTCTAGTATCTTTACCAAAATTAAGACTTAGAGAAGTTGTTGAATTTAGATTTTCAAAAAACGTTTTTGTCCACATTGCCTTAACATTCAAACGTTGATAATATGCATATGCTTGTATTTGATTTGTAGTATTATAGGCATAGTCTCCATTTATATTTAGCACACCTTTATCTTTTCCCAAATCTATACCTTTTCCTATTGATACCTGATAAATATGAGGGTTAGTTTTAAATTGTACACTCAGTGGTTCTTTTCCTGCTTTTGACTTTATAATAACAGCACCAGACGTTAAGTCTCCATATTCTGCCGATGGAATACCCCTAATTACCGTTACAGATTCAATATTATCAGTTGAAATTCCTCTTAAATCTACTCCTGTTCCTGCATTACCTGCTGCACCCGAAGACGCTGGAGAAAGAGCTTGCATATTAGCATTATTAGATAAAGGAGAACCGTCTAAGATAATTGATGTCCCTAAACTATTCATGTTTTCACTAGCTTTTCCTTGTACGCCAATAGTTCTTATAGAGATTGTATTTGCAGAGGACATATCAGAATTTTTTATCTCTACGCCCGGTAATAATTGCATAATATCTTTTATAGAACTGGTTTGCAAGTGGTCCATAGCTTGTCTCGAAATGTTAGAGGCCGTAGATTGTCCGGCTTTATTTTGTGTTGCTAAAACTGTAATCTCTTCTAATCTAAAGTTTGACTCCTTCATTCTAAAAACAAATGTATATTCTTTACCTGCTAAAATATTAACAGTAGTATCTATGCTTTCCATACCTATAAAATCAATGCGAATATTTGTTTTACCCGATTCAATATTTTTAATAGCAAAAGAACCATTCTCTTGAGTTGTTGCATAAACTCCTTGTGGAAGAAGTTGAACTGTAGCAAACCCTACTGGTTTACCACTTACAGAGGCCTCCAATACGGTCCCCCCAATTTGTGCCAAATTATTAGCACCGCTCTTTTGTTGGGCAAAACCCAATAAGGAGCAAAGCATAAGGCATATTAATGCCGGAAATAATTTTTTTTGCATAATTAGTTTTATTTATAGTTAATATAGTCTGTTTATAGTTTTAAGCAGTTCGTTTTTAACTGCTGCATCCTTTTCTATTTTGTAAAATTCTTTGCATTTAGCAATTATCTCTTCTTTTCTATAAGAATATTTATACCATCCTAAAGTCTCTACTACACTTAGTCTCATTGCATTATCGTTACTAGTAGATAATAGAGTGAAAAAATTATCAAGAGCCATATTATTACATCCATTGCGTTGGCCCGAAATTGTAAAACCTTTCTCTTTTACAGAAACTTTATCATCCAATAATGCTGCAAAATCGGCTTTACTTCCTTCATATGCTTTCATAATATTATTAATTTTAGATTTATAAACGCTTTGAGTTGGCCAATATGGGCTTTGTTTTCTAGCATTTTCCAGTTCTATAATAAAATCCGCTCCATTAAATCCATCAATAATATATTTAATTTGAAAATCAATTCTAGAAGAGGTAACTGGTGAAACGCTCATTTTTGCAACAAGTGGCATTAATATAGGATTACCGTTTTTAGCCGCTGTAATAACGCTCAACCTTTGCAATAATTCGTAAGAGTCTTGCATACCAAGTTCAATTGCCTTTAATAAATTATTATCAGAGATTTTTTTATTGCTAATAAAAGCCTCTAATCTTACAACTGCACTTGGACTAGTATGTTGAATATCCAATAATTGTGTGGAATTTATTGCTTTATTATTAAGTAACATGTGTATTGCCAAACATTTAATATCTGGGGTATTAGAGTTTAGCAAATTGTTCCAATACTTAACATTTGTTCTCTCCTTTGTTATATCTCTATTTAAGTCAAAATCCTTTGTTTGAGTAAATAATTCTTTAATAGGTGTAAAACAAAATGTTGGGTCCCCTAATAAGTGAGACTCCAATGTCATTTGCCCTTTTGCCCAATTCCCGGCACAAACACCATAACTAAGAATACCCATTAGTTCATTGGTCCATGTATCTTGCAATGTATTTACACTATTTGCCTTTACAACCATAGTTGAGCCGGGATTAAAAATATAATAGCCACTTATATAGTCATCTAAATGAAATGATCCATTAAAACAAGCATCTAGTATAACTATTTTAGCTTCAGAAATATATCCGTACATATCTGGTATATTAATATCCAAAGAAGCATCATGTAAGCTATCACTTTCAATTATTTTAGGATTAAAAGCATTGCTTACCCAATCTTGTGGAATATCATATTCTTTTACATAATATTCTTTGGACTTAGTACTATCTTTAGCCGATCTTATTTTTGAACGGAAAAACTTTTTTGCCAACTCTATTTGATTTTTAGCATCAGAAACTATTGGCGATCCATTAAGTAATTGCGTATCGTCTGCACCGTGATGATGCAAAATAGCTAAATCTAATTTTTTATCAGCTAATGCTGCCATTAATCTATATTTAATATAGTTATCAAAGGTGTAATCTATATAATCTAAATCACAACCCGGTTTGTTATTAATAAAGGGAAATTGCTCACCTAATGCTGTAGCCTCGTCTATTCTTGCATTCATAGATTCCGAGTTATATCCGTGTCCTGCAAAGTGCATAATTTTAGCCATCTCTCTTTTATTAGCTTTGTCTGTAACTGCTTTTTTAAGATATGCTCCAATTAATTCATATTTGTTTTTGCCGGGGACTGCCGGAGCTTTAATTCTTGCAGAATAGATATCGCAGGAAATAGATTGAGGAGAATCTGCCCTAAGTGAGTAATAATGATACAGTTTAATTTCTGAGTCTTGTTTAAGATAATCAAATTTTAAATCAAAATCATCATAAAAACGATCTGATGGTACTGATGAATCTTTCCAATCACGTTTTGGGTTCATCTTAAATGCAGTTGTTAAATGATGTGCGTCCCTAATCATTGGAACAGGAATATCACCAATAAAAACGGCTCCCTCTAAATTGTTGTTTTTATACATTTTGTTTAATACTGCCCTTAAAGAATCAGGACAGTTCCATTTATCAATTACCAAAATGCCTTTCCTATCTAAAGTTTGTACCGATGTAACATATGCATCAACATCTGTTTTAATCTTACTATATGTAACGCCATCAACAACCACAGCAAAAGTTGAAAACCAATTTTTTGCTTGTAATTCGCCGGAAATAAACAGTACACACATTATTGCACCTATAAATTTCATCCTCTGCATTAAAAATTTTATTTTCATATACTTAAAATTTAAAAATATGTTTATAACTTATTATTCTACTAAATCTAATCCCCAATCTATCCCTTTCTTTGTTGCAGGCACACCATACTTCATCCAAACAGGCATAGGTGCCCCTTTTAAATAATGATCCATAAATTGAGAAAGTCTTATTGTATAATCTCGAGCATTTGCAGTACCGCTTATATTGTGGGATTCTTTGTTGTATTGAAGCATCCAAACATTTTGTTTTCCCAATCTGCGAAGTGCAGTGAAAAATTCTATTCCTTGATACCATGGAACTGCCTCATCTTTATCATTACACATAATTAACAATGGAGTATTAACTTTATCTGCAAAAAACAGAGGGGAGTTCTTAATATATAAATCTAATCCGCCTTCTTCCCAAAGTGTTTTACCAATACGGCTTTGCGTATGTTCATATTGGAATTGTCTTACAACGCCTTGTCCCCATCTTATTCCGCCATAAGCACTTGTCATGTTTGCAACTGGAGCTCCTGCTCCCGCACATTTAAACATGTCTGTTTGTGTCACCATATATGCAACTTGATATCCGCCCCAACTTTGCCCTTGAATTGCAATGTTGTCTTTATCTACCCATGAATTTTCACAAAGCTTTTCTACACCAGGAATAATGCAGTCCATAGCGTTCTGTCCAGGATTCCCTGCTGTATAGTAAATATCAGGCATAAATACTAAATAGCCATTGCTTGTAAAGTATGTAACATTTATAGTAGATTTACTTAATGCCGGTTTACGGTACATGTTCTTATATTTTGACGTTTTTTCATAAAAATAAACAATCATTGGGTATTTTTTAGAGGAGTCAAAATCCTCTGGCTTATGTAATAATCCTTCAATGTCCCTTCCATCTCTCCCTTTCCAATAAACTAATTCACATGTTCCCCAGTTATAATCTTTTTGTTGCGGATTAGAATTTGTTACTTGAATTGCACTCTTAAACATATCTTTTGTAACCCAGATATTTGGAGAACAAACAAAATTGCTTTTAACAAAAGTTATTACGTTACTGTTTTTTGCTTTATTAAAGTATCCTAACGAATAATTAGGTTCCATAATAAGTTTTTTAAGAGGTAAATACTTTTTATTTTTGTATTGCATTGTATAATATCCAAATCCTTTTGATTTATTATCAAAGGCAGTAAAATAAATATCATCTTTCTCACCTATAGGATCTTGTTTTATACCAGGAGTTCCATCGGGAAGTTGAATTTGGTCTATTCTAATAATTTTAAAAGTATAACTTTTAGCCCTTCCCTCTCCTTTTGTTAGCATAATAGGGTTGTTAATTCCTTTTGGATCAACTTCCCAAACATCATATTTATCATAAATAAAAACTGCTTTATCATTCTTTCTCCAACCTGCGCTACCATAAGGACCGGCCATTTGAGGGGTATCATGTAATTCATTCCAAAGTGGAACATTTATTTTTTCTGTAATATTTCTAATTTTCCCCTCTTCAATATCATACGAAAACCAATTCTTTTTTACAGGATTATACCATATTAAATATTTTCCATCGGGAGAATCTTTTAAAGAATATATATATTCCCCTTTTAAAAGTAACTTAGAGCTTCCATCTTTTAATGAAATAATATATAAATCGTTTATAGGGTTAGCATCCCATTGAGATTCAACAGCATACCTTTCATTTGATAGTGAGTATGCCCAATTAGAATTCCATTTTTGAGGAACAGTAACAATTTTACAATCTGGAGTTGCCAATTGAATCATTCTATTATTAGCAATATTATTTTCACCAGAAGAATTATTTAATGATATCCACGATAGATAACTTTTGTTAAGATCTTGATTAACCATATTTAACTGCCGCGGTTGAATATATTTATCATTATAGCTCCATACATCTAATTTTGCACATTCACTCTCAATTAAGGTAGTATCCTTTTGGGGCCGTATTGGGGCAACTGCAAAAAACAAACGACTATTATCCTTGTTAAAATGTAACGCCCTCTTATTACTTATTTGCCATCCATTTTGCAATCCTGCAATGGAATTGGATACTACAAGTTTGGGTTTTGAATCTCCGTCCTTATAAGTGTAAATTTCAACATTATCCTCAATTTTTTTTGTTGTATCCATATTTGCATAAAAGGCTAGCATAGTATTGTCTTCCGATAATATAGGCTTTGTAACCACTGTTTTGTAACTTCCTTCTATAATTGTTTTTATGCTCTTTTGTATAGGGGAGTAAACAAAAATTCCATTATATCCCTTTTTACCTTTTCCTTTAATTTTTTTAACACAATACAGTTTTGTACCACTGTCATTAAATATGTATGAATCTACATTTTTTAGAGTATCGATAATAGTTTGTGTAGTTATATCATAAATAAATAAGCCATTGTCCTTTGACTCGTTTTCAGTTATTCTTGCCTCAAAAACAATATAATTACCATTATCTTTTGGTAGTATATATGACTTAAGAAAAGGATATTTTTTTACATTTCCTGTTTCAAGATTCATAATGCCTAATGAATCTTTAGGCGTTTTTTCACCCTTATATTTTTTAAATTTAGCTTCTTTAGTTTGTTGTATAAAAGGCCTTATTGTATAAATAACGAGTTTGCAATTATTGGTAAATTTAGCTTTTGTACCACGATCAATACTTTTTATACTGTTATCTTTTAAGTTAATTATATTAAGAGAACCATCGGCTTCCTCTTTTGAGCTATAGTAAGATGCGTATTTTCCGTCATTAGTTATTGCATGTCCTCCTATGGTGCTCCATTTATCATATACAGAATGATCTAGCGGCTTTTTTTGTGCAGTAGCCACAGTAACTGTCATTGTCATTATATAGCATATAACAACAAAAACAAATTGCTTTTTCATGTTTTTTATTTAAAGTTTGGATTATTACATTACGCATGCTGTATCATAATTACACAGCACGGCCTATACATCATTTAATGGTGTATGAATAACGCAATTGTAAACTAGATGGTGAATATACATAAGCGCTCTGGTTCGCACCACCGTCGCTTATATTCCTTACTGTAATAATATTTAGAATATTTTTGTTGGTCTGCTGTCTCTATTATTTGCGGAAGGCAATTAAGTAGTGCAATATCTTGCATTAATATTAAATATAATGGAGGTGCCGGAACCTTTTTTTGGTAATTATATTTCATGTGGTCCATGGAGTATGTATATGACCCACAATGTCTATAAGGGCTAACTTTAACATGATTATCAGCATGCAAATTTTCTAGCTTTTTTAAACAATCATGAACTTCATACGGGAAGAAAACATCTGTAAGACATGCAGATGTATGATACAACTTTTTACAACAGCAATGATGTACAGTAAACCCAATTGATCCCACAAAATATTGCGCAATCAAAATTGACAAAATGACGTATTTAAATACTCTTTTCATTAGGTTATGCTAGTTGTCAAATAAGTGAGTACAAATATAATCTTTTTTTATATCCGCAATAGCTTTTTGATCTTTATTCTATTTATAATAATTTATTTTGCAAAATTACATTATATTGGCACTCTATACAATACCCACAAGTAGGTAAAGTGCATAACAAATAATAAAATGAACTTATTTATAGATTTTTTTTAATTTTGCAGTTTCAATAATTTTAACTTATATGAAAGTTATACTATTTTTTATATTTGGTATTTTATTTATTGGCTGCGACTTAATTGATTACCATCCTTATGATGGAAAAGTAACCGGCGACACAGATATAAACAAAATAAATATAGAGCGAATTAAGGCGGTATGCGATAAAAAGGACACTGTTCGTTTTGCAATGATGGGTGATTCACAACGCTGGTACGATGAAACAGAGGATTTTGTAGAGCATATTAATAAGGTAGCCGATGTAGATTTTGTAATTCACGGTGGCGATATTTCCGATTTTGGATTAAAAAAGGAATTTCAATGGGTGCACAGCATAATGAAAAACCTTAACGTTCCATATATTGCCTTAATTGGAAACCATGATGTTATAGGAAACGGCTATCAGGTATATAGCAAAATGTATGGAGAACAAAATTTTTCATTTACAATATCAGGGATTAAGTTTTTGTGTATGAATACAAATGCTGTTGAATATGATTACTCTAATCCAATACCGGATTTTGATTTTATGACGCAGGAACTTAAAAGTGGATCATTTAACAAAACTATAGCAGTAATGCATGCACCACCGGGTAGTGAACAATTTAACAATAACGTAAAAGTAATCTTTCATCTTTTTTTAAAGGAGTTCCCTCATTTATTATTTTGCACAAATGCACACGGACATTGTACCGAAATTAATGACATATTTAATGATGGAATTTTGTACTATCAGTGCACATGTATGAAAGATAGAAGATATCTTAAATTCACTATATATTCTAATGGCTATGATTATGAAGAAGTTTCATTTTAATATAATAATACTATTAATAGCCTGCTTATATACACTAAATGCTAGCGCTACTACAAATGATCCAATAATAGAGAACGCAAAAACCGATACTCTCCAAAGTAAGTATGTAAGAAGATATACATCGTTTTGGCAAAGTATTATTCCACGCTATACTAAAATTCAATATGCAGGATCTATGGGAATAATTTCGGTAGGTACCGGCTGGAACTATGGACACAATCATTGGGAGACAGATTTGTGGCTCGGCTATGTACCAAAATATACCGATAAGCACGCAATGATAACATTTACACTCAAACAACATTATATTCCATGGAATATAGATTTAGGAAAAAAGTTTAGGCTATCACCTCTAACTTGCGGCATTTTTATAAATACTCTATTAGATAGAGATTTCTGGATTACCGAGCCAGAGAGATATCCAAAAGGCTATTACGGATTTTCTACTAGAATAAGAAGCCACATTTTTTTGGGCCAAAAAATAACTTTTAAGCTACAGCCTAACAAGCCCCATAAATCTATCTCTTTATATTATGACATAAGCACATGCGATTTATATCTTATTAGTGCATTTACAAACCATTACTTAAAGCCAAAAGATTACTTAAGCCTTGGATTTGGATTACAGTTCCAAATATTATAATTTCTAGTTTTCTTATTTTTTTGCTTCTTTATCTCTTATGTCAAAAGCAAATGTTTGTTTTAATCCTCTTCCGCCAAATGCGTATGTTAAGGTTATTATATTATCGTCAGCTTCATTACTATACTCATAATTGTATGTAATTACATATAATTTTTCATTAATAATTGGCTTAACCTCAATATTTGTAACATAGTCACTTACAACTTTTGGCAACTTAGATGTTGTAACAACTCTTTCATTAAGATAAAGGGCATATTTATATTCTCCTAATTTTTCCTCAACGGGTACTATTGTAATATTTGCATATTGTTTTCTATAGTTGTTCTGTAATGCAATTGCTTCACTTTTTCTTGTATTATCAAAAAAATACTCTATAAGCGGTTGCAGCGCACCAATTGCATAATCTATATACTCAATCTCAGTAAAATTATTAAAATTGCTCTGTAATAACTTAAGCATATCACTTTTTTCGTTATCGATCTTCAAAAACTCACTAATTAGCGCAGACCGCTCTGCGCCAGAAAATGGATACTTAATGTGGTACGCATAATTATATAATTTTTTTTTCTTATTGTAGCATTTTTGCCAATACACATCATTGGCCTTTGTAGTGGTAATATCACTAATAAAAGGTAATCGAGCTCCTACCGAATTAACATTAGAAGAATAATCTTCAAATATTGTGGTAATATTGTCTTTTGTTAATTGATTTTGAGCATATTTTTCGGTAGAATTAATATTTACAGCTACCGAATTAATTATCTCCTGCTTAATATTAGCCATAGCCTTTTTTTGTGCCTCCTCTAAGCTTATCCCTTCTGCAGATACTATGATAAAATTACTATCTGTTTTACCAATCCACGCTGGATATTTTCTATCGCTTTTTTCCACAACTTTATATTGAGCTAACAGAGGGATACATACAACTATTAGCAATATAGCTAAAATATATTTTTTCATATTAACCTATTTTAAATTTACCTGAGTTTTGGCTTGCTCAATACCTGCATTTTTAGAAGCTTCTATTCTCATTCTTTTTAATTTAACAGTATTATTTTTAGCCTTTTCCATTTCATCTTTTCTATCATCATATAATTTTAGCTGTTGCTCAATTTCGGCTTTCTCCTTATCATCTATTTTACTAGTTATATCGCTAACAATTTCTTCTGCCTCACCAAATAAATTACTATTAGGATCTATCTCTAAAAGGACACCCAGAGCCGCTTCATAATCTTTTACAGCCATAAATGATTTAGCTTTACTAATAGATTTTTTTGCATTATTATCTATCATAGTAATGTAAACTTCTACCATCTTTTGCGCTACTATTGTATAGTTATCAACACATTCTGGAATTACAGCAAGTAAGGCAAGAGCATCTTCATATTGTTTCATTTGTATTAGACTGTTTACCTTAGTAAGTGTTGTTGGCAAGCCGGCTTTATAATGTTCAACAATGCCCTCTTTAGCTCTTATAATAAATTTTGATAATGTGGGATTAGTAACTCTAATTTGATTTATTATAGAACGAATACAATTTTGTTGCGAATTTCCATTGCCTTGCAGTTGTAAAGAAACACTTCCATATACCCCCATATCTATTCTGTTTACTGCAAATAAAGAAACTTCGGCTCTAATCACATGCACAGACTTCATCCCTGTTTCTACAATATCGGACTTTGTAATTGTAAATTGCGGGTAAATAGCAAATAGTGCACTTTGCGCAGGTGCACCTTTGCAGTTTCTTGCAATCACTTGGTCAATCTTAAGCAATAGAGCTTTAGTATTTTGTTCATTAAGTTCTTCAATTGGTTCTTTTAGCCACGAAGAAAAGCTGACACCATCACTCCCTGCAGCTTGTGCAGATAAGCCATTTGATACTATTGCAAATAGAGCAATAAATATTAATTTCCATCTTTTCATAGTCATTACATTATGGTTATATGAATAGTATTTCCAACTATATTTCTTTTAACTACTATATTTAAGCTTCTTAAATATTTATAAAGCTCTAATGAAAAATCATTTACATTCATATCTTGCCCATTAGCAGATTTATTTTGAATCATTATTTCATCTAGCGACAACATTGTACTACTCCTCCCCTTTTGGTGATATTTCCCATTTTTAGCATTATCCTTTAGCCATAAAATAAGAACGTCTGATAGTGGTAAATACGTATCCCCTATCTCTGTATCCATATTAATTGCACTACCTGAATCAATTGTAAAATTTAGAGCAACAGAATTCCCTTTGTTAATTTTATATGCCATGCTTGTAGATATGGCTTTAAGAAAATCATTAATCATTAACTCTACCATTGCGGTACAAATTGCGTCGGTAGAGGCTCTTTTTCTCCCCGATATTTCGGGTTTTGAAGCTAATATTCGCCCCGTAGATGCATCTACGGCCGTAAGCATTAAGCTAATTTTTAATCCTTCTGCTGTTTGGTCCTTACTTATATCTACCTTAACAACTACATCTGCACCAGAGTTATTTAATATAGCATCGTCTAAAGATAAATCTCCATTTCTTGCCTCATACTCATTTGCATTTTTAAGACTAGTTTCAAAATCTACTGTTTGAACGCCTTTAGATCCAAACCCCTCTGCCACCCTAGATATTGCCATCCTCATGTCTGAATTCTTTTGCATTATCTCTAAATAAGATTGCTCATTTGAACGGTATGGCATTACCATAATTGATGGTAATACTATCTCTTCTTGCGTCTCAATAAGAGTTGTTTTATCTGCTCCCTTACCTATTATTTTATTTACTACTAAATCTTTATATAAAGATTCATAATAAAATTCAACCACAGCCGCCGCTGTATATGTTTTTGCAAGATTTTTAGATGCTTTTTCATCTAATGTGCAGCTTTTAATAAATACTGTATATCGTCCTTGATTAAAGATTTTATCAAGATAATCATCAATTTGCGAAGATTTTTTAGTTCCTATTAAAGGTCTGCCATCATTAAGTCCGTCAATTCCGCTTATAAGATAAGTATGAATTACAGATTTTGCAGCCATTGCTATTGCAACCTTTTTTTTAGCAGCTACTCCAGAGCATTTTACTGTAGCCACCCCATCTTTTGTCGATACTAAAGCAGCATCGGAGCTATATTCCTGTGCAAAAGCACTACCGCCAACAACAAACGTTGAAAGCACTATAAAAGTAAAGAAAAATAATATTCTATTCATTTGTTTATTAAATTATAATGAAAATAATCCTGCTACTAAACTTTCGCCTAAACTTACAACTACCATTTCTTTATTAGCGTTAAAAGCCTTTAATATTTCTGCATCTCCTTTGGTTACAATACACTTGGTAACTTCTTCTCCGGCAACTTCATTTGCCCTTAATCTTCCTATCTCTTTTTTAGATTTTATTCCTGCAATCTCGGTAATTAATAGGACTTTAAATGTATCACCCCTTTTAACTCCAATATCGGTTCCACAATGTATAAACAGTTCTTTTAATCTTCCTCTCTTTTTCTCCTCTAGTTGAAGGATTTTTGTTTCAAAAGGAAAATTAACATTAACATATGTATTCATTTTGTCGTTAGCATCACTATTAGCACCTGCATCTGCTTCATTCTTTGTTTTGCCTATTCCATGTAGTTCTAATTGACTAACAGCCATGGTCTCTCCCGTAATTATATTATACCCTTTTAGAGATAAATAAATTTTAGTAATATATAATACGTTACCATCTTTAACAGACCTAGTACAAGTATACTGAGTGGCTGCCCCAGTAATTACAAAGTTTGCTCCTAACGATTTAAAAGCCGCAGAACGAGTTTCATCCAACACATTATCTACATTAACATCATCCTCTACAGCATCTTTATTTCTCTTTTCACTTAATTGTCTCAACGATGCCTCAGTTAGCGCATCTATTACTGTAAAACGGCCTTTATGTACAAATCCATTAATTACATTATTCCTGATGGTTTGTAAATAACTATCGGGAACCTCCCTAGAACGAGTAAAGTTTTCAACAATAACAATACTCTTCACAGGAGCCTTTGATTCCTGCGCACAAATCGTTAACACACTACTTGCTGCAAATACTAGTAAGAGCAATGCAATTAATTTGGTTTTTTGCCTCATAAATTATTATTTATTGCTAAAAGCTTTCATTTGCTCATCATAAATTCTGCGAAATTTATCTAAATCAAATTCAAGCTTCATTTTTTCTTCTTTTGATAATTTTTGCGTAATTTTCTCTTTTAATTCATCCTTATTTATCTGCAAACAAACATAATATTTATAAGAATTATCAGCCTGCTTAAACAACTTTTCATCTATAATTCTAACGCCAACTAACTGTTGATCCAATGTGGTATAAACGAGTTCCTGATATTGTCCTTTATATTCATTAGTAGTATCCACTCCCTGTCCTTTGCCATAATTTTCAATTACTGCCTCTAAATCTGCCTTAATTGAAGCAGCCAATTCTTGACGCGCATTTTGGACAGCTATTTTTTTAGCCATAGCAGAATTAGGACTTATACCACTTTGCACTGCCCTATAACATTTTTCATTAGTGCGGTATTCCGCTCCATTAAGCGGAATGTTAAGTTCTTGCATTCCATCAGATTTAGCAAGTTTTTTACTTGAACCACAGGCAAATAATAAAACAGATAGCCCTGCTATTAAAGAAAATGTAAATATTTTTTTCATCTGAAATAGTTTAATAATTTATTTATAACTGCAAATATAATGAATATATTATAACAAATATTCTTTAATAGAGATAAGTGATAATTTTAAGGAAAATTTGATTATTTTTGCACCCGATTAAATCTTTTCTATGAAAAATATTTGCATATTACTACTGCTAAACATAGTGCTGTGTACGCAATGTACAAGCCATGTAGAAAAACCTATAAAAAATGCCCTTCTTCCCAAAATTACTGTTGGAGTATTTGACGGTTATGGAGGAGCAAAAAGTTGCATTTTAGAAACAATAGCAGCAATTAAGTTAGACTCAGGAATGAATGTCCGCAGCATTACAACCTCTGATATTGCTAATAATGTATTAGACTCAATTAATGCCATTATTATCCCCGGCGGCAGTGGCAAAAGCCAATACCTAAATCTTGGATTGGAAAACATAAAACGAATAAAAGATTTTATTGCAGCCGGAAATGGAGCTGTAGGCATTTGTGCCGGAGCATACCTATTTTCAAACACTCCAAATTACACATGTATGGAACTAAATGGAGAGCAAGCCATAGATATAGAGCACGATAATAGAGGACATGGAATGGCAAAATTTACATTAACCCAAGAAGGCAAAAAAATATTTCCGGAATTATCTAACCGCGATACCAATTATGTAATATATTACGAAGGACCTGTTTTTATAAAAAATGAAAAAGACAGTCTAACCAATACAGTATTTGCCATAATGGAAAGTGATGTACACAAAGAAGGCAATGCCCCGGCAAACATGACTAATAACAAACCTTTTTTTCTTGCCAACAACTACGGCAAAGGACGTGTATTTAGTTCAATTGCACACCCCGAAGCAACACCCGGTATGATGTGGCTTATTCCCCGCATGGTACGTTGGACCCTTAATATGCCACTTATTACATACAAAACTAACGTAATACAACCGGGCTTATTTAATTCTGAACTACTAATGAATATTAGCGATTTAAAACAAGAAGCTGATTACTTTCAAACATTATTACGTGGCACAAGTGAACAGAAAATTGCCGCTTTAAATTGGCTAGAAACTCATCATTCATGGGATGCAAAAAGCTGGATACAAGGATTACTTTACGATGCATCGCCTAATGTACGCGTGCGTGCCGCCGAATACATTGCCAATACACAATATATCTCTTACCTTAAAGATTTAAAAACTGCATGCAAAAAAGAGGTAGATAACTCAATAAAAGAAAAATTAAAAATTCAGCTAGATAAATTAGAAGCATTACTACCCTAGAAATAACATTTATTTAAGAATATGGATATAATTCAAACTATTATTATGGCTATTGTTGAAGGATTAACAGAATTCCTTCCAGTGTCATCTACAGGTCACATGATTATTGCTCAAAACATGATGGGCGTACAAAGTACCGATTTTGTAAAAGCTTTTACAATAATCATTCAATTTGGGGCTATTCTCTCTGTTGTTGTTTATTATTGGAAACGCTTTTTTACCAGTTGGGCTTTTTATAAAAAACTAATAATAGCCTTTATCCCTGCAGCCGTACTTGGATTCATTTTTAGCGATTTAATAGATTCCTTTTTAGAAAGCACATGGGTTGTAGCAATAATGTTAGTACTTGGAGGTATAGTAATGTTATTTGTAGATAAATGGTTTGGCAATAAAGAAACATTAACAGATGTTAATTACAAAAGTGCATTTAACATTGGCCTTTTTCAATGTATAGCTATGATTCCGGGTGTATCTCGTTCAATGGCAACTATTGTAGGTGGAATGGCCCAAGGACTTACTCGCAAAGCTGCAGCAGAATTTTCATTTTTTCTAGCAGTACCAACCATGTTTGCAGCCACCTCATATAAAGTATTAAAATTATTTCTAGAGCCAAATGGAGTACAAATATTAAAAGACAATATGCTTACACTAATTATTGGTAATGCAGTAGCCTTTATAGTAGCTCTAATTGCCATCCGCTTTTTCATAAGTTTTATTACCAAATACGGATTTAAAGCATTTGGCTATTACCGTATTTTAGTAGGTGGTATTATTTTACTACTATTAGCATTTGGATATAACTTAGAAATACTATAAATAGAATATAAATAGTGCTCTTAAAGATAAATAATTAAAGAGTAATAACATTAACGATGCTCTAATTTATACCATATCATCCCCAGTTTTTACCACCGCAACTTTTACAGTTTTGTGGAAAGGAATAAATATAGATACAGTAGCAATTATAATTGCGATTATAAGAACATAGCCAATAATAGACTTTATCCCTAATAGCAATGCTTGCGGTTGAAGAATAGAATACAAACTGTTTGTGGCAATTTTACTAGCTTCACTAAATTCGTGTCCTTGAGTAATAGCAGTATGAACTGCTTGGTTGTAGCGTTCTAATGCCAAAGGCGTGGTTAAGGTTAAATTATCAGACAGTATAGTCATGTATTTTATCTGCAAATTATAAATTAAATTATTAAAGAAAGAAGCAGAAATAACAGGTGCTAACGCCGATCGAATTGATATTAAAAAAAAGGCATTTGACAACATTAGGCTTGGATCTAAATCTTCTACCACATATACGCCAAACGCAATTATCAAAATTAACATCCCCAATCCTCTAAAAAACATTGGGAGATAAAGCATCTCATATGTGCTATATGGTGTAATGCCAAAATAAAGAATAGATAGATATATAACATAACAAAACATACCCGCTGAAATTAAAAAGCGGAAACGCCACCGCTGCCAACGGAACCACCAAAAACAAATAAAAGCTCCTACTATGAATCCCGGAAGGAGAAAAAGATTTAAAGAATTAGCATGCACGCTATCAATGCGAATAATACTATTCATATAACTAGTAACCAAAGAACTAGTAGCAGAAAAGAACATAACTAAAATCATAAAAAAATATCCTATTATTGATTTATGATGACTCAATGGTTTAAAACTAATATAAGGTTTGTCTTGCGCACGTTGTCGTTGCCAAAAAAGGTAAAATAAAATTGGAATAGCAATCACATAAATCCGTATTTTAGTAGAAGCAAACCAATCTAGAGTTTTACCATAAGTAAATACATAAACGCTAAATAATAAAGCACTTGCTATTAAAATAATACTTTTATAATCTATCTCTTTATATGGGAAAGAAATAGGCTTTTGAGCATAGCGGAAGAAAAGTAAAATAAAGACCATGGCAATAAGCATAAGTAACATGGTAAAATAATACATATATTGCCATTTATAATAGTAAGCCAATTGCGCAGTGATGGCCATTGATATTTGCCCGCCAGAAAACACTATAGGATAAAAATATGCATAAAATTCACTTCTAACATTTTTAGGGCTTAATAATGGGCGAATAAAAACAATAAATTGGAGCATTATAAAGGCTTTAAGAAATCCAACTAAAAAGCTGCAAATAATTATGATATCAATATTGTTAGTATGTGCGCAACTAAAGCTTAAGAGGATTTGTAAAAACAAATCGCTTAGTAATAGTGTTTTGGGTGTAACAACAGCACGTATTTTTGGAACAATAGGATAGGCAACTGCCATACCTACAGATGTTGCATAGTATCCCATTGTAATATCTTCACTAAGAATACCCAACGTATTGCTTACATCTACCATGCTTCCTGTATAGGCTCCGTTTAGCATAACTATTGGAAGTATAACTACAAACATGGTAATAACGCCTAACCATTGAGGCACCCATGTACGAGTAGGAAGGTTAAGATTTACCATCACTATTTTTATTTGTTTTTTATAGCCTCCGTTTCTACCATCATTCCCGCACGCAAACTAGCCATTTCACTAGATGTTGCGTCGTTTAGCTCTATACGCACAGGGATTCGCTGTTGCACCTTAACAAAGTTTCCAGCTGAATTATCGGTAGGTATAAGAGAGTACTTAGACCCTGTAGCTTCCGAAATAGCTGTTACAACACCATTAAAAACTCTGCCACTAAAAGCGTCCACCTTAATACGAACTTTTTGTCCTATATAAATATTAGCTATTTGTGTTTCTTTATAATTAGCTGTAATCCACTTTGCGTTACTACGAACCAAATAAGAAATGGTTTGCCCACTTTGTACAAACTGTCCGGGCTCAAGCGTACGCCGCCCCATATATCCATCATAAGGTGCCAATAATATGGAATAAGAAAGATTTAACTTTGCCATATCAAGGTCAGCTTCTTTACGCAAAATAGCAGCCTTTATACCAATAGATTTATTATTTATTTCCAGATACTGCGATTTTGCAGCATTTTTTTGCTCCAAAAGTGCTTGATAGCGAGCTTTTGTGGCTTCATAATTTGCTTTCACTTGCTCATATTGTTGTTTTGATACAGATTCTTCTGCTAATAAATTTGAATAGCGCTTGTATTCTTCTTCTTGTTGCCACAGTTTGGCTTTATTTTCTGCAATATTAGCATCCTGTATTGCAATATTTACTTTTGATGTATGTATGCCTGAATACAGAACATCTTTAGAGCCCTTTGCATCCATAAGGGCTGCTTCTGCATCTTTGGCCTTAATTATATATTCACGATTATCGAGAATTAATAAAGTATCTCCTGTATGTACCTTTTGATGTTCGGTAAATCTAATTTCCTTAATATATCCCGATAGCCGTATATTTAAAGGGACGATATATTGATCTACCATTGCATCATTTGTAATTTCGTAATTTACATATTTCCAAAAATAATTTATAGTCCAAGTAATCCCGGCAAATACCAATAGAATACATATAGCATTAACAGTTATATTTCTTATTTTGAGTTTATGAAGTTGTTTCTTTTTACTCTGTAAATTGGACATATCTAAATATTATTAATATTGTTAAAGATTTCCGCAGGCACGCTGTAACTCATAATAAGTATAAATAGTTTGAATACGCGCCGTAGTTAATTGTAATTCTGCTTCTAGCCTTACACTACCGGCATCTAACAAATCTGTAAGAATAGAAAGTTGATTGAGATACCTATTTTGCACAATTCTATAGTTCTCCTCTGCTTGTTTTACAGATAATTTAAGAGCCTCTACCCTATTTAAAGCTTCTTGGTGCCGTATATAAGCACTTCTTATTTGAATACGAATCTCCTGCATTATCTGCTCTTCGGCGTTACGACTAAGCTGAACACTCTGTTTAATCTCATGCATTCTATGTTTGTTTTGGTAGAGAGACGAAAGATTGTATGAGATACTAAGGCCTATATTCCAATTATTATTATACATATCTTCCATTGTAGAACTTAATGGACGAGCAAGTGTATTTCCGGCATGGAACAAAACTTCGGGAAAAAAATTAGATTTTGCAAGTTTAGTATCGTACTCTGCCAATTGTGTATTACGACGGGCTATTTGCATACCGGGATAATTTTCGCAGGCAAGCTGCAAATAGAATTGATAATCCTGCAAACTAAGGTTATTATACAAAACTGTAGTATCGGGGACAATTAGCAACCACTCGTTTAGCCCCAACAGAATATCTAATTGTTGAGAGGTTATAACAATATTATTTTCTGCTTCTTGGTAAGCCAAACGATAATTAGTAAGTTGTAATTCACTCCTAATTTCATCATTCTTAGTAAGAATCCCTTCTTTTCTCATTCGAGTTATGTCTTTTAATCGTAGTTCCGATTCTTCAATATTTTTTTTTAAAACTTCACGCTGCTTGTAGTAACTAAATAAGCTCATATACTGCTGTAATAAAAGCAATTTCACTTCTGCTTTATTTTTAGTTGAAGCTATATTGGCAATTTGTCTCTGAATATTTGCCTTTTGGATATTATACTTAATCTTTCCCCCTTGATAAATGGATTGAGTTAACTCAATATTATAATTTTGCGACCAATTAGGAACATTTGGATATGTTGGATTAGATAGCCCCTTTTCAAATACAATTGGTTGCCCTATAAGACCTGCACTTGCACCAACATGCAAGTTTGGTAATTGTTGTATGAGTGCACTCTTTTGCCTATCTTCAGATATTACTTCTTGTATCTTAGTTGCTTTTAGCTGCAAACTGTTTTCTATACCCAATTTAAAAAGTTCATCTATTGTGAGCAGCAAAGTAGATTGTTGCGCTACTGCTTGGCAAGCAAACGAAAGAAGTAGCATACAAAACAATAATTTACAAAGATTATAGCTGATTGAGTATTTCATCCAACTTTTTTAATTGATTGATACACAGAGTAACATCTTCAATTTCCATTTTTATTTCTGCTTTGGAATACATTTCCATAATAAGAGGACGGATATTGTTGTTAATATCTTCCCCTTTAGAAGTAAGATAAACCAAACGGCTACGCCTATCGTTTGGATCTTCTTTGCGAATTACAAAGCCTTTCTTCTCAAGGTTAGTCATTAAATTAGTTAAACATGCCTTATCTTTAGCTGTTTTTTCTGCTAGAACTTGTTGGCTTACCCCTTGTTTGTGCCATAGACAATTCATAATTTGCAACATTTCAAAAGTTATATCTATATTATTGCGTTTTAAAACACGTTGCAGTGTTTGTCTAAATGCCATTCTCGTTTTTAGCATTTGCAAAATAAGTTCACGAGCAAATCCATAATTCTCCATAAGTATTATAACTTTGGGCACAAAGATAATTATTTTTGTTTTAATTAGTCAAACATTTGACTAATTTTTAAACATTGAACCATCAGTACTGCCACGTTAATAACTTAATTTAACTGCTCGTTCCTTGAACGATTTGTCATAAAATTGTCTTTTTGCCATCGCTTTTTGTGTTATCCGTCTTTTCTTCTGTGCGGGCAAAGTTAACTATTCCAGAACCCTATTTTCATTTTATACTATTTGGTATTATACTAAAAGGTATAAAATTATTTACATAAAATTTGGTAAGTGGAATTAATCCAATTATCTTTGTAAATAAAAACAGGTCATTATGATGGATTCACCATTTCAATACGGCAAATTAGCGATGGGTAATACCTTTGTTAATCGTGTCAAAGAGAAACAAGAGCTGAAAAGCAACCTTTATTCGGGGATTAATACCATGTTGATTTCTCCTCGTCGTTGGGGAAAATCATCCTTGGTTAAGGAAGCGATGAATGAACTTACGGAGCAGTATAGCAATGTGAAGGTGTGCTTTATGGATGTTTTTACAATCCGTAGCCAAGAGGAGTTTTATCAGGTGTTTGCTCGCGAGGTAATCAAAGCAACTAGTAGTAATTGGGAGAGTTGGATTGCCAATGCCAAAGAGTATCTGAAGGCTCTTGCCCCTCGCATTTCCATTGGCTCCGACCCAATGAACGACTTTTCGATTGGGCTTGAGTACCGCCGTATTAAGGAGAACGAGCAGGAGCTGTTAAACCTTCCTCAAAAAATTGCCGATGCAAAAGGCATTAAAATTATTATCTGCATTGATGAGTTCCAAAACCTTGCAACCTTGAAAGATTACAGTGCTTTGGAGGGGAATATGCGTAGCGTATGGCAACACCAAGATAAAGTGAGTTATTGCCTCTATGGTAGTAAGCGGCATATGATGATTGATATTTTTAACTCATCATCTAAACCGTTCTATCGTTTTGGGCAGATTATGTTTTTACAGAAAATTCATAAAGAAGAGTGGGTGAAATTTATCGTGGATGCTTTTGAACGTACTGGCAAAACCATCTTACAATCCAATGCAGAGCTTATCGTTGTTAAGGTTAATGCTCATTCGTGGTATGTGCAACAGTTAGCTCACTTTGTTTGGGTGGCAACGCAAACAGAGGCTACCGAGCAAATTATAGAGCAAGCCTTTTCACAAATTGTTAATACCAATATGCCGCTCTATGTTTCGGAGTGTGAAACGCTATCTACCACACAACTCAACCTATTGATTGCCATTGCAAACCAAGAGCAAACTCTCACGGGGAGCAAAATTATGGAGAAATACCAGTTAGGAACGCCTCAAAACGTAACCAAAAACAAAACCGTCTTGCAACGCAAAGACCTTCTCGACAAAACACCCGAAGGCTTTAGTTTCCTCGATCCGGTTTTTGAGTATTGGTTTAGAAAGGAGTATGTAGAGAATCAAAATTTGTAGCTCCTATAGCTGATGCTGTACTACCAGCTTGAAGCCAGTTTTTTCTTCCCACAGCCAAGGGCCTAATAACTGACTCAATAAGATTATTATCAGGATTATATCTGCCATCATTGCATTAACAAAAGCTCGTCTTGCATTACTACGAGAGCCCAAACATAACCCTTTAAGGCACGCCCTTTCGCCATCAGCGACAGATACGTGCCTATCCGAGATAGAACAACAGGAAAGAAGCAAGTGAATGACAGGTTGGATGAAATGTGAAAAAAATATCGAGTTGATAAACAATTCGTCATTTGATAAAAACATTTTTTGATATGATAAAAAAACACCCATAGGTCTGTTGTATCTTTGTATATAAGATAGCATGGTAAACTACAGTCTTATTGACGGGACTGCAGGTTAAATCATTTAAAACAATCACATTATGAGAACAAAAGAAGAAAACATGGAAAAAGAAAAAGAGCTTTTATCGGATGAAGAGTTGCTTGAAGTGGCAGCAGGACGTTTCCCTTGGGGAGACCCCTGTATCGATCAATGTAAAAAAGAAGGGAAGAGTGAACAGGAATGTCTACAGCGTTGTAAGAAGTAGTAGGATAACCATCCGAACAACCACCTTTAGCCACAAGCATAATAATACCTTCAACCCTCAATTGGACATTTGTCGACTAATGGTTTTTATCTATGAAAAAGTAGTTTATATTTTAATTTTATAATAGATAAAAGTATCTTTGTGTCGTATCAGATGAATTTTAAGATAAACAAAAGGATTCTGAAAAGAAAAATATATGATCACTTAGTAGAATGGAAAAGCAGCAAGAACAGAAAACCTCTTATTGTAAATGGAGCTCGTCAGGTAGGCAAGAGCTATATTTTGCAAGAGTTTGGTAGGACTGAATTTGAGAACTATATTATAGTCAATCTTGAGACAGATAAAGCTCTGTCTCAAAAATTTGATGAAGGTATTACTCCCAAGCCTATAATTCAATATCTCGAATCAGCACATTCTAAAAGAATTGTTCCGTGTATATACCAATTGAAAAGTATACCAGATTGCAATTGAAAAGTATACCATTTAATTAGTTTGCAAAGGAAGATAAAAATTAATCATAAACGTTGGGAAATAGAAGAAAACAGAAAATAAATACAGCCCACATACTTTAGTATACACATTATCTGAAATGAATTTTGCAAATATTGCAGCAGAAGGGTTTATGCCTATTTACACAAGAAATTCTATTACTGATGAGCTACATAGTGTATTTGATTTTAGAACTGATTATCGTATCATTACAAAAAAAAATATGAACAAAATAATAAACTATACAAAGAATAGCCGTTCCAGTCAAAGAAAAAGAGCCAAAATGACAATATGTTTAACCAATATATATTCTTGATTATAAATATTTTTATAAAAAAATTATCGGGATATGAAAAAATATTTTTGGGCGGTTTAAAATCTAGGGAT
>JAVXCW010000024.1:0-32596 GCA_036659275.1 Bacteroidales bacterium | reverse complement strand
TAGGAAAACAAAAATATGTACAAAGCTATCCCACATACATAGCCTATAAATACTCTAAAAGTAATATGTTTAGCATACCAGCCAAAACTAATATTTTCTGCTCCCATTGCAACAACACCCGATACAGATCCTATTATTAACAAACTTCCACCCGTTCCTGCACAATAAGCAAGTAATTCCCAAAATGCACCATCTTTAAGAAAATTAGCAGCATAACTGCCTATTTCAACTAGCGCCGGATCTGCGAGTGGATACATTCCCATTGCAGCCGCAACTAGAGGAACATTATCTACAACCGCCGATAATATGCCTATTAACCCGGTAATAATAAATGTATTGTGAATTTTAACATCAAGGAAAGTTGCAGCCTTTGCAAGTAAGCCGGCCTCTGTAAGAGCACCAACAGCCATTAAAATTCCAAAAAAGAAAAAGATAGTAGGCGCATCTATTTTCTTTAACGCCTTAGCAATTCTAAGCTTTTGACTCTCCTCAATATCTGTTCTTTTTCCATAAATAAACTCTGTAAATAGCCAAAGGGCAGCCAAAGCCATAACAACACCCATAAACGGAGGTAAGCCGGTAACAGCCCTAAACACCGGAACCATAACAAGTCCACCAACTCCAAGTACAACAATAAGTACTTTATCTACCCTTGTTATATTAGGATATAACCTCTCCCCCACCTCTAAATCATCTGCCATAGGTAAAGTTAATTCATTCCCATTTATTTTAAATGTTATAAGTGCCACCGGAATAGCTAATGATACAACACTTGGCAAAAATAAATGTGGAATAAGAGACCCCGACGTTACATTGCCATTTACCCAAAGCATAATTGTAGTAACGTCACCAATAGGAGACCAAACACCGCCACTGTTTGCTGCAATTACTATAGCCGAAGCAAACCACATTTTATCAGTTCTGTTTTCTACCAATTTAGACATTATTGCAATCATAATAATTGTAGAGGTCATATTATCTAATGCCGCCGACATTATAAATGTTATTGCAGAAATTAGCCAAAGAAGATATTTTTTTCTTCTCGCTTTAATAAAGTGTGAAACTAACGCAAACCCTCCATGAAGATCCACAAGTTCAACAATTGTCATGGCGCCCAATAAAAAAACTATAATCGAAGAAACCTCGCCTAACTGGCCAGAAATTTGGCTCTCTATTTCTCCGGGGGCAATAAAAGCATATATTGTCCAAACAACCACCGCCATCATTAAAGCAATAGCTGCCTTATTTACTTTTAAAACATGTTCTAGGGCTATAGCTAAATAACCAACAAGGAACACAATAATCATTGCTTCCATAATTTCATTATATATTTTTGTAGCGCAAAGGTACTATTTTTTTAACTTTGCGGTATGAAATATTACGACAACCACATACATAGCCATTTTTCTCCCGATAGCAAACTAAATATAGCACAAGCAGTACACAAAGCAAGTGAACAGCAGTTAGGAGGGATAGCATTTACAGATCACTATGATATTGACGCTCCTTGCAGAGAGAATGAATTCATTTTTGATCCTATTAAACAACAAGAAGAAATAGAAAAAGTTAATAAAATTTACAACGTAGAAATTTTAAAAGGGATTGAAGTTGGTTTGCAAGAAAAAAGCCTTGATAAAATTAAAAAATTCACATCCCAATACCACTTTGACACAATTATAGCTTCAATCCATTTTGTAGATGGACTAGATCCTTATTACGGCACATATTACAAAGACAAAAATTACAAAGAAGCATACAACCGTACTTTTGAAATAATGTATAACACCGCCGTTGCATATAATAATTTTGACATCCTTGGCCATTTCGATTACATAGCACGATATGCCCCGTACAAAAATAGCGAGCGCAATATAACAATGACCGAATTTGGCGATTACCTAGAACCTATCCTAAAGTTTTTAGCAGAAACAGGGAAAACATTTGAAGTTAACACCAAAACCTACCGAGAAAACCTTGGGCACACCCCAATACTAGATACAAACATATTAAAACGATTTAAAGAATTTGGGGGAGAAGCAATTAGCCTTGGATCAGATGCTCACGACTTAAAAAGAATAGGAGAAAATTTTGATATGTTTAGGGAGATAACTAAAAGATGCGGCTTTAAATACCTTGTATATTACAAAAATAGAAAACCGCAATTTTACAATATATGAATAAAACAACATATCCCTAATAATTAAAGAATATCTCCTCTTCTCTTTAGCTATTTTTTCTCACTCTTATCGCTTTTAGTCTCCTTTTTATAGTAAAGTCCGTCTTTACCTTTTTTATATTCTTTCCCTTTACCTATAAGTTTTAAGTACGAAATATATTGCTGTTCGGTGAGAATAAGCTTTAAAGCATCTAAGTTTTTTTGAGTCCACTTTTCTCTTACCGCTTGATAGCTCCTTCCGTCTTGCATTCCACTCTTTTTCATATCATCAAACTCCTTCATTACGCCGGCAAAATTCACCTGAAATATTGAATCTACGTAAAAAACCTGATTAGTATTAAGATTTAATTCTTTCTCTAATCTTTCGGCCTCTAACGCTGCATATTCCTGCGGAGATTTTTCTTTAGGCTGTTCTTGAGCACAAAGTGCTGTAAAACAAAGCAAAGCAGCTGTTGTTAAAAAAAATATTCTCAACATTTTCATAATCATTATATTCTATTTCTATTTTATATTGTATATTTGTATTCAAACCGCTAAGTTAAACAAAAAATAATTTATCATAATGAAATTAATTTCAAAAACTATTTTGGCTGTTGTAGCAATTCTTCTGTCTTTTAATATTTCAGAAGCTTGTACAAACATTCTTATTACCAAGGGAGCAAGCAAAGATGGCTCTGTAATGGTAACATATTCAGCCGATTCTCACACTCTATATGGAGAACTTTACCACACATCTGCAAATATATTTCCAAAAGGAAGTAAGCTTAAAATCTTTGAATGGGATTCTGGAAAATATAATGGAGAAATTTCACAAGTAGAGAAAACCTTCTCTACAATGGGAAATATGAACGAACACCAACTTATTATTACAGAAACCACATTTGGAGGAAGAGGCGAACTTGTAGATACAACCGGTATAGTAGATTACGGATCTCTTATTTACATTACACTCCAAAGAGCCAAAACCGCTCGCGAGGCCATTAAAATTATGGGCGATCTTGTTGCAGAATACGGATATGCATCTGGCGGAGAATCATTTTCAATAGCAGACAAGGAAGAGGTTTGGATTATGGAAATGGTTGGCAAAGGGACAAAACTAAATAAAAAGGGGATAAATATAAATAAAGGAGCAAATTGGGTTGCAATTAGGATTCCCGACGGTTATGTCTCTGCTCACGCAAACCACTCAAGAATAACAACATTTCCACTTAATGATCCCGAAAATTGCATTTACGAAAAAAATACAATAAACTTTGCAAGAGAAGCAGGACTATACAAAGGGCTTGATACAGAATTTAGTTTTTGTGACACCTATGCTCCTGCCGATTTTGGAGCACTAAGAGGTTGTGAAGCAAGAGTTTGGAGCGCATTTAACATATTAGGTAAAGGAATGATTGGAGACAAACCCGCTATGAATTATATAGATTATGCAAAAGGAGAAAATCTAACCAATAAAATGCCGTTATACATAAAACCAGCCGAAAAAGTTGATGTAAAACAAGTAGCAGACGTAATGAGAGACCATTACGAAAACACTCCTCTTGATATGAGAAACGATATTGGAGCAGGAGGATTTGAACTTCCTTACAGATGGCGTCCAATGGGATTTGAAGTTAATGGAAAATCGTACACAAACGAAAGAGCAATAGCAACACAACAAACAGGATTTTGGTTACTTGGTCAATCTAGGAACTGGCTGCCAAACGAAATAGGCGGTATTATATGGTTTGGAGTAGACGATGCGGCAACATCTTGCCTTACCCCAGTTTATTCAAGTGGACTAAGAACACCACAATGCTTTGCAGTAGGTAATGGAAATATGACAACATACTCCCCAACATCTGCCTTTTGGTTATTTAATAAAGTTGCACAAGCCGCCTATTTAAGATATAACATTCTTGCCCCAGAAATTCAAAAAGCTGCAGCAGATCACGAACTTGGAGCTATGCAAATTATTCCAACAGTAGATGAAGAGGCACTTAGGCTATCAAAAACAAAACCTGAGGATGTTAAGGAATATCTTACCAAATGGTCTGAGAAGTTTGCCGACAGAATGTTTAAGAAATGGAAAGATTTAGACGAATATCTTCTTGTAAAATACATAGATGGAAATGTTAAAAAACAGAATGCCGATGGATCTTTTAAAGACAACGGTAACAATCGCAACATCCCTGCTAGTCCATCACAACCAGGCTACAGCGAACATTGGAAAAAGAAAGTAGTCGAAGACGCAGGAGATAAACTACTAGTAAAATAATTAATACAGCACCACAATTATAAAAAAGGATGACTAAAAATTAATCATCCTTTTTTATTTATCTTACATATAATTTATTTAATAGACATCACCGCAATCTTTCTTGGTCCAAGTTCATTAACAAGCTGCTTAATTAAATTTTGTTGCGTTATGGGAAATTTGGCAAACGATGGCGATTTTTGCATATTCTCTAAATCTTCTTTAAAGTAGCAAATGTTAATTTGCCCATTGCTTGTGGTTATTAATTGACTTATAAAAATAGGCAAAGAGTTTGGAAGAGTATTAGCAACCCAAGCTTCTTGGGGATAAGCCCCTTTCATATCTAAATAAGAAATATTCCCTGTAGCCTTATCATAAACTGCATAATAAAATGAAATAGTTTTATTATCTCTAGTGTTAGGACAATCATAATTTTTAGAATATGTAATTAAAATTACATCTTTTGTCTCAGACCACCCTTGCAAAGTAAAATAATTAGATTTATCCTTGCCATAATATCCAATATCCATATTAAGTTTTTTATCCCCAAACTCTATAAGATAAGCGGGATGCAGCTTAGTTGGAGACACAATTCTAAAAACAGTATCGCTATAAGGCTGCCTCAAATACGAATCTCCATTAAATTTATATTGAACTAGCTTATCTGCTGCTCCTACATAATTCTGCTTTAAAACCGCACTTAATCTTATATAATCTGTATATTTACTTAATGTATCACCATTACTATTAAAAAAATACAACATTATATATTGAGAATTTTTATCAAAAGCAGTAGTTCTATATTTATAATAAATACTATCATTAAGAGAATTATTCATTAAAGGGTGTCCCATCTTTATTGCTTTCTCTAAAATAATTTTCTTTTTAGCTAGATTCCATATCTTAAGATTTATTTTATCTATAGAGTCTCTAACCACAACAGGAATATTTCCTTGTAATGTAGGCAACGTAACATAAGAATTCCACCTATCAATACTAATTTTCCAATATTTATAACGCTTATCATATTTTAATCCCGATAAATTATTTTTATGTATTGTAGCAACATATTTTCCTAGACTATCATACTGCAAAAGTCCATTAGTATTATCATATACAAGATAGTTTCCGCTTACACATCTTACTTTTGTAACATCGTCAAAAGACTGCATACCTCCATTAAACATTAAAGCAATACATCTACCATTTACAAAAGTACCGCTATCGGCCGGATATTCTAATATTTTTACCGATGCACTCTTAAAATACTGAGCTACATCTAATTTAGTATAGTTAGAATTAGGATCCTGTAAATTTATCTCTATTGGAGGACTAGAAGGATCCACAGCACGAACAACCTTAGAAGAAATTAGATTCTTGGGAATATAATTAGTATCTACAATTTTAATAGTTAGCGAATCACTTGCCTCATTAACAAGTTGGTTTACAGATGCACCACTGCCGCAACCATATAAAAATAGTATTGTACTTACAATAGTAATATATGACCTCATATTAAAAAATTATTTAATTTTACCAATAATCACAATATTATTTCCATCGGGATTTATACCTGCCTTTACAGCAATTACTCTCTCTTTAACTTTGTTGTCCATTTTATCTTCCTTAATAGACAAATCTAACTGTTTTAGCAAATTACTCGGCTCACTATTATATATATAATGCTTTTGACTAAAAGATGGCCAAGTTATAAAGCCACCCAAAAAGTCATTTTTTAATCTAAAATAAGAAGATTTTAATGATTGCTTATCAACCATAAGCCAAACAGGTACCGATGTTGACCAAGAGTTAGCGTCTACTTTTTTAGGAAAACTAACAGATGCCATAAAATATTTAGGTAACTCAACATAACTATGAATAGGGGCATTTTCATTGGGCTCTGATCTATATTTTTCTTCTTTTTTATTACTTGGTGTATAATCAAAATCTATAGTAAATACTGGCTTTAATCTGTTCTCATTTGGGAGGTAATTATATAAAGAATCTGGCTTTCCAAGCCATGTAACAAGAGAAAAATCAAATGCATCCACATTGTTTCCAACATTAACTTCATTAGAAAAATCGGGAACAACAGTTAAGTGCCCGGCAGAGACCTCCGATAAAATAGTACCCTTAAAGTCTTGTTCCCACACTACAGACTTTATTCCCTCAAAAGGAAGAACTCCAATAATTACAGTCTCATTTTTAGTATCAACTCTTAAAGCAGCCTTTGGCATATTATAAGGGGTTGGAATAGGTTTTAGGGGATTCCCTTGCAAATCATAAACAAGTATTACTTGTTGCTGCCACGGTAAAAGATAAACACGATTATTAGCTTCGTCTATTTGTGCCGAGTATACATTTATATATTCTCCGGGGCCTCTCCCTAAATTCCCCACATTTGCAAGAAACTTACCGCTCTTTCTATCAAAAAGTTTAAATGGCGAAGACATACCACCGCCAATTCCTATATAGCTTGGAGATAAGACAGTTATATTGGCACTTGTATACGCTTCTTCTTTATCTTCTAATTGCACTATCTCTAAATTATCCACAACAGTTGAAAGAGGTAAATCTACAGTATCGCTAAGTTCCTTAATATTTAATTTAACAATACTGTCTCTCCCAACAGCAACTTTACCCGATTTTGACTTTATTCCTTGTAATCCTCTATTTGAAGTAGTTGAAGTACATTGGAATAGAAGTACCAATAAAGCAAGAAATAATATTTTCTTACTTAAATTTAATTTATAAAAGCGCAACATAATCCTAATATTTAGTTTTTAATAATTTTAACCTTGTTGTCACTTATCTCTATCCCTTCTGCAAGATGATCAATATTTTGTTTCTCATTCTCTGAATCTACCGAAATCACTTTACCATTATAACGTGTCTTAACTCCGCTACAAGTTGTATGCCCAACAACAATGCGAGATATTTTGTATTGTTTTAAAATATTATCCAATTCCGCTTCTGATATTGGATTATATTTTTTATCTCCACTCACCAACCCCCTATACCAAAGAGGTCCATTAATTCCAAATAAGAAATTAACTTTACCCAAAGTACTACTCCCTTCTACATTTTCATAAACACTTTTAGGAGAATCAAGATGCTTTTTTATTAACATATTTGCCTCTCCAATAGAAATTCCACTTTTTGCAAAAGCAGGACTTATGCCACCATGCACAAATAATGTATTTCCTATAATTTCAATCGAATTTTTACCTCTCAACCATTTCCCAAGAAAAGATGTAGATGAAAAAAATTGGTTGTATGGAATCTTTAGGGTATCCTGCAATTTTTCATACTTGCTTTTAACATATCTTAAATCTCCTTTAAGTACCATATTATCATGGTTCCCTAAAAGGTAACTAACTTCTCCTCCTATGGCCGAGGCCTGCTGCTCAAGATTATAAATAAGCCAAAAAATAGTTACAACATCATTACCTCTATCAAACGTATCCCCTAAAATCATTAATCTGTTTTTGCCATAACTCCACTCCAACTTTTCATTTATTACTCCTCCCTTTTTTAGTATGGCAATAAAATTTTTAAAATTCCCGTGTGCATCAGAAATTACAAATATTTTCTCTCCTTGCATAAGAGACTTTTTAATACCCTCATTTGCCTTTACATTCCCCACTGCAGAGCCATTTATTAAGGCACTATTTGATATTTTAAAATTCCAAATCCCCTTATCATCCGCAACATTAATTGTCCCTAATGCGGCAATATTTGCGTAAACTGTATCAAGTAATTTTTTATGGACAGCCTTAGATTTATGTGAACTAAACCCATCACTAGAAACAATTCTTACAGAGCCACCGCGGGTACAAAAAATATACGGCCCATCTTTATAGATTACCTCTTTAGATTGGGCAAACACTGCTGTAGGAATTATCAGCAGCAATAAATATAATATTTTAAATTTCTTATACATTACTAATTCAAAGATAAATATTTTTTACTCTTTTCTTTTATTTATAAGGTAAAACAGGCAATATCATAAAATAGATATTGCCTGTTTTGGTTTAATAGTACACCATAATCTATTCCCATCCCGGGTTTTGTTGTTGTCTAATAGCCTCATTGGCATTAACTTCATATTTTGGAATAGGAAGAACACATCTAAAATTATTCCAATCTATAGATTTTGCATAATCGGGAAGAATTGCACTATGACTACTCCCAACACGATTTATTGTAAGACCGTTTCTAAGTAAGTCAAAAGCTCTATGTCCCTCACCAAATAACTCCTTTCTTCTCTCTTCCAAAACCTGTGAAAGAGTTACAATACCTGTTACTTTTTTATCAGAATTAGCCCTTGTTACAATTGCTCCTAAATATTTTACAGCCTTTGCGTTATCTCCAACTTTAGCAGCAGCCTCTGCAGCATTTAAATATGCTTCTGATAATCTAAGTACTATAATATTTGAACTTCTAATATCATCATCTATAGTATTTGCATACTTTAGTATATAGCAATTATACTTCTTACTAGATGGTTTTTTCGTTCCTTTTGTAGTAAGAGTATTTCTCACGTCCTTTTTATCGGAAGAAAGGATACTATAAAACGACTTGGTAATAATAATATCATCATATCCTCTATCCCAATATAAATATGGCAACCCTTCATTACCAGCATTATCAGTAATTAAATTTACTATTTCAAATAAAGATTCCGAGTTATATTTTGTCATCCATTCAGTAAAATATTTGCTGTTTTCAATAAGGGAGTAACTTGCTTTTTCCGCTCCTTTTATGCACTCCTCTGCTTCCCTAAGAGCATTGGCATTATCCCCTTTATACAGGTACGCGCGGCTAAGCAAAAGCTTTGCTCCCCATTTGGTAATCTTACCAACAGAAGCATCCGATTTTTTCTCGGGTAATAATTTTACAGCTTCAACAAGATCGGGAATAATTAATTTATCATAACATTGCGCAACCGTGCTTCTTTCGGGTTTAGCCGAATAATCTAGCGGAGTTGTAATAATTGAAGCACCCCAAGAGGCTCCATTATCTTTTGCATAAGGATATCCGTAAACCTTTGTAACGTCAAAGTGCGCCATAGCCCTAAAAAACAAAGCCTGCCCTCTAACATTATCCAATTTTGCTTTTTCACTATCAAGAACCTTTATATTATCAATAACTGCAAGTATATTATTAGCCAACCTTATAACTTTATATGGTTGTTCCCATAGCGAGCGCGGAGCGTTTTCCGATGTGTAAGCATATCTGTAAAAAGATGCACACCGCTTGCTATCGGAATTAGACTGCATATCATCTCCTATTACATCTCCGTAATATGTCATTCTTCCGCCATAGTATTCATAATCTTGTAAAGCGCTATATATTCCTATAACAGCGGCTTCGGCATCTGTTAAATTCTCAATAGCAATAGATGAATCTATAGAACTCTCGGGTTGTAAATCCAACCAATCATTTCCACAAGCCGATAACATTAATACCAACAGTGGCAGTATAATTATTTTATATCTGTATTTCATAATAATCTATCAATTAAAAGTTAATGTCTAAGCCAAATGTTAATGTTCTAAGTGGGGGTGTGTTATATCCAACCGATCCACTTACAGGAACTTCGGGGTCGTATTCATTAAATGCAGCCCATGTAAGCATATTATAGGCAGAAAAGTATAATCTTAATTTGTTAATTCCAACTTTTTGAGTCCATCCTTTTGGCATTGTAACTCCAAGGGTAAAATTCTTAACTCTTAAATGGTCAGTACTATGTAACCTTCTACTATTTGCCGGAGAAGACATTTTTGATGTATTACCATAAATCCAAGCTTCGTAAATTGTTTCATCACCGGGTTTTTTCCAACTATCTCTGTAATATACCGGGATTTGATTAATTGCGCCATCGCCAGAGCCCGAAGTTTGAGATTTTTGTGCAGCATTATCATACGACCAGCCCCCTAAAGTTGATGACAATGTAAATCCTAAGTCAATAAATTTATATCTAAAAGTATTTGTAAGGCCCATTGAAACTGTAGGAAATGGTGATTTATCTGCAATAGGATTTGCTTTTGAAGTTTTTTCTGTAATCTCCTTTACATAATTTCCATTTTCGTCTATATCATTTGTATAAAATTGTGGTTTACCTGTCTCGGGGTTAATTCCGGCAAACTCTATCATATAATATGTATAATATGGCATTCCAACCCTTCTAATTTGCGTACCACTTACTATTTCATTTTGAACTCCATCCAATACTAAAATTTTATTTTTGTTATGTCCAATATTAAATGACGTTGTCCAAGAGAAATTTTTCCTGTCAAAGTTTGTAGAGTTAACAGTTAACTCAACTCCGTTATTTCTTACTTTACCAATATTTGTCATATAGCTATCAAAACCTGTTCCCAAAGAGATTGGCATATCCATTAATAGGTTCTTAGTAGTTCTACTATAGTATTCAAACGTTAAATTCACTGCATTTTTAATATTTAAATCTAATCCAACGTTGGTTGTATAGTTATTTTCCCATTGTAAATCTTGTTTTGCAATTACCGATTCTGCTATTCCTACCTCATTATTATAAGATGGAGTAAGGCTCGTTAAATTCATGTACGCATAGTAACTCGATGGTAGAGTGCCATTAACACCATACGAAACCCTTAGTTTAGCATCAGGAAATATCTCTTTAAGCCCATTAAAGAACCCCTCTTCGGAGAATCTCCAAGCTCCGGATACCGACCAAAAACTCCCCCAACGGCTTTCTCTATATAATCTTGAACTTCCATCCAAGCGATAACTTGCACCTATGTAATATTTATTTTTATAATCATAGTTTAATTTTGAAACATACGAAATAAGTCTATTTCCCGATCCTGCACCACCTATAGATTTTGGAACAGCACCATTGCCTATGGCATTATAATCGGGATTTGCAAAATTTGCCTGCGAACCGCTTAAATAATCTCTTTTATAATCAGAAACTTCATAAGCTATTAAAGCATCTAAATGATGATTTTTACCAATGGTTTTAACGTAATTTAAATTTGTAGACCAAACTAGTTGATTGTAATCATAGTACGATTTATATGCAGTGCCATTACTTGCTGCACCGCTTGATGTCCTTGGATCGCTCCATTCTTTAGCTTTTGACATTGTAAAATCGTAGCTAAATGTGGTTTTTAATTTTAAATCTTCAAAAAATTTAATTTGTGCGTATGCAGTACTAAATGTCCTTGTAACTCTCTGTTTATCATAATCATGGTCTAACGAAGCTTTTGGATTACGGCTTCCGTTCGACTGTAAGTTTTCATTATATGTACCATCCTCATTATACACAGCATCAGAAGAGGTAAGTTTATGCTTAGAAGAATATAATGGAGAAGTGTATTCCATGCCATCTGATCCAATATCTTGATTCATATCTGAGAATAAAATATTAGCTCCCAATTGTAGCCATTTATTGGCATCGTATTTTACGTTAAGTCTCCCTGTAAGCCTGCTTAATGCTTGCTGGTACTGTACACCCTCTTGGTCTGTAAAACTAAATGAGGAGTAGTATGTAAATTTATCTGCACCTCCCGATACCGAAAACTCATAATTTTGATGAAATCCGTTTCTCATTAATATATCTTCCCAGTCTACCCATCCACACCAAGGTTTTGCTGCTACTTCGTCAATGTTAGCATTAGCGTAAGCAATAGCCTCAGCCTCTGTTCCCGGGGTTTTAGAGTCATACAATATTTTTCTCTTCATTGCATCATAAATAAAATCTCTTCTCTCATCTCCCTGCATACTTGGCCTGTACCTGTATGCAAAATCGCTAACTCCCCAGTCACTCTTAAAATTAAATTGAGGCTTTCCCTTTTTACCAGATTTTGTAGTAATTAATATAACTCCATTGGCAGCCCTAGATCCATATAGAGAAGCTGCGGCGGCGTCTTTAATTACTGTAATATTCTCAATATCGCTTGGATTTATGGTAGCCATCATATCTGTTCCGGCATTAGATCCACTGTTGCTTATATCGCCCGACATTACCGGAACTCCGTCTATTACATAAAGAGGAGAATTTGAAGCATTAAAAGAGCCCATACCTCTAATGCGGATGGACGGTGCAGCCCCGGGTTGCCCCGAATCACCTGTTACAGAAACTCCCGGAGCATTAGCTTGTAACATTGATGATACAGACATAGCCGGCACATCTTTAACCCCCTCTGTTTTAATTGTTGAAGCAGAACCGGCATAAGCAGATTTTTTAAAACTTCCATACCCTGTAATAATTACATCTTCTAATACTACAGCATCTTCTTCTAATATTACATTAACATTTTTACTAACGGCAACGTGCAAAGCTTGGGGCTTCATTCCTATATAATCAAATGTAATATTTGAATTGGGAATAACGTTCTCTAGTAAAAATGATCCATTATTATCGGTATATGTCCCTTTATTTGCCCCTTTTACGTAAACATATACACCACTTAATGGCTCTCCTGCTTTATCAGTAACCTTACCCCCTATTTTAAGTTTATCAGAAGAAGCTTGTTGTATTATTTCTTTTGTTAAAGTAACAAGTCCGTTTTCAGATAAAGTGTATGTAACATCACCGTCAAACATAACATTAAGAAGCTCTTGAAACGAAACATCTTTTACATTTATGTTCTTTACGATATTTACATTAAGATTTTTTTCGTCGTAAAAAAGCCTTATTTTGTAAGTTCTCTCTACTTGTTCCAGTACTTTCTTTATACTGGTGTTGTTTTCTCTTATAGAAAACTTGGTCTTATTTACATCTTGAGCAAATAATCCTATGCCCAAGGCGACAAAGCATAAGACAGTTATTAGTCGCTTAAGCGTTTGACTAGATAAAAAACTCATAATTAAATTTGGTTAAATTAATAATATGTTATTTGTTTTTCTTTTTATATATTAGAACTGTGTTATTATCTTTTATCTTATATTTTATTGGAGAAGCTAGTGCCATATTTTTTAAAATTTCTTCTAATGATTCCCCTTTAAATACCCCTGTGTATCTACATTTACCTATAAGATTGGGCTCTACAACTATTTTAACATTATACTTACGCTCTATCTTTTGCACAAACACTTCAATATCATCGCTGTTTGCTACAAAATAATTATTCATCCAACCATGCTTTTTATTAAAGCTTTTCATTGTGGCTTTTTTAGAGACCTTATCAAAAATATAAGAATCTTCGGGGTTAAGAACAACGGTCTCTTTTAGAATAGTATTAACTATTTTTACTTTTCCCTTATATAGCGATGCTGTAACTACCCTGTCGGCATTATATGCAGATAGATTAAATTTTGTCCCTAATACCTCAACATTTATATCAGAGGTAATTACAATAAATTTTTTCTTATTTTTCTTTACCTCAAAATATCCTTCTCCATCTAGTGAAAGTTCTCTATTCATTTGCCCAAACAATTTTGAAAATTTAAGGACAGATCCGCTATTTAATTTTACCTTAGAACCATCTGGAAGTGAAACAGAAACTGATTCACCCATAGGTACTTTAATTTCCGTAAATTGTTTCTCGGAACTTTTTATCCATTTTGTTTTTTCTTTTTCTGTTCCAAGGTAAAACAACGAGAAACCTATAATTAGTACAGCAGCTATCCTTATGCTCCATCTGAGAATAGGTTTAATTATGGAGAATGACTTTTTCACATGGGTTACATGTGTTCTCTCTTCGGCAAAAACATTAACAGCTACATCAATATTTTTAAGTTGAGCAAAAATCCTTTTATTACTTGGACTTTGCTCAATCCAGCCTAGGACCTCTTTTTGTTCAGAGGCATTAGTTTGGCCGGCAATAAATCGTATTAATTTTTCTTGTTCCATTTGATTATATAACGACACAGTAAAAAATATCCCTAGTGGAATATTAAAGATTTGTATTATTTATCACAAGATATATTATGGCATAATATCCCCCCATTTCTTTTCTGAGTAACAAAAATGCCTTTGAAATATGATATTCTACAGTTTTTACAGATATTGACAATTCTTCTGCAATTTCCTTGTATTTTAGATCATTGTATTTATTAAGAATAAATACTTTACGGGTTTGCTTTGGCAGTTTGAGTAGAGCCTTATTTAAAGCCTCTTTTATTTGATTATTGGTAATAATATTTATTGAGCTATCTTCAAGAGCATAACTATTTGCTACCAAAAAATTATACTCTTCAATCATTGTATTATTATGTTTTAGCTCAACAATTTTATGTTTAAGATAATCGAGACATTTATTTCTTAAGATTGTATAAAGTAACGCCCCAATATTTTCACATGAATGGATATCAACCTCACTCTCCCAAATTTTTAGAATAGTATCTTGAACAAGATCTTCTGCATCTTGAGAATTACGAACATACGAGATTGCAAAAATTTTAAGTCTATTGTACCACTGCTCTTTAAGCTTGCTTATCTCTTTTTCATTCGAATATTTATCTACATTTTCATTCATAATAATAAATGTAAATTTTTATTCCATTATTCAATTTCTTCTAAATTAAGGATTCCATTACGATTTAACATTATACGGTAACGCTTAACATAACTTCCATCGCTGCACGAAAGTTGAAATATAAAATTTATATAATAAACCCTATCTACAAGTATTTCTGATACGGTTTTACCCTCGGTTATAAAATATGGATTTTGCGGATTATCCATTTTTTTTACATAATCCATAAGATTAAAAAAAATAATTTCATTCACACCATCTATCTTATAATTAGAAGTTAAACTTAATTTTTTTCTATCTAATTTTATGAGATTTCTATAAAATAACACATTCTCTTGGCTAATTCTATTCTCCATCTCTCCCATGTATGAACGGTTTCTAGTTTCCATTATCTTTTGAGGCACTTTTGATTGAGGAACAATATCAAAACCCTCCTTACTCTCTCCAATTTCTGTCTCTTTTACCGCCAATTTTATTTTATTATCAAAATATTTAAGTTTGCGATTAGTTGTAAATGCGTATCTAATAAGTTCTTTTATTCTATCTTTTAGCATATAGCTTATAACCAATGCTATAAAAAACGGAATTGTAAAATTACCATATTTTTGCTGAAATGAAAACGAAACAACCGTTGCAAAAATCATTGAAAGTCCTGCAGCAATACTGTAATAAACTTGCTCTGTTAATACACCATCTTTTCTTTTATCAACACTTAAAAATAAATCGCTCTCAATATATTTTTTAAGGACACTCCATCTATAAATAATATTACTATTTGCAAGTCCCCCATCTCTTGTAAGTACCTTATAGCCACGCTCCAATTTATACTCTTCTATCTTTTTTAAAGATTCAATTTTTTCTCCTGTAATATTATAAACTTTATAAACGTACAACTCTGTAAGATTTATAAGAAACTCCTCTCCTAAAGAAAATAGTGGATATAACTTTTCATCTGTATCTTCTTTTATTTTCCCCGATAGACTCCCATAGCTCCGCAACACAGCATAAACAGAACTGCTAAAATCTGATAATAATTGAGGAGTAGGCTCTTTTTTTAGAATATTATATTTTTCCCTTATAGCACTCTTAAAAATAGCACAATACATCTTTATCTGATATTCATACTCAGATAAATTTGACTTTGACCGATGGCCTATTATATTAAATACGGCATTTGAAAGAAATTCTAACGGAGACCCAATTTTTGCTATAGCAAGATCCTCCAGTAAATAAACAGGCGTTATTGTTCGATAATAACTTTTTATGGCTGAATAAAATTGCTCCCTTGAGTAAGTAAGGGCATTAACATCAAGTGATGCGGGTAAAAAAATCCAACTCTCCAATCTATAATCAGTCTCTTTCCCACTATCGGGAAGCATGTTTTTTTCAAACCAAACCTTAAATTCTAAAGAAAATTTATCATGTACTCTGGCTCTTACCCTTATCATAATATTAGAAATTATTTAGATTTATTAATTTAAATTCTAAAAATTTTCTCAAATATAATGTATTTTTTTAAACTATTAATATTAATCCCCAAAGCCTTATCCCGTTCACCAACATAAAATACTGTTGTTATAATAGCCACACCTTGTACAGCGCAGAAGCAATAAGAAAAGCAGTAAGCATCCAACTCTAATTTAATAACCAATATTATTTAATATCTCCAATAGCCTTTAAGTATGCCGATCTTGAAACTTTTTGCATAAGTAAAGTTGAAATATACTTTGTATGAGATTGGATCCAAGTAAGTTGAGCAGAAAGAACATCTAGTATTGTAAGTTTACCCTCATTATAACTAAATGTATTTATATCCAAATTCTCTTGAGATATTATGGTTGCATCCCAAGCTAGTTTTATTTGCTTTGTATTTTCTTGATACTCTGTCCATGCGCTTGAGAGTTCTTTTGAAATATTATCAAGCATCATTTGCCTATCTAGTTCTGCCGAATTTATCATAGCTTTTTGGCTATTTACCCTTTTATACCTTGCTCCCCATGCAAACAATGGAATTTTTAACGAAGCAAACGCCGTTGAATTAAACATTGTGGAACCGTCGAAATTAAGCATTTGCGTTCCCCATGTTTGCTGTAGTCCAATAGATAATTGTGGATTAAACTGGCTTTGTATAATTCTCAACTGTTTTTGTTGATAATCTATCTGCATCTTTGAAATTTTATAATCTGGCCTTTGTAACAAAGCCTCATCCATACCCAAATATTGCAAATTAGGAAGTTTAAGCGCAATAGAATCCATAGGATTAGTTGCGGAGAGTGGGTTAATTCCCATCATTACATTAAGATTTTGCAAAGCAAGTTGATAAGATTTATATGCATCACTCTTACTCATTTGTGCATCTTTAAGTCTTGCTATAGTTTGAAGATAATCTGTTTTTGCTATTAAACCATCCTCATATCTAATATTAAGTATATCTGCCAAAGAAGAGACAATATCAACATATTGACACATAGCTTTATATAATTCTTTTTGAGCAACTGTACTCCAATAATTAATCTCTGCAGCATAAGTTATATTCTGTAAAGTAAGTTCCTCTGCTTTGCCGGCAATACTATCTTGAATTCTAGCTGCTTTATAACTATTTTGCACAGCACCCCCGTTGTAAATAATCTGCGAAAGAGTGGCTCCTAAACTATAAGACTCACCCGGCATAGAAAATGGAGCAGATCCTAAGCTAAGGTTGTAATCATTAATTCTATATTGCGCAGAGCCTGCAAAATCTATCCTAGGCAAAAAGTTTGTTTTTGCATATTTAACAGCCTCTTCCATTGCTTTCTTTTGCTCTGCACTCTTCATAATATCCTTACTATAATTAAGGACTCTTTGCTTATATGTTTCGTGATTTATGTATGTAGTATCTGTGTCAACAGTTTGTGCTGTTAATATATTACCACATCCTAAAATTACAATAGTTAGAATACTTATATTTTTTAACATTTTTTTCATAATAATCTATTTTTACTTGTCTGAACGAATCTTAAATAGTATGCAATATGTAACAGGTAATACAAAAATAGTAAGTATTGTAGCCATTAGTAAACCTCCCATAATTGTAGCCGCCATTCCTGCAAACATTGCATCAAATAACAACGGAAGCATACCAAGTATTGTTGTACCAGAGGCCATTGTTACAGGAACAATTCTTGTTTTTGTAGCCTGAATTACTGCATTTAACGGGTCCAAACCACTATCAGTTTCTATCCCAATTTGATCTACAAGCACAATTGCATTTTTAATATTCATTCCTATAAGGCCTAAAAGTCCTAATATTGCAAAAAAGTCTAATGATTTTCCAAATAAAAGCAACCCCCATACAACACCTATAAATATTAAAGGTAACATAGCCATAATTACAAGAGGTTTCTTATATGCCTTAGGGAATAGCAACAATAGAACAAAATAAATTATAAGAAATGTAATAGGAATATTCTCTGCAAGGGCATTATTTGATGTATCTTGTTGTTCCTGATCACCTAAATATATTAGTTTATACCCTGCAGGAACTGTTATACTATCTTGCATTTGATGATAAATACTCTTAAATGCTTCAATAGCATTAACATCACGGCGTGGCTCGCAACTCATAAGCATTACACGTTCTCTATTATACCTTTTAATAACGCTATACTCATAATCAACCACATAATTATCAGAAACCTGATCTACAGATACCTGCATAGATTTTGAACTATAAATAGGAAGTGTCCTTATATCATTAGCACTAAGAGAATCTATCCCCGCATCCTTAAGAAGAATAGGCATTATTACGTCTCCCTCTCTATATTCGCCAAGCGGAATACCTGTTGTGGCAGCCTTTAGTGCATAAGCAAATTGCTGACGCGTAATACCTAGCCTCAACCCTTTCTCTTGAGAATAAAGCGGATTCATAACGGGTACCTTATTACCCCAGCCATTTCTAACATCCATTACCATTTTATTCTTATTTGCAAGAGCCATTGCCTGGTTTGCAAGAGCGGTAAGTGTATCTATATTATTCCCGATAAACCCTATCTCAATTTTTGCTTCAGGAACAGGAGAAAGCATAAACAGGCTAGAACGGGTAATAACATCGGGATATTCAGATTTCATATATTGATAGAACTCCTCCTCAACATTTGCAGTAAATTTGGAATCTGAAACTTCAATTAACACATTGGCATAATTAGGAAGTGGACCAAATGAAGCACTTGCAAGATAATATCGTATAGGAGAACCTCCCATTGTTATAGAATAAGATTTAATTCTTTTATCACTATTTAAAAAAGCTTCTATTTTATACGAATTTTTCTCCACATCACGGATAGAATACCCATCGGGGAAAATTAAATCTGCCCTCATATATGGCTTATTCATAGAAGGGAAGAAACTCTGTGGCATTAACCCCATTACCCAAAGTGATACAAATAAAAATATAACAACCGATGTTAGAGTTACAAACCTCCTTTTTATAAGTCTGGCAAGAACCCTTTCAAATTTATGGTAAAGTTTAGTATCGTAAGGATCGGTTATTTTACCTCCGCTGTTTTCTTGAAGAATAAAATTACCAAATACCGGGGTTTGACTTAATGCCAATATCCAACTTAATCCTAATGAAATAGCAAGTACTATAAATAATGGCTTAACAATCTCAGCTACCGAAGCCGGTGCTAAAAACAACGGAAGAAACGAACAAACTGCAATAAATGTTGCCCCAAGTAGCCCCCATTGAGGCCCAATAGCTCCATCAATTAACGCTTTTCTCCTAGCTAAGCCTCGCTTTATTCCTATTTGCGCATTATCGGTAACTACAATAGCATTATCAACCAACATACCCATTGCAATAATAAAAGCGGCCAGTGACGTTCTATTTAATCCAACCCCCATAACCAACATTATAAGCAACGTTCCACCTACAGAGAACAAAAGCGAACTACCAATTAGTATACCTGCCCTTGCTCCCATAACAAGAAATATAATAGCAATAACTATAAGTAATGATTCTATTAAATTTATAATAAATCCGTTGTTTGCCTCACGAGCAATAGTATTCTCGGGGTAAATTGTTTCTATGTGCATTCCCATAGGCAATTTACCTTCAAAATTAGCAAGAGAAGCAGCAACCATGTCTCCAACAGACACAACGTCATCTTTTGCTCCTGTTGCAACACCTATTCCTATTGCTGCCTTTCCATTTACACGCATAAGAGTTGATGGAGGATCCATATAACCTGTTTCAACAGTAGCTATATCCCCTATTCTTACTTCCATGCCTGTTTTTGATAGTATTATCTGATTCCTTATATCATTTAAGCTCTTATATGTACCATCCACATTAACTTTAACTTGATATTGTCCGGCATTTAACTCACCACTATTTACCAATAAGTTCTGAGCCTGCATAATACCCATAATAGAATTAGGGTCAATACCAAGATTTGCCATTGTTGGAATATCAAAGAAAATATTTACAACTTCTACTTGCTCACCAAATAATTGCACCTTTTGTACCCCTTTTATAGGCGTAAGTTCTGTTTTTATCTGCTGCGCAACATCTCTTAGCTCTCTATAAGAGAACCCTTTTTCCATTGTTAAAGCGTAATAAATTCCATAAACATCTCCAAAGTCGTCATTAACAATTACCGGAGAAGCCCCTTGAGGTAATTGTGCCTGAATATTTGCAACCTTTCTCCTAAGCTCATCCCATTTTACTGGCATTCTAGAAGGGTCTATAGTAGGCAAAAGCTCAATTTCTATTTTAGAAATACCAAATCTAGATTCTGATTCAATTTTATTTACTTCGCTCATCGATTGTATTTCACGCTCAATTGGCTCGGTTATTAGTTTCTCCACCTCCTCGGGTTTAGCTCCCGGATATTGAGTAATAAGGACAGCCGTTTTTATACTAAACGGAGAGTCTTCCTTCTTAGGAAGCTCAAAAAATGATATAGCTCCACCTATTAGCAACATTGCTAATATAAAGTATACCACTTTTTTATTATCTAATGCATATTTTGGAATATTCATAGTGTAATTAGTCGTTTAGCAATTTAACTTCTTCTCCATCAATAACTCTGTTTGCCCCCGCAGAAACAACAAGTTCCCCAATATTAAGACCGCTCTCAACTATAATTTTTGTTTTATTTATTATCTCTCCATATTTAACATCTCTACGGCTTACTTTCTTTGTAACAGAATCATAAATAAATACACTTCCTTTGTTGTTTGTTGGATTATTTACAACAGCCGACATAGGAATAACAGTATATGCAAGAAGCGACTTTTCCTTTATCACTAACTCTATAGAACATGAAAAGCCTACAGCAACTTTATACGTTTTAAGATTAAATTTTGAATCATTTATTGTTACAAAAATAGGAATACCAGAACCATCGGGAGATGCTTGAACAAATTCTTTTATTTTTGCCCTAAATTTTGTCCCTTTGTAGGCATCAAACTCAACATAAATTTCGGGATTATTTGTAATATAGCTCAATGCAATCTCGGGAAGCGTGGCTTGCATTTGCAGCTTTGCAGGATTAATAAGGCATACTACTTTGTCACCTGTCCTTACTTCCTGATAATTTTCAACAAATTTTTTCTGAATAAAACCATCAAAAGGGGCAGTAAGCACTGTTTCACCTAGCAATTGCTTTGCATTTTCATAAGCAGATTTTGCGTTTTCGGTAGAAGCAACTGTACTTTCATACTCTTGTTTTGAAATAGCCTGCTTTGTTAATAATTTTTCTGCGCGTTGTAACTGAGATTGTGCAGTAAGATAAGACGCCTTTTTTGCATCGTACGACAATTGATAATCTCTTGGATCCATCTTTGCTATAATTTGTCCTTTTCTAACACTTTGCCCCTCAACAACATTAACAGCAACAAGCGGACCAGATGTTCTAAAAGCAAGGTTACTAAATTGATCTGGCGCAACAACACCACTAAAAGTATTAGTAGCAATACTAAACGATTTTACTTCCGAAACTTTTACCGGTCTTATAGGCTTCTCCTTTAATATAGGCTGCTTGCACGAAAAAAGTGCACATACTGCAATTAGCAGCATAAATCCCTTGTTAATTTTCATACATTAATATTTTATTGTCTTTTTTAATTTATTTACTATTTAATTTATTAATTCAAGTGCCATATAAACTAAATAAACATTATGAGTTTATATATTTTACTTAATAGCATAAAATGTACAAATACTATGCCATCTACTATTTTTGTCAAAAATACATATTTTTAATAAATTATACTCACTTTTTGCGATTGACACATATTATTTTTTATTGTTACTTTGCAAAATTAAAGTATTTAAACAAAAGAGTAGAAGAAATGGGTAAGACTCAAACTAAAATAGATACAATTGTCACGCACAAAGTTTGGGGATTTGTTATATTTTTTGGAGTAATATTTTTAATGTTTCAAGCAACTTTTTATCTGGGAAAGTTTCCAATGGATTGGATTGAGGCTGGAGTTGAAAAAATTAGCGAATTAGTGGCCGGCACAATGGATAGTGGAATGCTTAAGGATCTTATTATTGATGGAATAATTAGTGGGGTGGGTGGGGTTCTTGTGTTTCTTCCCAATATTATGATATTATTTCTATTTATATCACTGATGGAATCTACAGGATATATGGCACGCGCAGCTTATCTCATGGATGGGATTATGCATAAAGTTGGGCTACAGGGAGGCTCATTTATCCCTCTTATCATGGGCTTTGGATGCAATGTACCGGCAATCCTTGCTACAAAAGCTATTAAAAACAGGAGTAGCCGTATTATAACAATTTTAATAAATCCATTAATGTCATGCAGCGCAAGGCTACCAGTATACCTACTCTTAGTGAGTGCCTTTTTCCCAAAATCTGCCGGACTTATATTATTTGGAATATACCTAACAGGAATTCTCCTTGCAGGAGTTATGGCAAAAGTGTTTAGGAAAACTTTATTTGCTACAGAAAAAGCTGCTTCCACCGAAAAATTGCCTCCTTATAAGATTCCTGCCTTAAAAAATATTATTTCCGGTACATGGGAGAAAGGAGCACAGTATCTAAAAAAAATTGCCACTATAATCCTTGCAGGTTCTATAATAATATGGATGCTAAATTATTTTCCATCTAGGGATCATTCTTTTCTATATATATTTGGACAATTAATTGAGCCGCTTATTGCTCCGCTTGGATTTGACTGGAAAATAGGTGTTGCCTTGCTTACCGGAATTCCTGCAAAAGAGGTTATTGTAAGTTCACTTGGAGTTCTAAATGCTCTTACAACAATAACCCCGGCAAGTGCAATTTCACTTATGTTGTTTACGTTAATTTATTCGCCTTGCTTTGCAACTCTTGTTGCAATAAAGAGTGAAACAGGAAAATGGAAATGGGCGCTATTTACAGCAGCATATACAATTGTGCTAGCATGGATTGTAGCATTTGTGGCATTTCATTTATTCTCCCTATTTTTATAATTAATTTATATATATCATTTATAACCATATAATTATGATACATAACTATTCTATACAAACAATCATTACAGCAATAGTAGTTGCTGTTGCTGCTATATACATAGTTTACAAAATAATACGTACCATAATCAGACGCATAAAGGGGACAGAAAATTGTGGTAGTTGCTGTTGTAATGGATGCCCAAAACGGGATAATTGCAATGAAGACTAATCTAATATAAAGAACGTTTTATATCTCCTAGTTCAACTAATTTGTTTACTATTGCATATATTGTAAGACCTGCAGAACTATGAATTTGTAATTTACTTATTATATTGCGTCTATGGGTATTTATGGTGTGAGTAGATAGAAATAATTTTGAGGCAATTTCTTTGTTTGTCATACCGTGCACTATGCAAATAAGCACCTCTCTTTCTCTATCGCTAAGGGTATTAGGAGAAATACTGGTATCAGAATCTACAGTATCTTCTGCTTTTTTCTGTTCATATTCTGTTTCTAGTTTTTCTATTGCCGGAACAAATAATTTATCTTCAACTACATGGTGCGATTCCAAATCTTGTGCACACACAAAAATATCAAATAACACACTATTAAGTTCATTGGTTGAGTGAGTGGGATAATATTTAATTATTATATCTTTAAGTTCCGATAGTTTTACCTCAATCCCATTATGCTGCTCACTAAAAATACGAATGCTGTATTTTGTATTATTACCATCGGGAATAAAATTCTCTAACAATCTGTTTAAATATGGAAAAACGTATTCGTTTTCATATTCCATGTGTTTTTTTACCTCATTTGCATATTCATCAAAGTAGTTAAGAATAAGGAACGTAATATCCTTACTTCCTCCGCTTATGGCTTTTTCTAAAGCTTCTCTTATTGTAGGAAGTTTAAAATCAATAAAATATAAGTGCGATGATTTAAGATACTCTGCTAAGGCTGTAGGAGAAAAATGGGGCGTTTTGCATGTATTTAAAGAATAATCCTGCGTTTTATCTCCATTCTCCTCTAAATTTAAAAGATTAACCACAGCTAAAAAAGTATTACAATCTACGTTATTTGTCTTGCACACTTCTTTTATACTTTTTTCTCCAAATCCAAGCGCAATTCCAAAACGACTTAATACATTAAGCATTTTATAATTGCGCGAAATTAAATCACTCATTTTGCTCTCTTTCCCGTACATAACTTGTTCTTTTTTAAAACAATCCGTCTATCTCACCTTCTTCATTAATATCCATCCTTTCTGATGATGGTTCCTCTGGTAACCCCGGCATTCTCATAATTTCGCCGGTAATAGGGATAAGGAATCCTGCTCCTGATGCAATTTCAATTTCTCTTACCGTAATTACAAAATCTTTAGGACGTCCTAAAAGTGCCGGATTATCTGATAGTGATTTTTGGGTTTTTGCCATGCAAATAGCTAAGCCATCAAGACCTAAATTAGTAATTTTTTTAAGATCGGCTTTAGCTTTTGGTGTATAGTCAACTGCTTGGGCACCATATAATTTTTTAGCAATTATCTCTATCTTATTTTCTACACTATCATCTAAATTATAAAGAGGTTTGTATTTATTCCCTTCACTTATGGAATGTTCAACAACGCCACTTACTAAATGAGCAAGTTCTTCTGCTCCTACGCCACCTTTAGCCCATACATCAACAATAGAGCACTTAACACCCATAGCATGACAATACTCTTTTATGTAATCTAACTCTGCCGGTGCGTCTGTTGCAAAATGATTTAAAGCAATAATAGGGGTAAGATTAAATAATTTAATGTTTTCTATATGTTTTTGAAGATTTTCAATTCCATTTTTTATAGCCTGCAACCTTGCTGTTATCTCATTTACGCTACACAAGCCATTAGCGCATGCTGTAGTTTCATCTTTAAGGGCCTTAAGCGACATACCACCATGATATTTAATGGCTCTAACTGTAGCAACCAATACAACTGCATTTGGATTTAGCCCTGCAAATCTACATTTTATATCAAGAAATTTCTCGGCTCCAAGATCAAACCCAAAACCGGCTTCTGTTATTGTATAATCACTTAATACTAATGAAGTTTTTGTAGCTATTACAGTATTTGTTCCCTGAGCTATATTTGCAAAAGGGCCACCATGAATAATAGCCGGCGTTCGTTCCATTGTTTGAACTAAATTAGGCTTTATTGCATCTTTAAGCAAAACAGCCATAGCCCCATTAGCCTTAAGATCACGGGCATAAATAGGCTTTTTATCAAAGGTATAGCCAATAAAAATATTTCCAAGTCTCTCTTTTAAGTCTTTTATATTCTCCGAAATACAAAGTATTGCCATAACTTCCGATGCCGCCGTAATATCAAAACCTGTTTCTCTAGGAATACCAGATGTAGTTCCTCCAAGTCCAACAACTATTTTTCTTAAAGAACGGTCATTCATATCCATAACTCTCCTCCAAGAAATGGTTCTTTGATCTAAGTTAAGAGAATGTTGTTTACTTTGTATATTATTATCAATTAATGCTGCTAACAAATTATGAGCCCTTTCTATAGCTGCAAAATCACCTGTAAAATGGAGATTTATATCTTCCATAGGAAGCACTTGAGAATATCCGCCACCTGTAGCCCCTCCCTTAATGCCAAACACAGGACCTAATGACGGCTCCCTTAAAACAACAGTAGCTTGTTTACCAATTCTATTCATAGCCTGAGCTAAACCAATAGAAATAGTAGTTTTCCCTTCACCTGCCGGTGTTGGGGAAATTGCCGAAACAAGAATGAGTTTTCCCTTGCCTGCTTTTGGTTTAATATCTTTATAGCTTAGTGGAATTTTTGCCTTGTATTTGCCATAAAGCTCTAAGTCATCATTATTAATACCTAATTTTTCCGCTATTTTACCAATGGGCAACATTTGAATTTTTCTTACTATTTCAATATCGGTCATAAATGTATTTTTATTAACGTTTCTCTTTTGCAAATATATACTTTATTTATATCATCCTTGCAGATTAAAAAAAAATCTCTATCTTTGCATCCACTAAAATGAATCGCAGGATTCGTCTAACGGTTAGGACGGAAGATTCTCATTCTTCAAATAGGAGTTCGATTCTCCTATCCTGTACAAAAAACAGTAACTAAGAAGTTCTTAGTTACTGTTTTTTTTGTATTGGCCGGGCGACATTCCTACTATATGTTTAAAATACTTTCCAAAAAATGATTGACTAGAAAAATTAAGGTAATATGATATTTCTTGAATGCTCTTATTGGAAAATTTAAGCAATATTTTTGCCTCAAGAATAACATAATCATCAATCCATTTAGCTACCGTTTGTCCACTCATTTTTTTTATAAGTCCCGATAAATACTTTGGAGTTAAATTAAGCTTATTTGCATAAAACGATACAGAACGTTCTTGTAGATAATGTTGCTTAAGAAGTTCTATAAATTTTTCAAAAACAACTGTTCCCATTTTTACTGACACATCACATACTCTAATATCTTTATCGCTAAGCCTTTTGTCTATTATATTAATAACACTATAAACCATGGCTGCTGCTAATCTCCTGGTAATCTCTTTTATATAAACTCCATTGTGTGTAATAATATCATAAATAAGTTCTATCTGTCTTTCAAATAACTCCATCTCATCATTCTCGAGTTGAATACATGGGTTCTCAGACATGTGTAATTTTATTGGAATAAGATTTTTTATATCTATTTTTATCTCCTTTATAAAATTAATAGAAATAACTATAATATCTAGAACAACACTAGGGTCTTCTTTAATTTGTACAATCTTTTCGGGACTATTCACAAAAAACGTCCCTTCTGATAACTCATATTCGTTAAGATTAAATTTTACAGTAGTATTCCCTTTAGTACATATAGCAATAATCATAGCATTTAATCTATATGGAGAGTTAAAAATATGATTCATTTTTACCCCCCTAGCTATAATAAAATCATCCTCAATACGTGCAACTTGTGAATTACAAATATTAGAGCTATCTATATTAGTTAAGTCTAACATTTTAATACCGGGATAAAAAATTCCTGTAGCTTCTATGTGGCTTTTAAAATCCTTACTCATATGGCACAAAGTTAAGTTTTTTTCTAATTCTATAGTATTTTTTAGTACTTTTGGCACCAATTTCCTGTTTGATTTGTTATATGCTATATAGTATGAAACATCTTTTTTTAGTAATATTAATTATATGTAACTCTGTACTTGCTTTCGCTCAAACCACAAAAGTTAAAGGGGTAGTTACAGATGCCTCAACAGGTGAAGCTCTCCCTTTTGTTAATGTATATTTTCTTAATACAACAATAGGTGTTACTACCGATTTCAACGGATATTACTACTTAGAAACACGCTCCAATATTCCGGGAGAACTAAATGTAATGCTCCTGGGTTATGAGTCAAAAACAGCAAAAGTGATAAAAGGTGGCTTTAACGAATTAAACTTTGCCTTAAACCCAACCTCAATAAGCTTAAATGCTATAACAGTAAAACCTAATGATTCTTATATTCGCTCCATTCTAAAAAACATATCTAACAATAAAAAATATAATAATCCAGAGGAACAAGCACTTTTTAACTGCAAAATATACAGTAAGATGGAGCTTGATCTCACCAATATAAAGCCAGAATTAAAAAACAAAAAACTACAGAAGAGTTTTGGATTTGTGTTTAAAAATATGGATACATCTGTAATATCCGGACAGGCATTTCTTCCCATTATGATTACCGAATCAAACGCACAATATTATCATCAAAAAGAACCATTATTTTCTAGAGAAATAATTAAGGCCAGCAGAATATCGGGGATAAAAGAAGATTATTCATTAGCACAGTTTACAGGACACCTCCACGCCAAAATAAACCTATACAACAATTATATAGATATTTTTAATATAAAATTTGCAAGTCCTTTATCTGACCACGGCTCAATGTTTTATAATTATTTTTTAATTGATAGTCTTAAAATAGACGGAAGACAAACATATAAAATAAGATTCCATCCAAAAATGCACTCCGCTCCAGTGTTAGACGGCGAAATAAATATAGATTCCGCTACATTTGCACTTCAGTCTGCCCATGTAAAAATGATTAAAAAGCTTAATGTTAACTGGATACGCGATCTTGTAATAGACACTAAAAGTGAACTTATTAATGATTCTATTTGGTTTTATAAACAAGATAAATTATATGTAGATTTTTCTGTAACTATGCGCGATTCATCTAAAGTAATTTCTTTTTTAGGTAATAGACAAGTAGATTACTCTAACGTGGATTTTAAAACTCCTATTCCAAAGGAGATACTTAAACTAAATAACAACGTTGTAATTAATGAGGATGTTTTAAAAAATGATGATAATTATTGGGAAAAAGTGCGTCCATACGAGTTAAGCAAAAAAGAGCAAAATATTTATAAGATGGTTGACTCTATAAAACATGTTCCCCTTTACCATAATATATATACAATAGTTAATACAATTCTTACAGGGTACTATAACACAAAATATATAGGAATAGGTCCATATTATAAACTTCTAAGTTTTAATAATTTAGAAGGATTACGATTTCAATTAGGAATGCGTACTACCTCAGATTTAAGCAAAAAATTCCGCCTTACCGGATATGCAGCATACGGAACAAAAGATGAAACATTTAAAGGTGGTGGAACCCTAGAATATGCGCCAAGTAGGCAACCTACTCGTAAATTCACACTAAGTTTTAAGCGAGACGCCATACAACTTGGAGCAGGAATTGACGCATTTACAGAAGGTAATATTTTAAGTTCGCTTTTATCACGTGGAAATAGCCAAAGACTAAGTTTAGTAAACAAAGGACTAATTTCTTATGAACATGAGTGGACAGAGGGATTAAGTAATGTCATTTCTTTTGAAACGCGCAGAGTAGCCTCTAATAAATATGTTCCAATGTATACTCCCGATAGTACTTGCGTAAATTCTGTCCATTCAGCTGCTATAAACCTAAGCACTCGCATCTCATGGGATGAAGTTGTTAGCAGAGATTACTTTGATAAATTATATCTCTTTACTGAATATCCGGTAATTACACTAGATGTTTCAATAGGTCTTAAAGGGATATTCAAAAATAGTTATAATTTTTACCGTATAGAGGGCGGAATTCATTATGCAGTTCCTATTCCACCAATAGGGACCTCATATTTTACAATAAAAGGAGGCTGTATTTTTGGAAAAGTCCCTTATCCTATGCTAAAACTGCACGAGGGAAACGGAACATATTTTAACAATCCAAGTGCTTTTTCGTGCATGGAATTTTACGAGTTTGCATCAGATGCTTGGGTTTCTTTGTTTTATCAGCATAATTTTAAGGGATTTTTCCTAGGCAAAATTCCACTGTTAAAAAATTTAAAATGGCGAGAAGCCATTAGTATTAAAGGGGTTTACGGCACCCTTTCTAAAAAGAACAATTTAGAAAAGCCTATTCTATTATTTCCTGAGGGAATGAGCGATTTAAAGAAACCCTATGTAGAAATGGGTGTTGGAATAACAAACATTTTTAGAATTTTTAGGGTTGATACATACTGGCGTCTCACTCACCGGTACAAAGAAACCGGTGAGAAAAACAACAATTTTGTAGTAAATTTTGGAATAGAGCTTAATTTCTAAATTATTGTATTATAAATTCTCTTTCGGGTAATACACCTGCTCTAGTAGTACTTACAGAGGCTTTAATATTTATAGACTCTCCACCATAAACACGCACTTTAAGTATAGAGGTGTTTGTTTCCCCTCCTTGGGTATATCCTGTATTTTTAGAGTAGGAACCATTATTTAAAGCTTTAAAATCGCCTTCTACTAATTTGCATTTTTTATCCGTATCCTTTAAAAAGACAAGTTTAATATTATCGGGCCTTACTATTTTTACAAGTTCTGCTTGTTGTAATGCAGTAGGAAGTTTACCCACATTCTTATAAGAAATTTTTATTTGATAATCGGTTGAGTCGGCTTTATAAGTTTTAACTTTTTTAACCTCAATATCGCCCCATGCTAGCTCAGGCAAATGTTTTACCATCTCCAGATTAAACAATGCTTGGTTTTTAGCCCATTTTTCTATTTGATTTGAGGGGGAATTTTGAGAATAGAATTTAGGATCCCAACCTCCTATTTCAACTTTACCTAATGTAGGATGTGTAATTTCTATCCACTCATTAAAACTTTTTCCTCCATTCTCCGTATCGTCCCAAATAAGTTTATCAAGTTCGTCTATCTCACCATCACCGTTGTAATCTTTTTTTAATTTACCTCCATCCCAAATCTCATCTCCATACCATATTGCCCCATAATACCAATACCCAAAATCCGGACCATGTCCAAACAATGGTGATCCATCATTATAATCTTTATACACATCTCCGGCCCTCTCGTACGAAGTTATTTTTTTACCAACTTCATCAAAATACTTGTACCATTTACTATCTTGCGGATACATTCTCTCTTCAGAGGCCGATGTACTAGGAGCACGCAAATGCATTGGGACTCTAGTATCCATTGAGTTTACTATATAAATATTTGGATTTTCCAGTAAAAACATAACTACTGCTCTAGTTTCTGTTTCACTTAAAGGATATTCTCCTGCTCCGTTTTGTGTCCATCCTCTTAGAGTATTTTCTTTATCTGGTCGCCAATTTTCTGCATAATTTCTATGTAAATCTAACCCACCAATACCATCTTCGTTTATTTTACCATCACCATCATTATCTATCCCCTCTGCAATTACATTATACGTCCCTTTGCCATTAGGGAATGTTCCGTTTACCTCTTTAACATACTTCATCAATCTCCCTGTTGTATCCCTTGGATCTATAATATAATTTCCGTTTAAAGTATCCTTATACCTCATTCGCAGAATCATTCCATCACCATTAATATCATCAGGAGAATCTTCATCTAAAAGCCCGTCATTATCATTATCAAAAGGTCTTACGGTACTCCTATTGCTCTGTGCTGTATGCATATACAAATTATGTCCATCGGGATTATTAATAGGTCTTAAATATATTGCATCTTTATCTAAAATTGATGTAATTAACGAATCTTTCCCATAAGATTCTATAAGATGTTTCATAAGCCACATAACTGACTCTGTGCTACTTACCTCGCCACTGTGTCTATTACCCTCAAAAAATGCAGCCGGTTTATCTGTCGCTTTTCCCTTATTCTTATTTGTAATTGTCATCTGAATAATTGGTCGCCCTTCAAAACTTTTCCCAACTTCGTACACGTCAATTAACTGTGGATACTGTTCAGCCCATTTTTCCATCCAATAATATACAACATTGGCAGAGTGATAACTATTAAAATTTAAACTCGCCGATGGTTGATATTCTACATGCGAATATTTTACTTTGGGAAAGAAACTTATACCGTGCCTATATCCTCCAATAGAATAATAAGTCTTAGTTGTATCGCTTTCGGGCCATGACTTTAATTCTAATGGCCTTATAACCTGCGCTTGTAATGAATACCCCGCTAGGAGCATTATTAATAAATAAAATCTGGGTTTCATAGTTTTTTAGTTAGTTTTATTTAGACATTAAAATATTGAAAATACAATTAATATAAATATCTCATCACTCGTTCTCTATTATTTACAACAATTGCTAGAGTCTCTTTAGATGCTCAATTGCAGCGTCATAATTTGGCTCCTTTACAATATCATTTACATATTCAACGTAAACAACTTTGCCTAACTTATCTACTATTACTACACCACGAGTAAGAAGCATGTTTTCTTTAATTAGAAACCCATATTTAAGACCAAATTCGCTTTGGATATAGTCAGATAGTGGAATTACATTTTTTATCCCCTCTGCTGCACAAAAACGACCAAGAGCAAATGGCAAATCCTTAGAAAGGGTTAGTACTACAACATCATCCCCCAAACTTGTTGCTCTTTTATTAAATTCTCTAGTTTCCATAGCACATACTTTAGTATCTATTGATGGAAAAACAGCAAGTACAACTGTTTTTCCTTTAAAATCATTTAGTTGAATAGAGTTTCCGGTTATATCAACAGCAGTAAAATTAGGAGCAATCTCCCCTATAATTGTTGGCTCTCCTAGTAGTGTTAACGGACCACCTGCTTGAGATGTTACATTTTTTGTTTCTTTCATTATCTTAATATTTTTAATTATAAACTACAATTTTAGCTGCACTATTGTTCACAAAACGTATCAAAATGATAAACAAGCTGCTTAAAAGAGTT
>JAVXCW010000023.1:0-32778 GCA_036659275.1 Bacteroidales bacterium | reverse complement strand
TATCATTCTTAATGAGATAATATAATATGAGAATACCTCCTTATTTTTTTGCCCCACTATGGAGGTTTCTCCTTTTTATAGTCTTAGAGACTATATGCGTTGTTATGATTTCTAACAACGGAATAATTCAACGTTATCTGTTTTTTGAAAAATTAAGAGACGTCCAATTTTTTTTCTGGGAAAAAAGTTCTTCCATTAAAAATTATTCTAAATTAAGAACTATTAATCAAGAACTTTCTGTACAAAACACAATACTCCTAGAAGAAAAAGAGAAGTATAAAGAAATCCTCAGCCAGTGGGCCGGAGAAGGCTTTGTACGTAATATGATTGATTCTTTAGAGAAAAATGAAAGTGTGTATGATTACCAATGGGCACAGATTGTAAAAAACAATTTAAATACCACCCATAACTATATTATTGTAGATAAAGGCTATATAGATGGCATAACAGAGGATATGGGCGTTATAACTCCAATAGGAGTAGTTGGTATAACACGGGCTGTTGGAAAAAAACATTCTTATGTTTACTCCTTTTTAAACTCTAATCAACAGGTAAGTGCAAAAATTGGGCATACAAATGCATTTGGACCTCTTACGTGGGATCAAACTTCTCTTGAATATGCAACCCTTAATGAAATACCCCAACATATTGATGTTAAACAAGGAGATACAATATATACAAGTGGATATTCTGCCTTTTTTCCTCCCGATATTCCAATAGGCATAGCTAAAGACTCTAAAGTTGTAAACGGCACCCATCTCTCCATAAAAGTAAAATTATTACAAGATTTTAGGACTCTAAACTATGTTATAATTATAAAAAATAACAGCAATAGGGAGATTGACAGTTTATCAAATATTGCAAACACAAAACTGTAAAAATGAATTTGGGTAAAAGTATAAAATATATAATTCTTGGAGTTTTAATATTATTATTTCAGATATTAATAAGCGAATATGTAAATATATGGCCAATGCTCTATATTGTAATATTTCCTGTATTTATAATAATTCTTCCATGTAATATGAACACTCTATTCTACATGGTTATAGCTTTTTTATTTGGGCTTGGAGTGGATTCTCTCTCTGATGGAATTTTAGGACTAAACGCAGCAGCCTGCGTAGCCATAGCATATTCTAGAAAATCTGTACTCTCTTTGGTCCTTCCAAAAAGTAGCATAGAAAATTTAGATTCAGTATCCTCCCAAGATCTTGGAGTAAAAAAAATGATAGTTATAAACCTTTTATTATACTCTGTATTTTTCCTTGTTTATATTGGGCTAGATAACTTTTTAAGTGTCCCTTTTATTTTTACGCTATTAAGATTTTTATTATGTACCGTGGTAAATATTATCTTCGCCATTATCTTTGAAGTTACCCTTATAAGCAAGTTTGTAGTTACATATCGTGGATAAAAAAGACATTTTAATAATAGGGATAATAGTAGTTGGAATAATTCTTATTATCCAACTTTTTAATCTTCAAATTTTTAATGAAGAGTATAAAATTAATGCTGGAAATAACGCCTATAAATACGAAACCAGATATCCTGTAAGAGGATTAATCCTTGATAGAAATAAAAATATTCTTGTTGGAAATAAGACCACATACGATATTATGATTACCCCTGCCGAAGTTAAAGCTTTTGATACTTTGGATTTTTGTAATATTTTTAACCTTAATATTGTAGATGTAAGATATAAACTAAAAGAATATAAGAGGAACAGGAGAAAAGTTGGATACCAAACTTTTACTTTTGTAAAGTTAGTCTCAAGCGAAGAATACAGCGTATTTGCAGAAAAAGAATACCGTTTCCCGGGGTTTAGCGCTCTCTCCAGAACAACAAGAAATTATCCATTTAACGCTGGAGCAAATTTATTTGGGTATATTACCGAGGTTGATACATCTTATATAAGGAGAAATCCATCATATAAAAGAGGAGATTATGTTGGCGTTACAGGATTAGAACAATCTTACGAAAATGTTCTTAAAGGGAAAAAAGGATATAATATATTTTTAAGAGATGTGCATAATAGAGTGCAATCTAGTTTTTCCAATGGTAAATATGATATTGCAGCAATACCGGGTAAGGATATTATATCAACAATAGACGGTGTTTTACAACAATACGGAGAGGAGCTAATGCAAAATAAAGTTGGGAGCCTTGTTGCAATAGAGCCCTCTACGGGAGAAATCCTTGCAATTATATCTAGCCCCGGAATTGATATTGAAAAATTAGCAAATATAAGTAAGCATTATCAAGAAATTGTGAATGACCCTTATAAACCAATGTTTAACAGGGCTGTAATGTCTTCTTATCCTCCAGGTTCTGTATTTAAACTTGTTAATGGACTTATTGGTTTACAAGAAGGCGTTATAACGCCTGAATCTCAATTTTCTTGTCACATGGGATATGTATACGGAAATAGAAAAGTTGGATGCCATTCTCATCCATCTCCTTTAGATTTTACCCATTCTATTATGATGTCGTGCAACGCATATTATTGTAACGTACTAAGAGCCATTTTAGATAATAAAAAATACTCCAATATATCTGAGGCTTTTAATCGCTGGAGGGAAATGGTTATGAGTTTTGGATTTGGGAAAAAACTTGGTAGCGATTTTCCATCAGAACTTGGTGGTAATCTTCCAACCACAAACACATACGATAAAATACATGGTAAAAACAGATGGCGTTCTTTATCTGTAATATCATTATCTATAGGACAAGGAGAACTTGGAGCAACTCCTCTGCATTTGGCAAATTTAGCAGCTACAATAGCTAATAGAGGATATTATTATATTCCGCATCTTGTAAAAGATTCTCCCGATACAATAATAAATAATAGGTTTAAAAATAGACAATATACACTAGTTGATACAACACACTTTTCTAAAGTTATTGACGGCATGTATATGGCGGTAAACTCGCCGGCAGGTGCAGGAGGAACAGCAAGAATGGCCGGTGTACCGGGATTGGATATTTGTGGAAAGACAGGTACTGCACAAAATCCACATGGAAAAGACCATGCCGTATTTATCTCTTTTGCACCAAAAGATAATCCTAAAATTGCAGTTGCAGCTTATATAGAAAATGCCGGATTTGGAGGAACTTGGGCTGCCCCAATTGCATCTTTATTAATTGAAAAATATCTTACAGGACAGATTAGTAGACCCGAATTAGAGCAAAGAATAAAAGAGACAAATTTGCTTGGAAATGTTCCTATAAAAAATAAACTATTGGGAAATGGGAAGGAATAATGTAAGTATAAGGCATATAGATATGCCATTAGTATTGTGCTACCTGTTTTTTATAATAATAGGGTGGCTAAATATTTATTCTGCCGTATACACCGATGAACATAGCTCCATTTTTGATTTTTCTCAGAGATACGGGATGCAATTTATTTGGATAATAACTGCTATTATTTTGGCTTGCAGCATCCTATTTTTATTTAATCCTAAGATATATAGTGTACTTTCACCGTTAATGTACATTGGTGTTGTATTGCTATTGTTTGCTGTTATATTTTTAGGAAAAGAGGTAAACGGCTCAAAATCATGGTTTGTCTTTGGCCCTTTTGGATTTCAGCCTGCCGAGGTTTCTAAAATATGCACCTCATTATTTCTTGCTTATGTTATGAGCAAATATGGGTTTAAGCTCTTGCGTACTAAAGATGCAATAAGCGTAGCAATTATATTATTAGCTCCTATGCTCATTATTATTTTACAAAAAGAAACGGGATCTGCCCTTGTTTATTGTGGTTTTATATTTGTCCTTTATAGGGAGGGATTAAGCGGATGGTTTTTAATTTTTGGACTTTTAATAATTTTTTTATTTGTAATAACATTAAGTATATCTCCTTTAGTTGCAATAATATGCCTTTTTACTATTGTATGGCTTGTGCTTGGATTTCTTCAAAAAAAACTTTTACAATATCTTTTACAAGTAATCCCCGTTATTGTATTACTTTCATTTATTCCTCGCCTTTTACAAATTGAGTTTTTGCATAAACTTGCAACTATAAAAATTGAATATTGGGCCCTTATACTAATTGCTCCACTGTTATTATATGGTATAATAATAGGTGTTAAACGAAAAATAAGGCAAACAAAAGTAATATTTCTTAGCTTTATTTGTTCTGTTGCACTTATTTTTTCTGTTGATTTTATTTTTAATAATATTTTACAACAACATCAGAGGGCTAGAATTGAAACATTACTTGGTATAGAAGAGGATCTTATGGGCGTTGGATATAATGTTAATCAATCAAAAATAGCAATAGGTTCGGGTGGATTTTGGGGCAAGGGCTTTTTAGAAGGAACTCAAACTAAATTTAATTTTGTACCCGAACAAAGTACCGATTTTATTTTCTGCACAATAGGAGAAGAATGGGGATTTATAGGCTCTACAATAGTTGTTGCCCTTTATATGTTCCTTATAGCAAGGATTATAAATTTATCGGAGAAGCAAAAAGATAATTTTACAAGATTATATGGTTATTGTGTGGCTTCATGTTTATTTATGCATGTATTTATAAACATAGGTATGACAATGGGGCTTATACCGGTAATAGGGATACCATTACCATTCTTAAGTTACGGAGGCTCATCACTGTGGACATTTACAATTTTACTTTTTATTTTTATTAGGTTAGATTTAGAACGGTGGAGATAATGATATAATTGCAGATATATAAAGAAAAGAAGGTTAACTCACTTAGAGCTAGCCTTCCTTACATTACATATCTATCTAAAAATCTATCTGTCAACCAAATATATTCTCTATTTTTTTACCTTTTTAAAGACCATACAAGAGTTATGCCCACCAAACCCAAAGGTATTATTAATGGCTACATTAACTTCTCTTTTCTGCGCTTTATTTAATGTGAGATTAAGATTATAATCAATTTCGGGATCTGGTTCTTTAAAGTTTATTGTTGGAGGTATAATACCATTTAACATAGTATCGATACATGCTATTGATTCAATAGCTCCCGCACCACCTAAAAGATGTCCTGTCATTGATTTTGTAGAACTAATATTAAGCTTATACGCATGTTCTCCAAACACCCCTTTAATTGCCCTTAATTCCGCAATATCACCAAGAGGGGTTGATGTTCCGTGAACATTTATATAATCTACGTCCTCGGGGCTCAACTCTGCTTCCTCTAATGCTAATTTCATAACTTGCATTGCACCATGTCCATCTGGCTGAGGTGCTGTTATATGATGAGCATCGGCTGTCATTGCCGATCCTACAACTTCTGCATATATTTTGGCTCCTCTACTAATAGCGTGCTCATACTCCTCAAAGATAAGAATGCCGGCACCCTCCCCCATTACAAAGCCATCTCTAGTTTTGTCAAAAGGTCTACTGGCAGTAGCAAAATTCTCATTATTTGAAGAAAGCGCTTGGGCCGAATTAAATCCGCCCACACTAGGTATTGTGATTCCTGCCTCGGCACCGCCTGTAACAATCATATCCGCTTTACCCAATCTTATAATATCAAAAGAGTTGGACATAGCGTGAACAGAAGACGCACAAGCAGATACAGTAGCATAATTGGGTCCCATAAAACCATATTTTATAGACACCATTCCTGCTGCAATATCTGGAATCATTTTAGGAATTAAGAATGGACTAAAGCGAGGAACTTTTCCCCCTTCGCAATAGCCCATTATCTCCTGGGTAAGTGTTTCAATTCCACCTATACCTGAACCGATAATAACACCAACTCTGTCTTTATTAACAGTATCAAGATTTACGGCACAATCTTTAATAGCCTCATCTGATGCAACAATTGCAAACTGACAAAATCTATCAAGTTTCCGCGCCTCTTTACGGTCAATTCCATAGTTGGCAGGATCGAAGTCCTTTACCTCACAAGCGAACTTAGTCTTAAAAAGGGTGGTATCGAACCGGGTTATAAGACATGCACCACTCACTCCATTATTAAGATTAGTAAAGTACTCCTCAATATTGTTTCCAAGTGGATTGATTGTGCCTAATCCCGTTATTACAACTCTCTTTAATTTCATAAATTCTCCTTAAGATAATTATTTTTTGATTGCTTCAATGTATGTGATAGCATCGCCAACTGTGGCGATTTTCTCTGCAGCCTCATCTGGAATAGTAATCTCGAAAGCTTTTTCAAACTCCATGATAAGTTCTACTGTGTCAAGTGAATCAGCACCTAAATCTTTTGTAAAGCTAGCTTCTAGTGTAACCTCAGCTGCATCAACGCCCAATTTGTCAACGATGATTTCCTTAACTTTAGAAGTAATATCTGCCATGATAAAATAAATTAGTTAATAATTAAGTTTATAAATTTTAGTAATTCTTCTCATTATTACGAACGGCAAAGGTAAACAATTTTTTTAAAAAAAAAATAGTTATCTTTGCACTATTCTATTCTAATGATTATGAAGAGACTTGCTGTATTTGCTTCTGGGAGCGGAACAAACGCTCAAAACCTTATAACACACTTTAGCTCAGGCTGTTTAGCAAATATAGAGCTAATTATATGTAATAATGAAAATGCTTATGTTATCCAACGAGCAAAAAAATTAAATATAAAATCTATTGTTCTTACAAAAGATGAGCTTACATCTGCGACAATTTTGCATATACTTAAGGTACACAACATTGACTTCATAGTCCTTGCCGGTTATTTACTCAAAATTCCTGCCATACTTATTAATAATTATCCCAATAAAATAATTAATATTCACCCTGCACTTTTACCAAAATTTGGAGGCAAGGGAATGTACGGACACCACGTACACCAAGCAGTAATAGATGCCGGAGAAAAAGAAACGGGAATTACTATTCATCTTGTAAATGAGGTATATGACAGCGGAAAAATTCTTTTTAAAGCAACTTGTCCTGTACTTTTAACAGATACAGCAGACGATATAGCAGCAAAAGTACATATACTAGAACAAGAAAATTTTCCAAGAGTAGTGGAAGAATATATAAAGACTAATTGCCTCTAATTTTATCAAAACCATTCCCATATACACCCATAACAGAAGAAACATTAATAAATGCGTGGGGGTCTGCTTTGTGAATTTGGTCCATTGTTTCTTGCATCTGCCCTTTGCGCACAACAATAACTAATACTTTGTTCTCGGTTTTTGTATGCCACCCTGTAGAGTTAAGGACTGTAACGCCGCGTCCTATTTTAGTGCATACACTATCTGCAACTTCCTCCGAATTATTAGACATTACCTCAATTCTTACCGATTGTTGGCTTCCGGTGAGTAATAAATCTATGGTGTATGTAAATGCAATAATTTCTATATATCCGTATATGACATCTTGTAATCCTCTATCGGGAAGAAGTAAAATAGAGGTTATTATAAGAGAATCTAAAACAAGAAAAACTTTACCCGGTGAAACTTCTCTGTATTTATTTATTATGAGAGCTATTACGTCTGTTCCACCCGTGCTGCCGCCTTGTTTAAATACAACTCCAATCCCTATTCCACTAAATGCGCCCCCTATAATGGCATTAATAAGCTTGTCTTGAATATCGGAACGCCAAGCAATAATTTGCGGTAAATATTCAAATAAAAGCGACGTTATAATTATGCAATAAATTGTTTTTACACCAAATCCTTTTCCCAATACTGCAAATCCAATAGCTAGTAGTACAACATTCATTGAAAAATAGCTATACGAAATAGGGATGTTAAACCCGTAAAACAATATTGATGCAAATCCGGCAACTCCACCACCGGGAAACCCAAAAGGAATAATAAATGCAACCCATCCAAAAACATATACGGCTAGCGCAAATGTCATAAATGTATATTCTTTTATAAATTTTCCCCAATTAATTGTCTGCATAATTTTATATTTTAAGCTTTTATAGATTCAAATCTTTCTCCGTATACTCCCATAACGCCGGTAACTGTTAAAAATGCTTTGTGATCAATCTCTTTTATTGCACTCATAACCTCGTGTAAATTACTTTTGCGCGTAACAACCAACAAAATCATAGCATCTTTTTTAGTATACCAGCCCATGGAATTTATTGCTGTAACTCCCTTGTCTATCCCGTTGAGTGTATCTGCTATTTCTTTATATTTTGTTGAAATAATTAATATTTGCACGCTTTGTTTGCTTCCTGTAAGTACCATGTCAATCATGTACGTAAATGCCGCTATTGTTACATAGCCGTAAGCTACATCTTGCAAAGCTTTATTTGGCAGAAACAAAATAGAGGCAATTATAATGGAGTCGAAAAACACATAAATTTTGCCGGGAGCAATTTCTTTGTATTTATTTAATGTTAATACAACTATATCAATTCCACCCGTACTTCCTCCTTGCATAAAGACAAGTGAAATGCCTATTCCGCTACATGCTCCTCCAATAATTGCGTTAAGTAATTTATCGGGAATATCTGAAGTCCACGGAATAAGTGGAAAAAACTCAAACATAACAGCCGATATAGCTATACAATATATTGTTTTTATTCCAAATCCTTTTCCTAGTATCCATGTTCCGGCTACCAGCAGTACAATGTTAAAAAATGTATATGGGTACGAAACAGGAATACCAAACGCGTAATTTATTATTGAAGAGAGGCCGGTTACGCCACCACCGGGAATTTGGTTTGGTATAAGGAATGCAGTCCAGCCAAAAACATAGATTGCCATTGCAAGGGTCATTATTAAATATTCCTTAATAAGGACCAATAGTTTTTTATTCATAAAACAAAAGTAGTTTTGCTAAAACAGCTGCAAATATAATTAAAACAAACCGTATTGCCTAACAACAATAAAATGAGGTTATGCAATACGGCATATAAATAATCAGTTAACAACTATTTCTTCTTATAAGAAGGTTTTTGTTTAAGATCTGCAGGCCTCATTGAGTACTCTTTAGCTCCATTAACTGGAGTTGCTAAAGGGGTATTAAGTCTCTGCAATTTTAGTTCGAGTTGCTTTGCATATTCATGATGAATTTGTACATCATCCCTATTAGGGTTATTATATGCAACATATCTTGCTATTTCAAGACATTTATCGTGCCAAAAAGCAGGATGTTCTCCGTATTGGTTAGAGCGAGCAGTAAATGTTAATGAGCGACAAAGATCCTCCTTAAAGTTGCCCGGATTAGCCATAAGTTCATCATAAATTTTTGCAGCTTGCTCATATCTTTTCTCTCTTAAAGCTAAATTGGCTTCCTCTTTTTTTATAAGATATTCTTTGCCGTTAAATGAAGGTAAAGTTGCCCATAATTTGCTATCGGGAACATAGCTACACTCTGCAAATAGCTTTTTATCAACCTTTTGAGCTCCGTAAATTGTTCTGTATTTATCTACATTTGCAGCTAAATTAGTAAAAAGAGTATTTTCTCTTCCCGATATAAATTTAACAAACAAGTCCCAAACTTTAGGGTTATCTAAGCCATAACCGTTTATTTTAACAAGTTCTTGAGCAGCCTCTAAAGCCTCATCTCTCCTATAGCACGATCCGCAATAATTTGCAAACGCTAAAAGAAATTCAGCCTCCTTATTCCCGGCAGCGCGCGCTTTTTCTAAATATACAGATGTTGTTTTAGAATTTAAAGCACTCTCTCCTGTAAAAATAAAAGTATCGGGAGCTTGATTACTACTAGAACGATGCACAATTTCTTCTGTTTTAGGATCTATAAAGCAGTACGTAGGATAAGATCGTACACCATATTTTTTTGCAAGCTCAATACCTTCTCCATTCTCTGCATCAATTTTCATATTAACAAAATTTGTGTTATACAAAGTACCTACACTGTATAAAACAAAGGTGTTTTTAGCCATATTATAGCAAGGGCCACACCATTGAGTATAAAAATCCACAAAAATTAATTTGTTCTCTTTTACCGCAAGTTCCTTAGCTTGTGCCCATGTTCCATGTTGAAATTTTATTCCCTCTTGCGCTACAAGATTAAGACTTACCAACATAAATACTATACATATTATCTTTTTCATAATCTATTTTCTATCGTATTGTGGCATATCGGGATAAAAATTAAGAATCTCCTGATTAATAGGAAATATATACTTAGGATTGTTAGGGGCAAGAGTCCAAGTTTCACCGTCGGCAGTATGAGTTATTGTTTTAGCAAATTTAGCCTCTTTGTTAAGACGTTTTAAATCAAATAGTCTAAACCCTTTCATAGCAAGTTCTTTTCTTCTTTCGTCAAGGACTTTAACTAATGCCTCATCATTAGAAGAAGCTGTAAGAGCAATATTATTCTCAAACCTATTATCACGTAGTTTGTTAATAAGTTCCATAGCTCTATCTTTAGAACCTATTCTTGCCTCACATTCTGCAGCAATAAGATAGTTCTCTGTTGATGTAAATCCAATATTTAAAGTTGTATATAAAACATAGGCACATTCACCTGGAAAATAATCTGTACTTCCACCTAAATTAACTTCATCCTCTGCATAAAAATACTCTTTACGCAAATCTTTAGCTTCTGTAGGAACATCTTTTTTAAATAAATCTCTAAATTCTGTATTTAACATAACCTCACCTTGCAAACGTCCACCATAAGTTTTAAAATAATTAGCCTCGGGATGATCGATATCGGGAAGTCTTTTTGTCTTATCAGTTTTTAATACAACCCTATCCCAAGTAGTACCATCCTGCATCATATAATCATTAAGATTAAGCAATTTGTCATTTACATTTAATGCTGCATTCGCATTCTCCAAAGCTTTTGTATAGTCGCCCATTGTTAAATACAACCTTGCATAAAAAGAACTTAAAGCAGCTTTATTTGGATGAGCTTTGTTTGGTACCGTAACAGCCAAACCTGTTTCTGCCTCTTTTAAATCCGCAAAAATATTTTCGTAAACTTGGGCTACTGTTTGCCTTGTATATTTTTGATTAATATCTGCCTCCTTTATATATGGAACGCCATAATCTTTAGCAGACGTAGCCTTATCATATTGAGCACCATATATATTTACAAGATTAAAATATTCAAAAGCCCTTGCAAATAAAGCCTCGGATTTAATCCTTAATTTCTTCTCAGTAGTACTACCTGTAGACTCCATTACACCGTTAATTATAGCGTTAAGAGTAAATAAATTACTATAAGCACCATCCCATATATAATCCTTAGAACCGGGAACATCAATTTGACCGGGAGCAAAAGAATAAATATTTTTCGCTTTATCACTTTTATTTATAAAAATATATCCCGATGCTGCTTTATCTTTATTTATCAAATGTACATTATCGGTTAAATATTCCAACTCCTCACTTAAACCATTTAAAAGGCCTTGGTTGTTTAACAATTTCTCATAATCTTCGCATTTACTGGGAATAGTCATCCCTTTTGGCGGATTATCTAAATAATCTCCACATCCTTGAATTATACCAAGAGATGCAATTATTAAAATTATATGTAATATTTTATTCATCTTTCAATTAAAAATTAAGATTTAACCCAAATGTAAATTCTGCAGGATAATGTGTTCCTCTACTTGGAGAAAGAGAAGATCCAGACCAAACCTCGGGATCTAAACCGCTATCATTTGCAGCCCAGTACCATAGATTCCTTGCCTGAAAACTAAATCTAACCCCACTTATAAATGTCTTTTTAAGAAGACCTGCAGGTAAATTATAAGCTAGTGTAAGATCTCTAAGCTTAATATAGTCTCCTTTTTTAACGTGCTTATCTGCGGCTTTCCATATATCCTCTCCGTTTCTAGCCGATGATTGGAACATATATGCAGGATTCATCCCCGGTATTTTTTCGTCACCCGGTTGTTTCCAATAATTCATATATCCCCTATCTGTGTTTCCTGTTGCATATATTGGATGCGATGTTATGCAATAGCGAGCTGCAATATCTCTCATTACATGTCCGCCGGAATAAATAAACATAAATGATAAATCTATTCCTTTATAAGAGAATGTATTTGTAAGAGATGCATTATATGGAGGATTATAAGTTCCAGAATATACTAAATCTTCTTTGGTAAGTTGAGTCTTATTTAAAATCTCTTCTCCTTTTGCATTATATGCAACAGGATAACCTTTCTCATTAAGCCCCTTATACCTTACGCTAAACATAGCTCCCATAGGATAACCTATTCTATTATTAAGTCCTTTATAATAACTGTATGCCGACTCATCAGAAGTTTCAATATCTGTAATTTCATTTTTGTTATAACTAAATACAAAATTACTTGTCCATCTAAAGTTACTGTGATTTATGTTTACACTATTAAGTGATAGCTCAACACCTCTATTGTACATACTTCCAAAATTCATGTCTACCGATCCCCATCCCAATGTTGGGTCTGTTGTAAATGGTCCCAATAAGTCTGTAGTATTTTTATTATAGAATTCTATTGACCCGGTTAACCTGCTGCTAAACATATTAAAGTCTACTCCAATATTAAATACTTTAGTTTTCTCCCATCTTAAAGTTGGATTAGGAGGTGTATCTATATACATTGCATTTTCATTTGTGTAGTAATTATTTCTATCAACTTTTGCAATAAGATATGGACCATTAAGTTTAGGAATATTACCATTTATACCATAAGTAGCCCTTACAACCAATCGGTCTAACCATCCTTTATAATTTTGTAAAAGAACATAGTGTGCTCCTGCCGACCATAAAGGGCGATATTGATATTTAGGATCTGTACCAAACAAGTTAGATTGGTCCATTCTTACACTTGCAGTAACAGTAAGTTTTTGTTTCCAACTATACGATGCATTTGCATAAAAAGAGACATATCTATTATCGGTTTGCGCAATTGCAGGGTTATTTCTAAATGGATTGCTAAAAGAAAATCCGCCGCCAATAGCCTCTGTGCCACTTATATACTGTGTTAAATTTAGTGCATTATACTCGCTATACCCAAGATTATCATCATCATATCCTAATCTGTAAAAGGCATTACCGTTAGTTACAACTTTCCTTACCTCGGCACCGGCTAAAGCTTGAATATAATGATCTTTCTTAATATCCTTAGTGTAATCTATTTGGCCTCTTAAAGTGTAAGAGTAATTATCTAAGTTTCTCTGAAGAATTTGTCCGCCAACAGGAATTAGGTTGGTAGGAATACCATCCTTCATTTGTGTAGCATCGTTTATCATTCTTTTTGCAACATACGAATCCTTTGAATCATATTGTTTTGTAAAACCGTTACTTTGCTCTGTTTGATACCTTAAGTTAATATTAAGCCCCTCAATAACTCTAATTTTAGCTCCAATATTAAGATTTAAATAGTTTTGTTTTGCTGTATAGTGTCTAGTTCCAAGTTCATTAACAGGAACAAACGTTTCGTCTTGCAATCCTAAGCCATTTAATCTGTCAATTTCAAATTGAGATTTATATTGCGATCCCGTTGGCGCACTATAATATTGTAATGGATTCCCTTCTGAATCTCTAAACATTAAATAGGATGCACCACCGCTATTAAGGTAGCTATTGCCTAAAACGCCATTGTCCCAATCATTTTTAACCTGGCTTCCCATAACTCCTGCATCAACTTGTAACCATTTAAAGAAATCAAAAGTATTCTTAATATTAAACCCTATCCTGTTTTCGTATTGAGCCTTTTCGTAAGGTGCTGTTCCGGTATAGTTTGCAGATACACTATATTTATATATATCAGATCCACCACTAAATGAAAGGTTATGTTGATTAACCACTCTTTGCTTTCTCATAAATTCATTAACAACTTGGTCGTATCTATCGTTATTCCTATAAGGAACTAATGATTTATCAAATTGCTCTTGTGTAATTTTCCCTTCCTTTTTATCTAATAAAAGAACTTGTACATCGTTCTGCCACTCCCTTGGTCCTTTTCTTGTTAATCTTGGATAAGAATCCATTAGCATTATTTGATAATCAACTAATTCACTGCTAGACATTGTATTGGAATAGTCTCTATCTTGCATGCCACGTATATTTACACTTCCGTTATAACTAACTTTAGTTTTACCTACATAACCACTACGGGTAGTAATAACAATTACACCATTGGCAGAACGTGCTCCGTAAATAGAAGCAGCTGTTGCATCTTTAAGTACTGTGACATTAACTATCTCTGAAGGATTAAGTACGTCTAAAGGGGATGCGTTTACCCCCGGTTCACCCTCAAATGGGACACCATCAACAACATATAATGGATCCTTAGTACCATTTATTGTTGAAACACCACGTACTTCAATTTTACCTCTATTTGTATTAAGGCCGGCAATCATTCCCTCTAGTCTGTCTATAACATTTGTTTGCAATTTATTCTGAATTTTTTCAGATGTTACAACTGCATACGAACCACTAGACCTCTCTTTAGATAAGGTTTGGTAACCTGTTACAACAACATCTTCCAAAGCAATTGCATCTTGGTTTAAGACAACATTAAGTTTTTCTGATTTACCAGAAATCGTAATATTTTTATTTGCCATACCAATTGAAGTAAATAAAAGTACATCACCCTCAGCTACTTCAATTTGATAGTTACCATCTAAATCGGCTGCAGTGTATTTATTTGTTCGTTTGTTTTGTACAGCAACACCCGGCAAAAGTTCGCCTGTATTATCTGTTATAATTCCTTTTATTACAAAGGCTTTATTTGTTGTTTTTTGAGGAACAACATTCTCTGGTGATAATGCAATGTTTTTGCCATCAATTTTATAGCTTATTTTTTTACCACGCAGAACTTCATCGAGTACCGCTTTTAGTCCTTTATTGCTACAGTTAATGGTAACCGGAGATTTAATTTCTTTTAGTGCGTCCGAGTATACAAATTTATAATCGGTAGCTTGTGATATGGCTGCTAATACATCGCTCAACGGCTTATTCTCCATTTTAAGCGAAATGTTTTGTGCAGCTACTCCAAGCGAAAATGTTAAAAACAACAAAGCATATAGGGCTTTTTGTTTTATCAACGTGTTAATAGCTTTTATTATCATATAAATACAATTAGGTTATAGCCCCATAACAATATGAGACAAATGAACCCCTAAAAAAAGTTAAAAAATTATTTTATTTTTAATTTAAATTCTTGTTTTTGAGCATCACTTAAAAAAACTCCCTTTTGCAACACAAAAGTATTTAGCATAAAACGCTCATGCCCTGTTAAACGTTGGTTTAAAAAATTTATATTAAGTGATTTTGCTATTGATGCTGTGTCATTATGGGAATATGCTACAGCAATATTAGATACAGTTCTTGCAAGCATAAGGTTTCGCCCTTCTTTTGTAAAAGAAAGATCTTTTGCTATAGATTTAACTTCTTGCGGAGTTAATGTTAATTTGCCTGTAAGGTAGTTTACCAGCTTATTATAAAGCACTGTTGATATTGCCATGTTTACGGCTCCACAAGAAAAAATCTCATCAAACTCATATTTGTTAGCCACAACTTTATCATAAACAGAATTAGAAGAGAGAGCCATTGCTATATATTTCCACATTTGCTCTGAGTAAAGTTCCCTCTTAAAATTATCGTAATTCGCCTCTATAAACTCCACTATTTTATCTTGCATATAAGATGCATCCAAAACGCTCATATAAGCCAATGCTGTCTCAATATTTTTTGTCTGCTCATATTTAGCCTTTAAAGCCATAGGCGAATTACTTGGAGACATTGTATTTTTTACCTTTACTATAAATTCTTCTAATTCACCCCCGCCAACAATTCTTCCTATTTCTGTGCCATCGCTATTTAAAATAAGAAAAGTAGGAAATGCCTTAACCGCAAATTTCTCTTTTAATGCTACTCCTTCTCCCTTTTCCATGTCTATTTTTATATTCACAAATGCTGAATTAAAGAATTCCCCGGCTTTAGCAAGTGGAAATACACTATTAGCCATCTGTTTACATGGCCCGCACCAACTTGTATAGCAATCTAAAAATATAGGTTTCGATTTTTTTTGTGCTTTTTCAATAGCTTGAGCAAAAGTTCCTTCTTCCCACTTTACTCCACCTCCTTGTTGAGCATATACCCCAAAAGAGATAATTGATAAAATTGATATTAAAATTATTTTTCTCATAAATAGATGTGATTTGTTTGGTTAGTTATAGTGCTTTAACAAGCAGAGACATATTTAGCCCTAAATGAAATTAATAAAACACATACACACTAAACGAAAAAAATAGGATTTACTGCATGAAAAAAAGACGATGTTCCTACAACACCGTCTTTGTGAAATAATTTTAAGTAAGTGTAATTTTTACTTTATATTAACCTTTAAAACCTATCTGTTAATATAACACCTATCTACTCTTTCCCCCTAATATTTTTTATATTTTTCTTTTTTTAAGATAAATCTTATTCTCCTCAATAGTATAGTCGATTGGAGATGTGTACCTAAAAAGTTCAAGAATTTGCACTATTGATTCAGAAGAAAAGTCTGCGGTAAATTTATACGATAAAACCACCGGATCTTTAACTATAATTTCTACACCATGCCATCTCTCTAGCATTTTAATAACCTCCTGCATAGGCGTTTGCTCAAACAGTAGTTCTCCTCTTTTCCACGCAATTTTTTTTGTTGTATCAGCCCTTGGAGTAAGAACTACAGCTCCCTTACTTGTAAATCTAAGTGATTCTCTTGGTTTAAGCACTTTCATATTAAGCACATTCTTTGTTCCATCAGTTTTTGATATATCAATTATACCGGAAAATAATGTGGCTTGTTCTTCATCGTCATTATCATACGATTTTATATGGAATTTTGTTCCTAATACCTCAACTCTCATCCCTTTAGGGGTAATTACCTCCATTGGCCACTGCGGATTTTTTACAACATCAAAATATCCTTCCCCTTCAAAAGAAATCCGCCTTTTATCGCTGTCAAACTCCTTAGGGTAAGTAATTTTTGAGCCGGAATTTAACCATACAAATGAACTATCGGGAAGCATAAGTTTTCCTTTAACTCCATTTTCTGTATAATATGTGTTTATAATATTTGAAACCGCAGGAATTTTATTAATTACCAAAACATTATCTTTACCTCCAAATTGATATAAATTAAATGCAATAGAGATAAAAAGAAGAGCTATTGCTGCATAAGAAGCAAGTTTCCATATATTAATTACCGGCTTATGCTGTTTATTATCTATTTTATTCTGTATCCTTTTTAACGAATCCTCTTTTAGTTCATTACTCATACCAACCCCCAGAGGATGCTCTCTAGAAACATTCTCTAAAACAATTAAATTCATAAGATTAATATAATAAGTCTCGTTATCCGCCGATTTATTAATCCACAAAATTACACTCTCACTCTCTTGTAAGGTTGTTTCTCCATTAATATGTCTTATTAATAAATTTTTATTCATCACTTTATTGTAAAATCTATAATAACTAACAACTTAGGTAATATTAAGCCCTAAAAAAACTTTCCATTTTTACACTCCAATAAAAAATAATAATACTTTTATAAAGTCTTTTAAATTTTTTCTTAAAATTCTAAGAGCGGCAGCCATCCTATATTCTACGGTTTTTACAGAAACATCTAATTTTTGGGCCACCTCTTCATTTTTAAGATTATTAAACCTACTAAGGCAAAATGTCTCTTTAACTTTATCATTCATTTGCTCAACACTTTTTGATACAAGCTTCTCTATCTCCTGCACATGAATCTTATCAATTGTACTAGAGTCTAAAGCTCTACAAGTTATCTCTAAATCTCTTTTTTGGGTGTAATTACTATATCGTTCTTTTACTAAATCTCGCTTTAACGCATTAAGAGTTTTGTTTTTAGCTACAAAAAAAAGATATGGAAGAGCAGTTTTTGTAGAATCAACTTTATCTATATTTTCCCAAAACGTAACATAAGTATCTTGCGCAATATTACGAGCCATCTCTTTATCTCTGCAATACGCATTAATATAAGCAACCACCCTCTCAAAATGTAGTTCGAAAGCTTCATTAAAAAAATGTTCATTTTGTTGCGATACTATATGCATTCTGGGTTGCCTATCAATTAATATTTTTTCTATTTGCAAGCTGCAAAATTAGAAAAAAAAACTCTCCCTACAATTTTGTTAATAATAAAAGGCAGTAATATGAAAATTACCGCCTTTTACCATTGTAATATATTTAGTAACTATGAAAAATTTGTCTATTTTTTGTAAGCAGCAATAGCTCCATTAAGGAATTCAACAAAAGCATCCTTATCTAAATCATAACCTCTTGGCTCCACAACCTCTTTACCGGTAGCATCTACAACAATATAATAAGGCATTGCATTTACGTTATATTTTGACATAATAAAGTTTGTGTTAATTTTACCAAGTCCCTTAAGAACCTTTCCATTAGGTAAAGTAACCCAGTCGCTCTCTGGCACTTCTGTTTTAACATCGCCATAAATTGATACAAACACAAAGTCATTATTAAGCATGCTCTTTATTTTAGGATCGCTAAATACGCGGCTCTCCATTTCTCTGCAATTTACACAAGCAGCGCCCGTAAAATCTATAAATACAGGTTTATTTACAGTTACAGAGTATTCTAAAGCCTCTTTATAATCAAAGAACCCGGGGATACCATCTATATGTTTAAGCCCCATATCTGTGTGCTTTTTAGCAGGTAAAGCATTATGTAATGCGCCATCGCCACCGGCAACTACAACTGTATTTGATTTGGCCAAATTAAAATCTATACTTTCAATTGGAGGAAGATAACCACTCAGTGCCTTTAATGGAGCACCCCACATACCAGGAATCATATATACAACAAACGAGAATACCGCAATAGAAAGAAATAGCCTCTTCACCGATAGATGATCATCGGGAGTATCGTGTGCAAATCTTAATTTGCCCAACAAATAAAGCCCTAATAAAGAGAATATTACAATCCACATAGCAAGATAAACCTCTCTATCTAGTAATTGCCATTGGTATACTTGGTCTGCAACGCTTAAGAATTTTAGGCCTAAAGCAAGCTCTATAAAACCAAGCACAACTTTAACAGAATTTAACCATCCACCGCTCTTTGGAAGATCCTTTAACAAAGAAGGAGCAAATGCAAAAACAGTAAACGGAAGAGCAAACGCCGTAGAGAAAGCAAACATAGTAATAATTGGCTCCCAAATCTCCCCTTGAGTACTCTTAATAAGCACAGAACTTACAATAGGCCCTGTACATGAAAATGAGACGAGCACAAGAGTAAGTGCCATAAAGAACACCCCTATTAACCCCCCTTTATCACTTTTTGAATCTGTTTTATTTACCATCCAGCTAGGCATTGTTATTTCAAATGCGCCAAAGAAACTCGCTGCAAAAACAATAAATATTATGAAGAATAAAATATTTGGTATCCAGTGTGTAGCTAACCAATTAAAAATATCTGCCGTTACAGCATCTCCCCCTAAGAAATAGGTCATAAGAATAATAACAGCAATAGGAACAGTATATAAGGCAACTATAGAAAACCCATAAAATGCTGCAAAAAATCTTCCTTTAGTTTTTGTTCCTCCCGAATTTTTAAGAAAGAAAGAAACAGTCATAGGCACCATAGGAAATACACAAGGTGTTAATAACGCAACAAAGCCCCACGCAATAGCCTCCAAAATAACGCCCCAAAGTGATTTTTTCCCTCCCTCGGCAGGTACAGTAAGTGTATCATTAGGCTTAACCTCATCTACTACCGTACTAGCTTGAGCAGTTTGAGCAATAGAATCAGCAGCAATTTCACTACCGCTAACAACCTCATCTTGGGTAGTTGCAGTAGTTGCAGCAATAGCATCTGTAGCGGCTGCCACTCCTGCTTTTGCAGCAGGCAATTTTACTTTAACTTCTTCATCGGTTGGAGGAAGACAACTTCCATCATCACATGTCTGCCACTCCATAGTTGCAATTACCTCTGTAGCTTTTGCTGCAGAAACCTCAACCTTTTGGGCAATAACAACTCCATTCGCACATGTTCCAATCTCCATATTAAACATTTGATCAAAATATTTATGAACTTTTGTTTTAATATATGGTTTACCAACAACCTTTACCCCTTGACCTCCTTTTATTACAATAGTAGTAGAAATAGGCCCATCTTGGTATGGACCAAGATCATAAATATGCCATTTCCCTTCTATGGTACCTACAAGTTGAATCTCGTAAACGTTGTCTTTTATGTTCTCAACTTTTGAGCTCCAGCTCACCGGATTATCTCCCTGAGCAAATACATTCAATGCAAAGATTGAAAGTAAAAGTAAAATAAATAATTTTTTAAATTTCATCTTATTAAAATGCCTTATATATATTTGAATTAATTCTATTATCCCCAGCCTTACATTAAGATAAACAACCAAAGCCGCTATTTCCCTAAGTATTTTAAATAAATCGTACTAAAAACGCTAAAAGAAGAAGAGATTTGCAAAAATAATGCAAAATATATAAAATTGTTTAAATTTTAACAGAAATTTACCATTTATTAAAATGCACCTTCTGCGGTTTCCATTTATCTTTTGGCTTACTTTCCCCGGCAGGATATCCCAAAGGAATTATACAAAGCGGTTGATACGGATCTGGTATCCCTAATGTTTCTTTAATTACCTTTGCCCTATCTTCATACGGAAAACCAGCTGTCCACACACCGCCCAAGCCCAAAGATTCAATTGCAAGCAAAATATTTTCAGCTGCAGCCGCACAATCATGCTGCCAAAGATTACCTATCTCTGTATTACCAAGAACTACAATTGCCGCTCCGGCTGTTTTCAACATTTTAGCATAAGGAAGTTTTTCGGCCATAACATTCATAGGATCAGGCTCTCCATTTACACTTCTAGTTACAATATAAAATTCCCATGGCTGTCTGTTCATAGCACTTGGAGCCGCCATACCTGCCCTAACAATAAGCTCAAGAGTGTCCTTTGAAACCGGAATAGCACTACCGTTAGAATTAACCTTATATGTCCTTACACTCTTACGGGCATGTATATTATCTAAAACGGCATTAGATACTTGTTTCTGTGCGTATACCATAACACTTGTTATAATAAACACTAAAATAATTACTATTTTTTTCATTTGTTGATAATTATTACCGTACTTTATTTGCTCCAAAGGTAATATTTTTTTACAAAAAAAAACCCTTGCATTACTGCAAAGGATTTAAAACTAGTGCTCGGGACGGGAATCGAACCCGTACGGACATTTCTGCCCACAGGATTTTAAGTCCTGCGTGTCTACCTATTCCACCACCCGAGCAGTTATTTACCATAACTGTCAAAAAAAACTCTCTAGTTTGAGAGTTTTTCTTGATAACCAAAACTAAACTTTGAGCGGAAAACGAGACTCGAACTCGCGACCCTAACCTTGGCAAGGTTATGCTCTACCAACTGAGCTATTTCCGCAAAATATAAAGAACTTATCCATTTAGAGACCTCTTATCTCTTGTTTGGGAATGCAAAGATAGGTTCTTTTTTTTATTCTCCAAAAAAAAATATCAAAAAACTGTAGAAAGAATAGGAAACTAACTAAACTACGGACTCAAACTCACGCAAGAAACGAACATCATTCTCAAAATAATGACGTAAGTCCTTAACCTGCCACTTAAGCATAGCTATTCTCTCTACTCCCATACCAAAGGCAAAGCCAGAATATTCTTTAGAATCTATCCCGGATGCTTCAAGTACATTTGGATCTACCATTCCACACCCCATAATCTCTAACCACCCTGTTCCTTTACATATATTGCATCCCTTCCCCTTACAAATGTTACAACTAACATCAACCTCAGCACTAGGCTCTGTAAAAGGAAAGTAAGATGGCCGCATTCTTATTTTTGTTTCCTCTCCAAACATCTCTTTTGCAAACAACAAAATAGCTTGTTTAAGATCTGCAAACGAAACATTCTTATCTATATATAAACCCTCTATCTGATGAAATATACAATGCGCCCGGGCAGAAATAGCTTCATTTCTAAAAACACGTCCCGGACAAAGTACTCTTATTGGAAGTGCCATTTTTTCCATAGTCCTAACTTGTACAGAACTTGTATGAGTTCTTAACAAAATAGGATTATCCCCGGCCGAAATAAAAAAAGTATCTTGCATATCCCTTGCAGGATGCTCAGGTGGAAAATTAAGTGCTCCAAACACATGCCAATCATCCTCAATCTCTGGCCCCTCAGCTACAGCATAGCCAAATTTTCCAAAGATAGAGATAATCTCTTCTCTTGTTATTGATATAGGATGCCTTGTTCCTAGTTCAAATTTATCGCCCGGCTTTGTATAATCAAACTTAGCTGAATTATCACTAGGAGTATCCTCTATAAGCTGTCTAAGCTCCTCTATTTTTTCGGCGGCTTTTGTTTTAAGCACATTAAGTCTCTGCCCAAATTCTTTTTTTTGCTCTGGAAGAACATTCCTAAAATCTTCAAATAATTTAGTAACTTCTCCTTTCTTTCCTAACAACTTAACTCTTATCTCCTCTACTTCTTGTAATTTCTGAGCCTTTAGCTGCTCTATTTCATGTAATAATTCTTCAATTTTCTGTTTCATAATATCACTCAAATTTGAGGCGCTAAGTTATATATTATTTTTAAAATATAGTTAAATTAAACATCTTTAAAGAGCTTTTCTACTAACCGGCATTGTCATGCACCTTGCTCCACCGCCTCCACGAGGCAACTCACTTCCTTCAATTGTAATTACACAATTCTTATAATCATTAGCATCTTTGTTTCCATTAATAATATCCCACGCAGGAATTATTTCAAAGCCATTGCTGTTTAACTCATCTAACGTATGTACATTACGAGCATAGGAAAGAACCTTTCCCGGAGCTATTGCAAAAAAGTTTGCACCACTATGCCATTGCTCACGCTCTTGGTTCCATTCATCTGCCTTACCACCACAAACAATAGGTTCTAAATCCATTCCTAGTTTACGCAATGCAGCTGGAATATTAGGAACTGTTTTAATTTTTGAAACTTTCCCATTGTCAATGGTAATATGCACGGTTTGATATTGATTATCCCTTAAAATAAGAGGATCAAATACCATACATTTATCATAATCTAGCATAGTAAAAACCATGTCTAAATGAATAAATGACTCTGGAGAATGAGGTAATTGTTGAACAATTACATGTCTGCGCCCATCACTTTTATCCTTACAAAGGCGGTTTATAAGCATATCAATTCCCTGAGTACTAGTCCTATTACCATTCCCTATTAGTAATATATCATCCCTAGCAATAAGAATATCTCCCCCCTCCATAAAAATCTCTTCATTCCCCGGCTTAAAATCATGTGCATTTATAATATTGCAATCAAACGCCCCGGAACCCTTAAAAATAGCCTCCATAATAAGAGACTCTCTCATTCTTACTTTGCTTGCCATTCTGCATATAAGGGCATTTCCCCCAATAGTAACCGAAGCATCTCTTGTAAAGTAAAAATTATATAAGGGAAAAAGAGCATAATACTCATCTTTAAGATATGCTGTAAGGGAGTTAATCCTTGCCGGAACCCCTTCAATTAGAGATTTAGCTAAATCTGCCGAGCTCATCTCCATTAAGTAATCAAAATAATCGGTAACCTCCTCAGAAATACAAATCTTTCCTATAAGAGCCTCTCTTTGCCTATAATTTTCCAAAACAGCAACAAGTAAATCGTAAATTTGATACGTTGTTGTGTATTTACTTAAAACTCCTTGTAATTGGGTATATTCTTTTTGTGCTATAGAAAGATTTAGAATATCACTATATAATGCCCTTTGAGCATTACCCGGGGTCATGTTCTCTACTTCTGCACCCGGAGTATGCAAAATAACGCCCTCTAGCGTTCCAATTTCGCTCTGCACATTCAGTCCTATTGATTTTGCCATAAATATTTATTGAAATTTAGTTAGTTCATTAACTGTAAGGTCAGTAATTATATTCTTAAATGCAATATCGTCCTTGGGACATATCATAAGTACATCGTCTGTATTAACAACCATATAATTATCAAGACCTTTTATCACAACCAGTTTATCCTTTTCTTTAGAAACCACAATTGAATTATTAACATCTTCAATCATACTTTCCCCTACATTAATCATATTATTTTTCCCGTCTTTTTTATCTTGTGCATATAAAGACTCCCATGTTCCCAAGTCACTCCAGCCAAACGAAGCTTCAAAAACCCAACTTCTACTAGTCTTTTCCATAACGCCATAATCTATAGAAATGCCGTTGCATGCCTCATATATCCCTTTAATATATTCTTTTTCTTTCTCTGTATAATAAAAAGGTATCCCATCCTTAAAAGGATTAGCAATATCGGGAAGATGCTTTTCTAATTCTTCTTTTATGGCCAGCAAATTCCATACAAATATTCCGGAATTCCAAAGGAACTCACCACTCTCAACTAACACTTTTGCCAAATCTTTATTAGGTTTCTCGGTAAAAGTCTTTACACTATAAGAAACATACCCATTTATGTTACGCGTCTTAGCACTATTTGTCTGAATATACCCGTAGCCTGTTTCTGGGCGCGTAGGTTTTATTCCAAGCGTAAACAAATCATTATGATCCTCTGCAAACAAAAGAGCATTTTCTATTGTATGTAAAAACAACTCCTCATTTAAAATAAGATGATCGGACGGAGCCACCACCACAACCGCATTAGGGTTTTTTTTGTAAAGTTTATATGTTGCGTAAGCGATACATGGAGCTGTATTCCTTCTATGAGGCTCAAGCAAAATATTTTCTTCTCTCATCTGTGGCAACTGTTCTTTAACAAGCCTCTCATATTGTTCAGAAGTAACTATTAATATATTCTCTACCGGAACAATTTGTGCAAACCTATTAAATGTTTGCTGTAAAAAAGAACTGCCTGTACCTAAAATATCAAGGAACTGCTTTGGCATTGCATTCCTGCTTATAGGCCAAAAACGGCTACCTATGCCGCCGGCCATAATAATACAATACTTATTCTCTCTATCCATATTAAATTTATTTATACAATGCTACCATAAAGGAGTAAAGGCATTTTTAATATACTCTAATTTAAAATCACTCTCATTTAAAACAATTGAAACAACATCAAAAACAACTTCTTTATTTATTCTATTCTTTACAATAAAAGCCCTTGCAGCCTTAATAACTTTTTGTTGCTTTAGTATCCCGATAGTCTCAAACGGCTCAACTACATTTGGATAAACAAGGGTACGTACCTCCACAAAACGGATAAAACAAGGCTCTTCTACAACAATATCTAATTCATTATGCCCGCTATACCAATTTCTTGCAACAACTTTACAACCCAAAGCTTTTAGGTAAGTATTAGCAATATCCTCGCCACGTCTCCCTACCGCCTGCCTACTAAAACCGATTAACTCTTTGTCCATTTCTATAATTAATCACGTTTATAACTTTTATGCTTTTATTGCTGCCTCCTTACAAAAGTAATTATTTATAATGAAAATAAAAAACAAAGAGATTAACTTTAATAGCTATATTATTATAAATGACAAAAGGTGCCTTGTGGGGCACCTTTTTTTATTATTTAATAAGTAATCTTAATTACGTAAAAGAATTAAGCGCGCTCCTTTAGGCAATTTATCACCTACTTTTACATCTATAGTCTCAATAATGGCTTCAAATGGAGCGGAAATAACATTTTTCATTTTCATAGCCTCATATATCATAAGCCTATCCCCTTTTTTTACTTTATCGCCAACCTTTACCATAATTGAATCTACAGACCCTGGTAAAATTGACAAAATTTCATTAGGGTTAGCTTTTACCCACATCTTCCGCTCAGTAAATTTTTTTGTATATAAGGTTTTATATTTACGTCCTCCAACATGAATTTGTATATTGCCCGCCATAGAGTTAGGATCGTTAGACATAAGCACGGCATCGGCCATATCTCCACTCATTAAATTAATTTCTTTTGGATTCATAATTTCTAATTTATAAATTTATAAAAAACAAATAACATTACACCACACAGTCCTAAAATGGTGCGATACCATGTTTTTTTGCAGGACGTTTTAGAGTCTTGTTTACAGAAATATTTAACGCATGAAGAATAAATTTACGTGTATCGGTAGGGGTAATTACAGAATCTATATACCCTTTGGCAGCGGCTACATACGGATTTGCAAATTTTTCTTTATACTCTTCAACCTTTTGCTTCCTCATTGCATCGGGATCCTCTGCCTCAATAATTTCTTTGCGGAAAATAATATTAGCAGCTCCCTCGGGACCCATAACGGCAATTTCGGCCATTGGCCATGCAAATACAAAGTCTGCCCTCAAATGGCGTGAATTCATTGCAATGTATCCTCCCCCATAAGCCTTACGTAAAATAATAGTTACTTTAGGAACAGAAGCCTCAGAATAAGCATACAGTAATTTAGCTCCATGGCGAATAACCCCGGCATGCTCTTGATCTACACCCGGTAAATACCCCGGCATATCCTCTAAAGTTACTATTGGAATTTCAAAAGCATCGCAGAATCTAATAAATCTTGCGGCTTTATCTGAAGAATCGCAATCTAATACCCCTGCCAAATAAAGAGGCTGATTTGCAACAAAGCCAACAGTTTTACCATCTATCCTTCCATATCCAATTACAATATTAGGAGCCCATAATTCTTGCACTTCAATAAACTCAGAGCTATCGGTTAGCGATTTAATTACCTCTCTAACATCATAAGGAGTAGTTGGATCCTCGGGAACAATTTTATCAATTTGATACTTTTTTAGTGGTTCAGCCGATTTTCTGGCAATAGGTTTAGCCATGTTATGAGCGGGGAGATAAGAAATTAGCTCTTTTATTTGTTTAAAGCACTCTTCTTCGCTCTCTGCAAAAAAATGCGCATTACCTGTGGTTTCGCAATGAACACGGGCACCACCCAGCGACTCCATATCAATTTCCTCTCCCAATACCGATTTAATAACCTCGGGGCCTGTAATAAACATTTTGGAAATTTTATCCACTACAAAAACATAATCTGTAAGGGCGGGAGAATAAACTGCACCTCCGGCACATGGCCCTAGAATTACTGAAATTTGCGGAATTACGCCACTAGCTAGCGTATTTCTAAAAAATATCTCACCATAACCGGCTAATGAATTAACCCCCTCTTGAATACGCGCACCCCCAGAATCATTTATGCCTATTAACGGAATTCTCATTCTTAAAGCATAGTCCATTATTTTTGTAATTTTTCTAGCATGCATTGAGCCTAATGAACCCCCTGCAACAGTAAAATCTTGCGCATAGATAGCTACAGGTTGTCCGTTAACATTACCTGTACCAATTACCACACCATCTCCTGCCAAGCTTTTATTCTCCATCCCAAACTCTCTGGCATCATGTTCTATAAATAAATCATACTCATAAAAAGAGCCCTCATCTAAAAGTTTGCTTATCCGCTCCCTTGCCGGAAGTTTACCCATAGCTTTCTGTTTTGCTATGGCTTTGTCTCCTCCTCCAAGAATAGCTTTTGCTGTTCTTTCTTGGAGCTCAGAAATTTTTTTACTTAATAAACTCATATCTGTATAGGTTTTAATAATGCAAAAGTAAGATATTTTTTTTTATGCCAAAGTTTTTGTAAAAATTCATTACATTTGTCCGCTAACTTATGATTTAATAGTCATTAGCTATAAAGTAAAAAATATAAAAACAAATAAAAAAATAAAACACTATGTCACTAACTTTTACCGACAGGCATATCGGGCCAAGGGAAAATGATATTAAGGAAATGCTAAAAGTACTTAATATTAACTCTTTAGAAGAACTAGCAACACAAACAGTTCCTGCAGATGTTCTGCTCAAAACAGAAATGGATCTTTCTCCGGCAGTTACTGAAAACGAATATCTTGCTAACCTTAAAGAGATGGTGTCCAAAAATAAGAATTTTAGATCACTTATAGGTACCGGCCATTATGGAACAGGTGTGTTACCTGTAATTGTAAGAAACATCTTTGAAAATCCAAGTTGGTACACTTCATACACTCCATACCAAGCAGAAATTTCACAAGGACGTTTAGAGGCTCTTTTGGTTTTCCAAACTGTAATAAGTAGCCTTACAGGCTTTACCCTTGCTAACTGTTCTATGCTAGACGATGCACAAGCAGCCGGCGAAGCAATAAGAATGATGTTTGAAGTAAGGAGCAGAGAAGCGGTAAAAGCAGGCAAAAATGTAGTTTTTGTTGACAATAATATATTTCCTCACGTACTCTCTGTTATTAAAACACGTGCTAAAGGATTAGGAATTAAAATTGAACAAGGAGATTACAAAACATATAATTTTAGCGATAAGTTCTACGGAGCTATGGTTCAATATCCTGCCGCAGACGGTGAAGTTAGAGATTACGCAGCTTTCTGCGAAAAAGCACATGCTGCAGGTGGCCTTGTAACAGCATATTGCGATTTATTATCCCTTGCAGTTCTTAAAGAACCTGCCGCATGGGGAGCCGACTGCGCTGTTGGATCTGCACAAAGATTTGGCCTTCCAATGGGATTTGGCGGTCCGGTAGCGGGCTATATGGCAACAAAAGACATATATAAAAGACAAATTCCGGGTAGAATAATAGGAATTTCGGTAGACCGTTTAGGTAACAGCGGATACAGATTAGCCCTTCAAACCCGCGAGCAACATATAAAAAGAGAAAAAGCAACATCAAACGTATGTACCGCAACAGCATTAATGGCAACAATGAGCGGTATGTTTGCAGTATACCACGGACCCGTTGGAATTAAAGATATAGCATCAAAAACATCACATTACGCACATGCAATAGGCTCATTCCTTACAAAAGCAGGCTACAAACTAGCTCACGATAAATATTTTGATACAATAGAACTTGTTGGAGTTAAAGCTGCCGATATTAAAGCTAAAGCAGAGGCTGCCGGAATAAACTTCTTTTACCCGGCTCCCGATAGAGTAAGAATTAGTTTTGACGAGCTAACAAATTGCAAAGAAGCTCAAAAAGTATTAGGAATTTTTGGAGTTACCCCTACAAATTGCGGAAAAGATTGTGGCCCTATCTGTAACTTTATGGAAAGAGAAAGTGCAATACTATTGGAGAAGGTATTTAACTCATATCATTCCGAGACCGAGATGATGAGGTACATTAAAAAATTAGAAAGAAAAGACTTATCTCTTACTCACTCAATGACTCCGCTAGGATCATGTACAATGAAACTTAATGCAGCGGTTGAAATGCTTCCTATGAGTTGGAGTGAACTTTCAAATATTCACCCACTTGCACCAAAAAATCAAGTACAAGGATACATGCAAATAATAGACGAACTCTCACACGATTTAGCTATAATAACAGGGTTTGACGCATGCTCATTGCAACCTAACTCTGGTGCTGCCGGAGAATATGCAGGTCTTGTTACAATTAGAGGTTGGTTGAATGCAAACGGTGGGGCAAACAGAAATACAATGATTATCCCAACATCTGCACACGGAACAAATCCGGCATCGGCTACTATGGCAGGCTTTAATATTATTCTCGTAGGATGTGACGAAAAAGGAAATGTAATTGTTGACGAATTACGCCAAAAAGCTATTGAAAACAAAGACACCCTTGCAGGCCTTATGATTACTTATCCATCTACTTATGGTATATTTGAAGTTAGGATAAAAGAAATTATGGATATAATCCACTCAAATGGCGGATTAGTTTATATGGATGGTGCAAACATGAATGCACAAGTTGGGTTAACAAGTCCCGGCTTAATTGGCGCAGACGTTTGTCATCTTAACCTACATAAATCATTTGCAATGCCTCACGGCGGCGGTGGCCCCGGTGTAGGTCCTATATGCTGTACAAAAGCATTAGCTCCATATCTTCCCGGACATCCACTAGATACAGCATGTGGTGGCAAAGATGTAACTGCAGTTAGTGCTGCTGCTTACGGCAATCCTCTACTACTCCCTATTACCCACGCATACATTAAATTACTTGGTGCAGCTGGTCTTAAAAAAGCAAGTTTGGTAGCAATTCTTAACGCAAATTACATGGCGAACAAATTTGCTCCCGAATTCACCACCCTATTTACAGGTGCAACAGGCAGAGTAGGACACGAGTGTATCTTAGATTGCCAACACTTTAAAAATGAATTTGGAATAGATGCAACCGACATTGCAAAACGATTAATGGATTATGGCTTCCATGCTCCAACACTATCGTTCCCTGTACACGAAACTCTTATGATTGAGCCTACCGAAAGCGAATCAAAAGCAGAAATAGATAGGTTTATAGAGGCTATGAAACAAATTAAGGCAGAGTGCGAAAAAATTAAAGCAGGCGAATTTGATGCTAAAGACAACCCAATAGTAAACGCTCCACACCCTGTACAAGAAGTTTGTGCAGACCAATGGAACCACGCTTACTCACGCTCTGTTGCAGCATATCCGCTAGAATGGATAAAAGAAAACAAATTCTGGCCCGCTACTGCTCGTGTAGATAACGGTTATGGCGACAGAAACCTTGTTTGCTCTTGCCAATAATTGAGTTCTTACACACCCATTTAGTAGTATAATACATAAATAACCTGCCTAAAATTTAGGCAGGTTATTTTTTACATAATAAAACAGTTCCAATTCTCAAGTATAATTTTACCATAGTCACTTATTATTGACTCGGGGTGAAATTGCACACCATATATTGGAAGAGTGGCGTGCCTTATGGCCATAATGTTATTTTCTTCATCGGTAGCAATTATTTTTAAGCTATCGGGAATAGAAGATGGATTAATTACCCACGAATGGTACCGCCCTATATTACTTTTTAATGGAACATTTTTAAATAATAACTCACTACCCTCTAATATTTGCAAAGTACTACAGTGTCCGTGTTTGGGTTGAGGCAACTGCATTAGCGTTGCGCCAAAAGCCTCCGCAATTGCTTGGCAGCCCAAACACACCCCAAAAATAGAATGAGTATTGCTGCATCTCTTAATAAGTTGCATCATTTGTGGATAATTATTTGGAAGCCCTGCACCGGGAGAAAGTAATAACATATTGTAATTACTCTCAATCCCTTTATATAGATTTTGAGTTAACACAACATCAAAACTGCACTTACCACGTAACAACTCAACAAGATTATATACAAAAGAATCGTTATTATTAACTACAAGAATTTTTTTCATTGTGCAAAAGTAATAATTTTGCACAATGAAAACGGCACTAGAATTACAAAAATTAATGAACAGAGCGGGTACCTACAAAACTCCGTTTCTGTTTGTAGTTGATTATGAATTAAGCAACGGCATATTTATAGAAAATCCATTGGAAAACAAAGAAGTATTATGGAGAGTAGGTTCTGTTACAAATGCTCCAAATTCACATTTACACCCACACACACCGGCATTAGCCGAAACAAAACACGGAACATTTCTAAAAGCACGCCCTATAGATTACAACAAATACGCCTGTAAATTTAATTTATTAAAAGAGCAACTAATGCTGGGAAACTCATTTTTAGCCAATCTTACAATCCGCACGCCAATAGAAACAGATTATACATTAGAAGAAATTTTCCATAAAAGCACATCTCCATATGCACTACTTATTCCAAATAAATTAGTTTGCTTTTCCCCCGAGATATTTGTTAAAATATCTAAAGACGGCACAATTAGCTCCAATCCTATGAAAGGGACAATTAGTGCCACGGTAGAAAATGCCGAACAGGTAATATTATCCGATTATAAAGAATCGGCAGAGCATTACACTATTGTAGATTTTATTAGGAGCGATTTAAGCCGTGTGTCAACAAATGTTAAAGTAAATAAACTAAGATACATAGATTGTTTGCACACCTCTAAAGGCGATATTTTACAAGTAAGCTCACTTATTAGCGGTAAACTTATTAAAAAAAATTTAGGTGATATAATTTTTGAGCTACTCCCTCCGGGATCGGTTTCGGGTGCGCCCAAACCATCTACGCTAAACATTCTTAAAAAAATTGAAGGAGAACCCCGTGGGTTTTACTGCGGAGTATTTGGATACTACAATGGAACTAGCTTAGATTCCGCCGTTATGATTCGCTATATAGAAAAAGAGGATGACAAATTTTATTTCCGCAGTGGAGGCGGAATTACAATAAACAGCTCTTGCAAAGACGAATACAACGAAGTTATTCAAAAAATTTACTTCCCTTTTTTATAATCCGCCACACAATTTACCAAACAATAAAATGAAATACCTAGAGACAATAAAAATAGTTAATGGAGAGATTAAAAATCTCAATTACCATTTAGAAAGGATAAAGCGTACCATTGGAAAAATCCTCCCTATAAACTTTAATATCCCACAAGAGCTCTGCCACGGAATTATAAAATGCCGTATTGTATACGACAATTTATCTATCATTAAAATTGAATATCTCCCATACACTATGCCAATTATAAAAACTTTGCGACTTATTGAACAACCCAATATTAATTACAAATACAAATACGAAGACCGCAGTAAAATAAACGAATTAAAATTAAATTGCGTCCCATTTGAAGATATTCTTATAACCCAAAACGGCTTTATAACCGATACAAGTTTCTGTAACATTGTATTAAAAAATAAACAAGGATTTTTATTTACCCCCTCAACTCCTCTGTTAAACGGCACAAAACGACAACAACTTTTAAACGACGGGCTACTCCAATCTACCACAATAACCATTGGCGACCTCCCAAATTACACTCACATATACCTAATAAACGCCATGATAGACTTAACCTCTCTAGGGAGCCTAACGGAGGTATTTGCAGAACACTTTGGCTAAACGGAGAAACCCTAAGTCTGTAAGGTGCACTCCATCCACAGTTCCCTCGCTATCGGGCCCG
>JAVXCW010000022.1:0-34003 GCA_036659275.1 Bacteroidales bacterium | reverse complement strand
AATTAATGTGAAATCATAAAATAATTATATGATTTATCCAAGATTAAAGAAATTTACTATTAAGTTATAAGTAATATCCCTTATTTCTCATTTCAGATGCTTGAAATAAGGCAAATTTATTATAATTGATGGGATAATCCCAACAGCCCATTTGATGAAAAACAGAACCCCCAAATCCTGTCTTAAATTTGAATAAACCGTACATTGGGTGTGATGGTTCGGCATTGGGAGAAATTCCAAACATATCATATTCACTGCATCCATAATCTCTAGCTATTTGAATAGCTTTCCACTGAATGGCATAAGTTGGCATAAAATTACGCATTTCTGACGATGATGCTCCATAAAGGTACGTAGCTCTATGGCTGGAAATTAATAAAAACATGGCTGCTAATGGAATGTTATCTACGTAAGCAATTAATAATTTTACATGTACGGGTAGCATATCGTTCTCCATTTTTGCTGAAAACACAGAGTGAAAATATTTTATATCATTTATATGTAGTCTGTTACGTTGAGCCGTTTCTAAATATAGGTTGTACCAAATTTTTAAATCGGCTATTGTACCTAAACGAACATCAACACCTTTACGAGTTGCTAATCCTATATTATATCGGGTTTTAGGTTTCATGCGGGCCAATATGTTTGTTTCAGATGTGGCCAAGTCTATAATAATAGTATTGGCAGGCAATATGTCGCTATTAGACTTTTGTAAATTTTTATTATGTGTATCAAAATTGAGTTTAAATTCTTGATATTTTTTTTCTGGAGCACCAAGCCATATTCCATTTTTAGTGTAATCAGTTTCTCCACTCCAATGAGAACGCCAATTTAAATCGTAACGAATTGCAATACAATCTTTTGGTAAATATGAACGAAGCGATTCTGATAGTTCTTCAAGAAACATTCCTTGATTTTCTTCAGAAGGTTCAACCTCGGGGCCATAAGGGACGTAAGTTACACAATCCTTAGAATTTAGGTACTGAATAAACATTAAAAAATCGGCTCTAGTTTGTGAGTATCCACCCACATTAAGATAAAGATCGCTATTACGAACTTTATAATCAAAAGCAAATGATTGAAGGCCCTGTTTCCGTTTTACGCGAGACCAAAACGATGTCTGCTGTATAATAGGAGTATCATAAACATCTATTGTTGATTTTTTTTCTATATTGAGTTGCATTATATATAAATTATTCGTTTATATTTATTTAAGCGTTTTTTCTATAATTAGCAGGAGTTTTACCACTATACTTTTTAAAAAATTTTCCAAAAGAGGATTGATCTGAAAAATGGAGTATATCTGCAATTTGTTGTATTGGGATAAAAGTATCTTTTAGCATAATTTTAGCTTGTATTATAATTGCTTCATCTATCCATACATTGGCAGTTTTTCCGTTAAGTGCTTTTAAAATACGTGAAAGATATTTATTTTCGACACATAGTTTTTGGGCATAAAAATTAACACTATGCTCTTCTTTACAATTATTGTTTACTAAATGGACAAATTTAGCTATAATGTCTTCTTTTCTTACAAACTTAGAAATATTAGAAATATTACTCTTTTGTACAACAATATTTGCCACTTCTAAAATTAGGCTACGTAGTTCATTCTTTATTATATCGCGTTGATAAACATGGTCTTTACGGCTAATGTTGCTAAGTATATTTAATAAAATATTTTTAAATAATTCTTCCTCTTGGTCATCTATTTTTATAATAGGGTTATCAAAGCATTCTAAAAAATTAGTAATAGGTAACCGTTTTATCCCACGCATAATTTCGGCCATTAGTTTATGTGATACTATTATATGGTATGCACTAAAGTCTGTTGACCTATTTATATTTTGCACTGTATGCAAATCTAAAATATTTATAAGAGCCTTAGAATTTATACTATAGTCTTTGCCATTTATGTTTATGTCTAATGTTCCGGTAAACATTATAAGCAAAGAAAATGCATCAATATGAATGAGTTCTCCTTTATTAAGCTGTGAATAGCCATCCATTTTAATAATAAGTAATTCATTATTAAATGTTTGTGATAATGGCACCTTGTTTATTATATCTTTAATATCTATGTTAAAAAACTTCTTCATAAAATTTTGTGACTTTTGAACCAAAGAATACTCCATTGCAACCAAAGAGTTTCAATAGTATTCAACGAAATTTGCGACTCCAAATTTAATACACTTTTATGCATAAAAATAATATAATACAATAAATAACATAAAATGAAACTAAACAATGTAAGCGTTTTTGCAGTGCTTGTGTATTGCTGTATAGTAATAACATCGTGCAAAACTAATGAACAAAAAGGAGTTAACAATGAATACAAGATTATGAAAGTTTCATTGACTAACAAATCATTAACAACTGATTATTCAGCTACAATAAGCGGAATACAAAGTGTAGATATTCGCCCACAGATTAGTGGAGTTTTAACACAAGTACTTATTAAAGAGGGGGCGGATGTAAAAAAAGGACAGACACTATTTATAATAGATCAAGCTCCATACAAAGCCGCTTTGCAAACGGCGCAGGCAAATGTAGAAAGCGCAAAAGCTAGCGTTGCTACTGCCCAATTAACAAAAGATAGTAAACAAGAGCTTTTTAATCAAAATGTAGTATCTACGTTCGATTTACAGACAGCTCAAAATGCATTACTTGTTGCAAAAGCATCTTTATCGCAAGCACGGGCGCAAGAAGTTATTGCAAGAACAAACTTAGCATACACTGTGGTTACAAGCCCGGTAAATGGAGTGGCAAGCATGTCATCGTATCGTGTTGGAGCACTGGTTAATCCATCAATTGCTACCCCACTAGTAACAGTATCGGACGATGCTCAAATGTATGTCTATTTTTCAATGACAGAAAAACAGATATTATCCCTTTCGCGTAAAAATGGTATGTTAACAGAGGTAATAAAAGCAATGCCAAAAGTTAAATTACGTTTGAGCGATGGATTAATGTACGATAATGAGGGGACAATTGATGCAGTAAGCGGTATAATAAATTCAGCCACTGGTGCTATAGGCATTAGAGCTAAATTTAATAATCCAAAAAGAGTTTTAAGAAGTGGCGGAACAGGGAGCATAGTTTTTCCTTATGATAAAACAAATTGTATTGTAATTCCGCAAGCTGCAACCTACGAGATTCAAGATAAAGTTTTTGTATACAAAGTAGTTGATGGAAAAGCAGTATCTACGGCTGTTTTGGTATTTGGAATTAATGATGGTAAAGAATATATAGTTGAATTGGGTCTAAATGAGGGAGATAATATAATTGCAGAAGGAGCAGGATTGGTACGAGAAGGAACTCCTGTAGCAACTAATATTAAAACTAATAATAAAGAAGAAGAACCTGTAAAATAGTAATTAGAATATGAAATTAAAAACATTTATAGACCGTCCAATCTTAGCCGGAGTTATATCGGTCTTAATCCTTATGGTAGGATTAATAGGGCTTAGTCAATTGCCTGTAGAGCAATATCCCGATATTGCCCCTCCTACTATAATGGTTTCTGCTACTTATACAGGAGCTAGTGCTGAAACCGTTCAAAAGAGTGTTATAGCCCCGTTGGAAGAGGCTATTAACGGCGTAGAAGACATGATATACATGGTATCTACAGCAACTAATAGCGGCTCGGCTAGAATTACAGTGTATTTTAAACAAGGTACAGATCCCAATATGGCAACTGTAAATACACAGAACAGAGTTTCTCAAGCATTAGGGTTATTACCATCGGAGGTAACAAAAATAGGTGTTACTACTAAAAAAAGACAAAATAGTACACTAAAAATTGTAGCGTTATATAGTCCCGATAATAGTTATAACGAAAACTTTATAAATAATTATCTTAAAATTAATATTGAGCCGCAGCTATCGCGTATTACTGGAGTTGGTGATATTATGGTTTTAGGATCTGATTACTCCATGCGTATATGGCTTAATCCTAGTGCAATGGCTCAATATAAACTTGTGCCGGCCGATATTAACGCAGTACTTGCAGAACAAAATGTTGAAGCACCAACAGGGGTACTTGGAGCAGAATCACAAAACACATTTCAATATGTATTAAAATATAGAGGCAGGTATGAAACGCCTCAACAGTTTGAACAATTAGTTATAAAATCATTACCTAATGGCGAAATTTTAAGATTAAAAGATGTTGCTACTATAGAGCTTGGTGCATTAACTTATGGGTTTAAAGGCGAAATAATTGGGCACCCGGGATCAACTTGTATTATTACTCAAACTGCCGGTTCTAATGCAAATGAAATTATTACAAATATAGACGCATTGTTGGCTAAGGTCTCTAAAGATCTTCCAAAGGGAATGAAAATGATTGATTTAATGAGTACTAAAGATTTTTTGGATGCTTCAATTCACAATGTATTTAAAACACTTATCGAAGCTATTATATTAGTTATTTTAGTAGTTTATGTGTTTTTGCAGAGTTTTCGTTCAACTTTTATCCCGGCTGTAGCTATAATAGTGTCGTTGATAGGAACGTTTGCATTTTTATATGTTGCCGGATTTAGTATAAATTTATTAACTCTATTTGCACTTGTTTTGGTTATAGGTACTGTTGTAGACGATGCCATAGTGGTGGTTGAAGCTGTTCAGGCAAAATTTGATGAGGGATATCGCTCTCCTTATACAGCAACTATTGAGGCAATGAGTGGTATAACATCTGCTTTAATTACTACATCATTGGTATTTATGGCTGTATTTATTCCTGTTTGTTTTATGGGGGGAACAACAGGAACGTTTTATACGCAATTTGGAGCAACTATGGCTGTTGCCGTTGCTATTTCTACTGTTAATGCACTTACACTTAGTCCGGCATTATGTGCTCTAATTATGACACCTCACGTAGATGCGGCAAGTGGTGCTAAATTAAGTTTTTCATCTAAATTTCATAATGCTTTTGATGCGTCATTTAATCGTATTGTGTTTAAATATAAGAAGGGAATAGAGTTTTTCTTTCGTCATAAATGGATGGCTGTAGTATTTCTTATCTCTGCATTTTTGTTGTTTTTTATTTTAATGAAGACAACTAAAACAGGTTTGGTTCCACAAGAAGATATTGGAACTGTCTTTGTAGAGGTTACAACTTCTCCGGGGAGTAGTCTTTCTCAAACAAAATCTATTATGGATGAAGTTGACAAGCGAATTAAAACATTACCACAGATATCGGTTTATTCAAAAATAGCCGGGTATGGAATGATTAGTGGACAATCTGCTTCGGCAGGGATGTTAGTTATTAAACTTAAACCATGGAACGAACGTAAAGGGGAAGAAAATGGGGTGAATGCAGTTATAAGTAATGTTTATGCTAGAACTGCTGATATTAAATCGGCTAAATTATTTGCTTTTGCTCCTCCAATGGTTTCCGGTTATGGTTTTAGTAATGGGTTTGAATTATATGTTCAAGATAAAAAAGGGGGTCAATTAAATGATTTATTAAAATACAGTAATCAATTTATTGCCGCACTTAATGCGCGCCCAGAGATTGCTATGGCATATACAACATTTGATACAAGATTTCCTCAATATTTAGTTGAGGTAGATGCTGCAAAGTGTAAACGTAATAATGTTTCTCCTGCCGATGTTTTAAGTACACTATCGGGATATATTGGAGGTAGTTATTCTTCAAATGTAAACCGTTTTTCTAAGTTGTATCGTGTAATGGTTCAGGCATCGGCAGAGTATAGGTTAGATACAGAGGCTTTAAATAATGTTTTTGTTCGTAACTCGGGTGGAGAAATGGCTCCTATTGGTCAATTCTTAAATTTAACCAGAGTGTATGGCCCTGAGTCGTTGCCTCGTTTTAATATGTTTACCGCTGTGGCCGTTAATGGTATGCCGGCAGACGGATATAGCTCGGGGGATGCTATTAAAGCTGTTCAAGAGGTTGCTGAACAGACACTTCCTGCCGGATATGGATATGAATTTAGTGGCATGACAAGGGAAGAGTCTCAATCTTCTAGTTCTACGGTTGTAATTTTTGTTATTTGTATAATTTTTATATATTTAATTTTGTGTGCGCTTTATGAAAGTGTTTTTATTCCACTTGCTGTTATTCTTTCTGTTCCGTTTGGTTTAATGGGAAGTTTCCTTTTTGCTAAAATGTTTGGCTTGGAGAATAATATATATATGCAAACAGGCTTAATTATGTTAATAGGTTTGTTGGCAAAAACGGCAATTTTGCTTACTGAGTTTGCTTCTGAGCGGCGTTATCATGGTATGGGTATTGTTGAGGCGGCACTATCGGCTTCTACCGTCCGTTTGCGCCCTATTCTTATGACTGCCTTAACAATGATTTTTGGTTTGTTCCCTATGATGTTTGCTACAGGTGTTGGGGCAAATGGTAATATTTCGTTGGGTGTTGGAGCTGTAGGCGGAATGTTTATAGGTACTTTATCCCTACTTTTTATAGTTCCTATTTTATTTGTTGTGTTCCAACGAATTCAAGAGAAATTAATGCCTGCAAGAAAACTTGATGAAATTAGTGAAAAATAAGTAAATATTGAATACTAAATAATGAAAAAAATATTTTTAATGGTAACGTTTGCAATTGCAATGAGTAGTTGCAGCCTTTATAAAACATATCAACGGCCACAAATACAGACTGATAGTTTGTTTCGCAATATTTCATTAGATACTACTACTATGGCTACTATGGTGTGGCGAGATCTTTTTACCGATCCTCAGCTTCAAATGTTAATAGAGCTAGGCCTTAAACAAAATTCCGATCTTAATATTGCACGCTTAAGGGTAACTGAGGCACAGGCTACTTTACAAGCGGCGCGTATGGCCTATACACCATCACTTGCTTTTACTCCACAGGGAACAATAAGTAGTTTTGATAATGTTAAAGCGTCTAAAAGTTATCAACTTTCGTTTTCTTCTAATTGGGAGCTGGATATTTTTGGGAAATTAACAAATAGCAAACGGGCTGCAAAAGCAGCATTTGAACAAAGCGATGCTTATAGACAAGCTGTACAGACACAGCTTATTGCTGTTATTGCAAATAGTTACTATATGTTATTAATGCTAGATTCACAAGCCGATATTAGTGCACGTACAGCTATAAATTGGGCAGAAAATGTAAAAACTATGCGTGCTTTAATGAAAGCCGGCAAATATAATATGGCTGCTGTTTCGCAAGCTGAAGCAAATAGGTTATCGGTTGAGTCTTCCCTATTATTGTTACGTAGGCAAATTAATGAAGTTGAAAATTCTCTATCGGTATTACTTGGGCAATCGGCTCAATCTATTAAAAGAGGCGTTTTATCTACACAAAATTTTCCATCACAATTGTATGCCGGTGTTCCTTTGCAGTTATTAAGTAATCGTCCAGATGTGCGTGAGGCCGAATTTAATTTGGCACAGGCATTTTATTATACTAACCGCGCAAGGTCTGCATTCTATCCTAATATTTCGCTAAGTGGTGCTGCAGGTTGGGTAAATGGTGTTGGACAGGCAATTGTAAATCCCGGTAAGTTATTACTTTCTGCCGTAGGTTCTTTGGCTCAACCTATATTTAATAAGGGGTTAAACAAGGCTCAGTTAAAAATTGCAAAAGCTAAACAGGAAGAAGCAAAAATTGCTTTTCAACAATTGCTTTTTAATGCCGGTGCCGACGTAAATAATGCTTTGGTACAGTGGCAAACTGCGCGTCAGCAAATTGTTTTGGATGAACAGCAGATTAATGCTCTTAATACAACTGTAAAGAGTACTGAGTTATTAATGCAATATGGCAATACTACTTATTTGGAGGTGTTAACAGCTAAGCAATATTTATTACAAGCTCAACTTAAACAAGTTTCAGATTGTTTTAGCGAAATACAAGGGGTTATTAATTTGTATCATTCTGTTGGAGGAGGATTGCAATAAAAGTTTAACTTTGCTAATAAATTTAAATAGTTTAAATATATAGCAAAGAAAATGCAAAATGATGTTATTGTAACACCAATGGCGGCTAGTGGCGTTTCTGCCGGCTTTCCATCTCCTGCAGAGGATTATTTGGATGGGGGAATAGATTTAAATAAGTATTTAATTAGGAATCCTTCTTCAACTTTTTTTGTTAGAGTTGATGGTGAGAGTATGAAGGATGAAGGGATTAATAATAATGATTTATTGGTTGTTGATAAATCGGTGGAGCCATATAATGGTTGTATTGCAGTTTGTTATATTGGAGGAGAATTTACGTTAAAGCGTGTTTTAATTGAAAATGGTAAAGTTATATTAATGCCTGCTAATAATAAATATAAGCCTATTGTTGTAAAAGAGGATGATGAGTTTGTTGTTTGGGGTGTAGTAAGGTATTCAATTAAAAAGCACTAGAGGTAATAATTATGTTTGCGCTTTCCGATTGTAATAATTTTTTTGTTAGCTGCGAGAGGGTTTTTAATCCGTCTCTAAATGGGCGTCCGGTTGTTGTGTTAAGTAGCAATGATGGGTGTGTTATATCGCGCAGTAATGAGGCAAAATCTATCGGGATAAAAATGGGACAGCCTTTTTTTCAGATTCAAGATTTGGTGCGAAAATATAATGTTGAGGCTTTTTCTACAAATTTTATTTTGTATGGAGATATGTCGCATAGGGTTATGAGTACCCTTAGGGAGATGGTTCCGGCAATAGAAATTTATTCTATTGATGAGGCTTTTTTAAATTTAAGCGGAATTGCAGGTGATAAATTGGATGAGTTTTCCCATAGTATAAGTAGTAAGGTGAAACAAAATACCGGCATTCCTGTGAGTGTTGGGGTTGCTCCTACTAAAACTTTAGCTAAGATTGCAAGTAAGTTGTGTAAGCAATATCCAAAATTGAATGGTGCGTGCTATATGCATAGACCAGAGGATATTGAAAAGGTTTTAAAGAAGTTCCCTATAGATGATGTTTGGGGTGTTGGACGAAAATATTCAAAATTATTAAACGATTTTGGAGTATTTACAGCGTATGATTTTACACAGCGTAAGCCTTTGTGGGTTAAACAAAAAATGAGTATTGTTGGATTAAGAACATGGAATGAATTAAGGGGCATTGCGTGTATAGATTTTGAGACAGTGCCATGTGATAGACAACAGATTTCTGTTTCTAGGTCGTTTGCTAAAGAAATATCCGATTTTGATGAGTTACATCAAGCAGTTTCTTCTTTTGCAGTGTTGTGTGCAGAGAAATTAAGAGGCCAAAATAGTGTTTGTGGTGAAATGAATGTGTTTATTTTTACTAATAGGTTTAGAACAGATTTGCCACAGCAATATAGAAATAAAATTGTGCAATTTGAGGTGTTAACAAATAGTTCTTTGGAGATTGTTGAGTGTGCTACTAAGGCATTGAAGCAGATTTTTACTATTGGATTTGGTTATAAAAAGGCTGGTGTTATTCTATCGGGAATAATGCCAAAGAATGGTGAACAACTTGCGTTTTTTGATACTGTTGATAGAGATAAGCATGCTAAATTAATGACAACTTTAGATAATTTAAACCAAGTTGAAGGGCGCAATACAGTTGTATTTGCTGCACAAGGTGTTAATAAGTTAAAGTTAAATAGAGAGCATTTATCACCTAGTTATTCAACAAATTTAGATGATATAATTAAAGTAATAGTTTAAGCTAAAATGTTAGTTTAATTGAAAATATAAAATATAAAATATAAAAAAATGAAACATAATTGGAAACCCGGAAATATGATTTATCCTTTGCCCGCAGTTTTAGTAAGTTGCGGTAGTACTCCTAGTGAGTATTCTATATTAACAGTTTCGTGGGTTGGAACTTTATGTACTAATCCGCCAATGTGCTATATTGCGGTGAGGCCCGAGCGTAATTCCTACCCTATTATTAAGAAGAATATGGAATTTGTGATTAATCTTACTACAAGCGATATGGCGTATGCAACCGATTGGTGTGGTGTGTGTTCTGGAAGGGATCACAACAAATTTGAAGAAATGAAGTTAACCCCTGGAAAATCTGAGCTTGTGCTCGCTCCTATTATTGAGGAATCACCTGTTTCTATTGAGTGTTGTGTAAAGGAGATTATACCATTAGGTTCTCATCATGTTTTTATTGCAGAAGTGGTTAATGTGCAAGCAGATGACCGTTATTTAAATTCTGATACCGGTACATTTGATTTGTCTGAATCTAATCCCTTAGTGTATTTGCATGGCGGCTATTTTGAGCTTGGCAAAAAAATAGGTAAATTTGGTTGGTCTGTAGAGAAAAAAAAGAAGTAAGGATTATGGCGGAGGTGGTAAATTGAAATTAAATTTCTGATAATTTTAACTATTACTATACTTTTTGTTCTTAAAACGAATATCTTGCAAAGAAAGAGAGACAAAACCAATTTTTGGTGTTAGTAACAACTCCTTTTATAGCGCAACCCGGGATGGTGTATGCCGTATTTAGGTGAAAATACCAGTTGCGAGAGTAAAAATATTTTAGGGTTAAGTTATATTCCGAGCCGTAAAATTTTGAGTTTAAAGTTGATAGAGCCGGATTTCCCCCAATGTTATTTTTTTGTGCGGCATAAAATAACCATAATTGTACTACAATCTGTGTTTTTTTAAATGGTTGATATACACACTGTAAGCGATGAGTTATTTCATTGCTATTTTGTATAATTTTATACATATTTGAACCCTGTACCCATTGTTCTCCATTTCCGCCTGTATAAAGTGCGTCCCATTTGTTATATGATTTACTATCGGGATTATCGCCACTAAAATAAGCATATCTGTAACTTATTGTAGGAGATCCTTTCGTCTTTGCAAAGTTCCACCCTAGTTCGCCGTAATAGGCCCATGCACTCATATCAAAATTTGGATTTCTTTGATAGCCTCCTTCGGCTTTAAAAAACAAGCCACCTGCTTTGGGCGCTCCTTTAAATGCACGTATATTGTATACTTGTAACCCCTTACGAGTTTGCACTGTACCATTAGGTATGTAATACTTAAAATTTGAATGAGGAATTTGCAAAAAGCTAAGGCCTAATATTCCATTGCTTTTATTTTTTAATTGCAGGTTAATTCCGTTAATGGTTGTTTTACTGTTTAGAATATCAAGCTCATTTGGTTTAAGCGAAAATCCTTGTATGCTAAGCCAGTTCAATGTAAATCCACCTTGTAAAATACTTTTAGCGGCCCATCGTGGATTTAATTGTAATGCAGCTTTATTATATCCGTTCATTGAGGTATTAATAATTAACCAACCATCGCCTAACGTAAATTGTTTCCTACCATAAGAGGCATTATAAAGATAATTTTTCCCTTGTTTATTATGTCCACCGCCAATAATTCCTACAAATGCTTCCTCTATGTTGCCGTAAATTCTGCTTTTATCTGTAAATAATTCTCTTCCTGCCGAGAACGATACTAAGTAATTTGCTCCTCCGTAAATATGCATGTTTATTGCCGGAATAATTTTTATAATTCCATATAAACCAATGCTGCCAAACCCTTCTACCCATCCTGTGTACCCTCTTCCACTTGGCGCTTCTGCTAAAGGATTGCCTGTTGTCATTTGTATAGGTTGTGCAAACCATGAGTTATTGTTGCTGTACGCCATTTGTGATGCTGCGGCTTTTAGTGTAATATATGTGCTGTTTGAGTTATAAAGTACCGGGAATAATTTTAGATTTTTAGCAATATTTTCTTCTCTTTTTTCTGTTTGCTCCACTGTATGCAATATAATATTAACTATAAGAGTTATTGAGTTTTGTGGCGTTAATGTAATATTTAGTTTGGCTGTTTGTACAAATGAAAGTAAGTTTAGTTTTGAAATATAATACGAGGCCATAAAACTATTAAATTGAGTTTGTGCAACTACCCTAAATTCCTGCTTTATAACTTGTTTATAAGCATTTAAAAGTGATGAGTCAATTGTTGTTGTGTCTAAGAAATTAAACCCAACAGACTCTATTAACATCCCTTCATAAATTGAAATTGGATTGTTTGTTTGTGAAAACGAAAAGGTGCTTATTAAAATAAATAAACACCCTATAATAATTACTTTCATATATATTACTTCTAAAAATCTGTCCAACCTCCGTCTGTTGCCATAACTGTTCCCGTTATTGCAGAAGCTTCGTTTGAAATAAGATATAAAATATTTGATGCTTGCTCCCATGGGAATGATCCTCTATGTTGTGAATCGCAATATTTAAGCAAACTCATAGTTTTAATCCGCCCCATACCAAATCCATCGCCCGCCTTAGTTTGTGCTGCAACAAATTCTTGAGCTCGTTCAACCATAGGAGTTTGTGTTTCTGCCATGTTAACAGAGTTTATCCTTATGCCATAAGGGGCATAATCTATTGCAGCATTACGCATAAGGCCATTTACAGCGTGTTTGCTAGCTACATAAGCAGGATTCCCTGATAGTCCTGTCATTCCTGCAATTGAAGAAACTAATACAATTGCTCCACCGTTATTTTGCCTTAGCATTTGCCTTAATGTAGATCGTAACGATTTAAATGTTCCTGCTGCATTTGTTTTAAACACATTATCCCAATATTCATCTGTAGCATTAGTTATTGTTGCCGGCATTAATTCAATTTGCGATTTATCATATTTAAACTGAGTCCCCGAAAACACTCCATCCATTACCCCTGCATTAAGGCATGCATAGTCTATTTTGCCAAATTTTTCTACACCTATTTTTATAACCGCTTCACAGTCTTCATCCTTTTGAATATTTCCATACACAAAAAGGACTTTACCACCCCAAGCACTACATGCTTTATTTATTGAATCTGCAACCTGTTGCCCAAGATTATCTAACCAATCCATAATCACAACATTTGCTCCTTCTTTAACTGCACGTATAGCTGTCCATTTACCTATTCCGCGAGCCCCTCCGGTAATAAGAATTGTTTTTCCATTAAACCGTCCGGGAATAAAATAATCTTTGTCCAAACGATGCACATCTCTTTTTTGAGGCATACTATTCTCCTTGTTACTACTCACTTGCGCTACAATTTGTAGTGGAAGGACCAATAGTAAAATTAATGTTAAATTTAAAAAACTCTTTGCCTTCATATTTTAATAATTTGTAATAATTTAACTTTAAACAAAGAACTTCCCAAGTGGTTCAGTGGAATAGGCCACCTATTCCGCAAAAGTGTTCACTTAGTTGATATGAAAACAAAAAAAAATTTGTTAGTTAGACCTAACTAACTATATTTGTACGAAATTTAAAAATACAATCTAAATATGAGAGATAAAATTAAGTTAAGTATCGCTCACTTTTCGCGTTTAATAACAAATGCGGAGGGAAAAGCAAAAGATTTGTGTGATGTTAAGGATTTAACATCAACGCAATTAAGCTATTTAGAAACTATTAATGAGCTTGATAATCCTAATTTTACAGAATTATCAGCCGAATTAGGACTAAAGAAGCCCTCAGTTACAGTTGTTATTGAGCGTTTAATAACAAAAGGGTGTATTTATAAAACACAGTCTGATGCAGATAGAAGAACAACCCATATTCATTTAACAGAAGTGGGAAAACAAATTAACCAAAGGCACGATTTTGCTCACGATTATATGGCAGATTTAATTGAAAGTAGTCTTAGTTCCACAGAGCAGGAACAATTTGTATTATTATTAAATAAAGTGTTAAAATCTTATAAGGGAAAATAATTTCTACAATGGAAAAAATAAAAATAGAGATAAAAGACCAATATGTTGGTTTAACAAATGAAGAAGTAAAGGAAAAACTCCATAGAGACGGATATAACGAAATACAAGGCGGAAAATCTAAAAATATTTTAACAGTTATGCTGGGGGTAATAAAGGAGCCTATGTTTTTATTATTGGTAGCATGCGGTACGTTATATATGTTTTTAGGAGATATTCAAGAGGGAATTATGCTGCTTGGATTTGTGTTTGTTGTAATGGGAATAGAATTTTATCAGGAGCAAAAAAGTGAAAAAGCATTAGAAGCTCTAAAAGATTTAGCAAGTCCAAGGGCCTTAGTTATAAGAGATGGCGTTGAGTTAAGAATAGCCGGGCGTGAGGTTGTATGTGGCGATATTCTTGTATTACAAGAAGGTGATAGAGTTCCGGCAGATGCCACAGTGCTTAAAGCGACAAGTTTACTTGTTGATGAATCGTTATTAACAGGGGAATCGGTGCCGGTAAGGAAACACAATTGGGCAGGGGAAAAAGATGATATTCAGCCCGGGGGTGATGATTTGCCGTTTGTCTATTCGGGTTCAATGGTGGTACAAGGGAATGGCTTGGCTAAAGTTACCTATACAGGAATGAATACCCAAATAGGTAAAATAGGAAAAGCTTTAGATGAAGTTGAGCAGTCTCCAACTAAATTAAAAGTAGAAATAAGAACACTTGTAAAACGCCTTACAATTTTAGGAGTTGTATTATGCCTATCTGTAATAGTTATTTATACTATAACAAGAGGCAATTTACTACAAGGCTTTTTAGCCGGTATAACTCTGGCCATGGCAATGTTACCCGAGGAATTTCCTGTTGTACTAACTATTTTTATGGCAATTGGAGCGTGGAGAATCTCTAAAAAAAGAGTTCTAACAAGAACACCATCTGCTATAGAAACATTAGGATCTGCAACTATTCTATGCACCGATAAAACAGGTACACTAACTGAGAATAAAATGATTGTAACCAAGTTATATAATAAGCACAATTTTTGGGCGTCAAAAAATTCACAGGAATTTCCCGAAGAATATCACGATATTATAGAGTACGGTATCTTATCTAGCCAAACAAATCCGTTTGATCCAATGGAGCAAGCTATAAATAAAATGGGAGTTACGTTTTTACAAAACACAGAGCACATTCATAATAATTGGGATATGATTAAAGAATATCCTCTTTCTAGAGAGCTACTTGCAATGTCTAGGGTGTTTATAAATAAGGAGAACGAAAATAAAATTATAGCAACAAAAGGGGCTCCCGAGGCTATATTTGATTTATGTCACTTGTCTCCCGATAGTATAACAAAATATGCTAACGCAGTGCAAAAAATGGCATCTGAAGGATTACGCGTTTTAGGTGTAGCTAAATCAAACATTAGCTGCAATGAATTACCACAAATTCAACATGATTTTAATTTTGAATTTATAGGTTTAATAGGTCTTTCAGATCCAATTAGGCCACAAGTACCTATAGCTGTACAAGAGTGCCATAAAGCCGGGATACGGGTTATTATGATAACTGGAGACTATCCGGTTACTGCACAAAATATTGCACGTGAAATTGGCCTTACAAATTATTCTAATTGCATTACAGGGCAAGAATTAGCGGTAATGAGCGAAGAAGAATTAAGTGAAAGAATTAAAACTACAGACGTTTTTGCTCGTGTAATACCAGAGCAGAAACTTAAAATTGTAAACGCTTTAAAGCGAAACAAAGAAATTGTAGCAATGACAGGAGATGGTGTAAATGATGCACCGGCTTTAAAAGCTGCCAATATTGGAATTGCTATGGGAGAAAAAGGGACAGATGTGGCACGTGAGGCATCTGAATTGGTTCTTATGGACGATAATTTTGGATCGATAGTTGGAGCAATAAAAATGGGAAGGAGAATTTTTGATAATTTACAAAAGGCACTGGGTTACATTTTTGCTATACATGTTCCTATTGCCGGATTATCTCTTATTCCTGTGTTCTTTGCTAATTTTCCCCTTATACTATGGCCTGTGCATGTGGTGTTTATGGAATTAATTATAGATCCGGCATGTTCAATTATATTTGAGGCCGAAGGGGCCGAAAAAAATGTAATGTCTCGTCCTCCACGTAAAATAGACGAACCGTTTTTTGGGGCAAAAAAAATGCTCATAGGGTGTTTTCAAGGAGTATGGATACTTATTGCAACCCTTGCAATATATTTTACAACACTAGAATTGGGCTATAAAACCGGCGAAGTAAGAGCTATGACTTTTGTTGCACTTATTGTAGCTAATATATTTACAATACTAACAAATCGCTCTTGGCATGAATCTATATTTACAATATTAAAAACATCTAATCCAACTGTAAAATGGGTTGCCGGAGGAGCAATATTATTTATAATTTTAATACTAAATATCCATTTTTTACTAAATTTGTTCCAATTTTCCCCAATTACTATTATAGAAATTATTATTTCGGCAGCAATAGGGATGAGTACAATTATATGGTTTGAATTATATAAATTTTTTAATAATAAATACACCTTATGAAACCTATGAAAAAACTTATTGGAATGCTTATGTCATTAAGTATGGTTGCCCTTTTATTCTGCGCCAGCTGTAATAATAGCGGCACTAAAAATTCAAAAAACACTGCAGATATGACAAATGTTACGCAAGAAACTATTCAAAAAACTATTGATGAATTAAAAGCAAAAAACCCCTCTGCCCAGATTGCCTCTATTATGGAGCGAGGCGTGCAGCAAGTAGCAGCATTATGGAGAGAACAAGATGGTTCACAAGAAGAATTTGTAACATTCTGTAATGAAAATTTTATGGCTACCGATAGCACAAAATCCACTTTATTTACTAAATTATCAACGGCTTATGAGCAATTGTTTGGACATGCAAATCAATTAAGTGTAGCTCTTAAAAAACCTGTTCAAGAGGTAGGTGGTGAAATTACTCAAATTGATTATATTTTTGGTAACTACTCCCCTTCTGCCCATTTTAGTGATGATATGTACTCTTCTAAAGTTGCATTTATAACTATCCTAAATTTTCCAAATTACAGTTTGGCAGAAAAAAATGAACAAGGAGAAAAATGGAATCGTGCTCAATGGGCTTATTCTCGTATGGGTGATTTATTTACTAGCCGTGTCCCTTCTACAATAAATCAAGAAATGTCGGTTGTTGCAGGTAATGCCGAAAACTATATTTCTTCATACAACATTATGATGGGACATTTATTAAATGAAAAAGGAGAGCGACTTTTTCCTAAAGATATGGCTTTGCTTACACATTGGAATTTGAGAGATGAGATAAAATCAAATTATGCAAATGTGCCTAATGCATTTGAAAAACAGCAGATGATTTATAAAGTTATGGAACATATTGCTTGTCAAACTATCCCACAAGAAGTTATAAATAACCCTAAATATGATTGGAACCCTTATTCAAATAAAGTTTTTGAGAATGGTAAAGAGATAGCTGTAAAGCCAGAGGGAACTACTCGTTATCAACATTTATTAGCACAATTTAAGGTTGAGCAAAAGCTAGATAAATTTAATCCACAACTTTCTACCGGCATCCTTCGTAATTTTGAAGGGGGAATGGAAATATCGGCAGATGAAATTGAAGCACTATTTGTTAATCTTGTATCATCTGAACAAGTTAAGAAAGTTGGTAAACTTATAGCTCAAAAACTTGGCAGAGAACTTAAACCTTATGATATATGGTTTGATGGATTTAAGAGTAGAAGTGCAATTTCGGAAGATGAACTTACTGCAAAAACTAGGGCTAAATATCCTAATCCTGCTGCTTTTGAAAAAGATATGCCTAATATGCTAATGGCTTTAGGATTTGCTAAAGAAGAATGTAAAAACATAAGCAGTAAAATTGCTGTAGATGGAGCAAGAGGATCGGGACACGCATGGGGAGCTGCTTGTAAATGGGATAAGGCTCACCTTAGAACTAGAATTGATAGTAAAGGGATGGATTATAAAGGATACAATATTGCAGTACATGAGTTTGGACATAATGTGGAACAAACATTAAGTTTATATAATGTAGATTATTATATGCTTAATGGAGTTCCAAATACAGCATATACCGAGGCTCTTGCTTTTGTATTTCAAAAAAGAGATCTTCAGTTATTAGGCTATAGTAAAGGAAATAGTTCCGGTAAAATGGACCCAAATACAGTGTTAGATATTTTCTGGGGTTGCTATGAAATTATGGGTGTTTCTCTTGTTGATATGTATGTATGGCGTTGGCTTTATGAAAATCCAGATGCTACTGCTCAACAACTAAAAGATGCAGTTATTGCAAAGGCTAAAGAAGTTTGGAATAAATATTACGAGCCTGTATTAGGGACAAAGGACTCCCCTATTCTTGCAATTTACTCACACATGATAAATTCTCCTATGTATCTTCCTAATTATCCTTTTGGCCATATAATAGAGTTTCAATTAGAAGACTATTTTGCCGGAAAAATGAAACAAGACGGTAAAGATTTTGCAAGCGAAATAAAACGTATTTATACCCAAGGTACTCTTACTCCTCAAATATGGATGCAAGGGGCTGTAGGAAACAATGTAAGTACAGATCCAATGCTTAAAGCCGTGGATGCTGTTCTTGCGCAATAAAACAATTGCTATTAGTAATTACTTTATTTAATGGTTGGTCAAATTCTTCTAAGGGAATTTGGTCAACCATTTGAAAATCATAGCCAAGACCTATTATTTTGCAATGTACATTAGGTAGAAGCCTATCATAAAATCCTTTTCCTCTCCCAAGTCTGTTACAAGACGAATCAAATGCTACTCCGGGAATAATAGCTAATTCAATTTCATTTGGATTAACAGTACAAGTGTTTGTAGGTTCTAATATTGATTGATATCCCTTTGCTATCATATCCTCTTTATATTCTTTTAAAATAAGATTTTCTCCTTCTACTACCGGTAATACTATGCGTTTCCCCGTTTTTGTTTTAGCCCATTTTTTGAGAAACAATTCTGTTTGTACCTCATCGGGAAGAGAGTAATAAAGCAAAATTGTTTTAGCCATTTTAAATTCCGGTAATTTTTCAACTTTTGCCATAATTATTTCTGATAAATCTTGTTTTAATTGCATTGAAATGGTTTTCTTTATCTCAGCAATATGCTTCCTTATAGCTTTCTTTTTATCTTTTATCTCTATTATTTCACTCATAATATGAATTTATTATATGTGCAAAATTAACAAAAATGCCTTATTGTTATGTATATCAAAAAAAATATGTATTTTTATACTCAAATTTAAACACACTTATACTATAAACTATGTAATATTATGAGTAAACTAAAATCGTTGTCAGATCTTACGCTACTTAAAGAGAAAGCTGCTGCGTCTCTAAAAGTAAGGGAGGATAGTAATAGAATAATTACAGAAGAGTGTTGCGGCTTAGAAAAAGGGACACCGGCTATACAAATACTTCTTTGTGGTGGTACCGGATGCAAAGCTTCTGAAAGTTCTACAATTGCAGCTAATTTTATTAAATCAATTAACAAAATTTCTGTAGAATATGGCGATGCTTCCATTTTAGAAAAAGTTAAGGTAATAACAACAGGTTGTTTTGGCTTTTGCGAAAAGGGACCTATTGTAAAAATTATTCCCGATAATACTTTTTATGTTCAGGTAACGCCAAACGACGTAGATGAAATTGTAAAGGAGCACATTATAGGAGGGCGAAAAGTTGTAAGACTTATGTACCGAGATCCTAGAACTGAAAAAACAGTGAGTGATTCTAAACATATTGATTTTTATCGTAGACAAGTTAGAATAGCCCTAAGAAATTGTGGCTTTATTAATCCCGAGAACATAGAAGAGTATATTGCTCGTGATGGATATCTTGCATTAGCTGAGTGCTTACTTAATAAAACAAGAGAAGAGGTAATTAATGAAATTAAATTATCCGGGCTAAGAGGGCGCGGTGGTGGAGGATTTCCAACAGGCCTAAAATGGGAAATTGCAGCAAAGCAACCCGGAAATATAAAATACGTTGTGTGTAATGCTGATGAAGGTGACCCGGGAGCTTTTATGGATAGGTCTATTATGGAGGGCGATCCAAATTCTATTGTTGAAGCAATGGCAATATGTGGGTATTCTATTGGGGCATCAAACGGATTAGTTTATATAAGAGCAGAGTATCCTTTAGCAATTAGCCGGTTAAAATGTGCTATTGCACAAGCAAGAGAGCGTGGCCTTTTGGGCAAAAATATTTTAGGAACAGATTTTAAATTTGATATAGAAATTCGTTATGGAGCAGGAGCTTTTGTTTGTGGAGAGGAAACTGCACTTATTCACTCTATGGAAGGAAAGCGTGGTGAGCCTACAATAAAACCACCATTTCCGGCAGAAAGCGGTTATTTAGGTAAACCAACAAACGTAAATAATGTTGAAACTCTTGCTAATATTCCGGCCATTCTTACAAAAGGATATCAATGGTATTCCTCTATTGGAACAGAAAAATCTAAGGGAACTAAAGTGTTTGCTTTAGCCGGAAAAATAAATAATGTGGGACTTATAGAGGTTCCAATGGGTACTACTTTGCGTGAGGTTATATATGAAATTGGTGGAGGAATAAAAGGGGATAAAAAATTTAAAGCTGTGCAAACAGGAGGTCCGTCGGGAGGATGTCTTACAGAAAAACATTTGGATACACCTATAGATTTTGATAATCTTATTGCTGTAGGTTCTATGATGGGATCGGGCGGTATGATTGTTATGGATGAGGATGACTGTATGGTATCGGTTGCTCGTTTTTATTTAGACTTTACTGTTGAAGAATCTTGTGGAAAGTGTACGCCATGCCGTATTGGAAATAAAAGATTATTGGAAATTCTTAATAAAATTACCCAAGGAAAGGGGACAGAAAAAGATTTGGAAACATTAAAAAATTTAGGAAAAGTTATAAAAGATACTGCTTTATGTGGACTTGGACAAACTTCTCCTAACCCTGTTCTTTCTACTTTAGATAATTTTTACGATGAATATTTAGAGCATGTAAGAGATAAAAAATGCCATGCAAAAAGATGTAAAGCACTTCTTTCTTATAACATTAATCCCGATTTATGCATAGGTTGTACAGCATGTGCTAAATACTGTCCTGCAAATGCAATTGAGGGAATGAGTAGAAAACCTCATACTATAATGCCGCAAAAATGTATTAAATGCGGAATGTGTATGGCTAGATGTAAATTCAATGCTATATCTGTATGTTAAATAAAACTATCGTGCTTTAAAATAATAAAAGGATAAATTATGAAAAATAATATAACGGTAAAAATTGATTATCATACAACTACTGTTCCCGATGGAACCACTATTTTGGAGGCTGCAAAAGGGGTAGGTATTGATATTCCCACATTGTGTCATATAGATTTAAAAGGAACTTGTATAAAGAGTGCTCCGGCATCGTGTAGAATATGTGTAGTTGAGGTAGAAGGGAGAAAAAATTTAGCGCCGTCTTGTTCTACAAAATGTACACAAAATATGGTTATTCATACAAGTACATTAAGAGTTTTAAATGCAAGAAGAGTTGTGGCAGAGCTTATTCTATCTGATCATCCTAATGATTGTCTTATATGCAAAAAATCGGGATCATGCGAGTTGCAAGCTTTAGCTGCAAAATTTAAAATAAATGAAATGCCATTTGCCGGAGGAGAACTTTCTTTGCGTAAAAGAGAGGTAACTGCATCTATTGTAAGAAACATGGATAAATGTATTTTCTGCCGTAGATGTGAAAGTATGTGTAATGATGTACAAACAGTTGGAGCACTTGGGGCTGTAAGACGAGGTTTTAATACTACAATTGCACCGGCATTTGATCACAACTTAAAGGAGAGTGAATGTACTTATTGCGGACAATGTGTGGCTGTATGTCCTGTTGGGGCGCTTACTGAACACGATCATACATACAAGTTACTACAAGATCTTAATAATCCTAAAAAAACGGTAATTGTACAAACAGCCCCAGCTGTAAGAGCTGCTTTAGGCGAAGAGTTTGGATTAAAACCGGGAACGTTGGTTACTGGTAAAATGGTCTCTGCACTGCGTGAATTAGGATTTTATAAAGTATTTGATACCGATTTTGCTGCAGACTTAACAATAATAGAAGAGGGATCGGAAATTATAGAACGGCTAACAAAATTTCTTAAGGGAGATAAAAAAGTATGTCTTCCAATCCTTACTTCTTGCTGTCCGGCATGGGTTAATTTTTTTGAACATCAGTTCCCCGATATGCTAAATATTCCGTCAACGGCTCGTTCTCCGCAACAAATGTTTGGATCTATTGCAAAAACTTATTGGGCACAAAAAACAAATATTCCAAGAGAAAACTTAATAGTGGTTTCCGTAATGCCGTGCCTTGCTAAAAAATATGAGTGTGATAGAGATGAGTTTAAACTAAATGGAAATCCCGATGTAGATTATTCCTTATCTACTCGTGAACTTGCTGCTCTTATAAAAAGTGCAAATATTAATTTTTTAAATCTTCCTAATGGAGAATTTGATAATCCTATGGGTGAGTCTACCGGTGCAGGAGTTATTTTTGGAGCATCGGGTGGAGTAATGGAAGCAGCTCTCCGCTCGGTATACGAAATATATACAGGCAAGGAGTTGCAAAAAATTGATTTTGAGGCAGTTCGTGGTTTAGATGGATTAAGAAAGGCTACAATAGATATAGATGGATTTGCTCTTAATGTTGGTATTGCACATGGATTGGGTAATGCTAGAAAACTACTAGATGAAATTAGAGCCGGAAAATCTGAATATCACATTATTGAGATAATGGCGTGTCCCGGTGGTTGTATAGGGGGCGGTGGACAACCTTTACATCATGGTAAAACTGGAATAATATCGGCTAGAGCAGCAGCATTATACGAAGAGGATAGGCAAAAACCTATTAGAAAGTCTCATGAAAACCCTTACATAAAATTATTATACGAGGAGTATCTTGGAAAGCCGTTAGGTAAAAAGGCTCATAGTTTACTACATACACACTATTTTAATAAATCAAAATAAGAGAGAGATGTCTGATATTAAATTAAATAAAACGGTTATAAACCAAATAGATACAATATGTAATGAGCATGGTAATAATCAGGGCGAGCTCATTAATATTCTTCATGCGGCACAACATATAATGGGTTATCTTCCCGAGGAAATGCAACGAGAGATAGCCAAAAGACTTAGTATACCCGTATCAAAAGTTTACGGGGTAGTAACTTTTTACACATTTTTTACAATGAGCCCTAAAGGAAAGCATCCTATATCTGTATGTATGGGAACAGCTTGCTATGTGAGAGGCTCGGAAAAAATTCTAGAGGAGTTTAAACGTGTTCTTGGCATTGAAGTTGGGGAGACAACTCCCGACGGCAAGTTTTCACTAGATTGCCTTAGGTGCGTTGGTGCTTGCGGTCTAGCACCTGTTGTAATGATTGGTGAAAAGGTTTATGGTAGAGTACAACCAATTGATATAAAAAAAATGCTCGACGAATTAGAGTGAGAAACTAAATGAAAAACTATTTTACTAAAAATTTAATATGGGTAGTACTTTTAATATTATCCATATTATTGGTTACATATATATCTGTTAGTAGATATAGATCTCAATCTCAAATAACTAAGGAGGAGTTGGGGAAGCTTATCTTTTTTGATAATTCATTATCTGAGCCACCGGGGCAATCGTGTGCTACATGTCATAGACCTGAGCGTGGTTTTGCTGATACATTGGGGAGGGCTGTATCCGAAGGAGCGGTGAAGAATCTTTTTAACAAAAGGAATGCAATGGCAATTACTTATACAGCATACATTCCTCCTCTTACTCTTATTAACGAGGATGGCGAAGAGAGTTATATAGGTGGCCTATTTTGGGATGGAAGGGCAGATAGTCTTGCACATCAAGCAGGTATGCCATTTTTAGATAAATTGGAAATGGCAAATACTAGTGAAGAAATGGTTGTAATGAAATTTATTAAAGCACCGTATTATAAAAAGTTTTGTAAAATATATGGAAAAATAGATTTATCGGGAAGTAAAAAGGAAGAGGCTATAAAAAAAATATATGCTCAAATATTAAACGCTCTCTCTAGGTACCAAGCTTCTAAGGAGGTAAATCCATTTAATTCTAAATATGATGCATATATTGCCGGAAAATATCAAATGACTGAGAATGAAAAAAAAGGGTTCGAGCTTTTTAAAGGGAAAGGTTTATGTTCTCAATGCCACATATTAGATATTGATAAATTGGCTAATAATGTAATTTTTACAGATTTTACTTATGATAATTTGGGGATTCCTAAAAATACAGATAGTCCGTTTTATAATTTGGATACTTCATATAATCCAGACGGAAAGGACTATGTAGATATTGGATTAATGGCAACTACAAAACGGGAAGAAGATTTGGGGAAATTTAGAGTTCCCACATTACGTAATATAGCTAAAACTGCTCCTTATGGGCATAATGGCTACTTTAAGGATCTTGCTAGTATTGTGCATTTTTATAATGTACGTGATGTTGGAGATGAGTTTCCTCCTGCCGAATGTTTGTCTACAGTAAATAAAAGCGAATTGGGTAATTTAGGACTTACAGCTAGCGAAGAGAGATATTTAATAGATTTTATGAATATGCTCAACGATAATTAATATTAATCTACCTTATAAAATGAAAACAGTAAAATTATTTTCAATATTAGCTATTACTGCTTTGGCTTTTGCATGTGGCAATAATAGCAATAGTAATACAGATAGTTGTATTATAGGTAAATGGGTTAAACCAATTGATGGACAAGAGGACAAATTTGAGGGAATTGAGTTAAAAAAAGATGGAACTGCTCAGTCTATTAATATGGCAACTTTGCAGTTTGAAAAATGGAGTAAGGATTCAACTACTTTAACTCTTGTTGGTAAAAGTATAGGTAATGGTAAAACAATAGATTTTACCGAAAATTATACTATTGCTAAAGGAGATAAAAATTCTTTAACGTTATTAAAAGATGGCGCTATTGTGTGGTCTTTTTCAAAAGATGCTACTGCCGGATGCTGTGGTAATGATTGTGCTGATTGTAAAGATAGCTGCACTTGCAGTAAATAATTTAAATTTGCTAAAAAAAAGTGCACTTTCTTAACATATTTTATTTATCTTTGCAAAATATAATTATTTTTTATGAAAAAGTTTATAAAACTGTTTGCTATTGCTGCATGTTTGGCAGCAGTGACTTCTTGTGTTAAAGATGATACAGGAAATGGCGAAGAACCAACAGAACCAAATAAGTTAACAGATTTGGTAATTCCTGCAGGTTTTGATTGGAGAACATCAAAAGAAATTCAATGTTCTTTTATTCCACTTTCGTATGGAACAAGGGTAAAACTATTTACAGCAAGTGATTGTTCTGAGAATTGCTTACTTGCTAATTTGTATATTAGTAGTGAATCAAATACTTTTACACTAACTGTACCTAAGTCAAATGCTGAGTTATATATGCAATACATGCAAACTAGCGGCGCATATAAAGTGGTTACTGTTACGGTAAGTGATAAGATGACTATTACAATTCCTAATGATTGCAAAGCAGAGAAAATTGTTTCTAACACCAAGGCTGTTAGCTCTTCTACTACTTCTTCAGATACACGCTTTAGAGGGACAATGTTATTTGAAGATTTGTATCCAAATTTAGGAGATTACGATTTTAATGATCTTGTTGTTGCATTTGATAATGCTGTAAAAGTAAGGAAAGGTATATTAGGCGAAATTTCTATTGTGTTAGACATTGTTGCAGCTGGAGGATCTCTTCCTAATGATGTATATATTAGAGTTGAGGGTGTTAATTCTAACCAAGTAGGTGATTTAACTGTTATTCCAAAAGAGGATAAAACAACAAAAGAAAAAGATATTATTAAAGTAGAAAAAGTTAAAAATCCTACTACAAATGATAGTGAGTTAATTTTACATGTTACAGCAAATTTAAATACTCTCTATTTTAATACAGATAGAAAGTATAATGGGCCTAAACAAACAGTTGGTTGTACTATTACTTTTAATCCTATAACATCCGTTAAATATGATGGAAAAGATATTTTTGATATTTTTATTGGAAGACCATTAGAAAACGGAGAGATACTTGAAATTCATGAGAGACAATATGGGTCAACGTTTATGGCAGGAAGTAATGGTGTTTTACCGGGTAATTATAAGTTTGAAGGTAACTTTGTTTGGGCTATTAAGGTTATAGGATCAAAATGGGATAATGACTTTAAAGCTTTTCCTTTCCCTTATGAAAAAGAACCTTTTATGGATGCGTATCCTAATTTTAAAAGTTGGGTAACGACTTCATCACCTCAAGATTGGTATATGAGTGGAATAAATGATAAATTAATTAAAGTAAATTATTAATCGTTTATTGTATAATGAAATTTAACCCATCGGAAAATAATTTCCGGTGGGTTTTGTTTTTAAATTTATAAAATTTATATTTGTAATATTAATCTAAGAGTTATGACAAGTTATTCCGGAGCTTTTTTAAGACATAGGATAATTGATGCCTGTCTACGTGATACACATAAAAAGTATACGTTGGATGATTTTATTGTGGCATGCACAGAGGCTTCTAGATCAAAAGGTAATAAAAAAGGCAATTATACAGTTTCAACTAGAACAATTCAACTTGACCTCCAGTTTATGAGGGACAAAAAAAAAGGATATAATGCTCCTATCGTTGTATTTGAACATAAATTTTACAAATATAAAGATCCAACTTTTAGCATAGAGAATGTTGCCCTAAAAAAAGATAATTTAGCTAATTTATCAAATATTGTTGATACTCTTAAGCATTATAGTTCATTTAATGAACTTAAGAACCTTAGAAATGTAATAAATATCCTTAAAGAGGAGATTGAAGCTAAATTAGAGAAACGCGAGACAGTTATTTCTTATGAGGGTAAACGGAGCCCACTTGGACTAGAATATTTTGATACGTTACACGATGCTATTATAAATAAAAAGGCCTTATGTATTGGGTATTATTCCTCTCGTTCTAATAATATAATGTCAATAATATTTTATCCGTTTTTTCTTAAAGAATATAAGGGACGTTGGTTTACGCTTGGTTATAAAGATGGTTTAAAAGGGGTATATCGGTTACCACTAGATAGAATTAGAGATTTTTCATATTCAATACTCCCCTTCCCTGCTGAGCTTAGTTTTAATCCCGATGAATATTTTTATGATATTATTGGAGTTAGAAAACTATCGGGAGATGTTAAAGAAATTAAATTTTTAGTAAAAAATAAATTGGCTCCCTATATTAATGTTAATCCGCTACACCATACTCAACAAGTTATTGAGAAACACGAAAACGGAGATTATATTTTTACTATTAACATTATTCCAAACAAAGAGTTTTATAATTTAATATCCGAATATCAGCCATATATTAGAATAATTTCCCCTAAAGAAATTGGAGTACAAGCAAACTCAAAAATTTTAGAATTGGTTGGACAGCTACCTAATTATAATGAGCCTGTTAAAAAAAAGGCAGAAAAGTTAAATGAAGATAATTTAAAGGATACAATAGATTTGTTTTCCCAATTGTAATATATATTTAAGCTTAAATTATTTTAATGGACCAACCAAAGATTGAACGGCTATTGCGCCTTATGAAGATGCTTACTGCAAATAATAAGTACACAGTTGAAGATCTTAGCGATAAATTAAACATGTCTATAAGAACTATTTACCGCTATGTGGATACTTTTAGGGATGCAGGCTTTGCTATAAAGAAGAATAACGGCTATATAAAGCTTGATAGAAAATCCCCTTATTTTAAAGACATTTCGCAATTAATTCACTTTACAGATGAAGAGGCATATATTCTAAAGAGTGCCATTGAAAGTATAGATGAAACTAATTTAATAAAGCAAAATTTAAAAGCAAAACTTTATTCGGTATACGATTATAAGGTGTTGGCAGAATGTGTTGTAAAAGGAAGCAATGCTCATAATGTGAATGCACTTATTGAGGCAATAGAGAATAAAAAGCAGGTAATACTTCATAATTATACCTCTGCACATAGCAAAAAGATTTCAGATAGAATTATAGAACCATTCTCTTTTACAACAAATTATATTCAGCTATGGGCGTATGATACAGAAACTATTTCTCCAACGATAAATGCAAATAAACTTTTTAAAATTTCAAGAATCGAATCTGTGGAAATTTTAGAAAAGAAATGGGAACATGAGCGTAAGCATTTACAAGGCTACATAGATTTATTTAGGATTACCGGTTATACTCAAATGCCGGTAAAACTACAACTAGGGATAAGAGCTGCATCTCTGCTTATAGAGGAATTTCCTTTGGCTGAAAAAGAATTAAAAAAAATTTCGGAAGAGTATTGGATACTAGCAACAAACGTATGCAGTTATGAGGGAATAGGGAGATTTGTACTGGGATTATTAGATGATATAACCGTAATTGAAAGCAACGATTTTAAAACATTTTTGAGGAAGCGAATTTCATTAGCACAATTTTAATTTTTTAATAAAATTAGCTTAATTTTGCAAAAATTCACAGGATATAATATATACAATGGAAAATAAAAAATTGCCTATTGTGGCGTTAATTTACGATTTTGACGGTACTCTGTCATCGGGGAACATGCAGGAATATTCCTTTATAAAGGCAATTGGAAAAGATAAAGATGAATTTTGGGCAGAAACTGCACAAATGGCTAAAAATCAGGATTCCGATAATGTCTTAATTTATATGCTTCTTATGTTACAAAAAGCTAAAGAGATGGGAATTTCATTACGCAAAGAGAGTTTCCAAGGATTTGGCAAAGATGTTATATTATTTAAAGGAGTTGAGAGTTGGTTTAACAGAATAAATGAATATGGTAATGAACATGGTGTTATTATTGAGCATTATATAAATTCATCGGGGCTAAAAGAGATAATTGAAGGGACAAAAATTGCAAAAGAATTTAAGACAATATTTGCTTGTTCATATTATTACAACAATAACGGAAATGCAATATGGCCTGCTGCATCTGTTAACTACACTAATAAGACTCAGTTTCTTTTTAAGATAAATAAAGGTATATATAGCATACGAGATTCTGTTAAAATTAATGAGTCTGTCCCCGAGGAGCAAAAGAGGGTTGCATTTCCAAATATGGTATATTTTGGTGATGGTGAAACTGATGTTCCTTGCATGAAACTTATTAAACAACTTGGAGGGACTGCAATTGCTGTATATGAACCTAATAATACCCTTAAAAAAGAGTGTGCACAAAAGCTCATAAAACAGGAACGGGTAAATTATGTGTGTCCGGCAAATTATTCAAAAGGAGAAAATTTGGATATACTTGTAAAAGCTATTATTAACAAAATAAAAGCAGATGATGATCTTATTAAATTAAAAAAAGAGTTTAAACTAAAAGGATATAAATAAATATGCAGTCAATAAAAAATGTAGTAGTTTATCTTGGATCAAAGTCTGGAAACAATCCAATTTTTTTTGAAACAGCTAATTTATTAGGAACTCAACTAGCTAACAATAAGTATAATATAATTTATGGTGGTGCTAATGTTGGAACAATGAAGGCATTGGCAAATAGCGCAATAGATGCAGGAGGAAATGTTATTGGAGTATTTCCAGATAATTTTAAGGGTAAAAAAGAAAATAGAGATCGCGGGATAGAGGTTAAACACTCACATCTTACCCAAATGATTATAGTTAAGGATATGCAGGAAAGAAAAAAAATAATGGAACAAATGAGCGATTGCTGCATAATACTCCCGGGAAGTTTTGGAACTCTTGATGAACTTTTTGAATACGCAGTAAATAGGCAATTAGGATACCATTCAAAACCAATTATTATCCTTAACATAAATGGATATTATAATCCAATGAAAGAACTCATTAACAATATGGCAGAGAATGAATTTATTCCTAGGAACGAAATATCACTACTCACATATTGTAATACAGTAGATGAAGTAATTGATATGTTAAAAAAATACAGTAATTAAGCAGCTATTTTAATTTTATTTTACAAATTTTTCTTTTACTACAGTTGCAATTATTTCTACGCATTTATCTATTCCTAAATACGATGAATCTAAGCACATATTATAAGATTTAGCTGCTCCCCATGTTTTGTATGTAAAATAATTGTAATAATTAGAACGCTGTTTATCAATTTTTTCGAGGTGTTCTTTAATTTGGCTCTCCGATAGTTTTTCTATTCCTTTTAGCTTTTTATTATTACGCAGCCTTAAAATTCTATCCTGAACAGATGCCGTTATAAAAACATTTAAGCAATTTTGCTCTTCTCTTAAAATATAATCGGCGCAACGTCCCACAAATACAGCCGATTCATTAGAGGCAACTCTCTTTATTACATTGCTTTGTATTTTAAATAATTCTGAATTATCTAATACTGAATACGCCGATACATCTGCAAATATTGATGAAAAATTAAGACCAAAAAAGCCACTAGAAAATGATTGACTGTGAATTTCATCTGCTTTTTCAAAAAATTCTTTTGATATACCACTCTCTTTTGAAGCAACGTTTATAAGTTCCTTATCATAAAAAGAGATATTAAACATACGTGATAGTTTTTCCCCTATTTCTAAGCCGCCTGAACCTAGTTCGCGACCTATATTAATGTAAAATTTAGGATTCATAATTTATATATTTTTTAAATTTTCTCATTTGATAAATAAGTATTAATACAGATACCGCACAAGCCAGCAAATCGGAAATAGGCATGCTCACCCAAATTCCTGTAACATCATAAAATTTTGGTAAAATTATTAAGCAAGGTAGTAAAAATATTAATTGCCGTGTTAATGAAAGAAATATGGATATTTTTGCCATTCCAATACTAAGAAAGAAATTTGATGTAACCATTTGTATTCCAATTAATGGAAAGAACATTAATACAATTCTCATTCCTTTAACTGTATGGTTAATAAGTACCGGATCTTTTGTAAAAGCACCTGCTAATACTTGTGGAAATATCTCTCCTATAGCAAAGCCTATAGTAGTTATAAAAGTTGCCCATCCCATTGTTGTAAATAAAATTCTCTTTAATCTTCTAAAATTTTTTGCACCATAATTATATCCGGCAATTGGCTGCATTCCTTGGTTAAGCCCCATTACTATCATTACAACAACAAAGGCAACTCTGTTTACAATTCCGTATGCTGCAATTGCAATATCCCCTCCATGTCTTTTAAGCCCTTGATTTACAACAATTACAATTAAACAAGCTGCAACATTCATAAGAAAAGGAGAGAGCCCTATTGCAAGAGAATCCTTTACAATTCTCAATTTTAGACGAAAAATGCCCTTTTTAAAATGAATGACTTGTTCCGTATTTGAAAACATTTTTAGAAGCCAGCACAAAGAAATTAATTGAGCTAATATAGTTGCAATTGCTGCCCCTCTTATCCCCCATCCAAATCCATAAATAAAAATTGGATCTAAAATAGTATTTATTATAACTGTAGCTATTGTAGCCATCATTGCTTTTTTGGGAAAACCGGCAGATCTTTGTACTGCATTTAATCCAAAATACATGTGAGTTATTATATTGCCTATAAGAATAACTTCCATGTAATCTTTTGCATATTGGTAAGTTAAATCACTTGCACCAAAGAAAAAAAGAATTGGCTTAAGAAAAATAAGAACTACCGCCATATATAATATTCCTATTATAATATTTAATACTACAACATTCCCTAATACTTTTTGAGCAACATCATAATTTTTCTGGCCAAGTAATACAGATACCAAAGTTGCGGCTCCAGCTCCAACTAGCGAGCCAAAAGCAGCTCCAAGATTCATAAGAGGAAACGTTAAGGCGAGTCCTGCTATTGCATATGTTCCAACACCTTGGCCTATAAAAATACTATCAACCATATTATATAGCGAAGATGCTGTCATTGCAATAATTGCCGGAATTGCATATTGCCTTAAAAGTGTTGAAATTTTTGCGGTTCCAAGTTCGGTGGGGATCCCTTCTGTCATATAAAAATAAGATTATTGTTGTAATATCCAGTTACTTAGAATATTAAGTATTTCTGGATCAAAAGTTTCTTCTATTTCTTTGTACTCATCTATCATCCCAGTTTTACAGTTTTGAAAAAGATGATTTAATTCATTTGGCTCAATTATTTTATATTTAGTGTTTCCTCCCTCTTTAAGGGCTGTCTCAATAGCAGGTAAATTAATAGAACTTAATACTTGTGTATCCTTTTTACCATTTATTGCAAGTACTGGAATTTTAACATTTTTTATGTCATTATAAGGATCATACTTAATAAAATTATACATCCAAGGTAATGTTAAAGTTTTAAGTTGTGCATCTATTTGTTCTTGTGTAATCATAGAAGACTTCTCTTTTAGCCAGTCTGTAAGTAATTTTTTAAATTCTAAATTATTAGAATTTGAATTATTAACAATTTTAAAATACTCTTTATTGTTATTTAATGCTGTCTCAACCATATTATCAGGAGCACCGGCCGCTTTAAAATATATTCTCTGTTGAGAAAGAAGTATTTTGTCTCCTGTAACTCCACATCCGGCTAAGGACACTAAAAAATTAATATCTTTACGATTGGCAGCAAGAGAAAAAGCAATTGCTCCCCCCTCACTATGGCCAATTAAACCTATTTTAGATTTATTTACCTCATTTCTTGTTTTTATAAAATCAATTGCAGCGGCAACATCACGGGAATTAGATTGTGTAGTAATATCCCCTTTCCCAGCAGTAGATTTACCAATACCTCTATCATCAAATCTTAGTACTACTACTCCATTACGGGTAAGATAATCTGCTATTACCATAAATGGCTTATGTCCAAATATCTCTTCATCTCTATTTTGAGAACCGCTCCCGGTAATAAGCACAACTGCTGCAAAGGGACCTTTTCCATTTGGAATTGTAATTGTTCCCGATAGCAAAGCTGAATCTGCAATATTAAAAAATTCCACGTTTTCTACCTTATACAAAAATGGTTCAACAGGAGTTTGAGGACGTATATTTTGTGCAAGAGCAGCTGTGTAAAACAAAATAAATAATACTGAGCAAAAAAGATGTCTTTTTATTGTCATGATTACTATAATTAAAAAAATTTCTGTAAATTTACGGAAATTTTCAATACACATATATTTATTAATGTATTAAATGTAGATTTTATGGAGGTATATAACGAAACACGTTGTAATAAGGAGCCATTGTCGGTAGGTCAATGGGTACTAACTATCTTTTTGCTAGCACTGCCTATAGTTAACATAGTTATGTTGTTTGTGTGGGCATTTGGCGGTAATAAAGATGAACGGGAGAATTTTGCCAAAGCATCATTACTATGGATACTTTTGGGAGGTCTCTTTGCTGTGTTCTTTGTCGCTTGTGCCGGTTTTGCAGCTGTTGCAGGGATATTCTCCGCTTTATAATAAAGTTAAAATAGGTTGTAATTTCCAATGAAGATAAATAAAACAAACGTAGCCCGTATTTTAGATGCTCAAAAAATAAGTTACCAGCTTGTCCCTTATACTGTAGATGAAGATAATCTTGCTGCAATTCACATTGCTTCAGAATTAGACGAAGACATTGCACAAGTGTTTAAGACTTTGGTTCTTAGAGGGGATAAAACCGGTTTATTGGTTTGTGTTATTCCTGGAGATAAAGAAGTTGATTTAAAAAAAGTGGCTAAATTATCGGGGAACAAAAAAGCAGAATTAATTGCTATGAAGGAATTACTTCCTCTTACCGGTTATATAAGAGGTGGCTGTTCGCCTATTGGAATGAAAAAAACTTTTCCTACATGGTTTCATAAAACATGTAATATGTTTTCCTATATATATGTAAGTGCAGGTGTTAGAGGATTACAACTAAAAATTGCTCTTTGTGATTTAATTAGTGTTGTGGAGGCAAGTACAGATGATATAATTGTAATCAATTAGTAATTAGATTACGTCTTTGCCATCTTAGCTCAGTTGGTTAGAGCGGCGCATTCGTAACGCGCAGGTCCGGGGTTCGACTCCCCGAGATGGCTCTGCCTCAGGCGAGGCAGTCGGTTTACATGCTTTGCATGGAGAGAGACATGTTACTCCGTAACAGAAAAATCTTTGATTTTTCTTTGTTGCTCAGGCGAGGCAGTCGGTTTACATGCTTTGCATGGAGAGAGACATGTTACTCTGTAACAGAAAAATCTTTGATTTTTCTTTGTTGCTCAGGCGAGGCAGCCGGTTTACATGCTTTGCATGGAGAGAGACATGTTACTCCG
>JAVXCW010000021.1:23207-37197 GCA_036659275.1 Bacteroidales bacterium | reverse complement strand
CAATAGTGAATACATTTTTCTTGCTTTATTAAAAAAATGCACCGATAAAGATACTAATTTTATAATAGTAGATAATGTACCTTGCGTGCTTGTTGGAATTCTTACGTATTGGAATTTTTCAGAGGTTATATATGTAGAACATCTTGCAATAAATCAAATAGTTCAAGGAATGGGTATAGGAAAAATTGCAGTAGATTATTTAAAAGAATGCACACAAATAAAATATAACAATAAACCGTTGCTCCTAGAGATTGAATTACCTAACAATTTTATGACCAAAAGGCGTGAATCATTTTATAAAAAGTTAGATTTTAAGGTTAATGACCACGAGCATTTTCAGCCATGTTTTCACAAGGGTGATGAGCCACTAGAAATGCAAATAATGACTTGGCCTACTATAGTTAGTAGTGAAACATATAGCACATTTAAAAAAGAGCAAGATAATATGATGCCTCACTTCCACTAATGCATTATATAGTTATTGCAAATACTTGTATTAGCCGGTATAATATCTATTTTTATGTCTAAGTCACTTTTATAGTAGATTTTAGCATAAAAGAATTACCTTTGTCCCTCAAATATTTTTTAATGGTAAAAACATTCCAAGAACTGGGCCTTAACAGCAATCTTATTAAGGCAATAACTGAGTTAGGATACGAAAGGCCTACAGATGTTCAAGATAGGATTATTCCTACAATTTTAAATGAAGAAGGTGACATTGTTTGTCTAGCTCAAACAGGCACCGGTAAAACAGCAGCATTCGGGCTTCCAATACTAAATGGAATTGCTCCCGATTGTAATAATGGAACACAGGCACTAATTTTGTGTCCTACCAGAGAATTATGCAGGCAAATTGCACAAGACTTAAAAACATACGCAAAATATATAAGTAATTTTAGTGTAGTAGAGGTTTATGGAGGAGCAGGAATTGAACAACAGATAAAAGCGTTAAGGAGAAATCCTTTTGTTGTTGTGGCTACACCGGGTAGATTATTAGATTTGTTACATAGAAGAGCAGTTAATATTACTAATATTAAAACTCTTATTTTAGATGAAGCTGATGAGATGCTAAATATGGGGTTCAAAGATGATTTGGATGCTATTTTAGAGTCTACACCTAAAGAGAAAAGGGTTCTTTTATTCTCGGCAACACTTCCTATTGAAGTTGAAAAAATTGCTAAGAATTATATGAAAGGGGCTCAAATAGTAACTGTGGGAGAAAGGAATAGTGGCTCAGATCATGTTAAGCACTATTATTATATGGTACACGAAAAGGATAGATATTCGGCTCTTAAACGAATTGCCGATTATAACCCCGATATTTATGCTATCATTTTCTGTCGTACTAGAAGAGAGACCGGAGAAATTGCCGCTTCTCTTATTAATGACGGGTATGATGCTGATGCTTTACATGGCGATCTTTCGCAGCAACAGCGCGACCAAGTTATGGGGCGTTTTAAGAAAAAAGAGCTTAAACTTTTGGTTGCAACAGACGTGGCAGCTAGAGGTATTGATGTAAATAATCTTACTCATGTTATAAATTATAATCTTCCCGATGAGGTTGAACAATATACCCATCGTAGCGGAAGAACAGGACGTGCCGATAAAATGGGAATCTCTATTGTTATTATAAATACAAAAGAGCAGGGAAAGATAAGACGCATAGAAAAAATGATTAATAAATCATTTGCAAAAGCTAAGCTTCCTACCGGTAATGAGGTATGTTCTAAGCAATTACTTGCTCTTATAGATCAAATTGATGCAGTAGATGTTCAAGGAGAAATAGATGAGTATATTCCACTTATTTCTGAACGTTGGGACGCATTAAGTAGAGAAGAGATTATTCGTAAATTTTTATCGCTAGAGTTTAATAGGTTTTTGGATTATTACAAAAACGCTCCCGATTTAAATATTTTGGATCGTTCTCCAAGGGAAGGAACCAAAGGAAGTGATAGAGGGAGTGATGATTACTTTTTACAGCAGAGCGATAAGGGTTTTGATTGGGTAAAACTTTATCTTGGCAGCAAGAATAATATTACTACAAGGCACATTATTAGAATGATGACCACTTTAGGTGTTGGTAAAAAAGGTGTTGGAAGAATTGAAATTAGGAGAGATTGTTCTTTTGTTGGAATTTCAACAACGTCATCAAAATATGTAGTTGACCAAATTAATGGTACCGATTATCATGGCAAAAAATTATATAGCGAGATTGTTAGTAGTATTGAGCCTATAAAGCAAGATGATAAGGAACATAATACAAGAAATAGCACAAATAACGCTGACAATAGTAGTAATTTGGAAATTGCTAACAGTGAGATTGATATGAGTGTGGTTGATTCAGAGATGAAAAATCTTGGTATTACAGAACATGGGCATCTTGATAGAGAAGCAATTGAGAAACTTGCTAATGAGATGATGCGTAATGATATGGAAAATCTTGGTGAAAATCCTGAGGATACAGCTGAAAGAAGATCTTATAGAAGGGAAAGCGGTTATTCTGGAAGGGGAGGAAGTGGTAGAAGCAGTAGCAGTGGTACCTATGGCAGAAGCAGTGGTGGCAGTAGAAGCAGCGGCGGCAGCAGAGATAGTAGAGGCGGAAGCGGCAGAAGCAGCGGAGGTAGTAGAGATAGCAGAAGCGGAAGTAGCAGAGATAGCAGAGGGGGAAGTGGCAGCAGCAGTGGCGGAAGCAGAGATAGTAGAGGTGGAAGTGGTAGCAGCAGCGGCGGAAGCAGAGACAGCAGAGGTGGGAGCAGTTACGGCGGAAATAGAGACAGCAGAGGAGGAAGCGGAAGAAGTAGCGGTGGAAGCAGTTATGGTGGAAGCAGCAGAAGCAGTGGTGGCAGCAGCTACGGTGGAAATAGAGACAGCAGAGGGGGAAGTTCTTCTAGCGGAAGGACACCTCGCAGAGGTAAATAATTTAATTTTTTAGATATATATGAACAGACAACTTATTTTAACAACTGTTTTAACCGTCTTTTTATCAATTGTTTGTGCCCAAAATTTTAGCACTTTATATTCTCAAGAGATAAAAAAGGTTAGATTAAGCGACAGGCCAAGTAAAAGTGACAATACACGTATTGAGGTAAAATTGAATGGTTTAGTTGCTATAGGTATTGTAAATCCCGCTGTGGAATTTAAAGTTCTAAAGAAATTTACAGTACAATTGGAGGGGTTTGGAAGTTTTGCTACAACCAATTTTCTTGGTACAGGAAAGCCGTTTGTTATTGGAGCTACATTTGGTGAGTTTAGATATTATATAAAGAAAGCCTTTGATGGTTTTTACTTTGGCCCTAATATAGGTTGGGGAGTTTATAAACTAAACAAAGGGCTTGTATTAAGATATACAGACCAATATAAGGATGATTGCTATCAACAAGGCAGTAATCTTATGGTTGGAGCTACAATTGGTTACCAATTTAATATTGGACAACATTGGTCAATTGAGGTATCGTGGAGCGGAGGATTTCAAAACTCGGTATATGAAGGATTTCGCAGGGATAACCCAGATGAAGATTACAAAATGTACACAGGACGCAATGCCAGTGCAGAGTGGCCACCACTTTATAAAGGGGGTATATTTGTTGGGTATAGATTCTAAGATATAAAGAAACAAAACAATAAAAGCGGGTTACTAAAAATTTTTAGTAACCCGCTTTTATTGTTAATTGTTATTTTCCTATCCCCTATAAAATAGAGTATTGTATTTTTCCAGGCAAATATTAATAGAATAATTTTTAAGAGCTGCTTGCGTTTTTAAATCCAAATTAAGAGGGAATTTATCACCAACTATAAAATTATATATTGCATTGGCAAAGGCTTTTGCATTATTAGGTACAAGTTGGGCAAGCATTCCATTATGCGTAACCTCTACAAATGTTGGAATATTTGAACATATTACAGGGACTCCGGCAATTACAGCTTCTATAACTGAGAGACCAAAGGTATCATCTTCTGAGGCATAAACATAGCAAGCTAAATTACGCATAATTCCGGGTACATCGCTCCGCGGAGGAATAAACATAACATCATTATCTAGTGCATTTTTGGCACAATATAGCCTACATGCAGCGTACATATCATTTGCGTTATAAGCCCCGTCTTCTAATAAATCGTCCTCTTTCCACTCACTATTTGGGGCACCAATAAATGCAAACTTAAAAGGCAATTGAGCATTTGCAATCCTTTTTTTTAACTCCCCTATAGCCTTACATATAATTATTTGTTGCCTTTTTGCAGGAGAATTAAAGCTTCCCACCATTGCAAAAACCTGTTTATTTCCGTCACATATATCTATTTTTGATGCTGATAAAATTTTATTTGCATCAATTCCATTATAAATTACAGGAGCTTTATTTACAGAATCCCAATTTTTATATTTTTTGCAATAAAAGTCCTTGGTTTTTTCACTTACAAATGCAAAGGAACACCTATTAAGAATATATCTATCGGGATAAAAATTTAAAAATTTAGGGATTTTATCACCTAGGTAATTTAAATTATTGTTAAACCCGTGCACAGTTAGTATTATTTTGCACCCAAGTGCGCGCGATGCTATAAAAGCCCAATATGCATTAATATTATTGTGGCAATGAATAGTATGTATATTATTAATTTTTAAATAGTTACGTAAGCCGCATATAAAACTGAATGTCCCTTTAATTCCTTTTGTACATTGTATATATTTTATGCCGGTACCGGCATCAATAAATTGATTAATACGCTCTTGTGGGCTTTTACTCATATACACTGTATAAAACTCCATCCCCACTCCACGCCCATGTCGTATCATATCTAGCACCAAATTTTCTGCTCCACCAATAGCTAAATTACCAAGAATATGTAAAACTTTTATTGCCATTTTAAGAATATTACATTACTAACAAAAAAAGAGACTCAAACCAGAATCTCTCTTTTTAGTAGCCCCACCGCGACTCGAACGCGAATCTGAAGTTTAGGAAACTTCCGTTCTATCCCTTGAACTATAAGGCCAATTATTATTGCTATTGAGTTTGCAAATATAGCACTTTTTTATTTAAAGACAATATTCTAATATGCCCAATGATATAATACCGATCCCCATGTAAACCCGGCACCAAATGCTGAGAATATAAGGACATCTCCTTTTTTAAATTTATCTTTAAAATCCCACAACGCTAGCGGAATTGAAGTTCCTGCTGTATTGCCAAACTTTTCTATATCTATAAGAATTTTATCGGGAGAAAGGCCCATACGACGGCCGGTAGCGTCTATAATCCTTAAATTAGCTTGGTGAGGAATAAGGTACGCAATATCTTCGGCTTTAAGGTTATGCTTCTCCATCATTGCTACAGAAACATCTGCCATACGAGAAACTGCATATTTAAAAACCTGCTGCCCCTCTTGATGAATAAAATGCTGACGTTTGGTTACGGTTTCTAATGAGGGCGGATACATAGATCCCCCTGCTGTTTGATATAAATAATGGCGGCCTATTCCATCTACGTGTAGCATGCAATCTTGGAATCCTAACGACAAATCTTGAGTAGGCTCAATTAACATTGCTACAGCTGCATCTCCAAACAAAGGGCATGTAGATCTATCTGTGTAATCTGTCATTCCACTCATCCTCTCTCCACAAACCAATATGGCTTTTTTGTAACGTCCGGTCTCTATAAAGGTCCTAACTGTTTCAAAACTAAATAAAAATCCACTGCATCCCGAATTCATATCATATCCCCAGGCATTTAGTATTCCACATTTATCGCTTATAATGTTTGCAGTAGCAGGGAATAACATATCGGGGCTTACTGTTGAACATATTAGCAAATCAATCTCGTCGGGTTTAGTGTTAGTTGCAGCTAAAAGTTTTTTAACAGCTTGCTCTCCCATATAGGATGTACCAAGACCGTCCTCTTTTAATATTCTCCGCTCCTTAATTCCTACCCTAGTCATTATCCACTCGTCAGATGTATCTACCATAGTAGAAAGTTCTGCGTTGTTTAAGATATAATCTGGCAAATACGCCTCAATTCCTGTAATAATTGCTTTTTTGTTACTCATTATGTAGGTTGTTTTTCCGGTACGTTGTCATTTACTCTAACTGCTTCATTGCTTCATTGCAACTCTAAGTTTATCTATCAGCCCGTTTTTTGTAGCTTTTTCTGCTTCAAGAATCATATTCTTTATAGCAAGCGGTGTTGATGCTCCATGACCTATTATTACCGGTGCAGATACGCCCAATACAGGCGTTCCACCATAATACTCGTAATTAAATCTATTTAGAAAGGGGTGGTTAACCCCAAGCTTTGTAACCAAAGCATACATTCCTTCTGCCTGTTTAAGACAAATATTGCCAACAAATCCATCAGTAACAAGAACATCAGCAATACCACCGCTAAAAAGTAAGTTTGCTTCCATATTCCCGATAAAATTAAAATCCAATGAATTGCTCATTAATTTATACGCCTCTTTTGTAATTATATTCCCCTTATCTCCCTCCTCTCCTATATTTAAAAGTGCTACCCTTGGATTCTCAATCCCCATCATTGTGCGAGCATATATAGAACCTAAAATAGCAAATTGATATAGTACGTCGGGTCTAGTATCGGAATTAAATCCAACATCTAAAATAAGCATATTCTTTCCGTTTGCCAAGGGAATATGAGCAGAGATACATGGCCTTAAAACACCCGGTAACGTATTAAGTGTTTGCATAGAACCTGCTAACATAGCTCCGGTATTTCCAGCACTGGCAAAGGCATCAATCTCTTTTTTTGCAAGAATATTAAAACCAATGTTCAAACTAGAATTAGGCTTTTTTAAATAAGCCTTAACAGGATGCTCTCCCATCTCAATTACTTGAGCAGCATGTACTATAACAAAATTACCGGAGTCTATGCCGTAGTGCAGGCAGACTTCGGTAATTTTTTTCTGATCTCCTATCAAAAAAATCTTTGTTTCGGCATCAATGTGAGAATAAGCCTCAATTGCCCCTAAAATTACATTTTCCGGGGCATAGTCTCCTCCCATCGCATCAATGCCTATCCTAATCATACAAAGACGTTTGGCGTAATTTACGCGTTAGCTTTTGCTATAATTAGACGACCACGATAGTAACCACACTCTGGACAAACATGGTGATACATTACTGTTGCGCCACAATTTGAACATGATGAAAGTGTAGGAACAACAGCATTATCATGAGTTCTACGCTTGTTTCTGCGCTGTTTTGAAATTTTGTGCTTCGGATGTGCCATCTCTTAAATATTTTTAATTGTTATATTTTCTTATTATTATTTTTCTTCATCAAATCTTTGAGTGCTCCAAAAGGAGAGTTTTCGGCTGCTTCTATAATATTATCATTAACATACTTAACTTTATTAAGCTTTTCAATCATCACCGGATTGCATTCCCCCTCTTTGTGCATAGTTTGCAGTGGAAGATTTACGCATACATAGTCATAAATAAATTGACTTAAATTAAGTTCCCCTTCTGTAGGATCCATTATTATAAACTCATCATCACATTGCGGCTCACCACACACCTTGGCAAATTTAACAGCTACGCTTGCATCAAAATTTATAGGAAGATCTAATTCCTCTAAACATCTGTCACACTCAACAGTTAAACTCCCCTCAATATTGCAGTTTACTCTCATCCAGCCACTCCCTTTCTCAAGCTCTATATGTGCGGTTAGAGAAGCATTATGAATTTGAGAATTTTCAAAACTTTTAAAAAAAGCCCCATCAACTTGAAAATCATAATAGTGATTCCCAATTTGTAACCCTTTAATCTGAATTATAAAATCCTTATTCTCAGTCATCTTTTCCATTCGCTACATTAGAGCGTGCAAAGGTAGAAAAATATTTTTAATTAATCAAAATTGCTTTGAGATACAATATTATTAGGCGTTGTTTTTACGTCTTTTACGCTCTGTTTCATCAAGATAGATTTTTCTTATCCTTAATGATTTAGGCGTTACCTCAACTAATTCGTCCTCTTGAATATATTCTAGCATTTCTTCCATACTAAATTGCAAAGGTGGAGGAAGAACAGCTTTATCATCTGTACCTGAGGCACGTACGTTAGTAAGTTTCTTGGTTTTACAAATGTTTACGCTTAAATCATCCATTCTAGAATGCTCTCCAACAACTTGCCCACAATAAATTTCTTCTCCGGGGAAAATAAGGAATTTACCTCTGTCTTGGAGTTTATCCATTGAATAAGCAATAGAAGTTCCGGTTTCAATTGCTACTAAAGAACCATTAGTCCTTTTTTCAATTTCTCCTTTATAAGGTTCATATCCTTTAAACCTGTGAGCAACAATAGCTTCTCCCGCTGTAGCTGTAAGCAAGTTACTTCTAAGGCCTATAATTCCTCTTGCCGGAATATCAAAATCTAAGTGCACTCTATCATCTCTGTGTTCCATGTGTAATAAAGAGCCTTTTCTTCTGGTTGTAAGTTCTATAACACTACCAACTTTATCTTCGGGCACATCTACTGTAAGGTGTTCTACCGGTTCACAGCGAATTCCATTTATATTTTTATCAAGTACTTTTGGTTGTCCTACTTGTAGCTCAAATCCCTCGCGTCTCATTGTTTCAATAAGAACCGACAAATGGAGTACACCACGTCCGTACACAACAAAAGACTCGGATGTAAGACCGTCTTTAACCCTTAAGGCAAGATTTTTCTCTAATTCTTTTTCTAATCTGTCTTTTAAATGGCGAGATGTAACAAACTTTCCTTCGCGTCCAAAAAACGGAGAATCGTTTATACAAAAAAGCATACTCATTGTAGGTTCATCTACAGAAATTGGAGGAAGAGCCTCCGGCTTTTCGTAATCTGCAATGGTATCACCAATTTCAAAGCCATCAACACCAACTACGGCACATATATCGCCACACTGAACATCGGCTACTTTTGTTTTGCCTAAGCCATCAAACACCATAAGCTCTTTAATACGGCTCTTTTCAAATGTTCCGTCTCGTTTACATAATGTAACAGGTTGGTTTGCCTTAAGAGTGCCTCTTTTAATACGTCCTATGGCAATACGCCCAACGTAAGGAGAATACTCTAAAGAGGAAATAAGCATTTGCGGTGTTCCTTCCTCGTGCGATGGGGCCGGTATTTCTGCTAGTATTGTATCGAGCAACGCTATAATATCGGTGGTTGGTTTTTTCCAATCTAACGACATCCATCCTTGTTTAGCACTTCCGTATACGGTCTTAAAATCTAATTGGTCCTCTGTTGCATTTAGTGTAAACATAAGATCGAATACCTGCTCATTAACTTCATCTGGTCTGCAGTTTTGTTTATCTACCTTATTTATAACTACAACAGGCTTTTTGCCCATCTCTATCGCTTTTTGAAGAACAAATCTGGTTTGTGGCATTGTTCCTTCAAAAGCATCCACCAATAGGAGCACCCCATCGGCCATGTTAAGCACCCTCTCTACCTCACCGCCAAAATCGGCATGGCCCGGGGTATCAATGATGTTAATTTTGTAACCCTTGTAAGGTACACTTACATTCTTTGCTAGAATAGTTATACCTCTTTCTCTTTCTAGATCATTATTATCTAGAATAAGCTCACCGTTCTTCTCCGCCGTTCTGGTAATCTGCGATTGGAGAATCATTTTGTCAACCAATGTTGTTTTACCATGGTCTACGTGAGCAATAATTGCTATGTTTCTTATATTTTGCATAATTCAGGTACAAAAGTAGAAATAATTATTTTTTTGTAGTATTTTTGTCGATTATATTTTCAATATTTTTTCATTTTAGATGAAAATAGCCCATTATTGATAGATATTAGCAGAAAATAATCGATTAACAACATATTTTAATGGTAGAGAAAATCATAATTCTTGATTTCGGATCACAGTTTACTCAAATTATAGGGAGAAGGCTTCGTGAACTTAATGTGTACTGCGAGATTCATCCGTTTAATAAGATTCCTTTATTAGATGATTCAGTAAAAGGAGTTATTTTGAGCGGCAGTCCGTTCTCTGTTAGAGATCCACAGGCTCCTAATGTAGATCTTAGTAGTATTAAAGGGAAAATGCCTTTGCTTGCAGTGTGCTATGGTGCACAATATATAGCGCATCATTTTGGAGGAGAGGTTAATGCCTCATCTACAAGAGAGTATGGTAGAGCAATTTTAACTGTTGAGGATAATAATTGTCCTCTTTTTAAGAATATTCCTACAACATCACATGTTTGGATGAGCCACGGAGATTCAATTAATAAGCTGCCTAAGGGAGCAAAACTTATTGCGTCAACAAATGATGTAAAATTTGCAGCGTATCATATAGAGGGTGAGGAGACTTATGCTTTACAATATCATCCCGAAGTTTTTCATTCGGAGAAAGGGGGCGAAATGCTCAAAAATTTTGTTTGCGATATTTGTCATTGTAAAGGAGATTGGACTGCAGATTCTTTTATTGGAAGTACTGTTACCGAACTTAAAAGGAAAATAGGTAACGATAGGGTTATATTAGGACTTAGCGGAGGCGTTGATTCTACAGTTGCCGCTGTTTTGCTTAATAAAGCTATCGGGAAAAATTTATATTGCATTTTTGTTGATAACGGGTTGTTGCGCAAGAATGAGTTTGAGAGTGTCCTTTCCTCTTATAAAGATATGGGACTTAACGTAATAGGGGTTGATGCTTCAGCTAATTTTCTTGAAGCTCTTAAAGGAGTTTCAGACCCGGAGGGTAAAAGGAAAGCAATTGGAAAATCTTTTATCAATGTTTTTGATTGCGAGGCGCATAAAATTGAAGATGCAAAATGGCTGGCTCAGGGAACTATTTATCCCGATGTTATTGAGTCGTGCTCTGTAAATGGCCCTTCTGCTACTATAAAATCACACCATAATGTTGGTGGTCTTCCCGATAGAATGAAGCTAAAAATTGTTGAGCCGCTTAGGTCCTTATTTAAGGATGAGGTTAGGCGCGTTGGAATTGCATTGGGAATAAAAAGGGAACTTATTTCTCGTCATCCTTTTCCCGGCCCGGGGCTTGGAATTAGAATTCTTGGGGAGGTTAGCCGTGAGAAATTAGAGATTCTTAAAAATGCAGATGAAATTTATATAAATTTGTTGCGTAATTATATTACAACATTGCCGGCTGCATCAAATGGGTTTATTGCAGAGAGTAATAAAATTTCTCTTTATGATGCTATTTGGCAGGCCGGAACAATTCTGCTCCCTATAAAGAGCGTTGGGGTTATGGGCGATGAGCGTACATACGAATACACAATTGCTTTGCGCGCTGTTACTTCAAACGACGGTATGACAGCCGATTGGGTACATCTTCCATACGATTTTTTAGCAAATGTTTCTAACGAAATAATAAATAAGGTTAGAGGAGTTAATAGAGTTGTGTACGATATTTCATCTAAACCGCCTGCAACTATTGAGTGGGAATAATAAATAAGTACTGGTTAAATTATTCTTAAGAAAATTAAAACAGTTTTTTAAGTGGATGATGGTCTAGTATGTTTTTCATCCATTGTTGGGAGCTTACGTGGGTATAGATTTCGGTAGTAAGGATGCTTTGGTGTCCCAACATTTGTTGTACTACACGTAAATCTGCCCCGTTTTCTATTAGGTGTGTTGCAAAGGAGTGACGGAATGTGTGTGGAGATATTTCTTTTGTAACTCCTGCTATGGCGGCTTGTCTTTTTACTATTAAAAATACCATTTCACGGGTGAGTTTACCCCCTCTACGATTAAGGAAAAGGGTATCGTCTGCTTCTGCTGCAATAGTAGCCGGAGAAGTTTTTATTTTTAAAATTCCCGGTTTAGTGTTTAAAAGATGTTTTCCTCTTCCTTTTTGTGCCCCTTGCAAGGTTTCCCATCGGTGAGGATAATAATTTTCTACTGCTTGTATTGCCGGTTCTCCTATAGGAACTAGTCTTTGTTTATCTCCTTTTCCTATAACGCTTATAAAGGAGTCTTTAAAAAATAAATTAGAAAGACGGAGATTTACTAGCTCCGATACCCTTAAGCCACAAGAGTATAGCATTTCTAATATTGCTCTATTGCGCACGCCCTCTGGCAAAGTTAAATTAACTGAATTGAGTATTGCCTCAATTTCGCTAATTGCTAATACAGCCGGAAGATGCCTAGAAATTTTAGGGGCGTCTATTTGAGAGCATGGGTCTTTTAAGTTATCGCCTTGCATTTGAATAAATTTATAAAATGCTTTTAGCGAACTTAGTCTACGCGACTGGCTCCGTTTTGATATTCCGTTATTATATCCGTAATTTAAAAACAAAGAGATATGTTCCTGTGTTATTTTAAGTGGTGAAACAAGTTTTTCTCCTATTGTATTTTGCTCTACACTAGTTAAATATTCTATAAACTTTGTTAAATCTGATACGTATGCTAATATTGTATGTAAGGAAAGGGAACGCTCTAGGCGTAGGTAAGAAGAAAAATCTGATATAATATTTTTCCATTCACTTATTATATTGTTTCCTTTATAAATCATATCTTTGTAACATTATTAAAAACGTCCTAAACATTGTTAGAATAACTTTCAAAGTTAAAAAAAGAATAACAAAAACAAATACTATATAATATATGCATTTAAAAAAGACCAAAATTATTTGTACCATTTCAGACAAAAACTGTTCTACTGAATTTTTAAGAAGTCTCTATGAGGCAGGAATGAATGTTGTAAGAATAAATTCTGCACATCTTAATACGGAGAGTGCTCAAAAAATTGTAGATAATACAAGAAAAGTTTCGGATAGAATTGCAATTCTTGTTGATACAAAAGGGCCCGAGGTTAGGCTTACAGCAATGGATCCCGAGGAAGGGTTTGTTATTGAGCAAGGGAAAATGATGGAAATTTTTAGTAATACTAGAGGGATATGTACCCCGTGGGCACTTTTTACAAATTGCAGCTCTTTTGTGGATGATGTGCCTGTTGGAGCTAGGGTACTTATTGATGATGGCGAAATTGCCCTTAAAGTTATTGATAAAACAGATATAAAACTTATATGCGAGGCAGAAAGTAGCGGTAGAATAAAAGGGCGCAAAAGTATTAATATTCCAAATGTAGCTATAAGTTTACCATCTATAAGCGAGCGTGATAAAGAGTTTATTCTCTGGGCTATAAAAGCTGATATTGAGTTTATTGCCCATTCTTTTGTTAGAAATAAAGAGGATCTTATTGCAATTCATAAAATATTGGGTGATAGTCATATTAAAATTATCTCTAAAATAGAGAATCAAGAGGGGGTAAATAATTTAGAGGAAATTTTAAATCACTGCTACGGTGTAATGGTTGCACGCGGAGATTTAGGTGTTGAAATTCCAGCCGAGAAAATTCCTGCAATACAGATGAATATTGTAAATAAGTGCCGCGCACGGAAAAAGCCTGTTATTATTGCCACTCAAATGCTTCATTCTATGATTGAACACCCCAGACCTACAAGGGCAGAGGTTACAGATGTGGCAAACGCTATTTTACAAAGTACAGATGCCATTATGTTAAGTGGGGAGACTGCTAATGGTAAATATCCTATTGAATCGGTTCAAATGATGTGTACAATTGCAAAAGAGGTGGAGAGGGATATTTCGGTATCGCTAGATATTCATTTAGAAAAAGTAAGTCGCCCGGTTGTTGCAGTGCTTGCCCGTTCTTTAGTAGCTGCAACGCAGATGCTTCCAATAAAGGCTATAATTATTGATACTCAAACCGGCAGGACAAGCCGTTATTTATCTGAATTTAGGCCTAGAATTCCAATTTATGCCATGTGTTATAACTCATATACACAACGCGAACTTGCTATGTCTTACGATGTTTATCCGTATGCACTAACTCCTCAAAAATCAAAAGATGAGTTTGCTAAAACAGCAATTAAGGGTTTATTAGAGAGAAATCATATTAGTAAAGGAGATTTAATTGGAATTATAGGCGGTAATTATACCGATGATTCCGAGGCTACATTTATGGAAATTATAGCAGTTCGCTAAAGAGCGGCTCCTATTTTAT
>JAVXCW010000021.1:0-23107 GCA_036659275.1 Bacteroidales bacterium | reverse complement strand
GAGGCTACATTTATGGAAATTATAGCAGTTCGCTAAAGAGCGGCTCCTATTTTATAAAGAGCGGCTCCTATTTTATTTAGTAATTTGTTTGGGACATACGCTAGCTAACCCGCAAATATCACATTTTGGGTTGCGAGCAGTGCAAGTATATCGGCCATGGAGTATTAACCAATGATGCGCTATGGCCCTTTCTTTTTCTTCTATTAACATAGTAAGATCGTGCTCAACTTCTAGCGGAGTACGCCCTTTTGAAAGTCCCATTCTGTGCGATACTCTAAACACATGTGTATCAACTGCTATAACAGGTTTATTGTAAATTACCGAAGCTACAACATTTGCTGTTTTGCGCCCAACGCCGGGTAGTTTTTCCAAATCTGTTATTTCTGACGGAACAATTCCCTTAAAATAGGTTACAAGCATTTGTCCCATTCCTATAAGGTGTTTAGCCTTATTGTTGGGGAATGATATAGATTTAATAAGATTAAATACCTCCTCAAATGAGGCCTGTGCCAATAATTGAGGTGTTGGAAAACGAAGAAAAAAAGCCGGGGTATACATATTTACCCGTTTATCTGTACATTGTGCCGATAATATTACTGCTACAATTAATTGATATGGATTTTTAAAATTAAGTTCGCTTTTAGCAACCGGTACGTTTTCTCTAAACCACGCAAATATTGCCGCCGCTATTGCTTTGGTATTATCATTTTTCATAACTGACAAAAAGTTCATTAATATTTACCTCTTCTAGTTCTGTTTGCAGTTGTTTGCATTCTCCATTTTCACATATCATAACTTTACCGGGGTATTTTTTAAATAACTCCCTATTATGGGTTACCATTACTACCGCAGGTTGAAATTCTTTATGTATTTTAAGAAGTAAATTCATAATATCTGTGGCTGTTTCGGAATCTAAATTTCCTGTTGGTTCATCGGCTAAAATTATTGCCGGATTATTTAATAAAGCTCTTGCTATTGCTATACGCTGCTGCTCGCCTCCCGATAGTTGATGAGGCATTTTATGAGCCTTAGTTTCCATTCCAACCATTTTTAGCACATCTAATGCTCTTGCCTTCATCTCTTTATCTTTTTTCCAATTTGTAGATTGAAGGACAAAGAGAAGATTTTCCTCAACTGTTCTATCCATTAAAAGCTGAAAATCTTGAAATACAACTCCTATTTTGCGCCGCAAATATGGTATTTGTTTTGCTTTTATTTTATTTAAAGAATAATCCCCTACCCTAGCCTTTCCTCGTTTTATAGGAAGCTCAGCTATAATTGTTTTTATTATTGAGCTCTTTCCACTTCCAACCTTACCAATAAGATATACAAACTCTCCTTTATTTATCTTAAGATTAACATTTGAAAGAATAAGATTACCATCATTAACAATATCTACCTCCTCCAACTCTATAAGCGGCAGTGCATATTGCGTTACAAAACCGTTGTTATCATTATTTGGCATAATTTTCTCATTTATATACTTTGTGCAAATTTAGAAAAATTTCCTACTTTTGCAGCTATAAATATATAAAATATGAGGATGTCAGTTTTCGTGAGGCTATCGTGGAAATTATTGTTACTTTCTACGATAATTTTTTTAAGTTCAAATTATGTTGCAGCGCAAGAAATAAGTGTAAAAAAGGGAATTGAACTTTATAATAACAAGTTGTATGTCTCTGCTATTAATGAATTTGATAAAATAATTAATAATACTTTAGGAGATAATTTATCGGGAACATATAAAGTAAATATGGCAGAAGTAACCGGATATAAGCTTCTTTGCAAAATAATGTTAAAACATTCCGATATTAGTGGTTCTGTAAGGGAGTATGAATATAAATATCCTTATTCTTTTTTACTGCCTCAAATTAAGTTTAGACAAGCAATATTATATTTTGATAATGGCAATTTTTCGGAATCAGGTAAGGTGCTTAACGAGATTAATAGGAGTACTTTAGCAAAAAGAGAGCAAGATGAATATGATTTTAGAAAAGCTTATTGTCTTATGCGAATTGGGGATAATAATGGGGCAAAAAACATTTTTAATAATATTATTAATCCCGATAGAACAACAAAATCTACATACATACACCCTGCACTTTATTATTTAGGTTATATCCATTACATAAATAAAGATTTCGCAAATGCTATTCCGTTTTTTGAAAGGGCAAAAGAAGATGCTCGCTTTACAGCTCTGTCTAATTATCACGCATTGGAGAGTAAATTTATGCTAAAAGATTATAAATATGTAATTACCAACGGAGGAACTGTGTATGAAGCTATAAGTGATGACTATAAGCCTAAAGTTGCAAGGATACTTTCAGAGTCATATTATGCTCTTAATGAGCCTGCTAAAGCAAAATATTATTATGAGATATATTCTATAAATAGTTCAACTATTACCAAAAATGATACTTTTTATTCCGGAATGATTTCATATACGTTAAATTCGTATATAAGTGCAATTGACGCTTTTACAAAGGTTGCATCTACCACCGATTCTATTGGACAAAGTGCCTATTACCACATGGGACAGTGTTATATTCAACTAAAAAACAAGCATGCGGCACAAGAGGCTTTTCAATATGCAGCGCAAAGTAATTTTGATAAATCTATACAAGAAGATGCTTATTTTAATTATGCAAAACTTGCTTTTGATTTAAATAGGGATATTGTTCCTTTTACAGATTATCTTACTTCTTATCCAATGGACGGAATAAAATGGGATGATATACACGGATATATGAGCACTGCATTTTTACTTAATAAAAATTATACGCAAGCAATAGAGATGCTTAATAAAATAAAGAGAGTAGATCCTTCTGTTACAATAAAATTACAGAAAGCAGCTTTTTTTAGGGGTATGCAACTTATTGAGAGTGGCTCGTATAAAGATGCGATTGAATATTTAAAAACTTCTATTAAAAATGGAAATTATAATACACCTCTTCTTAATCTTTCACAGTTTTGGTTAGCAGAGTGTTATTATAGAGGAAATAGATTTAAAGAATCGTTGGATATTCTTGTTTTGCTTAATAGAAGCGGTGCCTTTAAGCAAACAGCTGAGTATCCTGTATCTGTTTATAATAAAGCATATAGCCGATTTAAACTCGGAGATTTTTCGGGCGCAATTGAAGATTTTAAAACTTATATAGATTTCCCTTATACAAGAAGAAAATACACGGCAGAGGCACAAACCCGATTAGCCGATTGCTATTTTATGACTAAAGATTATGAGAGAGCTGCTGAGCTTTTTGAGAGGATTGCCATAGATGATAATTATTCCAATTTATATGCTCCGCTACAAGGGGCAATTGCTTATGGATTATTATCTGACGATACTAAAAAAATGGCTTTACTTAATGAGATAACCTCTAGCAGACACCAAAATTCGCCGTTGTATTCAACTGCTATTTATGAAATGGGAAGAACTCTTGTACAAAATGTAAAAGATGGGGAGGCAGAAAAAGTGCTTAATAAACTTATTGATAATCCTAAAGATAGTACATATTACTATAAGGCATTGCTAGAGTTGGGAATGATAAATTCAAATTTACAAAAGCCCGAAGAGGCTCTTAAGTATTATAAAACTATTGTTGCCAAAAAGCCTATAAGCGAAGAGGCTCAAAGTGCTCTTGCCGGAATTGAGAATATTTATAGTAGTATGAATAAGTCTGATGAGTATATTAATTATTTAGACAATATTGGCCTTTCTACTACAAAAACAGCAGGAGAAAAAGAGAGTATGTTATTTAACTCTGCAGAGCAGATTTTTCTTGGCGGTAATTACAATACAGCGCTTAATGCTCTTACTTCTTTTGTAAATAAATATCCAACCGGTAATTACGCTCAACAAGCAAATTTTTATATTGCAGAGTGCTATTATAAAATGGGGAAATTAGAGTATGCCGCAGATGCTTATTATAAAGTTATGATGGGGGGAGAGGGAGCATCTTCGGAAGTTGCCACAATGAATTATGGAAAAATTTCATATCAACTAGAAAGATATCCACAAGCAATAAAGGCTTATGAGACATTAAGTAAAATTGCAATACTCAGTAATAATAAATTAGAGGCGCAGGTTGGAAAAATGCGCTCATATTATAAAGATAAACAATATGAAACTGCTGTTATTGAGAGTAATCAACTCTTAGCTCAATCTAATATAGACAAAGAATTAAAACAAGAGGCTAATTATATAAAGGCAAAGAGCTTACTTGCACTTGGTGAACGCGAAGGGGCTATTGCACTCTTAAAAGAACTTGCAAAAAAGCCTATGGATAAAGAGGGGGCAGAGGCAGCTTATTTATTAATTATGGATGCTTATGATACAGGGAATTTTACAAGTGTAGAAAAACAGGTGTTTGCATTATCCGATTCTAAGACACCTCAAGCATATTGGCTTGCAAGAAGTTTTATAGTACTTGGGGATTCTTATGCAGAGAGGGGAAATTATGAGCAGGCTAAAGCTACATTTAATAGTATTACAGAAAATTATAAGCCTGAGGAAAAGGGTGATAATATAAACGAGCTTGTGAAAATAAGATTAAAAAAACTTAAATAGAGAAATGATGAATAATAAAATAATATTATTTTTTGTAATAGCATGTGGCTTTATGTGCAGCAGTACACTTTATGCACAGCAAAAAATAAATCCCACTTTAGAGGTTAGAAGAAATTTTGATGGAAAAATGTTGGAGATAAATAAAAGTAAGCTTAATACTTATGTAGCTGATTCGCTTAGTAATTTTAATCTTAATTTTAATTATTCTATTTTTGATAAACCATATAGAGATATGTATGAGTTTACTCCACTCCCTTCTGCTAAGATACATAGCCCGGTTAGCGCAAAGTATCCTGTTTTTATGGCTAATGTTGGTTTGGGTGTTCCTCTTAATCCTAATGTTGAATTATATTTTCAACCAAAGTTAAGTAAACAAAATAATACTGTTTTAGTTAAGGCTTTTTATAACTCTTTTTGGGGAGATATTCCATTGGTAGGGATAACAAATAAATACAAAACAGCTGAATTTGACGATAAAGTTGCTGCCGATAATTATGTAGTTGGTGCAGGGGCCTATTATGGGCATACTTGGAAGGGAGGACGCCTTAATTTAGGGGTAGATTATAGCTCAAATTATTATACATACTACGGCTTTAGTGAGTATACTCTAACAGAGGATCTTTTTAATTTAATGGATAGTAAGTATATGCGTGATAATTTTTCTCACACTTTTAATAAGTTTGCAGCCAATTTTAATATAAACTCTGTTGATGCACAGGGAAAAGGGGCAAAATTTAACTATAATTTTTACGCTTCTTTCCAAAATACTTCCGATAAAATAGCTTTAAATAGTTCTTCAAATAATAAATTTAATGAAAATCTTTTTAAGGTAGGGGGAGAATTTGGTCCTACTTTTGGTAAGTATAATAAATTCTTAATTGGTATAAATTCGGAGACAGCAATATATAGTGGCTTTACAGATTATCATTACGGTATTATAGAGTTTATTCCACAATATAAATTTGAGAGAAAAAGGTTAGTATTAAATATTGGAGCAAAACTATCGGGACGATATACAAATAATGATTATGCTACAGAGTATCATAGTACTTTTGCTCCTCATGTTACTGTTTCTTATGCAATTGCAAAAAACAATTTATGGATTTATGGAATTGCAGATGGGGGAAATAGTGTTAATAGTTATTCTTCTTTGCTTGATAAAAATAAGTGGGTTGTTCCATCGGATAATATAATGGCCAGCTCAATTCCTTTATTAATAAAGGGTGGGCTAAAAGGGAAGGCTTATGATAAATTTTCTTATGAGGTTTACGCAAGTTATACTATTCATAAAGGGTTAATGCAATTTATAAATAATAGCAGTGGAAATCGTTTCCTTACAGCATATTCAAATCATAAGGAACTCTCTTTTGGGGGCGAGGTTAATTGGATAGCTAAAGAATTTACAGGAGGATTAAAAGCAAAATATAGCTCATATACTAAAGGAAAGAATTCTACTATTGAAAATGGACATACACCTTATGGTTATGCTCCGTTTGAGGGAACTATTTATGGTGAGTATAATTGGAGAGAAAGAATATATATTGGTGCAGATATGTATTTTAGGAGTGCTACCCCTTTCTATAATGTTACATATATTAATGATAATCCAAAAGTAACCGAATTTTTTAATTTAGGTGTTACTGCAAAGTATGTAATTAATAATAATTTTACTGTGTATATACAAGGGAGTAACCTACTTAATGCAAATATTCAGTACTACTCTTTTTATTTAGAAAAAGGAATAAATTTTGGTGCAGGTGTAATGATTAAATTCTAGTAAATTCAATTTTTTTTATTAGCTTTGTGTGTTAAAAATTTATTGAACACAATGAGCGAAATAGAGAAAGAAATAGCAGTAGACAATGGCGGATATTCAGCCGATAGTATTCAGGTTCTAGAGGGTTTAGAAGCGGTTAGGAAACGCCCTTCTATGTATATTGGAGATATAGGAGCTAGAGGGTTGCACCATTTGGTTTACGAGGTTGTAGACAATTCAATTGATGAGGCCCTTGCAGGCTGGTGTACAAAAATTGATGTTGTTATTAACAAAGATAATTCAGTTACCGTAAGGGATAACGGACGTGGAATTCCTACCGGGATGCACGAAAAAGAAGGACGTAGTGCCCTTGAGGTTGTTCTTACAGTTTTACATGCAGGTGGAAAATTTAGCAAAGATAGTTACAAAGTTTCCGGTGGTTTACATGGTGTAGGTGTATCGTGCGTTAATGCACTTTCTAGCCACCTTACAGCAGAAGTACATAGAGAGGGTAAAATATTCATCCAAGAATTTGAAAGAGGCGTTCCTATGTATCCTGTAAAAGTTATTGGGAAGGCAGATGATACCGGAACAATTATAACTTTTAAACCCGATGCTAATATATTTTCTTTAACCGAAGAATATTCGTACGATATATTGGCCACCCGTTTAAGGGAATTGGCATATCTTAACAAAAGTATAACTCTTACGTTAATTGATACTAGAGAGGTTGAAACAAACGAAGATGGCGTTACTGTTGAAGTTGATAAAAAGGAAACTTTCCATTCAGATTTAGGATTGTTAGAATTTGTTGGCTACTTAGACGGCACTAGAGAAAAACTCACCGAGAAACCTATATATTTAGAGACAGATAAAACCGGTACTCCAATTGAAATTGCAATGCAATATAATACAGGGTTTTCGGAGAATATTCATTCTTATGTAAATAATATTAATACAATTGAGGGGGGGACACACCTTAGTGGTTTTAGAAGGGGGCTAACAACTACTCTTAAAAACTATGCCGATAAAAACGGACTTCTTTCAAAATTAAAATTTGAGATTGATGCGGCAGACTTTAGAGAGGGGCTTACTGCTGTTATCTCTGTTAAAGTAGCAGAACCTCAATTTGAAGGACAGACTAAAACTAAGCTTGGTAATAGCGAGGTTATGGCTGCAGTTAGTCAAGCAACTAGCATGGCTTTAGAAAATTATCTTGAGGAAAATCCTAAGGATGCAAGGTGCATTATTGATAAAGTTATTCTTGCTGCAACAGCAAGGCATGCTGCCCGTAAGGCAAGGGAAATGGTTCAAAGGAAAACAGTTATGTCGGGATCTGGGCTTCCCGGTAAACTGGCCGATTGCTCAGATAGAGATCCTTCTAAATGTGAGCTCTTTCTAGTGGAGGGAGATTCTGCAGGTGGAACAGCAAAAAGCGGTAGAGATAGAGCATTCCAAGCAATTCTTCCATTAAGAGGTAAAATTCTTAATGTTGAAAAAGCAATGGCACACAGAGTATTGGAGAGTGAGCAAATTAGGAATATTTATACAGCCTTAGGTGTTACAATTGGTACTGAGGAAGATAGCAATGCACTTAATTTAAGTAAACTCCGTTATCATAAGGTTATAATAATGACCGATGCCGATGTGGATGGAAGCCACATTGCAACACTTATTTTAACATTCTTTTTCCGTCACATGATAGATCTTCTTAAAAATGGCCACGTATATTGTGCAACACCACCACTTTATCTTGTTAGGAAAGGTAAAACTGAAAGGTATTGCTGGACAGAAGAGGAACGTAAAGTTATTGTTGAGGAGCTTGCCGGAGGATCTGAAAAAGGGATACATATACAGCGTTACAAAGGTTTGGGAGAGATGAACTCTGTTCAACTTTGGGATACAACCATGAGCCCTGAACATAGATTATTAAGACAAATAACAATTGAAAATGCAGCTGAGGCCGATAGAATATTTTCTATGTTAATGGGCGATGACGTTCCTCCTAGGAGGGAATTTATTGAACAACATGCTAAATATGCAAATATAGACGCTTAAAAAACACCTATTGTAAATGAAACAAAAAAGAGCTAATATTAGATTTATAATCACTCTTATTCTATTATTTATAATAGTTAAAACTTATGCGGAACCTACAGTTGATATAAGTTTTAAATTAAAACCGCCAAAAAGTATTGAAAGCATTTTATTTAGATTATGTAAAGAGATTCCTCCTATATATGAAGAGATAAAAATTACGGAATTTTCTGACATGCCGGAGGAATATGATATATGGAACAGCAATGCAATTAACCCATATAAAGTTTCGCTAGTTGATATGCCCGATACTGTTAAAATTGACGTAAGCAAATATTGCCCCCCAACACTAAAACATGTTACATCCAATTGGGGGTTTAGAAAATGGAAATATCACTATGGAATTGATCTTAAAGTACATAAAGGAGATACTGTAAAGTGTGCTTTTGATGGAACAGTAAGGGTGACACGCAGAGATAGAGGCTATGGTTTTTTTGTTGTGGTAAGACACGCTAACGGATTAGAAACACTATATGGGCACTTGGATAGAATTATGGCCCATAGTGAACAAGAACTTAAAGCAGGAGAGCCAATAGGACTTGGTGGAAATACAGGAAGATCTACCGGTTATCATCTCCATTTTGAATTTAGATATCTTGGTAATCCTATAAATCCTAATGATATTGTAGATTTTAATTCAAAAACAATAAAAAATGATGTATTTCTCCTTTCTGCCAAAAATTTTGAATATAAAAAAGAGATAGACAAAATAAGGTATTGGACAATAAGAAGCGGAGATACGCTTGGTAGAATTGCATTAAGAACAGGGGTTCCTATTAATAAGTTGTGTTCACTTAATAAAATTAAAAAAACCACAATATTAAAGATAGGCAGAAGGATACGTTATACTTAGAAACTAAATATTTAATTAAATAATATGGATATTTTTGAAAGAATAAAGCAAAATGAGGGAGGTCCTCTTGGCCAATATAGAAAAAGAGCACAAGGGTATTTTATGTTTCCTAAACTTGAAGGAGAGATAGGACCTTATATGAACTTTAATGGTAAAAAGGTACTTACATGGACATTTAATAATTATCTTGGACTTGCCAACGATCCCGAAATAAGAAAAGTTGATGCTCAAGCTGCCGCTAAATGGGGCTTGGCTTATCCAATGGGTGCTAGAATGATGAGCGGCCATACTTCTCTACACGAGCAACTAGAAAAAGAACTTGCAGAGTTTGAGTGCAAAGAAGATGCATATCTTTTTAACTTTGGTTATCAAGGAATGATTTCTACCATTGATGCCCTTGTAACGCGCCACGATATTATAGTTTACGACTCAGAGGCTCACGCATGTATTATGGATGGTGTTCGCCTTCACATGGGTAGGAGAATAGTTTATCCGCACAATGATATGGAACGTTGCGAGAAAGCTTTACAGAGAGCTACAAAACTTACCGAAGAAACCGGTGGTGGTATTTTACTTATTACAGAAGGTGTTTACGGTATGACCGGCGGACTTGGACGTTTAGATCTTATTGTTAAGCTTAAAGAGAAATACAATTTCCGCATTCTTATTGATGATGCACATGGCTTTGGTGTAATGGGAGATAATGGACGAGGAACATCTGAACACTACGGGGTTATGGATAAAGTTGATCTTTATTTTGGTGCTTATGCAAAATCTATGGCATGTATTGGTGGTTTTATAGCTGGTGAAAAAGACGTTATCAATTTTTTAAGGTATAATCTACGTTCACAGATTTATGCTAAATCTCTTCCTATGGCAATAGTTGAGGGATGTTTAAAAAGATTAGATATGATAAGGAAAGGGAATGAACGCCGTAAAAAGTTGTTTATTATTACCCGTGCCTTACAAGACGGATTAAGAAAAAGAGGTTTTGACATTGGTGTTGCAGAGGCTTGTATTACTCCTGTATTTTTGCAAGGTGATGTTCCTGAGGCTACTAACATTCTTGTAGACCTTAGAGAAAATTATAAAATTTTCTGTTCTGTTGTAGTATATCCTGTTGTTCCTAAGGGGGTTATAATGTTTAGACTTATACCTACAGCTTCACACGAACTAGAACACGTAGAATATACATTAAATGCGTTTGCGGAAATTAAGAAAAAATTAGAAGCAGGTGCATATAAGGGCGATACAGATATTCAAGATAGAGCTATATTATAAGAAACTGTTTAGATGAAAGATAAAGTTGTTATTGTAACGGGGGCTAGCTCGGGGATAGGGCTTGCGGCTGTGAAAGAATTTGCAGCGCAAGGGGCAAACGTAGTACTTGCAGCGCGGAATATAGATAAATTAAACGAGATTGTTCATGAGCTTAAGATAAAATATAATGAACAAAACTTCCTTGCAATATCAACAAATGTACAAGAAGAAAAAGAGTGTAAAAATTTAATTGACAAGGCTGTAGATAAATTTGGCAAAATTGATATTTTAGTAAATAATGCCGGCATTTCTATGAGGGCAATGTTTAAAGATTTAGATTTGTCTGTAATAAAAAGTCTTATGGATGTAAATTTTTGGGGGACCGTTTATTGTACTAAATATGCCCTCCCTTATTTGTTAAAGGCTAAAGGGTCTGTAGTTGGGGTTATCTCAATTGCAGGCTTTAAAGGCCTTCCGGCAAGAACAGGATACTCTGCTTCAAAGTTTGCAATATACGGATTTTTAGACACATTACGCGTAGAGCATCTCCACGATGGTTTACATGTTATGGTATTTGCTCCCGGCTTTACAACTTCTAATATAAGGAATGTAGCTCTTACAGCAAATGGCACAACACAAGGCGAAACTCCACGCGATGAGGCAAAAATGATGAGCGCAGAGGAGGTTGCCCGCCGCTTGGTTAAAGGAATTATAAAGAGGAAAGCGCAAATTATTCTAACACCAATTGGCAATATAACCGTTTGGTTAAATAAATTCTTTCCTCGTTTAGTAGACAAGCTGGAATATAATTATATGAAAAAGGAGCCAAATTCACCACTTAAGTAAATGTATATCTTTTAATATAGCTCTAATTTATACTTAATAAAATTCAACTATTGCATGCAATATTTTCTGCTATCTTCCCTACCAAGCATTCTCTGGCCTCTTTACTTGCCCATCCAATATGCGGAGTAAGCATCATTTTAGAATTATCGGCAAGTTTAAGATATGGTGATGTTAGTGGAATAGGTTCTTTGGTAAACACATCTACTCCGGCTCCTGCTATAAGGTTTTCATTAAGTATCTTAACCAAATCCTCTTCATTTATGATTCCCCCACGCCCCATATTAATTATATAGGCGGTTGGTTTCATAAGTTTTAATTTATTATATGTAATAAGATTATTTGTTCTCTCGTTTAATGGTGCATGAATAGAGATAACATCACATTCACTCATAAGTTTATCTAACGGCAATGCTTTATATTTATTGGAATGAGGCTTGCCACTTGTAGCATAATAAACTACTTCCATCCCAAAAACTGTTGCAATTTCTGCTACACGCTGTCCTATATTTCCAAGTCCAACTATTCCATATTTCTTTCCTTTAAGCTCCCAAAAACATTTGGTAACATTGGTAAATGAATTACCGTTTGAATAATGTTTGCTTTTTACGGCGTTATTAAAATAGGACATTTGCCCAACTAAAGAGAGCACCATTGCAAAAGTAACTTGTACAACACTCTCTGTAGAATATCCTATTGCATTTTTTACTGGAATTCCTTTTTGCGTAGCGTATGGAATATCTATATTATTTGTTCCCGTAGCTGCAACACATATAAGTTTTAATTTGGGTGCTGCATCAATTTGTTCCTTTCCTATAATTACTTTATTAACAATAAGAATATCACAATCTTTAATACGATCTAAAACATCTGCAGGCGCAGTATAAGGATATGTTACAAGATTGCCTAATTTGCTTATAGGCTCAAGTGATACGTCATTTCCAACTGTATCGGCATCTAAAAATACTATTTTGCTCATTGTACTATATTTAAAACCATTCAACTTTATAATTTTTTCCTATTATGCTAACGCCTAGGTAGCAACACCGCAACAATACCAAGCAATGGTAAATATGCCGATATGCTAAATACTGCTTCAATTCCATTACTCTCTGCATATCCACCCCAAAATGCAGCAGCAATTCCTGCTATTCCAAATGAGAACCCAAAGAAAAGGCCCGAAATCATTCCAAGCCTATTTGGCAGCAACTCTTGTGCATATATTATTATTGCAGGAAAAGCTGAAGAAAGCATAAAGCCAACACCAAAACTAAAAATTATTGTCCACTCTAAATTAGCATAGGGCATTGCCATACTAAATGGGGCTGCCCCCAATATTGATGCCCAAATTACATATTTTCTCCCTATTTTATCTCCAATTGGGCCTCCTACCATTGTTCCTAATGCTGTAGCAAAGATAAAAACAAATAATGCATATTGTGAGTTTTGTATACTTACTCCAAATTTTTCTATCAGATAAAATGTATAATAGCTACTCATACTTGCCATATATACATATTTAGAAAATATAAGTACTAACAAAACCCCTATTACAAAATAGGTTTTGTTATCGGAATATGGACGCGGAATCCATAATGGATCCCCTTTTTGAATTAATTTGTGTTTATGCGGTTTTAATCCCAATTTATCACCGTATTCTTTAAAATCTGCTTGAGCAAGAAGTTTTTTATACCATTTGCCCACAAAGATACTTGCTGTAATTCCACCAAATGCCAAAAGAGCTACAATCGCTGTATTTTGTCTTCCATAAGGTGCTATTACAAGAGCTGCTAACAAAGGACCTAAAGATCCGCCTAAATTTCCACCAACTTGAAAAATAGATTGAGCAAATCCTTTTTTTCCACCCGATGCAAGTGATGTTAATCTTGAAGCCTCGGGGTGAATAATTGAAGATCCTGCCCCAATTAGTATTACCGAGATAAGTATTAAAGTAACTGTATTGGCATAGGCAAGGAATATCATTCCTATAAATGTAAGACATGCGGCAAGAGTTAAAAACCAAGGATTTGGTTTTCTGTCTAAATAAAAGCCCATAATGGGCTGCAATACAGAGGCCGACATTTGATATATTAATGTAATTATTCCTATCTGTATAAAGTCTAATGCCAAATCATCCTTAATCATAGGATAGAGCGAGTTTACTACAGATTGTAAGGTATCATTGCAGCAATGACAGATACTTAATGATACAAGTACCCCCATTGCCATGTTTCCGGCGGTATTTTTTCCGTTTAACAGTTCTTTGTTAGGTTTTATTTTATTCACAGTTTTATATCTCCATCATTCTACGTATTGGCAATATTGCCTTTTCTCTTAATTTGGGGGAGATTGTTACTAAATATTTTTCTTCTTTTAATGATTCATAAATATCTTGTAATGTTGCCATTTTCATATATTTACAAATTGTATCTTTGGATATAGGAATAAATTGCTTATTAGGATTATCCTTTTGTAATTTGTGTAAAGTTCCGTTTTCTGTAGCAATTATAAATTGCTTTTTAGGAGATTCTTTTGCATGCCTTAATATACCGGATGTAGAATACATATAACAATTGGGATGATTAAGAATTGTATCATTGTGCGAACATTCAGATTCGGGGTGAATAAGAACATCGGCTTGCGGATATTCTGCTATACGGTCTAATACCATTTTGGCTGTTATTGCTTTATGAACAAAGCAACATCCTTCATAAATATCCATATTACGGCCGGCCGCTTTTTTAATGTATCCTCCTAAATTACTATCGGGAACAAAGAATATTTTAGCCTCTTTTGGCAGGTGCTTAATAACTTTAAGAGCATTAGCCGACGTGCAACAATAATCTGTTTCACTCTTAACATCTGCAGTTGTATTTACGTAACTTACAACAATTCCGCCCGGATTGGCTGCTTTCCATGCACGTAAGTCGGCACTAGTAACTCCATCTGCAAGAGAACAGCCTGCCCCTTGTACCGGAACAAATACTTTTTTATTTGGAGATATTATTGCCGCAGTTTCCGCCATAAAATGCACCCCTGCAAAAACTATAATTTTGGCCTCGGTGGTTGCTGCTTTTTTAGACAATTCTAATGAATCTCCTAAAAAGTCTGCAATGTCTTGAATATCTGAATTAGAATAATAATGCGCCAATATTATCGCATTTTTTGCTTTTTTAAGCTCCTCTATGGCATTTATTAACTCTTGTTTATTCATAATTTATGCAACTTTTATATTCATACTAATATCCATTGCAGTAACAGTATGAGTTAATGCTCCAACACTTATAAAATCTACCCCTGTAGCTGCCACCTCTTTAAGGCGTAAAATACACATATTCCCCGATGCTTCTGTCTTTGCTCTCCCGGCTATTAGCTTAACAGCCTGTTTCATAAGCTCATTGCTCATGTTGTCTAACATTATAATATCGGCCTTATTATCCAACGCCTCTTGTACTTCCTGTAAATTTGTTGTTTCAACTTCTATTTTAATTGTAGGGGCTACATGTGAGCGCACTTGCTCTACGGCCAATTTAATAGAACCGGCCATTTTTATATGATTGTCTTTAATCATGGCCATATCGTACAACCCCATTCTGTGATTGGTTCCGCCACCATGCTTTACAGCCATTTTATCAAGCACTCTAAGACCGGGAGCAGTTTTGCGAGTATCTAACAATTGCGTTTTAGTACCTGCAAGTTCTTTTACATATTTTGCAGTTTCTGTTGCTATGCCACTCATCCGCTGAAATATATTAAGTGATAATCTCTCTCCTCTTAAAAGTGTTGGATATGAAGCTTCTATTTGCAAAATAATGTCTCCTTTACTTACTGAATCGCCATCTTTTATATAAGGAATAAATTTTATATCTTTTTGGAAACGTTCAAATACACGTTTTACAATTTCTAACCCCGATATAACTCCATTGGCCTTTGCTGTCATTGTTGCAACCGCACATAACGATTCTGGTATAATTGATTCTGTTGTAATATCTCCCGTATTTATATCCTCCTCTAAAGCAAGGTCTATAAGTTTTTCTATTAAATTATTGTATTGCATAATAATTATTTATGTGTTTAAAACTATTTTAGCGTGTTTAAAAATTTAGACAAGACCCATTTATAGGTGCCGTTGCTATCTCTTTACCTATATGTTGCACAGAATGAACAGCATATTCATCACTCATATTACCATAATCTTCTCTATAATGTCCGCCTCTACTCTCTTTTCGCATAATTGCAGGCTCTATAATAAGCTTGGCTACGGTAAGTAATCTCATTGCAGCTTCTAAATAAAACTCTTTTTTATCTCCCTCTACTTTTTTCTTGCTTATTAAATCTTTTTCCATTTTATTTATAAGTTCCAATCCATGCAATAATAACTCACCATTTCTTATTATTCCGGCATAAAAATTCATTACATTGGCAACCTCTTTTTTTATAGATTCATACACCAAACACATTGCCTCATCTTTTATATACTCTTTTTCAAATTTGGGTATGTTATTATCTGCTTTCCTTGTAAGTGAATCGTCAATTGCCCTATCGGCGAATACTAAACATTCTAATAATGAATTGGAAGCTAATCTATTTGCTCCCATAATTCCAGTAGATGCAATTTCACCGCAAACATATAATCTATCAATATCTGTTCTTCCATATAGATTTGAAGCCACACCTCCTACTGTGTAATGAGCAGCAGGAGCAACTGGAATTGCCTGTGTAAAATCGTATCCGTATTCTTTGCATCGCATATATATATTAGGGAAACGTAATTTTAATTTACTGGGATTAATATGTTTTAACGATAAAATTACATAAGGACGGTTATCTGCAAGCATCTGTTTATAAATAGAGCGGGCAACAATATCTCGCGGTGCAAGTTCGGCTAATTCATGAATAGAGAGCATAAAACGTTTCCCGGCTGCATTTAGTAAATGTGCTCCCTCTCCCCTTACCGCCTCGCTTATAAGAAATGCTTTTGGTGAATCCTTTATATAAAGTCCCGATGGATGAAACTGAATAAATTCCATATCTAATATTCTGCATCCGGCTTTATATGCTATTGCAATACCGTCTCCTACTGTTGTTTGTGGATTTGTTGTTCTTGAATATATAGCAGAAGTTCCTCCAGTTGTTAAGAATACACTATCGGCGAAAATAAAATTTTCTCCTTTTTCTATATTACAATCACTCTCATTCCAATATTTTACTCCATAGCAGACATTTTCCCTTACAAGTAAATCTAATACGGTCATATTTTCAAAAACTGTAATTTGCTTACGCGTTTCAACCCTTGAGATAAGAAATTCTGTAATCATTCTCCCTGTAGAATCTCCACCTGCGTGGAGTATCCGCCTTCTGTGATGACCACCCTCTAATCCTAACGCCAATACTCCGTTTTCGGTATCAAATCTCATTCCTTCGGATATAAGTTCCTTTATTCTCTTTGGTCCCTCATTTACAAGTACATCTACAGCCAAATCTTCGCACAAGCCACGTCCTGCAATAACAGTATCCATTTTATGAATATGTGGATCATCTTCTATTGAAGTTACTGCTGCAATTCCTCCCTGTGCATTATAGGAATTACTTTCCCTTATTGAGCTTTTTGTTATAAGCGCAACGCTACCGTGAAAGGAAGCCTTATAGGCAGTATACAAACCTGCCAAACCGCTCCCTATTACCAAATAATTGAACTTCTGTATCATTAATTAAATGTGTTATAAACATATAAAGATACAAATGCAGGTTTTTATTACCAAGCAAGTGCACTGGCTCCAAGAATGGCCGCATCACTCTCTTTTAGAGCACTTAAAACAATATTTATTTTCCCTTTCCAAATAGAGAGAAGATTTGCATTCATTGTATCCTCTATGGGTTTAAGAATAAATTCACTCGCTTTTGCAAGACCTCCAAACAATATTATTGCTTCCGGTGCACTAAATGCAACAAAATCTGCAAACGCTTCCCCTAGTTTTTCTCCTGTAAATTCAAATACTTTAATAGCAAGTTTATCTCCTTTTTTAGCAGCCTCGTATACATCTTTTGATGTTATGTTTTGAACATCTCTTAAAACACTTGGCTCTTGTGTCATATCTAACCATTCACAAGCTGTGCGTGCAACTCCTATAGCGGAAGTATAGGTTTCTAAACACCCTTTTTTACCACAACCGCACTGTCTTCCATTATGCCTTACAGCGCAAGTATGACCAAGCTCGCCGGCAAAGCCATCGTGGCCATAAAGCAAATTTCCTCCAATTACAATTCCACTTCCAACACCGGTTCCTAGGGTTATCATAATAAAATCTTTCATTCCTCTTGCTGCTCCGTATGTCATTTCTCCTATAGCTGCTGCATTTGCATCGTTTGTAACTGTAACGGGAATATTAAAAAGGCCATCCGATATTATTTTAGCTAATGGAATAATTCTCCCTTTTGCCCACTCAATATTTGCAGCATCTTCTATAGTTCCGTTATAGTAATTGCCATTAGGGGCTCCTATACCTACTCCATGTATTTTATCGAGCCCTATTTTTTCTGTAAGTTCTTTTATTGTGTTACAAAGAGATTGCATAAATAAATCGCCTTCGTCTTTGCCGTATTTAGAATTAATTACTGTTTTAGCAATTATGCTTCCTCTTCTATCTACCACTCCTATTTTAGTTGTTTGACCTCCTACGTCAACACCAACTACGTATAATTTTTCTGTTGTTGCCATTTTATAATAATTTTAGATACTGTTTATTCTACGGAAATATTTTTGTTAACGTTCTTAGATCCTATTAATGCGTAAAATAATAAGAATAGAAGCCCTGCAAATATAACCCAGTAACTATTCATATATGATGTTTTATCTGCAACAAAGCCTTGTATTAAAGGAAGTACTCCACCTCCACAAACCATTACCATAAATATTCCCGAACCTGCTTCTGTATATTTGCCTAGCCCTTCTACTGCAAGATTAAATATGCCGCCCCACATAACAGAGGTGCATAAGCCACATAATATAAGAAACATTATTGCTGTTGGGACTTCTGCCATTCCAAATGAAATATCTGATTGGAATACAGGCATGCTAACAAAGGTACCTGTTGGAATAAACATTGCGCATGTAACAAATATAAGGCCTAAGGAAGATACACATATAAGCATAGATTTAGATGAAAATTTTGCTCCAAGTAAAGCTCCAACTAAACGTCCTACAAGCATAAGGAACCAATATGTTCCAACTCCTGTTCCGGCTATTGTTGTATCAATTGCAAGACCTCCTTGTTCAATAGGACTTGTCATAAATAGATTTGCTATATTTGGAATACCAACTTCAATTCCTACATATATAAAAATTGCTATTGCTCCAAGTATAAAGTGACGGAATGATAAAGGGCTGTGTTTATCGTTTAAATCTTTTTTAACTACATTTAATCTAGGTTCTGGAATATTTACCATGTATAACACAATAAAAGCTAAAGCAAAAATTCCAATTGCTAAGTAGAAAATTGGGTCTGCAGCTGCAATTGATTTGTCGCCAATTGCATTGGCTATAAGGTATCCTCCTAATACAGGGGCAATTGTTGCAGCAATAGAGTTACACGATCCTCCAAATTGTATAAGTTGGTTTCCTTTATTTCCACCTCCGCCAAGTGTATTAAGCATTGGATTTACTACTGTATTTAACATACACATAGAAATACCGCTTATAAATGCTCCTGCAAGGTATATGTAAAATGTTCCCATAGCTGTTCCCCCTACAATACCAGAACAATACATTGTGAGCACACCTAAAATTCCTACTGCTATGGCTGTAAGAGCTGTCTTTTTATATCCAACTTTTTGTAATAATAAACCTGCCGGGATACCCAAAAAGGCGTATGCTAAAAAATTGGCAAAAGTTGGAAGTTGAGACCCCCAGTTATCTAAACTAAATTGGTCTTTTACAATAAGTCCAAGTGGATTTTGCAAGCCTGTTACAAATGCTATCATAAAGAACAAGGCAAACATCATTGCAATAGGCAATGCATAATTTTTCTTAGTTGTTTCCATCAATGTTTTTAAGTTTTATTTTTAAAAAATATAATTTCGCAAAGGTACAATTTTTTGTTGCATTAGCAATGTTTATAAGAGTGGGCTCCATAGCCGTGCAAAGCTCTCTTTTATTTTTTGTGAGCGCTTTCTTTTGCTCCATTTTAAAGCATTTATTTGTTTACATCCACTACAGTCTTTAATAAATTGTTTTTCAATAATTTGAGCACATTCTTTACTATATATTATCGACATTATTTCAAAATTGTGTTCAAAGCTTCTTATATCCATGTTTGCAGAGCCTACTATGCTAATATTGCCATCTATACTTATCACTTTTGAATGATTAAAACCTTCGTTAAAAAGATAAACTTTTACTCCGGCTTCTAGTAATTCTGTAACGTAAGACATTGTACTCCAATGAACTATTTTAGTATCAGAGTTTTCGGGGAGCATTAATCTTACCTCAATATCTCCTAACGCAGCTATTTTAATTGCATTTAATATTGTTTCATTGGGAGTAAAATACGGGGTAACTATATATATGTGTTTTGTTGCAGATGTTATTGTACTAAAATAGCATTGCATTATATTTGACCAATCACTATCGGGACCCGATGTTATTGTTTGCGAAAAAACTCTCGTGTTTTCATTGTGCTTTCCGTTATTTAATAGTTCTAATGTTGGATAGTATTTTTTCCATTTTTTTATTTTCCTGTTAAGGACAAAATATCGATCGAGCAAAAAACTGGCTTGCAGAGCAAAAACAGATTCTCCCACAATTTTAATATGTGTATCATGCCAATCACCTGCTTCTGAACCATAATAATATCTATCAGCTATATTTACGCCCCCAAGGAATCCTGCTTTTCCATCTATTACAAGTATTTTTCTATGATTGCGATAGTTGAGTAGCGATGTAGGTAAAAGGAATCTTACTGGAGAAAAGTTAAGAGTTTCAATACCAACTTCTTTCATAGGTGTAATAAACTCTTTGTTTAGTGCAATGCTTCCTACACCGTCATACATTATGCGCACTTCGAGTCCCTCTTTAGCTTTTTTTATGAGGAGTTCTCTAAAACGTTTACCTGTTATATCGTCTTCAAATATATATGACTGTAAATGTATATGTTTTTTTGCCCCTTCTATAGCTTTATACATGGCATCTAGTGCGGTACGTCCCGTGAAAAAAAACTCGATATTGGAGTTGTGTTCTACAACAGTATAGCTATTTCTTAGATTCTGATAAATAATTTTTTTGTATGGTAAGAGTTCGCTTCCTAATAAAGAAGGATCTCGCCTAAATAACTGCGCTTGGCTAGCACTTAGTTCTTTACGAAGCCTATAATCTGCTATTCCCTTTCTGCTATACATTTTTTTCTTTCGGTAATTTTGCCCAAAGAAAAAATAAAAAATAACTCCTATGTATGGGAGGAGAATTAGTACAACAAGCCAAGAGATAGTTTTTACGGGATCTTGTTTGCGCAATATCATTGTAGTAGCTGCATAAACAGCCAAACCAAGGTTCATAGTGTAGAGAACCGCCGAAATAATTTGCCACGTACTGTTCCACATAATTAAAACTATTTTAAAACTGTTTTAATTTATTTTTTTCCGGTATAAAGAACAGCGATTCCAAATGTGTATTTTTTGTAACCTACGTCTTTAAACCCTGCTCGTTTTATTTCATTGCAGAAATAGTCATATTTTGGAAATTGTTCAACCGATTCTGCGAGATACTTATATGCTCCTTTATCTTTAGAAACTATATTCCCTATGAAAGGAAGTATATTGTTAAAATATGCGTTATATATAAAACGAATAATTTTGTTTTTAGGCTTTGCAAATTCCAAAATTGCCAAAACGCCATTGGGCTTTATTACCCTTAAAATATCGGCAAGGCATTGTGCCCTATTATTAAAGTTTCTTATTCCAAATGAAATAGTTACAGCATCAAAACTGCTCTCGGGAAAAGGAAGAGCCTCTGCACTGCCTAATATATATATAGGTAAATGAATTAAAGGACTCTTTTGAACTATTTTTTTATTTTTTTTAATAGCCACTTCCATCATTTTTTCGGCTATATCAATCCCCGTAACATTAAATCCCTTTTTATAAAGGGCAATTGTTGAATCTCCTGTTCCACACGCAATATCAAGCACCTTAAGCGGAACTTCACCATTTATGGTGGAGCCATGTTTTAATAAAAAATTAACCATCAAGCTCCGCCAGTATTTATCTATGTTAAAGGAGAGTAAATGATTAAGAAAATCGTAACTGGGTGCAATTTCATTGAACATTCCCGATATAGTTCCGCTGTCCTTATTTAATCTCCTTTTTAAACTTGCCATAAATTAATTTATTAATCTGCTTTTATTCTGGCAGATAATCTGTTATATGGCCAAAAGAAAGCTCATCTAACCTTAATTCGCCTTTTGTTACATGCCCTAACAAAGTAATAGGAATTTTGTTATTAAATAAATAATCCACTAAATCATTTTCCTGTTCTTCGTTTACAGTAATAACAGCAATATGACGACTCCTTGCAAATAAAAAATCTTTATCTTCAATCTCTGCATCGCCTGTAATATCAAATCCTAAATTATTGGGTGCACATGATTCTAAAAGCGAGATAAAAAGTCCATCTGAATTTATATAGTGGGCACTTGTAATAAACCCTTTTTCTATACTTTTTAGAATTACATTTAATGTGTTATCATTTATTTGATATTCACTTTCGTCATCCAAATGTTCTCCTACAAGATATATTGTATCACCTTTTGAATCAAAGGCCATTGGTGTTACACTTTTTTTAGATATAAATAATCCAAGTGCATTTATCTTTCTATCATCAACATTCTTTGTTGTTAGAAATCTAGCTCCTGTGCAAGCAAGTTTTGCCAAAGCCTCATTATTAGCACGTGCAATTGCAGTAGCCGCATCATATTTATCTAATGAAGGGGATTCTGCTTTTGAAATTCCCAAAGTAAACACGCCCTTTCCAATTCTCTCAATATCTGCATCGTATGGCGATGTAATATATTTTAAAATTGTTTTTTTATATTGAGTATCCTCTGTAAGCAAGTCTGCAATATCAATTAGGTCGTTCATTTCCTTAATTTGGTTCTCGTAAATTTCTACCATAAGTATTAGTCTTATAAATTAAAATCACGGCAAGATACAAAAAAAATACATAAAAAACATTTTGTAGCAATAAAAAAACAAGCTATATTTGCACCCCCTAGAATGCCCAGATGGTGAAATTGGTAGACACGCCACTTTGAGGGGGTGGTGCCGGTTCCGGTGTGCAAGTTCGAGTCTTGTTCTGGGCACAAAAATGATATTTTCCAATGGTTAAAGAGCTTCATTTGAGGCTCTTTTTCGTTTTATGATATTTTATGGATTGCTTAAAATATCGGATAAATGGTTTACATTTGAGTTTACATTAAAAACACTGTGTTAAATCGTATGACGTTAGATAAATATATTCAAAAATATTGTCAAATGAAATAACAGACCTCTATAAAAATAGTTTACTACATGTCTAAGAGTGGATGTCTAAATTAAATTATCTCCAAAATTATGAAATCACCTCCAAAATTATGAAATTCACAATGTAATTTATTGAATTCACAATGTACATTAAAAATTCACCGGATAATTTACGGAATTCACAAAACTTTTAGCCTGCTTGTATTTTTTGTTAATTCCG
>JAVXCW010000020.1:0-38612 GCA_036659275.1 Bacteroidales bacterium | reverse complement strand
TTATAACAAAATAAAATTTATTGGTATATATCCGGCAAATGCAAGTAACTATAACCCAATAATAAACCTATCTGTAGATAAAGACGGAAAGCATATAATTGGTAAAAACTCAGGGGGGCTAGTTAATATAAATGAGGTAATTGGACAGGAATTTGAATTTGAAGGGGCAAGCGGAGCTGTTGCGGATGGTACGGTATTGGTATTTGATATAGGAAGGAAAAATATAATCCAAAAATTTGCCTTATGGAATTGGAAAAAATGAAATATGCAATTATAATAATTAAAAGAACCGTCTTAGCTAAATTTAAGACGGTTCTTTATTTTTAATTATTTGGATATCTATATTTTACTATAATAATATCTGTAAATATGTTTATTGTTAACAGCTCCATTTTCGTCCCTCCTATCTGCCTCATTTATCTCTAGTACATGCAACTCTAATATTACAGGAGGATAATGTGGAGATTCCTCAAAAGTTGTAATAATATCATTTGTAGGCAAGCTATCTACACTATCAATGGTATATGTATCCGTTTTAGAAAACACATAAAATCCCGTAAAATATCCTATCTCTTTATCAGTCATTCCACTCATTCTCCCCTCTATACTTACATCGCCGGTAGGAAGTGCTTCCCTTACGTTTTCGTCATATAAAAGCCATACATTTACAGCTTCATATACCCTTACAGATAAATTATCAGAATAAATTAGACCGTCATCGGTATTAGTGAGGGTTCCGGTTAGAGACGTTGTTCCATTTACAGATGTTTTATTATCTGTACTTAAAAGACCTCCTTGTGAAACATGAACTGTTTTGTCGTTTGCGCCTATTTTATCCCCACTCCATCCAATTATTGCCCTTGGATGCTTATCTATGGTAAGAGGATACTTAACATAGATATTAGGATACTTATTATTATCCAAAAAGGAAAATTCACTATTGGCAAGTAAATCAATATTTGATTCCGCAATGGTAATAGCAGGACGGATATTTGCATTTACGCTAAACGTCTTTGTTGGATAATCTACAAATTTCGCAGTTATTAAAGTGTTAGTATTACCGGCCTTTCCCCTAAAAGTATTTCCGATAATATGTGCAAGATTACTCTCATTATCACTATACAAAGTAATAGCAAGCGTACCGGCATGTGGCGGATAAATTGTATATTTAACATCATCGTTATACCCTTGATAAAATTTAAGTGGTGCTGCTCCATCAAATACAATTTTAAGTAATTGTACATCTATATTATACGTTGCGGAAACATTGCCTACCGTTGCCGTAATTATAGCATTCCCTACAGTTTTAGCCTTTACCTTAATTCCTATATTTGTGCTTTCTAATATTTCAACATTTGCAGTGTTTACAGAGACAGTGGGAATAGAGGTAGAGGGGACCAATTTTGCATATGGAATAGTAACAATTTCGCCATCATACATAACACGGCCAACAGATGGAAAAGCAATTTCGGGTTTAACAACTGTAATAACGCACACCACACTTAGCCCATGTACCGCTACAGTTATCTTTGCCGTTCCAGCCCCTACAGCCGTAATATTACCATTTGCATCTACTGTTGCAACAGCTGTATTATCAGATGTAAAGCTAGGAAGTAATGGTGGCTTAACTGTATACATAATGGTAAATTTTTCACCGGCATATAAGGTTTTAGATAAAGGATCTATAGTAAGCTCCTTACTTTGTACCATTACCTTACAAACAGCTTTTTTGTTCTTATCATCATTACTTGTAACAGTTATGTCTACAGACCCTTTAGCAATAGCTGCAACATTTCCGTTGGCATCTACAGTAGCAATAGCAGTATTTGAGCTACTCCATGTAACGCTGTTATCGGTAGCATTTGCAGGGAGAATTTCTGCTGTAAGTTGTTCAATCCCCCCTGTAAACATACTTAATGTTATAGGAGTTACAGTAATATCTGTTATGCATATTTTACTGTTTACCTCAATAGCACATGTAGCAGAAATATTTGTACCGTCAGTACTCGTTGCTGTAATAGTACAAGTGCCATCTCCAACAGAGGTGATAATACCACCTGCATCTACCTTAGCCACTGCGGTATTGGAACTATTCCATGTTATTGCCTTATTATTGGCTGTAATAGGCAATATTGTGGCTTGCACAGCTAGTGTAGCACCAAGTGTTAGAAACTTATGAGAACTTGGATTAAGTGTTATCCCGGTTACCAAATCTACTAAGCCCGAATTATCCACACTCCAGCTATTTTCTTCGGCAGAGCCATTACCCTTAAAAAACACAGTACATGTATATTGTGTATTTCTTTTTATATCACAATCTGCATGCGTCTTCCCTAAATAAAAACGATATGTTATAGTTCCCTTTTTTGATGCAGAAAGATAATCATACTTCATTTCTATATAAGAACTGTTTGTTTTGGCAGAAGCAGACATATTGCCCTCTTTTTGTTTATTATTAAGAGAATTTATAGCAACCTTCCCTTGCATATTTTCAAATAAATAAAACAAGGCCCCGGCTCCCGATAGTGGAGTTAAATCTACGCCTGTAAGCTCTTCTCCATTTATAACTGCACCATGTATAACCCTATTCTCCCCAAAAAGCAAAATCTCTGCCGGTGCATTTTTTAATTGCACGCTTGTTACGGTAACTTTTACGTCTGAATTAAGTTGAGCATAATTACACTTAAGAACAAGTTTAGAAACACACCGCAACAAATTAACAGTAATGTTTTGGTCATTAGCCAAAAGTATTAAATCGGTTTTACCACTCATTGGTACACCACCTGCAGAATCTGCAATATTAGAAATATTATCAATAACTTTTGTAATAGACTCTACTTCGGCCAATGTCCTTTTAGGAACACTCATACCAATATTAGCAATGGCATAAATACGATACCTCATATTTTTATAAATTACTATTCCCAATAAACTACCCCCGCCAATAGAATATGTATGGGAAATAATATCGCCAAGCTCGTTAAAAACATAAATATTTATATTATTTACTGCCGTCTCATTAACAGTAACAGGAGCCTTAACATTTACCTCATTGTTAACAACACTCCTATACGTAAACCCAAGAGAGATAGTATCTCTTTCTCCGTACCTTAACTCTTTGAGAGAAAATTTTTCATCTGTGCTGCACCCTGCAAAAAAAGAAGTGATGCATAGAAATAATATTATAACATATAATAGCCCTTTCATAATCTTTTCGTAATTTATTATATTTCTACATTAGCAGGAACCGTTACTTGCCAATTATCCACTTTAATTGTTACAAAATTCATTGATAAATCAAATTCTATTTTAATATCGGAAAGATTTACAGCCTGCATATTGTACCCATGTAGTTTAAGCCATTTACCTACTCTAAATTCTTCCAAAGTAATAGGAATGCCATTATGTTCTAAAATTATGTACATTTTCATATTGGAAAGATGTTCCTGCCTAGTTAAACGATATTTAAAAAGAGTTGTATCCTCATTTCTATAATATGGTAAAGCTACAACCTTACTTTCACCAACTACAAATCTTTTATCAATATAAAATCCGTTCGAACTACCAAGCAATTCTACTTTTACACTATCACCAATTGCAACTTTCCCTTTTAATGCAACATCCATTGTTATAAATTCTTTATTTAAGGAAACAGTATCACAAGCATATTCATAATTTGTATTTAGCAAATTGGTATAATAATAAAGGGAATCGGCAGAGAGATTTTTAATTTTAGTTAACAAACTATTAATAGTTAAATTATCTTTAAGTATAGTTGATTTACTAATATTACCCCATAAAAAATACTTTACCATACCCCTATTTATCAATACTTTATATTTATTATTAAATTCTTCCGAGCCAATAGTATCCCTATACAAAATATCATTATCGGCTCCAAATATCCAAAGATGCAATGTGTCAATACCATTATTAACATTACTTAAATTTAATGTTAATACACAAGGACACTCTCCTCTATCTTCCCAAACAAGCTTAGTACAGTTTAAAAAGATAATGGAAAAAGTACACACTAAGAACAATATTTTTAATTGTTTAAACATAATGATATATGTATTTATTAAAATTCAGGGTTTGCAATAGGTGTTGTAACCCAATCAAGAATATTTAGAGTTACGGTTAAAGTACCATGTTCCACCGGTTTATCGGGATTGGTAGAGCCGGGGCGCATAATAGTTACATTAATTTTATACTCTGTATTTCTCTTAATACCATAATGACCGTTTGCGGAAACATAACCGTATCCAATTTCATTTACATTTATAGGATAATAATATGTCTTACCATTTAAATCTGCCTGAATAACAAGACGGGTAAACCGACTATCTACCGTTTCTGTTTCCAATGTATTCTCAAACGCATAAAAATAATGAGATGTATTATATCCTGCATCATCAATAGCGGGAGTAATGACATCATATAACATTCCGGGCATAATACAACTATTTTCATCAGCTGCTACTAAAGCCTTATTATTAAGAATAGCAGGAGTATCTGCCCCACCATCGTACACACGCTTGCTACTATGCACATTTATTAGGAATGCTTTTACATTTGATAATTTAAATCCTTCGTATGGGGTTCCTGCAAATGCTGTTTTAACCCCTTGTAATTCTATTTTTGCAGCAAGGCGAGAGAGGGCAAACGTTATAGATGTTGTAACTTGCAAAGTTGCATCTGCACTGCCGGTCATAATATAGTTTTTTACATTATCATCCTTAAGGTTAGCTTGTACTTTTTTAAACTCAACAAGTGTTATTATCCCTTTCCAGTCTGCCCTATGGGAGTTAGCTACAGCATAAATTGACTTTTTGCCTGTTGTTGCCTTTATTTGAAGGTTTGAAATTCCATCAGCAGTAGTAAATTTTTTATAGGCATCCAATTCACCTACATTAGGACCGTCGGCATGAAAAATAAAGAACTCCAGCGTTTGAATAAAATTATCGTTAAGTTGGTTCCCATGCTCTGCTCCAATAGCTTTAGTTAAGGCTTTATTTCCCAAATTAATAGTTAATGTACTCTCGTGCCTCTTAAGCGCAGACGAATTAATTACTTCATTTTTATCACATGCGCAAAAAGTAATAATCATTACAGCTAATGTAATTGTTCTTAAAGTTTTTGTTTTCATTTTCTTATTTTTGTTTGTTATTAAAGTTTATTTATTAAAATTAATATTGTATTTTTTTATTAGCATAAATATTTCGGGATCTAGATTGCCTCTAAAACGCATTGCCAAATCTTGCTCACAAGCATGTATATATAATTCTACCGCTTTTTGTTCGTTTCCTATTCGTGAGTAAACCACAGCAAGCATATAGTCTCTATTTGCATTTTGTTTTAGATTTTTGAGTATAGATAATGCCGATTTATTATAATCTAAACACACATACGCAACAGCTGTATTATAATCGTTATATGTTCTTAATTTTTCTATTGCAAGCTTGTAATTTCTATTTTGCAAAGCTTGTAACCCAATCATATAAGAAGTATCTATTTCTGTTGTATGAATAGTATCTTTTACCATTCCTTTACGATGCAGAAAAAAATCAAATTTAACAGTACGCAAATAAGGGTACAATACACTCCTTATATATCTATAATCTGCACATTCCTGCATAGCCTTCTCTCTTGTATCTAAATCTATAATAGCAAAGCATTTTTTTAAAGAATTTAAATCTCTAATGTTGGTGTCTCTGCTTATTAAATTATCCAACCTATTCCACTCCTCTGCAATCCAGTGTGTTCGTATATCAATTTTTTCTATACTATTTATATTTTCACTATTGGGCAAATATGAATCACCTCCTTTATTCAAAAAATCCACCTCCCATACTAAATTTCGAGTGCTATCTATATAAGCTGAAATATAATCTGCAAAGTATTTTTTTATAGAATAAGATCTATTACGGGCAAGATCTATGTTTGAGCTGTAATTACCTTCGGGAGAGCAAGATGCAGTAATAACTAATGAATCGGCTACATAATCTGTATTTATAAGGATATCTCTTATATTTTTTCTAATACGCATTATTTCGCTATAATTATTTGATATAGTATCATTGAGTTCATATTTACCCACCTTAAAATCTATATATGCTACAGTATTAATATTAATACTTCGTTCAATTATTTTTTTAACATATCTTATTGTAGTATCGGTAAAAGAAGAAATTGAGCTAATATAAAATGCAAGTGGTATTGTTTGCGGCATAGTATAAAGCTCATGCTCTTGGGAGTAAATTCCCCCATCCATTACCATTTCAACTTTTCTCATCCCTTTTATTGCCTTAATTGTTTGCACATAATGGTATTTAAGGTCTCCATCCGGCAATGTTATAACAGAATCGAGTCTTACGTTTTTTGTAATAAATGGTGTTTTAACAAATTTACTAAACATCTTATCTTTACTAAGTTTGCGTTTATTATTTTTATTTACGAGTCTGTTGTTTGTATAATATTCTATAGCCTCTTCTGTACTAACTGCACCAAACTGTTTAAAATTTCTATCAATGAAAATATTAAGTAATTTGTTGTGGCAAAAAAATTGAGTAAAATTGCAACTATCGGGAATTATTGAGTTTAGAAATTTATTATAAAGTTTATATCCTTTTAATTGTGCATTTCTATATTTCTCACCTGTTATATGCACTTCATCTGAGTAAAGAGTATCTTTATTAACTATAAAACACGGTCTAAAACGCACTTGCCACATTGGGTCTTGCATACTCTGTGGCACTCTAATTTCAAAAGCTACATCAACCTCACCGTTCCTTTCCGCAATATTTCTAAATTTTGCCTCAACTACAATTTCATTAAGTAGATCTGTTGCTATCATTTCTCCACTTAATTCATCTTTTACGGCATTCATAATTATACTATTGCCACCTAAATCTTTTATGGCAATATCTTTAATTTCATTGCTAGATTTTTGTTCATAATTATTACATGCAATTTTATTATTCTGTTCAGAAATAATAGCAACATCTGCTTTGACAACCATTTCTGTTAAGGCCCTTATTTTTTTCTGTTCAGCACACGACATTAAAACATAGGCTGCAATTAGCACACTAATAAATATCTTCTGAAAATTATCTTTATACATAAATCCCCCCCCCTAAATTAAAACAGGTATGATAGTTGAACCAATAAATTATTAGGAGCTACATAAATCTTTTTATCTTCTTTTACTATGGTGCCGCACCTTGGGCATAAGTATTTTATATACGAAGTGTATCCACCCATTATTCCAATGCCAAAATCTATATTTAAATGTTTTCCCAACATAAGAGAATACCCTGCCCCCATGGTAATACCATAAGCATCTCCCTGATATGTATCATCTTTAATAATCCCCCCTCTATTGTACTTGGTATAGCTTAATTGAGAAGAGATAAACCAACCGGAATTTGTATACCAAAGCCAATATTTAGCCCCAATTGCCGCTGATAATTGTCTATTTTGCATTTGATTTTTATAGCCATTAGACATAACACCATTACGTTTAAAAGTAAAAGGGTTATATCTTCCTTGTAAATAAACAGACCATTTTGGAGTAATACTTAAACCAAACTCGCCGTTAATTGTTCCCAAATTGAAATATTCCAAAAAATTAGTAGAAATAGAAAAATTCTGTCCATCTCCTTTTAATGGAATAGCTAAAAATAGTAAACATAGAATTAATATTGTTTTCATTTTTCCCATATATTATTTGTGCGAAGATATTGTGGATAAAAAGAAAAAACGAATGGAATTAACAAATAATGAGTGCATTACAAATATTTGTACTATTTGAAAAATTATATCATATTTTAAAATCAACAAAAAAAATATTATTTATCAACAAAAAATTAAGAAATGGAAAATATTTTAGATTATTTAGCAGATAAGTATACCTGCTGTGTAAAATACTGGTGGATGTTACTAGTATTAGGAATTATTACGCTTATTCTTGGAATTTTTATATTTATGTTTCCCGGCATAAGCTACATAACAATGTCACTACTATTTGGAGTAGTAATACTCTTTTCCGGAATAATTTATATTATAATGTCAACATCTAAAACAATTAGAGGAAAGGGATGGCTACTTGCATCGGGCATTATTGAGGTTATAATAGGAATTATGCTTACAATGTGGCCTGTAATAGCGGCTGCATCCCTCCCTTATTTCCTTGGATTCTGGCTCCTTTTTAAAGGATTTACAATGATTGGAATAGGTAGCGATTTAAGCGATATTAAAGGGGCCGGCTGGGGTTGGACAATTGTATCAGCTATATTGCTTATTATCTGTGCATTTATAATATTTATACAACCTGTAGTGTTTGGAGTTGAAGCAGTAATTATATGGATAGGTATTTCATTATTAATTGGAGGTATCTCACTTATTAGTTTTTCTATGCAGCTAAAATCTATGGGAAAACACATCAATTAAAATTTGCACTAAATAAACATGCGCCAAATACTTATATAAACATCTAAATATTAGATTATTAAAAAGTATTTGGCGCAAATTATTTTGCTAGTTAAACTAGCATATTTTAAAAATTAACTCGTATTGCGGTTTGTAGACGTGTATTTTGTTTAAATGAGTTATCTACATTTTCTCTACATCCCCACAAATATTCTATTCCGGTGGTAACAGTAGGCGTTATGCTATAAAAAAGGTTAGCCACAACATATTTAGCACTTTTATATGTGCTATTAGGCATAAACGAATTACTATGCTTATATTCAACACCCGGGAGAAATGTATTTGATTCCGATTTTGGAAGGGAACTCTCTACCATACTGTACGTTACAGATCCTAGTAGTTTAGATGTTATTTGGTATTGCAATCCCAGATACATGCCCCACGCTTCTACATTTTTTAATTGACCATATTCATTAGTAGGAGTACTAGCAGTTTTTTTGCCCCCTGCAATAGGAATAATATCTAAACCATATCCTTGCATATCTTGTATATAGCTTCCAATTCCTTTACCATATACTCCCTGATAGAACATAGTAATTTTAGAACATACCGGAACGGAACCACTCAATTTTACCCCCCAACCAATATTATCGCCATTATCATTTTCAACTTCATTTCTATAGTACATATTTCTCATTAATCCCGATAGTTTTATCCAGCCATTCCCTTTTGCCCAACTATATTGAATATAAGCCGGAATATCTGGAATACGCTGATTAACCGCATAAGTATAATCATTATATGTTGCGCTTAATGTTGGCATTTCTAGTCCTATTCCAAAACTCCAATGTTTATTTATAGTATATTGATAATCAACAACCGTGTTAAACACAAATGTCATAGCATTAGGCCCTTGTTGATCTATTGTAGGAGCACAAGCAGCACCATCGGTAAAAAGGCTTGTACTATATCCAACTAATAAACCTCTATATGTAAGATATGCAGCCCTTAATGAAAACCCATAAGTATTGGCACTTCCGGAGAAATTAAAATTAATATAAGCTCCTATTTTATTTTTAGAATTAGGCAACCCTACAAAGTTGAAAAACAAATTTGATGTGGCTGCACTAAATTGAACCAGTGCTCCATTGCCTGCTGCATTATTCATAGGTATACTACTGGGTTCAAAATATATAGGGCTCTCTATAGGATTACCTAAATCGTAGGACAAAGTTCCTTTTACATATCCACCTATACCTAAATAGAATCGCCGTTCATTGCCTATTATTGCAAAACGAGGCATATCTGGAGCATTAAAATACTTTGGGGCATTTTCTGATAAAACTCTTATTACTGCTGTATCTCTATGAGCATTCCCAAATAAAAATACATAATCTTTCTCATCTAAAATGCCACTTTTGTTTTGCCCCGTTTGGGCTAATATATCTCCAGATAAAAATATCAATGCAATTAATGCACTTTTATAAATCAGCTTTTTCATTATCTTGTATAATAACTACCCTATTTAATTGCGCTCCATTAAATCTTTGTTCTGATGAACCTACTGCTTCTATTTTTAATTGATTTGGGTTTATTCCAAATTTATTAATTAAAGCATTGTAAACAGCTTCTCCACGTCTTTGGCTAAGTTTTAAATTATAGTTAGGTGTCCCTGTCTCTTTATCGGCAGAAGCATAAAGTATAAAGTTTTTATTGGGAACCTGTTTAATTACATTTGCTATATATTCAATATTAATCATCCCTTTATCAGAAATTTTAGCTCTATTTAGCTCAAAGAATATGGCCATATCGGGAAGTATAGGATACATCTCTTTTACAACTTTTGCCTCTTTTGCTTGTTCTGCAGCTAATTTTTTTGCCAAAGCGTCTCTATTAGCTTGTGCTGTTGCAAGTTGATTTTGCAAATCGCTTATCTGGTTTATATACATTGAATTATCGTCTACAACAACAATATCCGATGTTCTTTGGAAGCCACGCGTTTTAAATTTATATGTAATACCTGCTGTTATAGTACCTAGTACATTAACTCCATGGCTACCCGTTGTATAAGCATATCTTTGATTTACAACCATCCCCTTCATCTCTATATTAACATCAAACGCATTTGAAATTCTTAAATTATGAAGCAAGCCAAATGTTGCAGCAATTTCATTTTTATGAGTGCCCCCACTACCACATTCGCAAGAACGTGCCCAACCAAAACCGGCGTAAGGGATAAAACTCCAAAAACGGTCTTCTCTATATCCTCCCCAAGCATTAGAAACATTCCACATAACATCGGCATGAATATTCATAGTATTAAATTTTTCTTTATAAAATCCATTACCTAAAGGGGAATCTGAATATGGGTTTACACCATAAGTCCATCCTTTTGCTTGCAAACCTGAATATTGCAATCTTAATCCAATTGCCGGAGTAATCCATTTACCTAAAGATATATCTAATGCCGGAGCTATTCTTTTTCCAAAGCTTGCTCTTGCATCACTTTCTCCAAAATAAACTTGTACTCCACCGCCTACTGACAAAAACCAGTTGTCAAAAAAGCGATTAGTAATATAAGGCCCTTTTTTAGCCTGTATTTGAACAACTGTTTCTTCTTGCGCAAAAGCCGAGAATCCATACAGCATAATAATTGATAAAATAAAAATCTTTTTCATAATAAATAGAATGTTTAATTAATTCACTTTTAGAACAAAACAGATTATATGTATTTTTGTTTCAATTTGCACGCATTATTTGCTAGTAGCACAAACATTATATCAAGTTTTTTGTTTCTAAGAAAAACAGAATAATTTTTATAATTAAAACAAAGTATATGAAAAAAATTTATTACTTATTTATTGCTTTAGCTTCCATTACATTGAGTTTTGGGCAAATAACAGCACAAAGTATGGACAAAGATCAATTTTCTAGTGTAAAAGAGGCTAGACAAGCCGCAAGAGCTGCTCATAAACTTGCAAGAGCCGAAGAAGACCAAGCTCTATATAACCAAGCTGTACAAGCTCTTAAATATGGGAGCTTTGTTATAGAGGTAGATCAACTTGTATTTCCTAGAGGAATGACAAAATTTGTTTCTTCATTAACTAATTTTGTATCAATGAACGATGGACAAGCTATTATCCAAATTGCTACAAGTAATTTTTATCCCGGGCAAAATGGATTAGGAGGTATAACAGTTTCGGGTAATGCATCTAATATAACAATGAGTACCGATAAACACGGAATAGTATATTATAATTTTGTAGATCAAGGAATTGCTGTTTCAGCTACTGTAAATGTGCAGCTTATAGGAGGCAGTAATAGAGCTACCGTTACCGTTTATCCAAACTTTAGTAACAACAATCTTACACTTACGGGAATAATTGTCCCTTACAGCCAATCGGATGTGTTCCAAGGACAAACAATATAAGATATAGTGTATTAAACTCCTAAAAAATTAAGTGAGGATGACTTTAAGTAATATTACTTTTTAGTCATCCTCTTTTTTTAACATTCTACAACCAAATCATTTTTAATATACCAAATATATCCTTTTACATTTTGATATCCCATTTGAGTTAATAACAACATGTAACCTTTTATCTGACGAATATATTTTTGTCCTAATCCATCTTCTTCGCCTTGCTCTCCAAATTTATAATCTACAACAACGGCGCATCCGTTTTTTATTAATACCCTATCGGGACGTGCCACATTTCCATCTTGTTTAACAATATCGCACTCATTCATAATTGTGTAAGAGCCATTAAACCAACCGTATTGCTCAATAAATTTTAATTTACAAACAATCATTTTAGCTAAATCTACAGCAGAGCATTCGCATATTCCCTCTCTAAATGCTTTAGATACAGCATTTTCAACATCGTCAACTGTGTTTATTAATGAAAACACGTAGTGCATTGCTATACCATATTCTCTAATTGATGTTCCTTCATTTATTGAACCACTGTTAAGCGACGTTTTTGTTCTAGAATAATCTAAAGGCTCATTAAAAACAGCCGAAAACATCTCTTTACCTATAGCATCCTCTTTTTTAATTGCGGAGTTTACTATTTCGCCAATATAAATTCTATTTATCCCTTCCCCACTTTGTTTAACATCATAGTACTTATACAGTATATCCGAAACAGAAGTAATTGGGAAAGAGCCATCTTTATTAAATTTAGGAACTGGTGAATAAATAATAAGTTCATCTTTAGAACGTGTAAAAGCGACATAGGCTGTATTAAGATTATCAACATAAGTGTATAATTTCTCTCTGTAATAATCTTCCCAAAATTCTGTATTTAACAAAAATGAATTATACACAACAGGAATGGGATCCTCAAAATCTTTAATATTACACCATAATCTTCCTCCAACATGGTCTAATTTTTCTTTAAAAAATGGGATTATAACACACTTAAAACCAAGCCCTTTAGATTTATGAATTGTCATAACATTTATAGCATCTTGGTCTTGTGGTGCACTAATTGTTTTAGTTTGACCACAATCGTCCCACCATTTTATAAATTGCGACAAATTTGTCCCTTCTCTATTAGTATACTCTAAAACAGAATCTAAAAAGGATTGTAAAAATGCAATATCCTCTTTTTCATAAGGTTCCAAATAACATCTTATAATCTCTTCACACATTTGATATAACGACATTCCTGCAAGATTGTCTTTATAAGAAATATCAGTTTTTATAGTCTCTAAAGAAAAATGGCGATATACTTTAAGAGATAAATTATTAGGATTTTCTAATTCTCTAAGAATATTTACAACTTTTTGCACAGCTAAAGAAGAACAAATAAATAATGAATCATTTGAAATTACATCATAGCCGGCAGTAATAAGTGTTTGAGCAACATTGCGTCCTTCTCCTCTAGTTCTTACAAGCAAAGCAATATCCCTCTGTCTTAAACCATTATCAATTAGTTTATTTATCCGTAATGGAAGATCTGCAAGCACATCGGCAGAAAACCCATCATCCCCCGCAGTTACAAAATTCACCTCTAAATAACCCGGATTTTCTTTTCCATTATTAGAAACTTGCTGCTCAAAATTAGAATATACGTCCTCTATTAAGCCTTTTTTGCTCTCTTCATTAGCATTGCCATCATAAAGTTTTTGTGCAATTTGAGCACAATATCTAAAAAATCCATTATTAAACTCTACAATATTCTTTCCACTACGCCAATTACAATCTAAAGACGCACTTGTAATTTCATCTTTACAAAATTCATTAAATAATTCATTATTAAGAATTTGCCAATCGGATCCCCTCCACCTATAAATACTCTGTTTAACATCTCCAACTATAAGGTTATCATTCCCCATAGCAATACTGTTCTGTAACAAAGGATAAAAATTCCGCCATTGCAATGTAGATGTATCTTGAAACTCATCTAACATAAAATTATCTATCCTAGTTCCTATTTTTTCATAAATAAAAGGGGTATCAGACCCATCAATAATTCTATTTAGCAGCTCTGTAGATTCGGATAGTAATATAATATTCTTCTCCTTACAATATGCAAGCACTCTACGGTATATATCATCTAAAATTCCAAGAGCATTAATGTTTTTAGCAATAACTTGTGCCGTAGAATATGATTTAAATTCTTTTTGAAAGTAGTTAATTACCTCACCAATACAATCATTAAGTCCCCTATTATAAACATCTTCAATAGCAGGAGGCAACTTTTTACCGGTATACCACAAATCAATATTATTATACAAAGAAATAAAACTGTCCTTTAGTGGTATAACTTTTCCAGCTGCAACAGGCTGTGACAATGTTTTAAAATAATTAAATGACGAATAAGCGCCTTTTCTAAAATTAGTAGGGGTGAGTCCACATAGTTCCATATACTTTAACCCTTTATTGCCCAATAATATAATTGTTTTTTCGAACTCTATTTTTATATTGCGCACCCTATTTTTAAGCATTAATATTTTCTCTCTCTCCACAGCGCTCTCTCCCTGCTCAACACAAACTTCTTTATCGTCTCTCTTTTTTAACTTAAAATCCTCCGAAAATAATTCCTTTGACAAATCAAAAATTTCTTTTCTTATATCCCATGAATTTCCAGCATCAATAGCATCTAAAGAGTATGCTATAAGCCACTTAAGCAAACTTTTATTTTCGGGCTTGTCTAACTCAGAAAACATACGATCAATAGAGTTAGAAAGGACACTATCACTATCAAGTTCCACGTTATATGTAGCTATTTTTCCAAGCTCACGTGCAAAAGCTCTCATAACCGTTTGGAAAAATTTATCAATAGTACTTATTGCAAACGAAGAGTAATCATTTAATATTGCAACTAAAATCCTCCTTGCCTCACCTCTTACCCAATATTCATCCTTTTTATAAAGATCACATAATTCTACAAGATAATCCGATTTGCTATTGCTAAGAGAAAGGGTGTAAAGCTCCTGCAAAATTCGCTGTTTCATTTCATCGGTAGCTTTATTGGTAAAAGTAACAGCTAATATATGCTTATATGCGTAAGGTTTCTTAAATAATAACTTTATGTACTCTCCTGCTAGTTTGTGAGTCTTACCTGCTCCGGCAGATGCCCTATATACATTTATCATATTCTATCTATTTACTGTCCGCATAAAGTGTTAAACTTACAATACTTGCACCCTCCGCCACTTGTATTTGGGGCAAAAGGAACCTGTGGGTTAAAAATCTCCTCAACGCATTCCTTTAGCAAAACCTTAAACAACTCCATCTCCTTTTTATATATTCTAATATTAAAAATAGAACAATCTTTTATTTTTCTTAATGGATATATAACTAATTCGAGTTGCGACATATCGTCCTCAATAGCAAACTTAAGCGGTTCACCATTTCTTAATTTAAGCTGCCCATACATATTTTGCATTTCATTTACAATAAAGGCATAAAGATAAAGTTGTAACAATTCCTTATACTTAATATGCTCGCTTTTACTAAACAACAGTTCCAAATCTAGCTCCTGTGTAGGCTTCTCCACAACACCCGTTTTATAATCAATAATCCTTAAAATGTTATCTTTCAATTTATCAATTCTATCAACAGTGGCCTTAAAATTAACTGTTTCCCCTCTATCATTTATTGGCAATCCATAACGATATACCTCCTCGCTTGCAATATAAGTAAAGGGAGCATAATTTTCATCCTCCTTAAATGTAAGTTTTATATACTTTTTAAGAAGCTCCATTATAATTATATTCTGCCCCGATACTTCATTAATACTAAGTGATTTTTTAAATTCTTGCTTAATAACAGCCTCCAAGTTTTTATTATTATCTGCCTCGGCTTTTAATATATCAGTACTTACAATCTCATATTTATACTTATCATAAATATTCTGCATAGCCCCATGATATAGCGTACCAAATGTATTAGATTCAACACTCTCGGCAACCTCTTCTTCATCACCTACCCCTTCGACATTCTCAAAATAAAATTTAAGCGGACATGTAATATAATTATTTAAAGCACTCGCCGAAAGAGCAGAACTTTTGCTATATATATACTTATCTTTAAGCATTTTAATAACCTGAGGGCTTTTTACAACCTCAACAGATTTCTTATCTCTAATAACGGGAATAGCGGTAGCCACACTTTCCTCAACTTTAATGTTAAAATGATACTTTAATTGCTTAACATATCTGCTCACCTCACCTGAATTAAGTCCTTCACTCCTAGTATCATATATTAAAAACACATTTTTTGCCCTTGCAATACTCCTGTAAAAATGATACGCCGCTATTCCATCTTGCAACTCATAAGTAGGCAGCCCAAAGCCACATCTCAAATTATACGGAATTAACGACTGTGCCGTATTTGAAGAGGGAAATGTCCCCTCATTAACCGATGTTATTATTACATTTTCAAAATCTAGTGCTCTTGTTTCAAGCGATCCCATAACCTGCAAACCACTTAATGGTTCTCCTCTAAATGGAACAGCAATACCACTTGTGATTTTAGAAATAAATCTAAAATATGTTGCTGCTTCCATTGGAATATTAAGTTTGCTCAATCTGTTTATCCTTAAATAATACTGATATATAAATTCTCTCTCTAACGAATCTAAATATTTATCTAGTTCCTTTAATATAGCCACTTCATATTCCGCAATTTCCGCAGGAGTACATACCACCTTAAAAACTAAATCCAAAATACTAGATTCACTCTCAAATATCTTTTCATTCTGCGCTATATATATCATATTTCCCTTTACAATCCAACGCCTAATTCTTTCAACATCTATAGGTGCAATTTTTTTCATATACTCATGCATAAGCAAAGTAACCAATGACTTATGATAAAAATGCCACTCCCCGTTTTTCTTTTTAACGTCTCTTTGTAAGTCACATATAAGATTCATAAAAGAAATAAAACTAGTAGCAGCAATAGGATACCCCATAGTAACATTTATAGAATTATACGCCTTAGGAATAGAATTAAGAACAGGCATAAGTAATTGCTCGTTAGGAAGTACAACGGCGGTATTAAATGCAAAATTAGATGGTACTGGGTTGCATGGCGCAATATCATTAAGAATTTTAGCAACAGCAAAAGCCTGCCCTACTCCCGATGGAACCCCTATCACTTTTATTTTTGGAATAAATTGTAAATCATTTGAATTTTGCCTCAAAATATATTTTGAAGAATAATCCTTAACACACTCACTTATAATATCTGATGCACTATTTTCTCTATCTGTAAGAAGAGGTCCATAAAAATCCCAATAAAAATCTGCTTTTCCAGCATCGCGAAGCCTATTCATAAGAGTTCTCTCACAATTATTTGGAGCATTAAGTCCAATAAACACAAAATCGTATTTATAATTGTAGGTACTGCAATTTTGTGCAACCGTCCTATAAATTTGCCCCTCATAACCAAGATTACGCAATAAAAGCTCATTTCTAAAATTGCAATAAAGGTTATACATTATATCCCAAGTAGACGCAAAAAAATCCTTTTTATCCGAAAAATTGCCACGTAAAAAATTTCGCCAAAAACTCTCTACAGCCGTTCTTTGCTTAGAAGTAAGAAAAGAAAAATCGCTATCAAGTTGCTTTAAGTCCTTAATATTTGTAAATAATTGAGCTGCATCAACAAGATATTTATCTATATCATCAAAATCCTTAATAATAAGATCGCCCCAATGTATAAACTCATCAAAGCTCTCAACACCAATTGGTTTAAGCTTAGCATAATTACAATAAAGTATATATAAGGCCTCAACAGAATCTACTAATGTTAGTCCACTCAGCTCACTAAAAAGCTCATTAATTGTAATAAGGTGCGGTGCAATAAGAGGTTTACCATAAATTTTTCCATACTCTTCCCCAATATACTTGCAAAAAAATTTCATTGAGCGCCTATTTGGAAAAACGAAAGCATAGCTTCCAAGCCGCTCCGTTTCATTAATAACATAAGCTCTTGCCACTTCCCTCAAAAACTGATTTTCCATATTTTATCTTTGTTTACCCAAACTAATCAAGCAATTTAACTTTTTCTTTTGACCCCACAGCCCATATTGTATCTCCTTGCTCAAATATAATTGCAGAGGTTGGTCTTATAAACAAATTACTATCACTCTTCTCAATTCCAATTAACAGCACTTCGTATGTATTACGTATATCAGATATATTAGCCGTATTACCAACCAGCACAGATGACTCACTTAACGTAAGTTGAAATAATTCCATTTCGTCATATCGTATTTGTATATCTGATATTCCTCTATCTTCACTTAGCGTTCTGTAATCTTGAATTTGTTTATCTGTACCTAAAACAAGAAGAGAATCAAGCGGAAAAAGCATATCGTCTTTATGAGGTAAATCAATAATTTCGCTTCCTCGCGTTATCCTTATAATAAGAGCGCCTGTATTTTTAGCTCTATGTACCTCCGATATTGTTTTTCCCATAAGATAAGAATTTGCCCCAACCTCACATACATCTATGTGAATTTCCTCTGCTAAATCTCTAGGCATTACAAGCCCTTTTCTTCCCCCCTCGCTATGTAAATTTGTAAGAAATTGATCCTCAATTCTTCTATAATATTTTTTAATTTTATTTGAAACTACAACAGTGATGATTACCAAAGCACAAATAATAAGAATTGCACCTGAACTATGTGTAATATAATAAGACGCAATAGCAGAAATTGCAATAATTGCTATCCAATATTTAAATATCATCATAAACAGTAGTGGCCCTCTTGCAAACTTTTTATCTGACCAAATTTTATCAAAAATACCATCGCTATCTTTTCTTTTAAGAAGCCCGTATAAAAACGGCATAACAGACAATGTATTAAGCGTAAATATTGCGAGATTTGAATAAAAACTATCTCCAAAATAGTTTATAAAAATAGGTTGTATAACATTTGCAAAGAATACACAAACAAATAATACCCACCCGGTATATATAAACAAACGCAAAAAATATGATTTAAGAAGCTTATTCCAATCCCCCTCTCTATTTAAGGTTTTACGCCCCGTTCCCAATCTATCAATTACATTCTGCCATTGTGGTTTTACATGATTATATATAGTATCATAAAGTGGATCTCCTAACTTTATCCAATACGGAGTTATAAAAGTGGTAAGTATTGACACTGTTACTATAACAGGATACAAATACGCTTGAGTTACCCCCATTTGTTTCCCCATAGAAGCTATGATAAACGAAAATTCTCCAATTTGACACAAGCACAACCCCGATTGAAGTGCTATTTTAAAAGTTTGTCCCGAAAACAGCAATCCTATGGCTGCCGAAATAGGCTTAGCAATTATAATAGTTACAGTAATAAGTAAAATCTGAGGCCAATATTGTAAAACAATTAATGGGTCTACAAGCATTCCTACAGAAACAAAAAAAATTGCTCCAAAAAAATCTTTTATGGGCCGTGTAAGTTTTATTATTTTTTCATTTTGTATAGTACCACTTAATATGGAGCCCATTACAAAAGCGCCTAATGCTTCTGATATACCTGCTTTTACAGTTAAAACTACCATCATAAGACATAATCCAAGCGACACAACAATAAGCATTTCGTTGGTAAGTAATTTTCTAAGCTTTTTAAATATAGATGGAATAAGAAATATTCCCCCGGTAAACCACAACAAAAGGAAAAGGGCCAAGCTAAGCATTTTGCCCATAAGCTCTTCTCCATTAAAACTCTTACTTATAGCTAATGCCGGTAAAAGTACCAATAAAAGAATTGCCACCAAATCCTCTACAACAAGTACTCCAAATACTAATTGTGTGAATTTTTTATTTTTTAATCCGGAATCGTCAAAAGCTTTAATTATTATTGATGTTGAAGAAACAGAAAGCATACCTCCTAAAAATAAAGACGTTACCCATGTCCATCCCAAAATGCGCCCTACCAAAAAGCCCATGCAAAACATTATAATTGTTTCTGTAAATACCGTCATAAAGCCGGCTCCACCAACTTTCTTAATCTTTTTAAAATTAAACTCTAAGCCTAATCCAAATAAGAGAAAGATAACACCTATTTGTCCCCAAAACTCAACACTTTCAACATTTGTTGCTGTTGGAATAAAATGAATATACGGGCCTGTAAGCATACCGGCTACAATATACCCCAACACTAGAGGTTGTTTAAGGGCTTTAAATATAATTGTAACTATTCCCGCCACTATTAGAATAAGGGCAAGATCAGACAAAAGGGGGTTTATATCACTCATTGCTTAATACTTTTGTGCTTTTATTACGCCCTATTAATAATTTTATTAAGCTGCGTAATAGTTAAATATTATTCCTTATAGCCTTTGTAGCTGCTTCGTATCCCGGTTTTTCTAATAATGCAAACATATTATTTTTATAGGCTTCTACACCCGGTTGATTAAATGGATTAACGCCAAGCATATAGCCACTTATTCCGCATGCCATTTCAAACATATAATATATTTCGCCTAAATTATACTCGTCAATTTTATCAATTTCAATTTCAATATTAGGAACTCCCCCATCTACATGGGCCAAACGCGTACCTAACTGCGCCATCTTATTAACTTCTTCTATCCTTTTTCCGGCAAGGAAATTAAGACCGTCCAAATTTTGTGTATCGGCCTCTATCTTAACAGTGTGTTTTGCGTTTTTAACAAGTATATTTGTTTCAAATAATATCCGCTCTCCATCTTGTATATACTGTCCCATAGAGTGTAAATCGGTTGAAAAATTTACGGCAGCAGGGAAAATTCCTTTGCCATCTTTTCCTTCACTCTCACCATAAAGTTGCTTCCACCACTCTCCAAAATACTGTAATTTAGGGTTATAATTAACCAATATTTCTATTTTTTTACCAATAGCATATAACGTATTCCTTGCAGCAGCATACCTAATAGCAGGGTTAGAAGCCTCTTTTTTAGCACAAATATTCTGCATATTTTTAGCTCCATCAACCAAAGCTCTTATATTAAAACCTGCAACAGCTATAGGAAGTAATCCAACAGGTGTTAGAACAGAAAAACGTCCTCCAATATTATCGGGAATAATAAAAGTTGTGTATCCCTCCCTTGTTGCCAATGTTCTTAGGGCTCCTTTTGAGGCATCTGTAATTGCAACAATTCTCTCACGTGCAATCTCCTTTCCAAATCTACGCTCCATATCTTCTTTAAGCAAACGGAATGCAATTGCAGGCTCTGTTGTTGTTCCAGATTTTGAAATTACAATAGTTGCATAAGTTCTTGTAGAAAGATATTCCATTAACTCAGCTGCGTAATCTTCAGATATATTATGACCCGCATAAACTATTTGAGGATTAGTAGTGTGCATTTGCGCATAAAAACTATGTGAAAGAGCCTCTATAGCACTTTTTGTTCCTAAATACGACCCCCCTATTCCAACTACAACTACCGCATCAACCTTTCCTTTCCATCTCTTTGCTACATTATTACACTCATCTATAAGCGAATTATCTATTTGTGAAGGAAGCGTTACCCACCCAAGAAACTCATTCCCAATACCGGTACTTGTAAGGACAGTTTTATGTCCTTCGCAAGCCCTAACTATATTTTCCTCAAATGACTTTTCTAGTATAAATTCTTCTATTGCCTTTAAATTAATTTTTATCATAGGATACTATTTAAAAAAGTTCGTCTGTAAGTTGTTTTATAACATAAGCCGGATATCTATGCTCATATAAAATTTTATATACAGCTTCAGCTATAGGCATATCAATTCCAAATTCTTTATTAATTTCGTGTATACATTTGCTGGCATAATACCCCTCGGCAACCATACTCATCTCCACCTGTGCACTCTTTACAGAATACCCTTTTCCAATCATATTTCCAAAAGTACGGTTACGGCTAAATTGCGAATACCCTGTTACCAATAAATCTCCTAGGTAGGCCGATGATGAAACTATTCTGTTTTTATCGGGATGGGTAGCTGTTAAAAACTCTGCAAGTTCATGAAAAGAATTTGTCATAAGTACAGCCATAAAGTTATCGCCATATCCTAAACCATGACATATACCGGCTGCTACCGCATATATATTTTTAAGTGCTGCAGCATATTCAACTCCATATATATCTGTTCCGGGAGTAGTTTTTATGTAACTGCACTCAAAAACAGAACAAAGAGCACGTGCAATTTCAATGTGCTTACTAGAAAGGGTTAAATACGATAACCGCTCCATAGAAACCTCCTCGGCATGACATGGCCCGCTTACAATACCTATTCTATCAAAAGGAAAGCCGTGTATTTGATTAAAATACTCTGCAATAGTAAGATTTTTTTCATCTACAAATCCTTTTATTGCAGAAACTATAAATTTATTTTCTAACGATACAGTAAGTTTTTGCACACAACTTAAAAAATATGCAGATGGAATACAAAATATAAGAACATCGGCATTACTAACCACCTCATTTATGTCTGAGCTCATGTGAAGTCTATCGGGATCTAACAATACAGACTGTAAATAAGTTTTATTATGATGAGTCTTTTGAATATTAGCAATATTCTTTTTGTCTCTTATAAACCAAGATATTTCCTGTTGGTTATTGAGCAATAATTTTACGAGAGCCGTAGCCCAACTTCCACTGCCTATCATGGCATAACGTAAAGTTTTATTCTCAAAATATGTTTTCATACGCTTTATTTTTTTTCCCTTTTGTTAAGAATTGGTTACAAATATAACCCTTTTTAATGGAGTAATCCAATTATTTCAGCTAATTTTGTTTCTCGATAATTCATAGAGATAAATTATGTTAAATAAAATATATAAAAAAGCTGTAGAACAGGAAGATCTTACATTAGAAGAAGCAGTATTTCTGTTTGAAAATGCGCCACTATACAAATTAATGGAAATTGCACAACAAATACGCTTTATGCATGTACCGCAAAAAAAAGTAAGTTGGCAAATAGACCGTAACGTAAACTATACAAACGTATGTGTATCGGGGTGCATCTTCTGCAACTTTCATTGTAAAGTATCAGAAAAAGAGCGGGAACAAACCGTTACTTTAGAAGAATATAGAGAGAAAATAAAAATTCTTAAAGAACAAGGAGGTAACCAACTACTACTACAAGGCGGACTACATCCAAAGTACGATATAAATTATTACCGTACCCTTTTTAAAGAACTTAAAAAAATGGAGCCAACACTTAAGTTAAATGCACTTGGGCCACCAGAAATTGCTCATATTGCAAGATTAAGTAATTTAACATATAAAGAAACCCTTACACAGTTAGTTACCGCAGGATTAGATACACTCCCGGGAGCTGGAGCCGAAATATTAAGTAATAGAGTGAGAAAAATACTTTCCCCAGCCAAGCCTACTGCTACACAGTGGATTGAAGTAATGAAAGAGGCACATCAACTTGGAATGAGCACTACAGCTACAATGGTTTATGGGCATATAGAAACCAACGTAGAAAGAATGCAACATCTTATTATTCTACGTAATATACAAAAGCTAAAGCCAATAAATGCTCCGGGATTTAGAGCTTTTATATGTTGGCCAATGCAAACAAAAGGGACAAAATTAGAACAATTATATCCTAATATAAAAAGACAAACTCCTGCAGACTATATAAGAATGATTACCATGAGCCGTATTATATTAAATAATATTCCTCACATACAAGTTTCTTGGTTAACAGTGGGAGCAGAAACGGCAAAAATTTGCCTACATGCCGGAGCTGATGATATGGGTTCAATTATGATAGAGGAGAATGTTATGTCTTCTGCCGGAGCACATAATTCGTTAGATAAAAAAAGCATCCAAGAAACAATCATAGATGCAGGATTCACCCCTTGGTTACGCGACCAACAATACAATATTTATAACCATTAATATTTTGCTTTATTTATTGTATCCAATATCGGGGGGTAACGATAACGCTAAGGCAGCCTCAACTGCAAGTTTATCACAACGTTCGTTTTCCGGGTGCCCCGCATGTCCTTTTATCCAAATAAAACGGAGTGTATGCTTATCTGCTATTTTTATAAAGCGTTCCCATAAATCTGGATTTTTTTGTTTTTCGAGCCCCTTAACGAGCCATTTTTTTATCCACCCTTCATTAACAGCTCTTACAACATAAGAAGAATCTGAATATATATTAACCTGCGAATTAGGACGCCTTATGGCTTCTAGTCCAATTATTACAGCCAAAAGTTCCATCCTATTATTTGTTGTACATAAAAACCCTCCGCTCAATTCTTTATAATGTCCACCACACTTAAGAACAACGCCATACCCCCCCGGTCCGGGATTTCCGCGTGATGCCCCATCGGTATATAAATTAATAGGTTCCATTAAAAATTATTCTATAACAGGTCTATTTCCTCTTTGAGGTACTTCAAATATTTTTATTTTAAGTGGATTTTCGTGCATTTTGTCATAATTCTGTCTATTATTAAATACATCAATAGCAAGATATATGGCCGATAACATAGATTGAGGATTTGCCTTATTTTCTCCGGCTAAATCATAAGCAGTTCCATGATCGGGAGATGTTCTTACAATAGGTAATCCGGCCGTAAAGTTTACCCCCGAGTCAAAAGCAAGCGATTTAAATGGAATTAGGCCCTGATCGTGATACATTGCCAAAACAGCATCAAACTTATATTGCATACTTATACTAAAAAAGCCATCGGGAGGATAAGGGCCAAACGCCAAGATTCCCTCTTCATTGGCTCTTTTTATAGCAGGAGCAATAATCCTTATTTCCTCATCGCCCATAAGGCCTCTATCACCCGAGTGCGGATTAAGACCAAGTACGGCTAATTTTGGTTTAACAATATTAAAATCTCTTAAAAGAGATTCATTCATAACACGTAATTTACTTAAAATAAGGTCTTCTGTTAGCGACTCCGATACTTTTGATATAGCTATGTGACCGGTTGCCACTCCAACTCTCATTTTATCTGAGCAAAGAAACATAAGGCCATCTTTGGCATTAAACTCATGGGTAAGATACTCTGTATGCCCTGCATATTTAAAAGTTTCCAACGTCACTGCTCTTTTATTAAAAGGGGCCGTTACAAGAATATCTAAAAGCCCTTCTTTCATCTCTTTAACAGCAGCCTCTAAGGCTATAATTGCTCCTAGCGAACCGTCATGAGTACACTGCCCCGGATCAATTTGCCCTGTTTCGGGAACGCAATTAATTATATTAACCCTCTTAGGATGAGCTTCGGCAGCAGAATTTATAACATTTGTATTTATATTATCTGTTTCTGGTATCTGTTTTCTATAAAACCCGAAGGCTTTAGATGAGCCATAAACAACTGGAGTACACATATCTAAAACTCTTGCATCCGACAACGCTTTTATAATCACCTCATACCCTATTCCGTTGGTATCTCCCTGTGTTATTCCAAGTACAATCTTTTGAGCCATATATATTTATCTTTTAATTAATCTATTAATGAGTTATTTTTGTTATTCAACAATATTGGGTTGCAAGGTAATAATTTTTTTTCTAACTCGATGGCGTTTTAATCAATTTCTAAGTATATTTGTAAAATTATGGAACACATTCTGGACACTGATATAAAATACCTCACAGGCATTGGTCCTAAAAGAGGAGAGCTTCTTACAAAGGAGCTTAATATAAGTACGTTAAGAGATTTGCTCTTTTTTTTTCCATTTAGATATATAGACCGCAGCAAAATATACACAATAAAAGAACTTATGCCCGATATGGCATATATACAAATACGTGGTAAAATTACAAGGATAGATAATGCAGGAGATTCACCACGTAATAAAAGGCTTATAATAACAATGGTAGATAGTACAGGAAGCATTGATTTAGTGTTTTTTAAAGGAATAAAATGGGTAGTAGAAAAGCTAAAAATAGGACAAGAATATATAGCATTTGGGAAACCGTCAGATTTTAATGGAACAATAAACATGGTCCATCCCGAGCTTAATTTAGCTACAGATGATATTCTATACGGAGGTAGTGCTATGATGGGAGTATATTCCAGCACAGAAAAAATAAAGAATAGTGGTATAGGAAACAAAATTTTCTCAAAATTCGAATTTAATTTACTAGAAAAATATCTAGATATAATTCCCGAATCACTTCCGGCTAAATTACTAGAAAAAAAGAGATTATGTTCATTGAAGTATGCTCTAAAAAATATTCACTTTCCAACAGACAACTACGCCCTTACAAAGGCTCTATATAGGCTTAAATATGAGGAGCTTTTTTATCTTCAACTAAGTTTGCTTAAACAAAAAAGCATAAGAATGCGCAAGGACAGTGGCATTGTTATGAAAAAAGTTGGAGACGGTTTTAATAAATGTTACAACTCTCTTCCATTTCCCCTTACAGGAGCTCAGAAACGGGTTATAAAAGAGATGCGGACAGATATGTTAAGTGGAAAACAAATGAATAGATTGCTACAAGGAGATGTTGGAAGCGGAAAAACACTTGTAGCTGTTTTGTGTTCACTTTTAGCTACCGATAGTGGCTATCAGGCTTGTATAATGGCTCCTACAGAGGTGCTTGCACAACAACATTATAAAGGGATAATACACCTGTTAAAAGACACGGGGGTAACAGCAGCATTACTTACGGGCAACACAAAAGCAAAAGAACGAAAAACACTTCTCCCGCAACTCGCCAATGGTACAATTCAAATACTAGTAGGGACACATGCGCTTATTGAGGACACAGTGGAATTTAAAAATTTAGGATTAGCAGTTATTGATGAGCAACATAGATTTGGAGTAGATCAACGATCTAAACTATGGAATAAAAGCTCCATTACACCACATATATTGGTAATGACAGCCACTCCTATTCCGCGAACATTGGCAATGACACTTTATGGAGATTTAGATGTATCGGTACTTGATGAATTACCTCCTGGAAGAAAGCCAATACAAACAATACATGCAAGCGATGCCCAACGAAAAAAAATATTTCTCTTTATGAAAGAACAGATAAAAACAGGTAGGCAAATATTTGTGGTATATCCTTTAATAAAAGAGAGTGAAAAAATGGATTATAAAAATCTACAAGATGGATATGAAGCAATAATTGAAGAGTTTAAGGCACCGGAATATATTACTGCCGTAGTACATGGCAAACAAAAGAACGAAGATAAACAACATGATATGAATCTTTTTTCAGAAGGAAAGGCTCATATTCTTGTAGCAACATCAGTTATAGAAGTTGGAGTAGATGTTCCAAATGCCTCTGTAATGATAATAGAGAGTGCCGAACGGTTTGGGCTAAGCCAGCTGCACCAATTACGAGGAAGAGTTGGAAGGGGATCGGAAAAGTCTTACTGTATCCTTATGACAGGGTATAAACTAAGCAAAGAGAGCCGTCAGCGAATTGAACTTATGTGTCAAACAAATGACGGATTTGAACTTGCCGAAGCAGATTTAAGAATGCGTGGCCCTGGCGATTTAGAAGGAACTAGCCAAAGTGGACTTGCAGTAGATTTACATATAGCAAACCTATCAAAAGATTCACAGATATTAGAAGACGCACGTGCAACTGCTTTAAAAATATTAGACGAAGATCCACTTTTGGAAAGGCCCGAAAATCTACTTTTAAAACAACAACTCATAACGTTGCGAAAAGACGGAAAAAACCCCGTTAATTATTCAGCAATAAGTTAAATAAAATTATAAAACAATGAAATATATTGGAGCACATGTTAGTGCAGGTGGCGGAGTTTACAATGCGCCAATTAATGCACATGAAATAGGGGCAACAGCTTTTGCCCTTTTTACTAAAAATCAAAAACAGTGGGTTGCAAAACCTTTAACAAATGAGGAGATAGATTTATTTAAGGAAAATTGCAAAAAATACGGATTTACTCCGGCTCAAATATTACCCCACGATAGCTATTTAATAAACTTAGGAAGTCCAAATGAAGAGGGGTTACAAAAATCACGTGCTGCATTTATAGATGAAATGCACCGGTGCTCACAACTTGGGCTAGATCGCCTAAATTTCCATCCGGGCAGCCATCTTAAAGAGATAAGCATAGAAGAGTGCATTAAACTAATTGCACACTCTATAAATTTAGCATTAGATAAAACCAGCGGAGTAAAAGCTGTTATTGAAAATACGGCAGGACAAGGGAGCAATGTAGGCTTTGCATTTGAACACATTGCACAAATAATTAATTTAGTAGAAGATAAAAGCCGTGTAGGGGTATGCATTGATACATGCCATGCTTTTGCAGCAGGATATGATATCTCAACAGAACTTGGATTTATGCAAACATTTGACGAATTTGAAAAGGTAATTGGGTTTAAATATCTTTGCGGAATGCACTTAAATGACGCTATGAAAGGGGTTGGAAGTAGGGTTGATAGGCATAGTAGCCTTGGCAAAGGGGAGCTGGGAATAATTCCTTTTAAAATAATAATGCAAGATAAAAGGTTTGATAATATTCCACTTATTATGGAGACTCCACAGCCCGAAATGTGGGCAGAAGAGTTAAATATGCTTCGCAGTTTTTAACTACAGTTAGCTTTTAATTACACCATTTTTTAAGCATATCATTAAGTATCCCCTTACTTACCGGTTTGGTAATATAATCGTTGCAACCTGCGGCTAATGCTTGTTCTTTATCGGAATCAAATGCATTAGCTGTAACAGCAACAATAGGAATCTCTTTATCCATTTCTCTTATTGATAAAGTTGCATCATACCCATCCATCACCGGCATTTGAATATCCATAAAAATAATATCTGGCCTTTGGGCAACAAATAACTCTATACACTCTGCTCCATCATTTGCCCTCCGTAAATTACATTCCTTTGCAAGTATTTTTGAGAGCAAAAGGTAATTACTATCATTGTCTTCTGCTACTAATACATTATATTTTATATTTGCACTTATTACCTGCTCCCTATTTTCTTTATCATTATTATTAATAAGTAACTGTTCTGTAATGAAAGTACTTGTATTATCTATAATAGGATTACAAGGTATTTCTGCCCAAAAAATACTTCCTATACCAACCTTAGAATCTACCCCTATTTTTCCTCCAAAAGACTTAATAATTGTATCGCAAATTGCCATACCCAACCCGGTACCAACAACATCTTTCCCAAATTTGGAAAATCTATCAAAAACAATTTCACATTGTTTATCCGTCATACCAATACCGGAATCTTTTACATACAGCTTTATTCCTGTATCAATTTTAGTATAACCAAACTCAACTAAACCTTCTGTTGTAAACTTACATGCATTAGTAAGAAAATTGGAAAGCACCTGTATAAGTCTATTTTTATCTGTATTTATTATACATTTTTTATATGGGATATTCACTTTAAGATATACACCGGGGTTTACCCTGCTAGTAAAAGAGTACTCTACCTGCTTAAATATTGTTGAAAGATCTTCATCGGCATAATTAAATACAAGAAATCCTGCTTCAATTTTAGAAAGATCCAAAATATCACTTATAAGTTGCAATAACAAATCGTTATTAATCTGAATTATCCGGCTATATTCTTCTTTTTCAAGAGGATCATCCATATACATCATAAGATTAGAAAAGCCAACAATTGCATTTAAAGGAGTCCTTATCTCATGACTCATATTAGCCAAATAAGCCGATTTAAGTTTATTCGATTTTTCCGCTTCTTCTTTAAGCTCTATAAGCTGCTTGGTAAGTTTCTTTTCATTATCAATATCCCTTCTTATTCCTATAATTTTAGATGGAAATCCATTTTCGTCTCTATCACTTATATTTCCCTGAATAGTAGCCCATTTATATTCTCCTGTAGGCATTAATATCCTATACTCTACGGAACTGCGAAAGCCTTTTTCAGCTATAATATTATTAAGAATTTCTTTTGCTATCTCTCTATCTTTGGGATGAACCATTAAAAAATAATCGTCATAGCTTACCGGAATATAAGCAATAGATTGAGGATCGAGAGACGAAAATATTTTTTTATTAATATCATATTCCCATAAAACAATCCCGGCAGCATTAATGGCCATACTGGTCTTTATTCTATTTTGCTCCAAATCTTTTTGCCAAATAATTTCCTTGGTAATATCCTTTTTAACCCCTATAATAAAATTTAAATTCCCTGTTTGTTGCGAATAAACTCCTTTCATTCGCCCTTCATAATATTTAATATTTGAGCTATCGGGATATTTAATTTTAAATACAGATTTATGGAAATTTGCCTCTCCTATAATAATAGAATTAAATTCATATCTAAGTTCATCGTAATCGTCTTTAGAAAGATAATCTTTATCCTCCTCATAAAACATATCATATTTTTTAGAGACACTCCCCTTATTAAACGTTGTTACGCTTTTATCATCATTGTGATAAACCCAAGCTTGGAGTTCACCTGCTTCCAACGCTAATTCTAGCTCTTTCTTTATATTTTCTAATTCTATTTTTCTTATATGACGCTGTGTAATATCTACAATAGTTCCAAGAATTAATGGTCTGTTATCTATAGATTTAATTAAACTCTTTGTAATATATAGCCAGCCAATTGGTTCACCAGTATCGTCATATAAAATTCTCTCTAATTTAAGCGTTTTTCCAGTAGAAAGAACTTCCGCATCCTCGCTATCTATTGTCTCATGAGAAATCTGCTCTAGCTTAAGAATGTTTTTATACCCCTCATCTTTTGCCCCATCATTATTACCACACATTATCTGAGCAGATTTATTAAAATACATGTATCGTTTTTCTCTTTGAGGATCTCTTATAAAAATTCCGGCAGAGGTATTATTTAATAACTCCACAATAGAAATATCATTTCCTAAAGTTGCTCCTGCATTTATGTTTTTTTTAGAAAATGGGAAAAAATCACATTTTTTAGACACATATAAAAAAAATGAAACAACAAGAACTATTAATACGATAACGCATGATATTAATACAACATCAAATAATGGATACATAGGCATCTATATTTTAAATGTATCTTTTAGCCCGGTAGTTTTATTATAGACTAAATTATCGGCTGTTGAATCCACATCTTTTACAAAGTATCCTAATCTTTCAAATTGCACCGCAATACCAGATTTATCTTTCAAAAGTGCAGGTTCAACATAACCATAAATAATCTTAAGAGAATCCTTATTAATATAATCCTTATAATCTGCCCCTTCTGGAATAGAATCCATAAAAGGCTCTGTAAATAATCTATCAATAAGCCTTACCTCAACCTTTTTAGCTTCTGCAACAGAAACCCAATGAATTGTCCCCTTAACCGAACGCCACTCTCCAACACCGGGTTTACTTGTAGGATCATACGTACACCTAATCTCTGTAATATTACCTGCGGCATCTTTTAAAATCTCTTCACATTTTATAATATAAGTATATTTAAGGCGTACCTCTCCCCCGGGTTTAAGACGAAAATATTTTTTAGGAGGTTCCTCCATAAAATCATCTCGTTCAATATAAAGTTCTCTGCCAAATTTGATAATCCTCTTTTCTCCATTGGGATCTGCAGGATTAAACGGAGCAGTAAATTCCTCTGTTTTTTCATTATCCCAATTTGTAATAACAAGTTTCACAGGATCTAAAACGCCCATATAACGATTAGCTCGTTTATTAAGATCCTCACGTACACACCACTCCAACAACGAAAGATCTATTGTATTATCTCGTTTTGCAACTCCAACTTTCTCGGCAAAAAGCCTTATACTCTCTGGCGTGTAGCCCCTGCGACGGATACCACAAATAGTTGGCATACGAGGATCATCCCATCCTGTTACATAATTATTCTTAACAAGTTCCAAAAGTTTCCTTTTACTCATTACTGTATATGTAAGATTAAGACGTGCAAATTCATATTGATGCGAAGGGAAAATATTAAGTTTTTCTATAAACCAATCGTAAAGCGGACGATGCACATCAAATTCCAAAGTACATATAGAATGGGTAATGTTTTCTATTGAATCACACTGTCCATGAGCATAATCATACATGGGATAAATGCACCATTTATCTCCAGTACGGTGATGGTGTGAATAGTTTATCCTATACATAAGCGGATCTCTAAACATCATATTAGAATGCGCCATGTCTATTTTTGCCCTTAATACTTTATCGCCCTCCTTATATTTTCCATCACGCATCTCCTTAAATAATCTAAGATTATCCTCAACACTTCTATCTCTAAACGGGCTATTTTTACCAGGCAAATTAATAGTTCCTCTATTTGCACGAATCTCCTCCAAACTTTGATCATCAACATAAGCAAGCCCCTTCTTTATAAGATCTTGTGCCCACGTATAAAGTTGCTCAAAATAATCTGAAGCATAAAATTCATTAACCCACTCAAACCCCAACCATTTAACATCCCCCTTAATAGAATCTACATACTCAACATCTTCTTTTGTAGGATTAGTATCATCAAAACGGATATTAGTTTTTCCGCCATATTTTTTTGCAAGTCCAAAATTAAGACAAATACTTTTAGCATGTCCAATATGTAAATAGCCGTTAGGTTCTGGTGGAAATCTTGTTAAAATAGAGTTATATTTACCGGTTGCAAGATCGTTCTCAACAATCTCTTCTATAAAGTTCAGTTGGCGCTCCTGCACCATTTCATTCTTAACATCTTCCATTGTAGTAAAATTAGCATGCAAATATACTTATTTTTTATGTAACTTTGCGGTACACAATTTAGAATTGCATTAAAATGGTAAAATCAATGACCGGATACGGTAAAGCAGAATGCCTACTTCCCGATGGTAAAATTATAATTGAGCTTCGCTCACTAAACGGCAAAAGTGCAGATATCAGCATTAAAACATCACTTATTCCAAGAGAAAAAGAGTTAGATGTAAGGCAACTTATCTCCAAAGAATTGCAAAGAGGTAACATAGATTTATACGCAAATTTTGAGCAAAACACTACCGATAATGCAAAAGTTATAAATAAAGAGGTTTTTGCGGCATATTATAAACAAGCATTAGGCTTAAATGAAGTAATTTACAACATTCAAAAAGAATATCTCTCTAAAGGAGGACGTCCCCAAGATATTTTAGAGACAAACAATCTATGCAACAGCACAACTTTATTTCCTTCTATCCTAAAACTACCCGATGTTATAGAAGTTAAAAAACAAGAAATAACAGAAGAAAGTTGGGAAAAACTTTATGCAGCAATAACGCAAGCAGTAAAATCTCTTAACGAATTTAGAGCAAAAGAAGGAGCAATATTATATACCGATATAACTAGTAGAGTAACTCTTATAGAATCATTTGTTAAAGAAGTTGAAAAACACGAAGCCGAGCGCACACAAGCTGTAAAAGAGCGGCTTAAATCGCGAATAGACGAATTAGGGATTACCCCCGATATGAATCGTCTTGAGCAAGAGATTATCTTTTATATAGAAAAGCTAGATATAAACGAAGAAAAGGTGCGTTTACGTCAACACTGTAAATATTTTATAGAAACTATAAATAATGAAGCATATCCAGGCAAAAAGCTAGGTTTTATAGCACAAGAAATGGGTCGCGAAATAAATACAATGGGCTCAAAAGCCAATCATGGAGAAATGCAACAATGGGTGGTAAAAATGAAAGATGAGCTAGAAAAGCTAAAAGAACAAAGTTTAAATATATTGTAATATTAAATTTATGAATACGTTTTTAAAAAATACAACCATAATTATAACAATAATTCTACTTTTAAGCGGATGCGCTCCACAAGCACAGTTTTTTAATGTAGATGTAAAAAGGCAAGACGTACAAGATGTTCAGTTTAATGGAGGCAAAGCTGCCGTGTTTTCAATAACAAACTCAACACCTAGAGATAGCATTAGAATTAGCAATGCCTCATTAGGCTTAGCCGAGAAATTAGAAAAAGATAGGAATATGAAGCCGGGAGAGATTCCTGTATTCTCAATTCCTCAAACAGAATTCAGCGGATTTAGTACCGATAAAACAGAAGCTCTTAAACTATATGACAAAGCATACCTTCAAGATCTTATGTTAAAATCGGATGGAGATATTCAAATATTTGTAAATAATCTTAAATTTTATCAATATAGTGTAAATAAGCTAACAGACGAATTACCCCAAGAATACGGCGGAGTAAATATATTGTTGCCATATAGCATAGAAATGCAAATATATAATGCATTACAGGATAGTTTATTATATTCCAAAACACATATTGATACTGTATATATGCAAGTAGTAATTGTTAATAAAGATAATGCAAGCATAGCAAATGCAATAGCTGCAAATCTTTCAAATGTATCACGTAAAATAGGAGAAAACCTTGCATCTAAGCTAACAGTACAATGGGAGACACAAGAGAGGATGTTAATTACTTATGCAGGCGAAGCAGCATGGGAAAAGCCATATCTTCTTGCACAAGATTTTAAGTGGAAAGAGGCTATTGATTTATGGATTGAGCTAAGTTCTTCACCAAATCCAAAAAGGGCTGCTTTTGCGGCATATAACGTTGCTGTTGCATGTGAAATGACAGAACAATTTCCTTTAGCAATGGAATGGGTACAATTCTCTCTTAAAAAATTCAAGTTTAGAGAAGCGGAGGAATTACGCATTCACTTACTAGTTATTAAAAAACGCTTATAGCACTATATGCTAAAACATATTATTCTATTATTATCAATATTAACTACTACCTATTTTTGCCAAGACAATATCTATGCACAAAAACACGGAGCTAATATAGATTCTATCTTGCAAAAAATGCATGTATCGGCCGAATATTATGAGGCAAACACACCCGATTTTGAAGCCGAAATGTACATTAAAGGGACGTTGCATGTGCAAAAGAGAAATGCAATTTTAAGAATAATACCGTATTTTAGAAAAATAGACAAGCATAAGGACCAGTACTTTGTTGAATTATCAAGTAACTTTTCCTATACTAGGCCAAACATATATACTCAAACATTTAATGCAATAAGCACTAATAGTAAGGATATTATCTCTCATATAGAAGGTAATGTATTGCCATACATTAAGGGGAATGTATATTCCTCGTATTTATATGGAAACTATTACTCTCCAATAGCTAAAAAAGCCGGAAAATACTATAAATATACTATAGAATCCAAATGGATAAACTCAGACATAACATATTATAAAATAATTTTTACCCCAAAATTAAAAAGTTATCAGCTTCTTAGCGGATACATAATTATTAATTCAAACAATTGGAGTATACGAAGTTTGTTTATTAAAGGAAAAACAGAATTAGTAAATTTTAGTAACTATATAGAAATGGGAGATATTGGAAGTAATTCCGAATTTTTAACTAAAAATTATAATATAGTTGTAGATTTTCATTTATTAGGTAATAAATTATCGGGAGAATACTCATCTTACTTAAAGTACAATAAAACAGTACAACCAGAGCCCCAAGAGAGTACACACAAAGGAAAATACGATTTATCGTTACTGTATGAAGTTGCATTTAATAAAAAGATAAAAGATAATATCTATTTAGACTCTATCCGACCAATTCCGCTTACACTCACCGAGAAAGAGACCGTAAAAAGATATAATACAGAAAGAGACTCCATTATAAAAATACCCGATACTTCGTCACATAATACAAATACATTTTTAAGTTTAGGTAAATTTTTAGTTAGTAATTATGGTATAAATATGAACGATTATGGTAAAATACAATTTTCACCAATAATAAGCCCTGTGCTGTTTAATTTTAGTACAAGCAACGGCCTTTCATATGCTCAAAGAATAAAATATAATAAAAATTTTAAAGGAGACAGACTTCTTTATATAGAACCAAAAATAGGATATAACTTTAAACACAAGGAATTATACTGGCATGTTAGAAGTAACTTTGATTATGCTCCAAAAAGAAACTCATCTATTATTTTTGAAATAGTTAGCGGTAATAAAATTGGGACAGATAAAATTTTAGATGATCTTAAAGCTCTTCCCGATACTATATTTGATTACTCTAAAATACATCTTAATGATTTTAGAAACGGTTATCTTAAAATAGGACATAAAATTGAAGTTGCCAATGGATTTACAGTTTCTGCGATAATGGCAATGCATAGGTATAGCGAAGTTGAAAAATCCGATTTAACCATAATTAACCCACAAAGCCAATATATAAAAAGGGCTATGGAAATTGCACAGCGTAATTACACAAGCTTTGTCCCCGAAATTGAAGTAAATTGGACACCACATCAATATTATTATATGGAGGGTAACCGTAAAGTTAATCTATATTCAAAATATCCTACTTTTAGTCTTAATTGGGCCTATGCAATAAAAGGGGCATTAAAAAGCTCTACAACATTTCAACGAATTGAGTTTGACATGCAACATAAAATAAGACTTGGCTTAATGGAGACATTATGCTATAGATTTGGAATAGGTGGATTTTTTAATTATTCCAACTTGTATTTTGCAGACTTCTTAAACTTTCAGAGGAATAATCTGCCCGAGGGTTGGGACGATGAAATAGGGGGAACATTCCAACTTCTTAGCAGTTCTAAATACAATGAAATAACCAGATATATAAGGGGACATGTAAAATACGATGCACCATTTTTACTCCTCCCAACAGTATTAAGATGGGTTCCATACATAACTAAGGAAAGGATATATTGTAATGTACTATTTGTAAATACATTAAAGCCATATATTGAGCTAGGCTACGGAATAGGTACCAATCTTTTTAACATAGGAATTTTCTTTGGCGGCGAAGTTAATAAATTTGATTTGGTAGGATTTAAATTTACATTTGAAATATTTAACAACTAAACTCTATTGGATTGTGAAGGAATAGTAGTAGCATTACCGTCCCGTTCTGCACGGTAATGAGGTGACATAATTTCCACATTGTTTTCGCTAAATACATCTTGTATATTCTCATTCAGCTGAGAATATATTGTAGCCTGCTTTTCGGGATTTTTAGAATAAGCACATAATTTATATGCAACATAAAAATCATCTAACGAGGTCTGTAATACAAACGGAGCAGGCTCTTTTATAATAAAACTAGAGCGTATAGCTGCTTCTATCATCATTTTATGAACCAACCTCCAAGGCACATCATACCCAATAGTAATAGTTACATTAAAAATAACCCCTTGTTCTGCAGCCGATGTGCTATAGTTTACTACCGAAGCTGCCAACACACTACTATTAGGAATTGTGACAATCTCCTTACTATGAGTTTTAATACGGGTAACAAAAGGAGTTTTTTCTAATACATCACCAGTCGTTTCCCCTATTTTTATATGATCTCCAAGTTTAAAAGGTCTCATATATGTAATAACCATCCCAGCCACAATATTACTTATAGCCGAAGATGACCCTAGTGAAAATACAATTCCCACAAATACCGATACCCCCTTAAAAATATCCGAATCAGAACCCGGTAAATAAGGAAACATCATAACAAATCCAAATGCGTATAAAAGAAACCTAATTATACTATATGTAGCACCTGCCCAATCGGGATAAAACCCATTAATTTTTAATTTTCCCCCTCCTATCTCATCCATTATATATTTTAACCCCCTTATTACGTATTTAAGAGTAAACCAAATTATTAAAATAACAAAAAGATTAGGAATATACTCCAGCACCGAGTTTAATATAAATTTAACCGGGGTCATTATCCAATCAAATAAGGTATTAGCTAAACGTAAAGTAAATGGGTATATACTAAATAAAATTGGCAGTGTTATATATAAAACTATGATACTAAGCAATATCCTTATAACCTTTACAACAAACAAGACAACTCTAACTTGTCTTTCGGATGATAGAATCTCATATTCACGCAACTTCCACCCTTTAAACCAATTATCTTTTTTTAGAAGCATAAAACGGCGTATCTTCTTTTTAAAGGCTCTATTAATGAAAAAAACAATAAGATAACACCCTACAATAGCCAAAATAGAAAGTCCAATCTGTTTAATAATTGTAGAGACACTGGTCATTTCTTTATATTTTATAATAGCACTCCTTGTGGCATATGCTATTTGCTGTGCCAATTGCATTTGATTTTTATTAACCCACATTGCATCGGCAGGAGTAATTGTACACAACACATTTTCTTTAAATAAAACTTCAATATTAGATTCATCTATACGCACCACAATAGAGTCTATAGATGAAATAAATATTCCGGATATTTCCTTAATTTTTTTAGTGTAATTCTCAACTCTATCAGCAGCAGCAAGTGGACCAAATGGCACATATATAACTCTTATTGTATCTCCGGCAAAAACAACAGGATAGCCAATAGCATTATCCTTGCTCTCTTTTATCTTCTCTCTAATTGCAACAATATGCAATGAATCTGCAATCTGTTTTTTTGCCAATTCCTTCTCTAATACCCGCCTTTTTTCCATTGAAACAGCTTCATTAATCTGCAACATCAAACTCCTTTCCATTAAAGAATCCTGCAATCTTAACATTCGCTCCTCCATTAAAAGATTTAGAGTAGTAGAAGCAGCATTAATTGATTTTAATGAATCGGCTCTTGTACCATGCTGCACAACAGCAGTTGTATCAACTTGCGCTGCTTTAACAACAACTGCACTACACATAAAAAGTACAACACAAAAAGCTATTAAAATTAATACAACTCTTTTCATAACATCCAAAGATAAAATATTATGCAAATATAACAAAAAATGCCCTAGTTAAACTAGAGCATAATGTTGTAATAAAATCAAA
>JAVXCW010000019.1:25617-42066 GCA_036659275.1 Bacteroidales bacterium | reverse complement strand
ACATATTGTAACCATCCGAACTGGAATAGTTAACTTTGCCCGCACAGAAGAAAAGACGGATACACACAAAAAGCGATGGCAAAAAGACAATTTTATGACAAATCGTTCAAGGAACGAGCAGTTAAATTAAGTTATAAACGCAGTTGCATGCATAGAACTTTCTATAATAAAAAACGTAGGCATTCTGCTTTTGTCCGCATTTGGGTTCGCTTTGCCCACCCCAAAAGTCGAATTCTTAGACGAAATCTTTAATTCTGCTGTTAAAGGTACTTCCAAATCGTTCCATTTCGCTGTTAGGTATTCCTAATTTGATAGCTACTACTTTCCAATTTTTCACCGCTGTTGCCACTTCCAAAATAATCTGCGTAGCTACATCACGAGTTAGCATATAGCTTTCACAAGCATCTAATAGAATTGATAGGTCGGCTCGGTTGGAGTTGTTAGAGATAAGTAGACTTTGATACTCATTCAGCGTTGGGTTCATATCATAAGCAGGAGAAAGAGTCCAACCTTTTGGAGTGAGTAAAAAACCATGATTGCGGAAATGGTCGTCAGAGTTGCCGATGCAAATATTAAAAGCAATACGACGATATAGCTCTTGGAGATTCTTATTTACGTCCGTGCAGTTTTGGAGAATGAAGTCCACAATATCCAAGTAGCCGCTCCCTGTACCTGCATTGGCTCCGTCAGAAAGCCCAAGCAATGTCATAGCAGAGGCGAAATGGATGCGTTTTCCGTCCTTGGCTCTGTCAAAACGACGAGATAACAACGTGTGATATTTATCATTTGTTGAAATCACCTGCGTAGATGCAGCATTAATGCCTGCTTTCTGGGCTAATAGGTGAGAGAAATGCTCCCAAAGTCCTGCGTTGTAATCATCTTTGCGAGATGGAAATTTTGCAATATACAATATCTTATCTGTATCAATTACGCTGGCTTTTGGTCTTGCGCCTCCTAATGAAGAGCCCGGTTGCACCAATTGAGTGAGCCACTTCTTGTCGGGTAGCTCGTTCTTATCCTCACTTTTTTCAATTTCATCACAGGCATGAATCAACTCACGGATACTGGTTAGTGGTGGTATGCGCAGCGTATTACTTGCGTTGATAAAATCGCCATCGGGTGTCTCTTTGAATCGAAAGCCGCCCATACGTGATAAATCATCTATCCCCACCAGATAATCAAAAGAGGAGAGTCGACGGACGATACGCTTCTCTTCAGCAGCCAAAACCTGCTCTCTACGGTTGAGCAAAGTACGCCCCCAACGGTCTGGCAAGGCATCGGAGAAGCATCCGAAAATATCTTTCTCCGGCTGTGTATATTGCAGCCCTTTGTAATTATTCAAATCCGCACTAATAAATAGGTTGCCATATTTTTTTAGCCATTCATCATTGAACTGAAAGGCGTAACTGTCTGAGCCACGAAGCGATTCATAGCTTAGTTCTCCTATGAGTTCAATATCTGTTAGCCAATCAAAATCGGCATATACCAGTAGTTTTTTCATAATTTATTCCTTTTTAGATGCACGCTCACGACTCTTTAAGGTCAAATCTTGCAGTGATTTACCCAATTTATCCTCTTTGGCAATCCAGAGAATATCTTCATCCAGTTGCAAGGCGTAAAGCACACGAAGATAGATGCCGATGGCAACGGTGGGCACACCTTTTTCGATGCGTGAAACTGTGAGTGGTGAGCAGGTAGCTCGTTCAGCCACCTGTGCCACGCTCAGATTACGACGTAGGCGTGCTAATTTGATTTGCTCACCTACAATCTCCATTTTTTGTTCTAATTTTCTGGGCAACTTAGTACCCATTGTATTCTTTGCCATAATTGTAACACATCATATAATATGCAAATATAATGATATTTATTTATTATATGAAGTGTTGGTGATATTTTTTATTTCAATGAGATTTTATTTGCTGACTCTCGTTTCTTCTCGCTGACTAGTGCCGAAAGCAATGGAGGGTTATGTGTTTCTGTATCTTAGCTTTCTTTAGCGAAGTCCTGTCTGTATACCATAAATCCGAGAAAATTATCTCTTTGAGTCAAATGCTTTAAAACGAAGTTTTACGTTTTCTGAAATATTGTTGCGATAAAAATATAGCTCCTGAAGGTGATAGTTCCCTTTTTTGAATAGAAAAGCTAACGATTTGCTATAGTATTTATCTGGATTAAAGCCGTCAACTATTAATACATTATGGCGTTCGTCAACATGAACCTTAATAGTGTCGTTTAATGACGCTTGCAAGGTAGTCGTTGTCCAATTAATAGGGTTAATACACACTGCACTTGTGGAGAGTACAGGACAAATTGCATCCGTAGTTGCCACCGAATTGTAGCAAATAGCAACTCCTGTCTCTTTTTCACCCACTGCTGGTTTGATTTGCTTATAATTCAAGGTGTCGTAAGCCGTTACCTTGTATCCAATAATATAAGCAGCTACCATTTGTAGATATTGCTCATTGGTAAGTGTTTTCAATAGCTCGACCACACATTTGCCCCCTTGGCTGAAACCTGCCAATACAAACGGACGACCCTTATTCACATTGGTCATATAGTAGTCAAACGCCTGCTTTACATCGTCAAAAGAACGAGGAAATCGTAACTCTACAAGCGAGTCAGAACGCCATGATTGAAGTGCAAGTTGATGATAGTAAGGCGAGTAAAAATTTGCATCTTCTCCAAATATCTGCTCGGCAAGTTCAAAAGAGGGGTGCATCGCTTCCCTGTCGTTAATAAGGCGAGGATCAGCATAATACAGCGTATCACCCTTGACGTCAACCCGATCCCAGACGCAAGTAGGCAATAGATAAAATACATCAAAGTTTTTATCGCCTGCAGTGTTCGCATCACGATACCACAATTGCGAGTCGCTGTATTGTGATTCGTTATCTTGACTTTGCCCTTTGCAGCTCACCAAAAGAAGTAAGGTGCAAAATATAAAATTAGTTAGTTTCATAAGAATAATTTATAGTTTCCCTTTGATTTTAGGTCTATCTACTTTAATAGAGCATCAACAGTAATAGGTGTATTAATTTGCCACGTGCCTTTTATTTCAATGAGATTTTATTTTCCGATGCAAAATTTTCCAAATATGTTTCCTAAAATTTCTTCTGTGTTAATTTCACCAACAATACTTCCTAAGTGATATAGAGCTTCGCGTATGTCTTGAGTAACAAGATCGGTAGGAATTTGCTGTTTAAGACCATCTTCTACACGGTCTAATGCATCTTGTGCATCTAGTAGTGCTTGATAGTGACGAATGTTGGTAACTAAGGTTACATTTGGTTCAATATTTAATTCTTTTTGTGAATTGATTAGCAAATCTTTAAGGACATCTATTCCAAGCCCTAGTTTAGCTGATACAGGAAGAGTTGCAATAGGGGATAGGCCTGTTTGTTTGCATAAAGCTTCAATAGAATGTATTTGTGCATTAAAAGAGTTATTTTTATTTGATATTCCATCTTTTTTGTTGCTTACACACACATTAAAATCGTTAATATTTTGTGTAAGTATGTCGGCTTTATTAAGCAGTATAACAAGCTTTTGTTTATTCTTATTTAATCTGTTACTTAAATTAATTAAGCTATCATCAAAATATTCTGGACGAGTAGCATCTAATACCATAATTACTACCGATGCCTGCTTAAGTTTAAGATATGTGCGCTCAATTCCTATAATTTCTATTGTCTCTTTTGTATCTCTTATCCCGGCAGTATCTATAAAACGAAATACAATGCCGCCAAAATTTATAGTATCCTCAATAACATCTCTTGTTGTACCATGAATATTTGATACAATTGCCTTTTCTTCACCTAAAAGTATATTTAATAAAGTACTTTTACCAGTATTTGTTGCGCCTATAATAGCAACAGTTACACCATTTTTAATTACATTACCTAAACTAAAAGATTCAATAAGTTTCTCAACCTTGCCCGATACTTCATTAAGCAATTTAAATAGTTGTGTACGGTCTGCAAATTCAACATCTTCTTCGCTAAAATCCAGTTCTAATTCCATTAAAGAGACTAAATTTAAAAGTGCACTCCGCATATCTTTTAATTCTGTTGAAAAGCCACCTTTCATTTGTTGTATGGCAACCCTATGTGATGCTAAAGTTTCTGATGAAATAAGGTCAGCAACAGCTTCTGCTTGAGCTAAATCTAGTTTTCCATTAAGGAAGGCGCGCTTAGAAAACTCACCGGGCTCTGCCATCTTTATTCCTTTTGATAGCAACAATTTTAAAATTTCATTAATAATATAGTTAGAGCCGTGACAATATATTTCAACAGCATTTTCTCCGGTATATGAGTGAGGAGCTCTAAATACTGTAACTAAAACCTCATCCAATAATGCTTCATTTTTAAAAATTGACCCAAATCGCATTTTATATGCAGGAGTAACTTTAAGCTTAATAGGAGTGGGCTTATTCTCTTTAAATACAGGCACAAACACTGAATCTACAATATCTATTGTATCTTTTCCGCTTAATCTTATAATTCCAATTGCACCGGTTCCCTGTGGGGTTGCCAAGGCGCAAATATTTGTATTACTATATTCCATATTCAATGGTCCTTTTTTTAATATATTTTTACAATATTAACAATGATAAGTAAAAGTGGTTGCATAAATTAAATCTTTTTAAGTTCCAATGCCACAACGTTCTCAACATGATGAGTATGAGGAAACATATCTACGGGTTTTACTTTTGTAACCACATATTTTTCGCTTAATAAAGCAAGATCACGCGCTTGGCTCGCAGGGTTGCAACTCACATAAACAATTTTAAATGGCTCGGCCTCCAGCAGCACTTTTGCAACATCGGGATGAATTCCGGCTCTTGGAGGATCTAAAACAACAAGATTTGGACTACCGTGCTCTGTAATAAACTCACCTGTAAGCATATCCTTCATATCACCGGCAAAAAATTCACTATTTGTAATATTATTATTTACAGCATTAATAACCGCATCATCAATAGCCTCTTTAACATACTCAATACCAATTACTTTTTTTGCCTTTCTCGATAGAAACAGCGCAATTGTACCTGTACCGGTATATAAATCATAAACAATTTCATTGCCTTGCAAATTTGCAAACTCTCTTACAACAGAATATAATTTGTAAGCTTGCTCAGAATTTGTTTGATAAAACGATTTTGGCCCTATTCTAAACCTAATTCCTTCCATCTGTTCATAAATACAATCGGCTCCGGCATAATAAATACATTCCAAATCTGAAATTGAATCGTTCCCCTTACCATTGATAACATAATGCAATGAAGTAATATCACTAAATCTCTCTTTTACAGCATTTAATAGTTCTTCTCGTTCCTCTTTACTTTCATAAGCAAAAACTACAATAACCATAACCTCATTAGTAGAACTTGTTCTTACAATCATATTTCTAAGAAATCCGGTCTGTTCTCTTAAATCAAAGAATGGTAAATTATGCTCAATAGCATATTCTCTTATAAATAAGCGGATTGCATTTGATGGTTCGGCTTGCAAATGACATTCTTTAATATCTATTACCTTATCAAAAAAACCACTTACGTGAAATCCAAGTCCAAGCTTTTCTGTAGGAGTAAGGCTGTCGGGATCCTCATTATTTAAAATCCATCTCTTATTTGAAAAAGTAAACTCTAATTTATTTCTATAATATTTTGTTTTTTCAGAGCCTAAAATAGGGGATATCATGGGTAAATCTAGTTTTCCAATTCTAGTAAGTTGATCTACAACCTGCTGCTGTTTATATTTTAACTGTAATTCGTATGGAAGAGACTGCCATTTACACCCTCCGCAAACGCCATAATGAGGACAAAACGGTTCAACTCTAAGAGGGGAGAGGCTAACCATATTAACCACTATTCCTTCCATATATCCGCTTTTTTTCTTTATAAGTCTTACGTTAACTACGTCACCCGGAATGCATTGCGGAACAAATAGCACCTTACCATCTATATGTGCTATTGCATTACCCTCTGCCGCCACAGATTCAATTTCTACATTCTCTATAACTATTTTTTCTTTTCTTCTCATTATCTGTTTATAATTTGCTACAAAATTAACAAAATATAGGTATATTCGCACAAGGTTATATTAAAACTAATGGTTATGAAAAATAAAATTTACTTTTTGTTAATATCAGTAATTATGTATTTCTTCTCCGCAGTAGGATACGGACAAGAATATAAGTTAATTACAGGTAAAGTAGAAGATTTGGAAACCAAAAAGCCGTTATCATATGCTTCTGTATCTCTAATAAATACAACCATCTCAAACATAACAAATTCCGATGGCGTATTTACACTAAAAATTCCGTTAAATGCAGACAATGCAGACTCTCTTAATATAAGATATATTGGATATATCGGTGTAAATGTTGCGGTAACTGAATTTGAAGGTAAAAAAATTAAACACGTGGGACTTACACCCTCTGTAATTGCCTTACGTGGTGTTACTGTAAGGCCCGAAGATGCCATTACATTATTTAATTTAGCCTTTTTAAATGAAAACATAAAGAAAAATTACCCTCAAAAAACTTGCGGATTAACAGGTTTCTATAGAGAAATTATTAAAAAGGGAAACCAATATGTTACACTCAACGAGGCTGTTTTAGATATATCAAAAGCCTCATATACAGATTTTAGTAATGATCAACTTGCAATATATAAGGGAAGGGGAAATCAAAATGTAAAAATTAATGATACTCTATTCCTAAAACTACAAGGCGGACCAATCTCTACAATGTATGTAGATTTGGTAAAAAACAGCTTTATTGGTACCGATTTACTTTCTGCACCAATGTATTACAATTTTTGGATGGGTCCAAATGTATATAAAGACGGAGCAACAATATATACAATACAATTTAATCAAAAAGACAGTATCAACGAGACATTATTTAGAGGTAAAATATTTATAGAGAGTGAATCGCTGGCAATTGTTAGGGCAGAATTTTCTATGAATGTAGAAGATAACCCAAAGGCGTGGCGCGAGTTTGTTACAAAGAAGCCCGATAATTTAAAGCTTGGCGTAGATTATGCAAACTATGTTATAAATTATAAAAAATACAATAATAAGTGGTATTTCGATTATGCTCGCATAGATTTAAAATTTAATGCCAAATATAAAGGTAAGTTTCTAAAAAATAAATATACAATTGTTTCGGAACTTGCAGTTACAGATATAAAAAACAATATAGTTCCTAAATTAGATACAAAAAAAAGAATTAGACCTAAAGATGTAATGTCATCTAAAGTAAATGATTTTACAGATAATAATTTTTGGGAGAATTATAATATAATAGAACCTGATGAATCTATTGAGAATATAATCTCTAAGATAATAAAACAGCTTAAAAAGCGCAGTAATTAAAAAGTACACAATTTATATTATGTTAAATAGCAATAATCAAAGAGTCCCTTTACCAGAAAGAATGCGCCCAAAAACTCTTGCAGAATACGTTGGACAAGAACATCTTATAGGTGAAAATGCAGTCCTTCGCAAGATGCTTGAAACCGGAAATATCTCCTCTTTTATTTTATGGGGTCCTCCCGGTGTTGGGAAAACAACTTTGGCAAGAATTATTGCAGGTAAACTTAATAGACCGTTTTATACACTCTCTGCTATTAGTTCAGGAGTAAAAGATATTAGAGAAGTAATTGAAAAATCGAAAGGAAATAATTTATTTACCCCACAATCACCTATATTATTTATAGATGAAATACATCGTTTTAACAAAGGACAGCAAGATGCTTTACTTGGGGCAGTTGAAGATGGAACCTTTACACTAATAGGTGCAACTACAGAAAATCCTTCATTTGAGGTTATAAGCCCTTTACTATCTAGGTGTCAAGTATATATATTAAAAGAATTAACTATTGAGAATCTTGATACCCTGTTAAATAGAGCATTATCTACAGATGATTACCTTAAAAATATAAATATAGAAATAAAGGAAAAAGAGGCATTATATAGGTTTTCTGGTGGTGATGCTCGCAAATTACTTAATATATTAGAAATTATAATATCTGGTTTTCAGCCCACTGAGAAAATAGTAATAACTAACGTTATAGTTAAAGAACGTCTACAAGAAAACATTGCCCTATATGATAAAAATGGGGAACAGCACTACGATATAATATCAGCATTTATAAAAAGCATACGAGGATCTGATCCAAATGCTGCGGTATATTGGCTTGCTCGTATGATTGCAGGTGGAGAAGATCCTATGTTTATTGCGCGGAGAATTGTTATCTCAGCTGCCGAAGATATTGGACTCGCAAACCCAAATGCTCTTTTATTAGCTCAAGCATGCCTAGCAACAGTACACCAAATAGGGATGCCGGAGGGGAGAATCCCCCTATCGGAAGCTACAATTTATTTGGCAACATCTCCAAAAAGCAATTCTGCATATTCGGCAATAGATGCAGCACTACAATTTGTATCAAAAAAAGGAGATTTGCCTGTCCCATTACATTTAAGAAATGCTCCTACAAAACTTATGAAAGAACTTGGATACGGTAACGATTATAAATACGCCCACTCCTATTCCGGTAATTTTGTAGATCAAGAATTTCTACCACAAGAAGCAATAGGCAGTAAATTCTATGAACCTCAGCAAAATCAAAAAGAAAACGAAATAAGGAAAAAGCTTAATGAACAGTGGAAAAAATACGGATATTAAAATATAATTCGTAATTTTGCGAAATAAGATTATGTAAATATTTATGGCAATGAACAGTTGTATGAAAACACCAAATGTACCTGGTATTAAAGATTATGCAAATAATATGTTTTTCCTAATAGCCGGGCCGTGTGTTATTGAAGGTGAGGAAATTACATATAATATTGCAAAGGAATTAAAGGAATTAACAGAAAAATATAAAATTCCGTTTATTTTTAAAGCATCATATAGAAAAGCAAACCGCTCAAAACTATCATCATTCACCGGTATAGGAGATAAAGAAGGATTAGCTATACTACAAAAAATAAAAAAAGAATTAGGACTTCCAATAGTCACAGATATACACAATCCGTGTGAGGCAGACCTAGCAGCATCTTATGATATTGATATCCTGCAAATTCCGGCATTTCTATGTAGACAATCAGATTTACTTGAGGCTGCAGCTAAAACGGGCAAATACGTTAATATAAAAAAAGGACAATTCCTAGCTCCCGAATCAATGAAATTTGCCGCAGAAAAAGTTGCTTCATTTAATAATAACAATATTATACTCACCGATAGAGGAACTCAATTTGGATATTCCGATCTTATAATAGATTACAGAGGAATACCAATTATGCAAGAATTAAACTATCCGGTAGTCTTAGATGTTACACATAGTCTGCAACAGCCTAACCAATTAAGTGGAGTAACAGGAGGACAACCAAAACTTATATCAACAATGGCAAAAGCAGGTATTGCAGTTGGAGTTAACGGCCTTTTTATAGAGACTCATCCAAATCCGTCAGAAGCAAAATCGGATGGAGCAAACATGCTAAAACTAGAATACATGGAAGACCTACTTAAAACCTTAATACCTATTAGAAAAGCAATTCAATATTAGAAAGTTAATTTAAAATATTATAATAATGATCCTACCTTCAGATTTTTCCAGACGCTACGAGAAAGTGCCTGTTAGCGTCTTCAAAGGACAAGAAGATGCATCCAAAATCATAGTAGATGATGTTATTCTCACAACAAATGAGAAAGCAAAATTAGGAAAAAAATGCATACTTGCACTTGCAGCATCATCGGCGTGCATTCAGGTATATGAAGACCTTGTAAAAGCATACGAAAATGGGAAACTCAGCTTTAAGAATATTGAGGTATTTTCAATTGATGAATATTATCCATTAGATAGAAATGAACTTCAAAGTCATTACAGATTTCTTAAAGAGTATTTATTTGATCTTGTAGACATACCAAAACACAACATACATTATTTAGATAGTAATAAAAGAGATGATGTAATAGATTACTGTAAAAAGTTTGAACAAGAAATAGTTATATCTGGTGGAATAGATATATTAATAACCAATGGCATGGGGAGTAACGAGCCCGGTTCGCCATATAATTCAAGAACAAGACAAATTACATTCAACTACTCTACTAGGATTATTGCAGCAAGTGATTTCTTTGGAGTAGAGTTTGTTCCCCATCATGCCCTTACAATGGGTATTGGAACAATACTAGACGCAAAAAAAATATACTTTTTAGCATGGGGAGAAGGAAAAGCACCTGCAATTAAGAAATTAGTAGAAGGAGATATTTCTGACCAAAATCCAAATTCGTATCTTCAAAACCACAAAGGACTTAACGTAATTATAGACAAAGCAGCTGCGGTAAATCTTACAAGAATAGAAACACCTTGGCTTACAGGAGAATGTGAGTGGACAGATTATTTAATTAGGAAATCTGTTTTTTGGCTATGTAAGAAATTAGAGAAACCTATTTTAAAGCTTACCGATAGAGATTATAACGATAATGGTATGTCAGACCTTGTAACCGAGTATGGGCCGGCAAGTAAAATAAATATTAAAGTATTTAATGACTTACAACATACAATATCGGGCTGGCCTGGGGGAAAGCCTAATTCAGACGATTCAACACGCCCCGAGAGAGCATTTCCATTTCCCAAAAGAGTTGTTGTATTTAGTCCTCACCCCGATGATGATGTTATTTCAATGGGTGGAACAGTTGCCCGTTTAGCAGAACATGGACACGAATTGCACATGGCATATCAAGTATCGGGAAACATAGCTGTTTTTGACCATGATGTAATAAGATATTTAGATTTTATCCGCGAAAGCAGCAAAGTATATGATTTTGACTCATCTAAAGCTAATGAAATATATAAACGTGTTGAAGAAGAGATTAAAAAGAAACATCCGGGAGAAGCAGATCCAATAGATGTAAGAGAGATAAAAACTACAATTCGTAGAGGAGAAGCGCGCTCGGCATGTCGCTATCTTGGAATACCAGAAGAAAGAGTACATTTTTTAGAATTACCATTTTATGAAACCGGTGGTGTTAAGAAAAAGCCTCTTGGACGCGAAGATATTGAAATTGTTAAAAACTTACTTAAAAATGTAAAACCTCATCAAATTTTTGCTGCAGGCGATCTTTCAGACCCACATGGTACACATAGAGTATGTTTTCAGGCAATTATACAAGCATGTGAAGAACTTAAACACGAAGACTGGTTTAAAAATTGTAGAATTTGGATGTATAGAGGAGCATGGCAAGAATGGGATGTTGCCGAAGCTGAAATGGCAGTTCCTTTAAGTCCAGAGGAGGTTGCTATAAAGAGAGAAGCTATTTTTAGACATCAATCACAAAAAGACAGACCTTTATTCCCCGGTTCTGATAAACGCGAATTTTGGCAAAGGGCAGAAGAAAGAAACCACAATACAGCTACACTTTATGATAAATTAGGTATGGCCGAATATCAAGCATTAGAATTATTTGTTAAGTATAAATTAAAATAATGCTAAAACTAATAACATTAACTATCCTCATGGCAGTTCCGTACATTTGCGGAAGCCATGGGGATTTTTTAATAATAGATATGGAAAACAATACAAAAACATTAACAGTAAAAGAAGTTAAATTCACATTAGCAAAACCCACTGCGGTACAAATTGATTCTATGTTTAATCTAATGAATATTCCATTTAATAAAATAGATATAGAAAACTGGGAGGGATATGAATATCATCCAAATGTGCAATTTAGGATAGCCTACTCCCCTAGCGAAATTTATTTGCAATACCTTGTTACAGAAGAGACAATAAAAGCGGTATATGAAGAAGATGAAGGTTCTGCTCCATACAAAGATTCATGTGTAGAGTTTTTCTCTATTCCCGGTGAAGAAGAAGTATACTATAATTTAGAAATGAATTGCATTGGCAAAGGAACATTTGCAGGTGGGGCAAAAAGGACAGAACGGACAAAATTTGGCAAAGATGTATTATCAAAAATAAGGCGATATTCAACATTAGCTACTAAAGCATTTGGAATAAAAACGGCTGCTGAAAACAACGGAGCCCCATATACATGGCAACTTACTGTAGCTATCCCATTAGAAGTATTCTCATTATCGGAAGTAAAACCTCTTAAAGGACGCACTATAAAAGCTAATTTTTATAAATGCGGCGATGATATGCCAAAAAAACAATACTTAACTTGGAATAAAATTGGCACCCCACGCCCCAACTTTCATACTCCAGAATATTTTGGGAATTTATACTTTGAATAAATATTACTAAAATGGATACCCTACACCAAACTGTAGCCCATAATTTTTGTTTTTAAACCAACTTTGAGGTCCATACCATTCATTAGTTGGTGGATTATATAGCTTTAGGCCTAAATCTAATCGCAATAAAGCAAATCCAAGGTTTAATCTTAATCCAACACCCCAATCAAGGGCAATATGCTTGTAAAAATTATTAAACTTAAAAACGCCATCGGAATTAATATCTACAATTTGTCCCTCATTATTTGCGGTATTATTATGCTTTAGCGTCCATACATTTCCTGCATCCATAAATATAGCCCCATCAAATGTCCAAAAAAGTGGAAATCTATACTCTATGTTTGCTTCAAACCTAATATCACCTGTTTGATTTGGAATAGTAAATGCAGTATCAATTTGGGCAGATCCTGGACCAACCGTACGTGCTTGCCAAGCTCTTAAACTATATGCACCACCAGCCCAAAATAATTTTTCAAATGGAAGAGATATTGAATTACCATACCCTGTACCTGCTCCAATTAAAACTCTAGACGCCAACGCCTGTTTATTTAGCTTTCCAAATTTCCATGTATAAACAGCCGATATTTCTGTCCTATAATATTGAGAATAAGGAGAATCCCATATTAAACGTTCTCCCGTACTATTCTTTTTCATTAAATTATTAAAAAGGCTCACTACATTTCCCGATAAATCATTTTGCCATCTTAAATAAAAATAACTATTTTTTGGACTAGATGAAGCATCGGTAGTATAATATAAACTTGTACCAAGTCCTAAGTCAAAGTGATCTTGATATGAATTCTTTAGAAAAGGATCTTTTAAACTTTCATAAAATGATTCGCTAAGATTATACAATTTTACAATATTAACCTGTAACGGTGATATTTTATAAAAAAACTTCTCGCCCACATTCCATGAATATCCATAAGATCCCGATATTATATTTCTGGTATACTCAGGCCTATCTTGATAATTATATGAAAGGGAAATCTCTGTGCGCGGAATATTTTGAGATTTAAATATTCTATCGGGAAGCAATAAAAAATTTGGAACACTTATACTTGTTGAGATACCAAACTCTGTTGATCTAATTGGACTTTTTACCTTAAACTGAAAATCGCCCATAAAACTTAAGCTAAACAACTCCCCACCTCTAAAAAGATTTTTGTGATAATAAGAGACTGTAGGAGAAATACCCAATAACCCGGTAGAGTTACTAGAGGCCTCTAAATTTATCTTATAACCTTGTAATGCAGATGCAGTAAGTTTTATATTACAATCAACTTGCGCAGAATCAACTTCGTTCATCTGAACATTTACACTACTAAATAATTTCATATTTGCAAACCGTTTATATGTGTTTGAAACAGCTTGTTCATCGTATGTGGTACCTGGTTTTACAAGATTCATTCTTGCTATAACTTTATATCTTAAAAGCGGTTTACCGGGATAAATAATATTTATATTATCATAAACAAGAGTATCTACATTAAGAGAATCTAAATTTTTTCTTATTACCCTAGATTGTTGCGATAAATTTCGCATAGCTGTAATATTAACATCATTAATTGAAAAGATACTATGTGGCTTAGCATCTTTAGGCAACTCGTTTCTAGTATAATCTTCTATCCTAATATTAAGATTTGCCAAATTATTATGCATTAATGTATCAGCCTCAAAAAAGAAATAATTCTTAGTAAAGCCAAAATAACCTTCATTTCTAAATTCTGCTGCTACTCTTTCCGATTCTCGCTCAAGCAAACTCTCCGATAATATATTCCCCTTTTTAATAAAACTATTTGCAGTATCGGCATAAAATTTTTCTTTTAAAAGAGGATTACTAATCACATAAGAAATATTATTTAACGTATACCTCTTTCCTAACATAACTTTATATGTAACAGTTGTTTTTCTATTTTTAGTATAAATAGAATCTCTAATAGCTGAATTATAATACCCGTCATAAATAAGATGGTTATTCATATTTTTACAGCTCTTTACAACTAAATCTTTATCAAATACAACAGGCTCCTGCCCTAATTTTTTTACAAATCTATCCCACCCATTATTTTTATTATTACTCCAATTATAAATATTTAAAAAAGGATTCCATCCAAATATAAAATATGTATTTGGCTTTTGTTTAATATATGGTTGAAGGTTGGAGGCTTGGTATTGTTTTGAATTTTCTATAATTACCTTATTGGCCTTTAAACGGCTTTCACCAGTAGAAATAACCTTTGTAGTACTACAAGAGCCTACAATAAAGAATAAAATTAGAAATAAAATATACTTGGCCCTACCGGCTATTATCATAATAAGATTTTTTACAAAATTAATCTTTTTTACTCTATTTTATAAAAATGAATAATAATATTAACATCATTTATAAAAAATAAATATATTTGCACCCAAATAAAACAAGTAACACGTTTACATTGTTAAAAAAAACATCATCTAACTCACTTACATTATAAAAAATGAAAAATAAGTACATAGATTTGGTTGAACAATCTTTTGACTTTCCACAAGACGAATTTAGAGTTGAAGACGGAGACCTCTATTTTCATGATATTCCAATGATGGATATAATTGAACAATATGGAACTCCATTAAAAATCACATATTTACCTAAAATATCCAGCCAAATTCAACGGGCAAAGAGGATGTTTAATGTTGCAATGGCAAAGGTAGATTATAAAGGAAGTTATAACTATTGTTATTGTACTAAAAGCTCCCATTTTTCATTTGTGCTAGAAGAAGCCCTTAAGAATGATATCTATTTAGAAACATCATCTGCTTTTGATATAAATCTAATTGAATCTCTTTATAATGAGGGAACTATGAACCAAGAAATGTATATTATATGCAACGGATTTAAAAAAGACCTATACGTTGAGAATATAGCTAATATGAGAAATAACGGATGGGAAAACATTGTTCCAATCCTAGATAATATGACTGAATTTGAGGATCTTGACCTATGTATTAAAGAGCCAACAAAAATAGGAATACGGATAGCTTCTGAGGAGGAGCCAAAATTTGAATTTTACACATCGCGGCTAGGAATTAGATACAGCGATGTTATTCCATTTTATAAAAACAAAATAAAGCAAAGTGATAAATTTACACTAAAAATGTTACACTTCTTTATTAACACAGGAATAAGGGACAATGCTTATTATTGGAATGAATTATCTAAATGCGTAAACGTATATTGTGATTTAAAACAGATATGTAAAGAGCTAGATTCATTAAACATAGGTGGCGGCTTTCCAATAAAGAACTCTCTAATTCAAGATTACGATTATGAATACATGTCAGAAGAGGTAGTTTCTCAAATTAAGAGTATATGCCAACAAAGGGGAGTGCCCGAACCTAATATTTTTACCGAGTTTGGCAGCTTTACAGTTGGAGAAAGTGGAGCAACCATATTTCAAATACTTGATATAAAACAACAAAACGACAGAGAGAGATGGTATATGATTGATAGCTCTTTTATGACAACACTTCCAGATACATGGGGAATAAAACAAAGATTTATACTTCTTCCAATAAATAAATGGGATCATCAATATCAAAGAGTATTTTTAGGAGGACTAACCTGCGACTCTCAAGATTATTATAATGCCGAAGCACACGCAAATGCAATATTTCTTCCAATAATACAAGATAGACGAGATCCACTCTATATAGGATTTTTCCATACCGGAGCATACCAAGAATCTATTTCGGGCTACGGAGGAATACAACATTGCTTACAACCTGCCCCAAAACATGTAATAATAGGCAGAGACGAAAAAGGCGAATACTTTACCAAACTGTTTAGTAAAGAACAATCTTATAAATCTATGTTAAAAATATTAGGATACTAAAAATAATAAAATTCACCTTCTAAACTCCGCACAAATTACAGCAGTGGCAATTGCCACATTAAGAGATTCGGATGTGGATGTATGAGAATTAACAGGATATGAAGGAATGAGCAGTTTATGAGAAATAAGCTGCTCAATTTCTTTTGAAATGCCAAAAGACTCGCTTCCCATTACAATAAGGCCTTTACATTCTATATTTTTATTATACAAATTTTCGCCATCCATAAATGTACCGTAAACCGGTAACTCGTTAGCAGAAAATTCTTTTATAATTCCCGATAAATTGCCATACATTACCTCTTTCCT
>JAVXCW010000019.1:0-25517 GCA_036659275.1 Bacteroidales bacterium | reverse complement strand
TAGCAGAAAATTCTTTTATAATTCCCGATAAATTGCCATACATTACCTCTTTCCTAAAAATGGCCCCCATAGTAGCCTGCACTACCTTAGGATTATATAGCTCAACAGTATCTTTGGAGGCAAAAATAGCATCAATTCCAAACCAGTCTGCAATACGAATAATTGTTCCAAGATTACCGGGATCTCTAACGCCGTCAAGAGCTAGGCAAAGAGGGAAACGGCTACTATAATTTGCACTATTAAGTAGCTCTTCTTCTCTATGGGGAGAATCTTTTTTCTGTTCTATTACAGCCAGCACAGGAGACGGCGATGACAGACAAGAAATTCGCCCCATACACTCCTCCCCTATATCTTCAACTCTATAAACATCCCTTATTATAAAATTTGATTTAAGAGCCTCCGCCACAATCTTTTCACCCTCAGCAATAAACAACCCGCTCTCCTGCCTAAATTTTTTGTTGGAAAGAGAACGGATAAATTTAATTTGGTTTGTTGATAAAACTGCCATAAAAATTTAATTATTTATTAAATTCTCTGTCTTACCGCCTCATAAAGCACTACCGAAGCTGCTGCAGATACATTTAGAGATCCAATACTACCTGCCATAGGAATTCTAGCCTGTTGCGTAGAAAGAGCAAGTATAGGATCTGAAATACCTTTATCCTCAGACCCCATTACAATAGCCGTTGGTTTGTTAAAATCTACACTATACAAACAATCCTCTGCTTTTTCTGTAGTAGCAATTAATTGGAAATCACTCTGTAAAAGATAATAAGCCGCTGTTTTAAGATTAGGAACTTTACACACCGATATTCTTAAAAGTGCACCGGCAGATGTTTTAATAGAATCGGGAGTAATAGAAGCTCCCCCCTTTGCAGGAAGAATAATACAACTCACACCGGCACATTCAGCTGTTCTTGCAATTGCGCCAAAATTACGCACATCGCTCACTCCATCTAGCATAAGAATAAGTGGTTTATCCGATTTTTTAAGGGCATAATCTACAGCATCTTCAAGCGACATGTAATCTACCACCGAAATCATAGCCACAACTCCTTGATGTTTTCCTCTTGTTACCCTTGCAAGTCTTTCAATAGGTACAAATTGAAATGGAATATTCTTTTCTTGTAAAAGGGTAATAAGTTCATGGAACTGCTCACCTTCTAAACCTTGTTTTAATAAAACTTTCTCTATGTTCTTTCCTGCCGAAATTGCCTCAAAAACCGGGTGCATTCCAAACAGATAATTCATTTTTACTTCTTCTTGTTCCATAAATATTATATCTTAACGTTATTTTTTCTTATAAATTAGTCCATTCATTCATTTTAGCATCTAACTCGTCTTTTAAACCCTTATACTTTGCACTAAGTTTCTCAAGCTCCAGTACATTATTAATCACCAACAATTTTTCCTCAATAGCTTTAGTCTCTTGCTCTAGTTCCTCTATTCTCTTTTCGCAATTTTCTAATTTAAGTTTTGCCTTACGTTTCTCTTTCTCAATCTCTTTCATCTGCTGATAACTCAATTGGTTATCGGAAATCTGTACCGCATTTACCGCAACAGAAAATGTAGGAGTAGCTTTACGTTCAATCTCTTTTAAGTTATCTAATCGTTTATTCTCTAAAAAGTTTGTTATTCCGCCAAGATGCTCTTTTACCATTCCATTACTAAACTCATAAACTTTATCTACAAGTCCCTCTAAAAAATCTCTATCATGAGATACAATTATTATTGTACCGTCATAATTCTGTAAAGCCTGTTTAAGAATATCTTTTGAAAGTAAATCCATATGATTTGTAGGCTCATCAAGGGCAAGCAAGTTATGAGGCTTAAGCATAAGCTTTGCCATTGCCAAACGAGCTCTCTCTCCACCACTTAACACAGAAACTTTTTTATCAATATCTTCTCCTTTAAACAAAAATGCAGCTAAAATATCACGCAATTTGGTGCGAATATCCCCTACCGCTATTTTATCTAAAGTATCAAATACAGTAGCATTTTTATCTAATATATCTTCTTGATTTTGTGCAAAATATCCTATTTCAACATTAAAACCAACGGTAGCTTCACCGGCAATAGGTTCAAGCTCACTTTGAATAACTCTCATAAGGGTTGTCTTCCCCTCACCATTTCTCCCAACAAAAGCAATTTTTTCGCCCCTTTCTATAGTAACATTTACATTATCAATAATAACCTTGCTCCCATACCCTATCTTTGCATCTACTGTTTTAAAAACAACCTGCCCACTTCTAGGTGCAGGTGCAAATTTAACATTTAATGCAGCCTTATCCTCTTCATCAATCTCAATTCTATCTAGCTTATCTAATTGTTTTATACGAGATTGCACTTGGTTACTTTTAGTAGCTTTGTATCTAAAACGTTCTATAAATTCTTCCGTTTTTCCTATAAGTTTTTGTTGATTATCATACGCAGCCTTCTGCTGCTCCATTCTCTCCCTTCTTAACTCCTTATATTTAGAATAGGGAACCTTATAATCATATATTTTCCCTAACATTATTTCAACTGTCCGCTTTGTTATATTATCTAAAAATTTTCTATCATGCGATATAAGTACAATAGTTCCATTAAAATTTTTAAGATAATCTTCGAACCATTCAATTGATTCTATATCAAGGTGGTTAGTAGGCTCATCTAAAAGTAATACATTAGGTTTACGTAATAGTACTTTTGCAAGTTCAATACGCATATTCCAACCTTGACTAAATGTTGTTGTAAGACGTTGTAACTCCTCTCTTCTAAACCCAAGCCCAAGTAACACTCGCTCTGTTTGAGATTCAATAGGTTCTGCTTCCATAATGGCAACCCTATCATTAAGTTCATTAAGTTCAACAATAAGATTACTATACTCTTTACTATCGTAGTCTGTTCTAATAGCAAGATTATTTCCTATTTCTTCTATTCGCTTATGATAGTCTAGCAATTCGCTAAAAGCTGTAAGAGCTTCATCTATAACACTTTTACCTTTAGGGTGTTCCATTTGTTGTGGCAAATACCCCAATTTAAGCCCCTGAGGAACCATTATTTTTCCCTCAGATGGAGTATTAATTCCAAGTATAAGTTTAAGCAGGGTAGATTTTCCTGCCCCGTTCTTTCCTACAAGACCAATACGGTCGTTGTCGCTTATGTGAAAATTAATATCATTAAGAAGTACAAAACCTCCAAAAGATACTGTTAAATTATTTATTGATATCACGGCAAACTAAAATGCTTATTTCGTATAATGCGTAAAGTGGCAGACCTACTGCCATTAATGTAAAAGGGTCACCACTAGGGGTTATAAGTGCTGCAATTAAAAGTAAAACTATAAATGCATGTCTCCTGTATTTCTTTAAAAAGCTCTTTGACAATACCCCTAATTTACTTAAAATTGCTGCTAAAGATGGCATTTCAAATACAAGTCCCATTACAAGAATCATCCAAGTAAACATGCTTACATAACTTTGTAAAGAAATCTGATTTACAACGCTTTCACTAACTTGATATGTTCCTAAAAACCTTAATGTAAGGGGAAATATTAAATAATATCCTGTAAGTACTCCTGCAAAAAATAATATTGCCGCAAATGAAAATGCACCAATAACCGCCCTCCTCTCATTTACATATAGTGCAGGTTTAATAAAAAGCCATAACTGATACAAAATGAACGGAGTAGCAAGAACTAATGACAAATAAAAAGTTGTACTAATATGAATAAAAAATTGTGCAGATAGCTCAATGTTAATAAGACTAATTTTAAATGGTTCTAACGGTGGTAATGCAAAATATTGCAGAGCAGAATCAAACCATCTATAAATCACAAAATCGCTACTTATTGGAGCTAGTACTATATCATTAAACACAAAACCCTTTGCCATAAAAATAGCAGCCATAAACACAGCTATAATTATTGCAGATCTAAAGAGCACCTTCCTTAATTCATCTAAGTGCTCCCAAAATGTCATTTCTTGGCTCACTTTTTATCTGGTGTCTTATCATCGGGAGTGTTAATATCATCTTCAATTCCTTTTACTCCATCTTTAAAACTCCTAACCCCTTTGCCTATCCCTTTCATAAGTTCGGGAATTTTTTTCCCTCCAAAAAGTAATAATACAACCAGCGCTATAAGTATAATTTCCCCTGCGCCAAAATTTCCAAAAATTAATAAATGATTCATCGTATTATATATTAAAATTATCTTTTAAGTCTCTTAATAACTGTTATTTAAAAATGCTTACTTACAGTATCCATTAATATCTTTGGAGCTCTTGTAGGTTTTCTGGTATCTGCCTTTATAAAACCAACGATTACCTCTCCATCGCAAATTAATAATCCCTGTTGATTAAAAATCTGTGCTTTTGCAACAATTTTTGCCATGGGCAATTTATCTATTGTTGTAACAACTCTTAGCATATCACCCATTTTGGCAGGTGTTTTATAATTACATTTTACAGATACCACAGGCAACATTATACCGGCTTCTTCTATTTTATGAATAGGAACGCCCAAATCTACTAGCAGTTTGTGTCTTCCGCATTCGAAATACCTTATGTAATTGGAGTGATGTACTATTCCCATTAAATCTGTTTCATAATACCTTACTTCCAATGTTGTTTCCGATACAATCATTTTAATTATTTATTAAATATTACGCCTGTTTTCTACTTCTTTTAATAAAACGAGATAACTCTCCAAACCATAGTACAAACGAAGTTCCGGCTATTATTATTAACCAATCTGTAAATTTAAGCGATTGTGTTCTAAAAAATTCTCCCCCCACTTCTATAATTACAATTTGTAAAAGTAATATAATTCCGGCAATAATTAGAAAAGCTTTATTATCTTTTATTTTATAAAATGCCGATTTATAACCGCCTAGCGTTCTTGCATTAAACATATTCCAAAATTGCAACATAACAAAAATAGTAAAGAACAACGATAATTCGTATGTAGAAATATTGTTGTTTCTGTTGAACCACAACAATATACCAAGCAATAAAGCCAAAAATATTCCTCCTTGTGTAAGTATGTTTTTAAGCATTATTTTAGTTACAATAAAATCGTTAATTCCCCTAGGCTTATTATTCATTACCTCTTTATAAGAAGGCTCGGTAGCAAGAGCTAAAGCAGCAAATGTATCCATTATAAGATTTACCCAAAGCATTTGAGTAACAGTAAGTGGAAACTCTATCCCAATAAACGGCCCTGTTAATGCTGTTAAAAGTGCTACAACGTTTATTGTAAGTTGAAACTGTATAAATTTTTGAATATTAAGATAAATTGAACGCCCCCAACGCACTGCAGTAGTAACACTTGCAAATGAATCATCCAATAATATAATATCACTAGCCTCCTTAGCTACAGCTGTTCCAGATCCCATAGCCAATCCAACATCGGCATAATTAAGAGCAGGAGCATCATTTGTTCCATCACCGGTAACTGCAACAACAGCTCCACTCTCTTGTAATAATCTAACAAGGCGCATTTTATCGGCAGGCCTTGCTCTAGACATTACTTTTATCCTAATTACAGCTAATTTTGCTTGTTCCTCATCTAATTTTTCAAAATCTGAACCTGTAATAAAATTTTCATCAGTATCGGTCTCTAGCCATAATCCGGCTTGACGCGCAATTTCTATAGCGGTAAGAGACGTGTCGCCTGTAACAATTTTAACTTGTATTCCGGCATTAAGACATTGGTTCATAGCAGCAGGCACATCTAATCTTATAGGATCTGCAATTGCCACAAAACCGTTATATTCTAATTTTATATTATCAACAAGCTCACCAATAGGTTTGTCTCCATCTAAAAATGGAAGTTCAGCCTTTGCAAAAGCTAAACAACGCATCCCTTTTGATTGAAATTGCCTTATAGCAGCAAGATTGGTCTCTTTTTCTGCGCTTGATATAGCACATTTATTTATAACAATCTCTGGAGCCCCTTTTATAAACAGCGTAAGACTATTTAGATTACCCTTATCTATAAGAGATGCCATAAATTTTCGCTCTGTACTAAAAACCAATCTTTGCACAATTTTATATTTTTCTCTTAATTCTTTATAAGAGAATTTATTATCGGCTAAAAATAATAGTAAAGCTCCTTCTGTTGCATTTCCCACCGGATTTAATACCCCATAATTATTCTCAATAAATGCAGTTGAATTAAGAGCTACAGCAATTGCAAAATTTTCATCTGCCAATACAGAACAATGCTGCACTGTCATTTTATTTTGAGTAAGTGTTCCTGTTTTATCTGTACATATAACTGTGGTAGCCCCCATTGTTTCACAAGCGTGCATTTTCCTTACCAATGTATTACCGGCTGTCATTTTACGCATGCTGTATGCAAGACTTAATGTAACACTCATTGCCAGCCCCTCGGGAACCGCTACAACTATAAGAGTAACGGCAATCATAAAGAAACTTAATATTATTGTAAAATTATCTAATGTAGGGGTAAGCGTAAGAACTCCTAATACAATATCGCGCACAACCAATGCTAAAAAAGTTAATCCGGCAATTGCAAAACCAGCTTTACCAATTAGTTTACTTAATTTATTAAGTTGCTTGTTAAGTGGAGTTTCTGCCCCGGTAAGTTCTCCGGCTTGGCGAGCAGTTTTTCCTATTTCGGTGTTATCCCCAACTGCCACAATCTCCATTACACCGTCTCCCTCGGCTATAGTGGTTCCTCTGTAAAGATTATTTGGCGAATATGCTCCACTAAATTTATCTACTTTAATATGAGTTTTCTTTGATGCGGCAGACTCTCCATTAAGAGACGATTCATTGGCACTTAAACCCATAGAGTCTAATATAATACCATCGGCAGGTATTTCATCCCCTTGGTTAATTATTACAATATCTCCAACAACAACATCATTTTTTGGAATTTGGTGTACCGCAGAATCTCTATAAACCTTAACAAGTGTTTGATCATTAATCTTATTTAAAATATCAAACTCTTTACCTGCTTTGTATTCATTAATGAATGAAAGAAATGTAGCAAGAAATACCGCAAGTAATATTCCAAGACTTTCTACTATAGATCCATGAAAATAGCCTGTAATAAAAGATAATAACGTTGCAAATAGCAAAAGTTTTATAATTGGATCATTAAATTTTCCAAGTAACAATTTTGCCCAACTTTCCCTGGGGGGAGGGGTAAGATCATTTGTGCCATTTTTAATTCTACTCTCATTTACTTGAGCATTATTTAATCCGCTATATGAACGCATATATTTTTATTTAACTATTTATTAATACTATTTGGCGTTTAATGATATTATCCTATTTTTAAGACTCTCAATTTTTAACTGAGCATCGCTTTGCTTCTTCTTTTCAATTGCTATAACACTATCGGGTGCTTTAGCAACAAATTTCTCATTTGAAAGTTTAGCATTAACCCCTTTAAGAAATTTCTGGAGATATTCAATATCATTGGTCATCCTTGCTATTTCATCGTCAACATTTATATGATTCTCCAATGGAACAAAAAATCCTGTAGTATCTACCATAAAATTAATTCCCTGTACATTACTATCAAATTCTTTTACAACAGAGATATCAGCAATATTGGCAAGTTTTGTAATAATTGCCCCAAGTTCATTTGAATATGGCTCCTTAACAATTAGCGATAATGGTTCTTTTGGAGAAATATTTTTTGACTGACGAATATTTCTTATATTCATTATTGCTTGTGCAGCCAAATCAAAAGTGGAGATAAGTTTTTGTGAATATTCCCCTGCAATAGGCATCTCCTTAAACATAATAGTCTCACCATCTTGCCTTTCTTGTAAATTATGCCATAACTCCTCCGTTATAAACGGCATATACGGATGAAGGATTTTAATTAGAGAATCAAAAAAATCTACTGTTGCCTTATATGTAATTCCGTCAATTTTTGTATTAAAGCCGGGTTTAATAATCTCTAAATACCAAGCGCAAAAATCATCCCAAAATAATTTATAGGCAGTCATTAGGGAATCTGATAGTCTAAACTTATTAAAATGCTCGTCTATAGTTTCTATTGTTTTATTTAATTTGCTTGTAAACCATTCTACAGCAAGTTTTGAATGTTCGTTTTGCGGAGCGTTGTAATCTACCTCCCATCCTTGTATAAGCCTATAAGCATTCCATATTTTATTTGCAAAATTACGCCCTTGTTCTACCTGACTCTCGTCAAATAATACATCATTTCCTGCAGCACTACATAATAACATCCCTACTCTTATTCCGTCTGCTCCGTAAGTTTCGATAAGTTTAATAGGATCTGGTGAGTTACCAAGCGATTTAGACATTTTTCGCCCTTGCTTATCTCTTACAATACCTGTAAGGTAAACATTCTTAAAAGGAATTTTTCCTGTAAACTCATGCCCTGCCATTATCATTCTTGCTACCCAAAAGAAAAGAATCTCGGGAGCGGTAATAAGATCATTTGTGGGGTAATAATATGCTAGTTCTTTATTTGGTTCTCTATTTGGGAACCCCGGCTTTTTAGCGTCAAACACCGACATTGGCCATAACCATGATGAAAACCAAGTATCTAGTACATCTTCGTCTTGGCTTAAATCTTCTTTTTTAATTGAAGAATCAATTTTAAGCGCTGCTGCATAGGCTGCATCCAATGTTGGTTCAACCACAAAATCTCCGTTAGGAAGATAATATGCAGGAATTCTCTGTCCCCACCAAAGTTGCCTTGAAATACACCAATCCCTCACATTTTCCATCCAATGGCGATATGTGTTTTTAAATTTATCGGGAATAAGTTTTATTTCATCATCCTCTACATATTTAAGTGCCTGTTTTGCCGGTCCTTCCATTTTAAGAAACCACTGCAATGACAATCTAGGTTCTATAACAGCATTTGTTCGCTCACTATAGCCTACTTGGCTAACATATTGCTCTTCTTTCTCTAAGTATCCCTCATCTTTAAGCATAGCCATAATCTTTTTGCGAGCTATAAATCTATCTTCTCCTATAAGAATACTTGCTTTTTCGTTTAATTTACCATGTTTGTCAATTATATCAAGCACAGGTAATTTATGACGCAATCCTATTTCGTAGTCGTTAATATCGTGTGCCGGAGTTACTTTTAGACAACCTGTACCAAAGTCCATTGTTACATAATCATCTTCTATAATTGGAATCTCTCTATTTATTAATGGGATAAGAATCTTCTTTCCTTTTAAATAGGTATATCTTGTATCATTAGGATTTATACAAACAGCAGCATCTGCCATAATGGTTTCTGGGCGAGTTGTTGCTATTACAATATATTTATCACTCTTTTCTCCGTTATTAGAGATATAGTATTTAAGGTAATAAAGTTTAGATTGAGTTTCTTTGTGGATAACCTCCTCATCACTTACAGCAGTAAGCCCTTCGGGGTCCCAATTTACCATTCTTACTCCTCTATATATAAGACCCTTTTTATAAAAATAAACAAATGTATTTATAACTGCTTCGCTAAGTGGCTCATCCATTGTAAATTTTGTTCTATCCCAATCGCACGATGCGCCCAATTTCTTAAGTTGCTCTAATATAATGCCTCCGTGTTTCTCTTTCCACTCCCATGCATGTTTTAAAAATTCATCTCTGGTTAAAGATGTTTTTTCAATACCCTCGGCTTTTAATTTTGCAACTACTTTTGCTTCTGTTGCAATTGAAGCATGATCTGTACCCGGAACCCAACACGCATTTTTACCCTTCATTCTGGCACGTCTTACAAGTACGTCTTGAATTGTATTATTTAGCATGTGCCCCATATGTAATACACCGGTTACATTTGGTGGGGGTATAATAATTGTATATGCTTCTTTTTCATTTGGTTCCGAATGGAAGAACTTATTTTTTAGCCAATAGGAATACCATTTGTCCTCTGCTAGTGTTGGGTTGTATTTTGCTGGAATTTCCATAAAATAATTACACTCTTATTAATTTGTTTATATATAAATCGTACAAAGTTAATTAAATTAAATATGATGCAAAATTCTTCTTAAAAGAAAAATGTAGTATATTTGCAAATTCTAATTTAATATGTTGGCTATGGAAGTTGATAATGACAAAAATAACGGTGTTAATATAGAACTTAGTGATGAGGTTTCACAAGGTTCATATGTTAATCTAGCTATTGTGGGGCACTCCGCATGTGAGTTTATCTTAGACTTTGTAAGGATTATGCCCGGTGTTCCTAAGGCTCCTGTTACTAACAGGGTGATTATGACCACAGAAAATGCAAAAAGATTATTACTTACCTTACATGAAAATATTACAAATTACGAAAAACAATTTGGAGAAATTGAACTACACAACGAACCTATAAATAATATTCCAATGGGCTTTGGACCTTCTAACGCCAAGGCATAGAAAGAAATTTATTATGACTAAAAAATTAAAAATTGTTGTACTGGCCAAACAGGTGCCGGATACCAGAAACGTAGGAAAAAATGCAATGACACCCGAGGGCACAGTAAATCGTGCTGCTCTTCCGGCTATTTTTAATCCCGAAGACATGAATGCTTTAGAGCAGGCATTGCGTATTAAAGATACTAATCCAGATGCAGAAGTACTTTTGCTTACAATGGGACCTGGCAGGGCTGCCGATATTATAAGAGAAGGTCTTTACAGAGGTGCTAATGGAGGCATATTACTTTCTGATAGAAAGTTTGCCGGATCTGATACTCTTGCTACATCTTATGCTCTTTCACAGGCTATAAAGAAAATTAATCCTAATATTATTATTGCCGGAAGACAAGCTATCGACGGAGATACCGCACAGGTTGGTCCTCAAATTGCTGAAAAGTTAAATATTCCACAAGTAACTTATGCAGAGGAAATTCTTGAAATTTCCGAAAATAAAATTGTAATAAAAAGGCGCTTAGAAAGAGGTATAGAAGTTGTATCTTCTACCCTACCCCTCCTTATTACAGTACATGCAACGGCAGCTCCTTGCAGGCCACGCAATGCCAAGCAGGTATTAAAATATAAATATGCCAGAACAGAATTGGAAGAGTCAACTACAGGAAATTCTTATTTATTATCTATGGAAGATCATAAGCATCTTAAAATAGCAGAGTGGGGAGTTAAAGATATTGATGGCGATGAGTTAAGTTTTGGTCTATCGGGATCTCCTACAAAAGTAAAAAAGATTGAGAATATAGTATTTCAAGCCAAAGAGGCAAAGAAATATACGTCGTCAAATGACGATATTGATTCTTTAATGGTAGAATTAATTTCGAGCCATACAATAGGATAATAAGTCTCATATTTAATAATTTGAAATAGAAAATAACAATGAATAACATTATAGTATTTTGCGAAACTGATAACGGCAAATTATGCGATGTGAGCTTAGAATTGCTTACTAAAGCAAGGTCTTTGGCTGAAACATTAAAATGCGATTTGGAAGCTCTTTTAATTGGCAGCAATGTTGAAAATTTAATTAGTGAATTATATTTATACGGCGCAAAGGTTGTTCACCTTGCAGATGCTCCTAATTTAGAATTCTTTAGAACTCTACCTTATGCAGCCATAACAATCTCATTATTTAAAGAGGAAAAGCCACAAGTTGCATTATTTGGCGCTACTAGTATAGGAAGAGATCTTGCTCCACGTGTATCAAGTGCTCTCCACAGCGGTTTAACAGCAGATTGTACATCACTAGAAATTGGAGATCATTCAGATAGTAAGGGAAAAAAATGGGAAAATCTTCTTTACCAAATTCGTCCTGCATTTGGAGGCAATATAATTGCAACAATTGTTAATCCAGATCATAGACCTCAAATGGCAACTGTACGCGAAGGGGTTATGAGGAAAGAACCACTTACAACACCAATAAAAGGATTGTTGAAAAAAATTAATGTAAAAAATATCTTAATTGATACAGATTTTGCTGTTTCAATTATAGAAAGACATATAGAAGAGAAAAAGATAGATATTAAAGGGGCTCAAATTATTGTTGCCGGCGGATATGGAGTAGGAAGTAAAGAAAACTTTAAGCTTATATTTGATCTTGCAAAAGTTTTGGGCGCAGAAGTTGGAGCCTCCAGAGCAGCTGTTGATGCCGGTTTTATTGCACATGAAAGACAAATTGGACAAACAGGTGTTACTGTAAGGCCAAAGCTATTTATATCGGTTGGTATATCGGGACAAATACAACATACAGCCGGAATGGATGAGTCTGCAATTATTATCTCTATTAATAGTGATCCAAAAGCACCAATACATCAAATAGCAGATTATTCTGTTATTGGAGATTTAAATGAAGTTTTACCAAAGATGATTGCATCTTACAAAAAACACAGCAAATAATTATGGCTAATTTTTATAAAGATAATTTAGATTTAAAATTCCAGTTCAGCCACCCTTTAATGAATAAGATAGTTGAACTAAAAGAGGATAATTTTAAAGATTTTGGCAAATATGATTATGCCCCTGCAAATGCTGAGGATACAATAGATTCCTACGATAAAGTAATGGAAATTCTTGGCGAAATTTGCGGAGATACAATTGCTCCTAATGCTGAAAGTGTAGATAATGACGGCCCAATATGTAAAGACGGAAGAGTTACTTATGCCAAAGGGACCCAAGAAAATCATGATGTGCTTACTACAGCAGGTGTTTACGGGTTATCGTTACCTCGTTTATATGGCGGATTAAATTTTAGCATGGTTCCTTACGTAATGGCAGCTGAGCTTGTTTCTAGAGCAGATGCAGGATTTGCAAATATTTGGGGTTTACAAGATTGTGCAGAAACAATACATGAATTTGCAGCTAAAGAAATTAAAGACGAATTTTTACCACGTATAAATAAGGGGGCAACATGCTCTATGGACCTCACAGAGCCCGATGCCGGATCTGATTTGCAAGCTGTAATGCTTAAAGCAACTTGGGATGAGGCTAAACAACTATGGTACCTTAATGGTGTAAAACGTTTTATTACCAATGGCGATGCAGATATTAAACTTGTTCTTGCAAGGTCGGAAGAGGGAACTACAGATGGTAGAGGTCTATCATATTTTGTATACGATAAAGCATGGGGTGGAGTAAATGTTAGACGAATTGAGAATAAGCTTGGAATTAAAGGCTCTCCTACTGCAGAACTAGTATTTAAAAATGCTCCTGCCAAACTTGTTGGAGATAGAAAGTTAGGGCTTATAAAATATGTAATGTCACTTATGAATGGGGCGCGTCTTGGTGTTGGTGCTCAATCGGTAGGTTTAAGTGAAGCTGCATATAGAGAGGCTCTTAAATATGCACAAGAAAGAGCGCAATTTGGGAAAGCAATTATAAATTTTCCGGCTGTATATGAAATGCTTGGCATTATAAAGGCTAAATTACAGGCATCACGCGCAATTCTTTATGAAACAACAAGGTTTGTAGATATTTACAAGGCATATAATCTTATTTTGGACGAGAGGAAATTGACCCCCGAGGAAAGGACCGAGTCTAAACTGTATAATAAATATGCAGATATGTTTACCCCTATTCTTAAAATGATGTCTAGTGAGTATGCTAACCAAAATGCGTATGATGCAATTCAAATACATGGAGGTTCGGGATTTATGAAAGAATATGCTGTAGAGAGACTTTACAGAGATGCCCGTATTCTAACTATATATGAGGGAACATCACAACTACAAACAGTTGCTGCCATAAGATATGTAACTAACGGCTCATATCTTGCAAAAATTAGAGAATACCAGCAAAAAGCTGTGAGACCCGAGTTTGAAGCTTTTAAAACAAAACTAATTGCAATGACAGAACAATATGAGCAAACTTGCGCACTTGTTGCAGATAAAGGAAATGAATACATAGATTTTCATGCTAGAAGACTAGTTGAAATGGCAGCTCATATTATTATGTCGTACCTTCTTCTTTTAGATTCGCAATCAAATGCTAATTTTATTAAATCTGCCGAAATATATACAAATAAAGCAGAATCTTGGAACACAGAAAGATACTCTTATATAGCTAATTTTAAAGCAGAAGACCTTCAGATTTTTGCGTCTGTAAAAGATGAAAAATCTGAGAACACATTATAAAGTTTTAACGCTCCCAAAAAAAAATTGTATGAAGATAAATCTTATATTATTTTCATCGGAGCTGCACGATAAACCCAATATCCTTGAAGCCCGAAGTTATTTATTAGATAACCTTAGGGCTTTTTGCGATATTAACATCATAAATGCAGGTAATTATACATCAATAATTGAACCTTCCGATAAAGATTACACGCCAAACGCATTAACAGTTTTATTTATTGCTAGCGGAGGTACAGAAGAGATGTTTTTAAATCTTTTTCCGTTTATTAAACAACCTGTTATAATATTATCTGACGGATATCATAACTCATTTGCAGCAGCTTGCGAAATTTCCACATGGCTAGAAGACAATAATATTGAGCATGCGGTTATTAATGTCCCTACAGACATAGATAAAAACTATTTTAGTGAATTAAACAACCAACTCCAAGATATTTATCAAAACATACTTATACAACATAAGCTTAAAGGAGAAAAAATAGGTTTAATTGGCGGTTCATCGTCTTGGCTTATAGCCTCACAAGTAGATAAAAACAAAATAGCGGAAAAATATAATATAACATTTATTGACATAAAAAATACTGAGCTATCTGAATTGTATTTTTCAATAAAAAATGAAAATAAAGATTATTCCAACAATCCACTGTTATTAAAATACCGTAATTTACTTGCAAAAGACAGAACAGAAGAAGATCTTATTAATGCTATTATAGTATACTATGCTCTTAAGAAAATATGTGCAACATACTCTTTAAACGCACTTACTATAAAATGTTTTGATTTAATTAAATTATGCAATGTAACATCGTGTTTAGCCTTGGCTATATTAAATGATGAAGGAATAGTGGCCGGGTGCGAAGGAGACATTCCTAGTCTCATTACAATGCTACTTATACAAAAAGGGGGCGGATTAGGGTTTTTAGTAAATTCTACATCGGCAGATAGGAGAAACCTTACTATGGATTTTTCACATTGCTCTGTTCCGCTATCAATGACAGAAAACTTTAAGCTTACATCCCATTTTGAAAGTTCATTAAGTATAGGAATAAAAGGGGTTCTTCCTCTTGGTAAATATTCTTTAGTTAAATTAGCCGGTCAAAACTTAGATAAGCATATTTTCTGTACAGGAAGTGTAATAAGTATTCCAACTACTCCAATGAGATGCCGAACACAAGTAAGATTTAAATTTAATTCAACCGAAGATTTTGACGCATTTATGGCGAGCCGAGTTGGAAATCATGTTATATTATTTAAAAGAAGAGACTAAATTAATGTATTCAATTTCGTTTATTGGTGCAGGCAATGTGGCATTTAGGCTTTCAATTGCATTTCAACTTGCCGGTTATAAAATAGATTGTATCTGCAATAGAGATTTGGAAAAAGCCAAACAAGTTGTAAGAGCTATAAAAAGGAACAAAGGAAATGCCTTTGCCACATGCAATTACACAGAAATTCCTAATTCTAATATTATAATTATTGCAGTAAGCGATAATGCCATAGGAGACGTTGCAAAACTTATTAATAAGCCTAATTCGCTTATTGTACATACATCTGGTGCACAAGATATTAACACATTAAAAGATGCAGGTATAAAAAAATACGGTGTTTTTTATCCGCTAATGACACTTAGTAAAAACAAAGATTTAGATATAAAACTTATCCCATTTTTATTAGAGGCATCAAGCAAAGAAGAAGAAGCAATACTTATAAACCTTACAAATTCACTTAAAGCAGAGTATAGAATATGCAATTCTAAAAAAAGATTACAAATGCATACCGCGGCTGTTTTTGCTACTAATTTTATAAACTACCTTCTTGGATTATCTTATGACATAGCATCTCCAGATTTTACCTTCCTTCTCCCCTCTGCCATTGAAACCGTAAGAAAAGCATTTTTACATAAACCATCAATATCACAAACAGGTCCTGCTGTAAGAGGCGACTCAATAACTATTAAAAAACATCTTAAACTGCTAAAAGAGAATGGAACTAACGAGCAATACGATGTATATAAATTACTAACAGCCAAAATAATGGAGAAATATTCTCCAAATAATAATTCCAATAAAGATTAAAAATGAGTAACTATAAAACAAAATTACATAATATAAAAGCCTTTGCATTTGATGTAGACGGTGTATTTACAAATGGCAACGTTATTTGTATGCCCGACGGCGATTTAATAAGAACATACAATGCAAAAGACGGCTTTGCACTTAGAATGGCTTTTTTAAAGCAATACCCAATTGCAATAATTACAGGTGGTGACTCAAATTCAATAACTAAACGATTTTTTCCCAACCTTGCAAATGAAATATACTTAAAATCTAGACATAAAGTCCCCGATTTTTTAGATTTTTGTAAAAAATATTCTCTTAAACCAGAAGAAGTTGCCTTTGTGGGAGATGATATTCCAGATGTTCCAATTCTTAAAATATGCGGTTTAGCCGTATGTCCCTCCGATGCCGCAGCCGAAGTTAAAGCCGTGTGCGACTATGTATCTCTATATCCGGGAGGACAAGGTTGTGTAAGAGATTTAATAGAACAAGTTTTAAAAGTTCATAATAATTGGGATTTTGATCCTCAAATTTATGCCGCAAAAATAAAACAACAAAATAATGCTTCCCTATAAATTAAAAAATAATACTAGGCACTGCCTCACCCTGCGCCCACTACAACATCTCCCCTTATAGCCACGCGGTTTCTATCGGCGAGGCTACGTAATACATCTAAATAAAGTTTATATTCGTCCCCTGCAAGAATTTCTATATCAGATATTTTTACGGGGACATCTTTTTTATTTTCCGATAGATAATTTATAATTTTCTGCTCTGCCTTCTCCCTACTCGCTACAATATTACTATTATGTCTTTTATTTATACATATATCACACACACCACAATCTTTTACAGCATCTTGCCCAAAATACTCTATTAATTGCCGGCTTCTGCATACCAAATCATTATTAGCATAAGCTATAATACTGTTTATACGCTCTTTAAATAAATTTTTACGTTCATTGTATCGCTTCTGAGAAATATAAAAATTTGATTCAACAAGTCGCTCATTATTCATAATTATAAGAGGGGTACGCAAACGTGGAATAAATTTTATAATTTTCATTTTGGCCAAAGTCTTTAACTTATCCTTTACCCCAACCAAAGAATCCATAGTAACTCTTGCAATATAATCCTCATCAATTGGAGTAAGTTTTGAAAACAATGCTGTATATATTCTTAAAATAGATTTAATAAAACTATCCAGTATAGAATTATCTATCTGTACCTTATATAGCTCATCTCTATTTACAATAAACATTATTTTTGATGGATTATCTATTTCATCGGTAAGCTCCCAATAACCCTCTTGCTCAATATATTTAATTGCATAATAAGCCGACACTGCATTAAGAGCAAATTTATGAGCAAACTCTACAAGATTAAATTTACTAACCATATCTGCCCCACTTTCATAAGGAACACCTAAATATATAAATACCTTTTGATAAATATCTTTTATATAATCTATATCGGGATACGAAATATTATGTATTTGCCGTAGCCTATTTATATCGCTATTATTCCATAATAAGGTTGTATATGAACGAACCCCATCTCTGCCTGCACGTCCTGCCTCTTGAAAATAAGATTCCAATGAATTAGGCATCTCATAATGAATTACAAAACGAACATCGGGCTTATCAATTCCCATTCCAAACGCATTAGTAGCAACAATTACTCTTATATCATTATTTTTCCATTTATCCTGTTTAAAAGAACGCATCTCTTTACTCAATCCGGCATGATAAAAATCGGCAGTAATATTATTTTGTTGCAAAAATTGCGATATTTCCTCGCTCCTTTTTCTCTCGCGTACATATATAATTCCTGTCCCTTGCACGCCACGGCATATTTTAAGAATATTTCCAAATTTATCGTCAACATTACGTACCACATAAGAAAGGTTTGCCCGTTCAAATCCGGAGCATATAATATTTGATTGAGAAAATTCTAAATTTCTAACAATGTCATCTGCCACTGTTTTAGTTGCAGTAGCAGTTAAGGCAATTATAGGGACCTCTCCAATAATTTTTTTTACCTCTTTTATTTCCAAATACGACGGGCGGAAATCGTATCCCCATTGCGAAATACAATGAGCCTCATCTACAACAAGGAAATTAATCTCCATCTTTTGTACCCTTTCTTTAAAAATTGTGGTATGTAACCGCTCGGGAGATACATATAAAAATTTATAATCTCCATATATAGCATTATCAAAAGCCACATCAATTTGGTGATACGACATTCCAGAGTAAACAGCCAAAGCTTTTATACCCCTTTCGTTAAGATTTTGTACTTGGTCTTTTATTAAAGCAATAAGTGGAGAAATTACAAGACATACTCCACTACGAGCCATAGCAGGAACTTGAAAACAGATTGATTTACCCCCACCGGTTGGCATAAGCGCCAATGTATCTTTGCCGGCAAGAGCAGAATTTATAATCTCCTCTTGCATGGGTCTAAAATTATCATAGCCCCAATATTGTTTCAAAATCTCCTTTATCATCTCTAATTCCTCCCCTAGTTTATACAACTTTTACACTATTTGTCACAAAAATAATACATATTATTAAAAAATAAGAAACATAAGTAAAATGTGTTTATTTATGGCAAAAAATTTGATAGTAAATATTGGTGAAATCGGTACAAAATACATATATTTGCCCCGATATAAAAAATATACAAATTATAAAATAATAGTAATTATGTCAAAAATAGATTTAAGTAAATATGGTATCATAGGTTCTGCTGATGTTATCTATAATCCTTCTTATGAGTTGTTATTCAAGGAAGAAACTAAAGCCGGCTTAAAAGGATTTGAAGTTGGACAGGTAACTGAACTTGGTGCCGTAAATGTAATGACAGGTGTTTATACAGGTCGTTCACCTAAAGATAAATTCTTTGTAATGGACGAAACCTCAAAAAATACCATTTGGTGGACATCTGATGAGTATAAAAATGATAACAAACCTGTTTCAAAAGAGACATGGGTAGCACTAAAAGATATTGCTAAAAAAGAACTTTCAAATAAGAAGCTTTATGTTGTAGATACTTTTTGTGGTGCAAACGAAAACTCAAGAATTAAAGTTCGTTTCATTATGGAAGTTGCTTGGCAAGCTCACTTTGTAAAAAATATGTTTATTCGCCCTACAGAGGAAGAACTTAAACATTATGGCGAGCCAGACTTTGTAGTTTTAACAGCATCTAAAGCTAAAGTTGAAAATTACAAAGAACTTGGTCTTAATTCAGAGACTGCAGTTGTATTTAACCTTACAGAAAAAATGCAGGTTATTATAAATACGTGGTATGGTGGAGAAATGAAAAAAGGGATGTTCTCATATATGAATTATCTTCTTCCACTTAAAGGCATAGCTGCCATGCACTGCTCTGCAAACACTAATAAAACAGGTGAAACAGCTATTTTCTTTGGTCTATCGGGTACAGGTAAAACCACTCTTTCTACAGATCCAAAACGTGAGTTAATTGGTGATGATGAGCACGGTTGGGATGATGACGGCATCTTTAACTTTGAAGGAGGTTGCTATGCAAAAGTTATTAATCTAAGCAAAGAAGCAGAACCTGATATTTACAAAGCAATTAAAAGAGATGCTCTTTTAGAGAACGTTACAGTTAACAAAGACGGTAAAATTAACTTTGAAGATAAGAGCGTAACAGAAAACACACGTGTTTCTTACCCTATTTATCATATTGATAATATTGTTAAGGGAAGATCTAAAGCTCCGGCAGCTAAAAAAGTTATATTCCTCTCTGCAGATGCATTTGGGGTACTTCCTCCAGTATCAATTCTTACTCCCGAACAAACAAAATATTATTTCCTTTCGGGATTTACAGCTAAATTAGCCGGTACAGAACGTGGTATCACAGAGCCAACACCTACATTCTCCGCATGTTTTGGTGCAGCTTTTCTTTCACTTCACCCAACCAAATACGGTGAGGAGTTAGTTAAGAAAATGGAAAGATCTGGTGCTAAGGCATACTTAGTTAACACCGGATGGAATGGTTCAGGCAAACGTATCTCTATTAAAGATACAAGAGGAATTATTGATGCAATCTTAGACGGTTCTATTGATAAAGCTTCTACTAAATCAATTCCTTATTTCGATTTTGAGGTTCCTACAGCTCTTCCGGGTGTAGATCCAAAAATCTTAGATCCACGCGATACTTATGCAAGTGCTGCTCAGTGGGATGAAAAAGCGAAAGATCTTGCTGCAAGATTCATTAAGAACTTTACCAAATTTACAGGTAATACTGCAGGTAAAGCTTTGGTTGCCGCAGGTCCGCAACTATAATAAAATTCCTCTAAAGAGGTATTTTTAGGACAAAAAAAGGAGGGTAACTAAAATCTGTTTTTAGTACCCTCTTTTTCATTAAAACAATTTCTGTAATACCGTTTTATCAGAAACCAGAATAAATGTAGTGGCATAACAATATTGCGCAACTGTATCTGGCGAGTATTTCTTTCCAAAATGCTCACATATCATCTGCAAACATGCAATACCACATTGCATTGAATCAAATTGTCTATGGTATGGGAATGATTTCATTATTTTACAATTTATTTACCGGCACCAAAACGGGAAACATCTACATTCCCTTTATTACGCTCTTTATATCCTTTAAATTTATAAGTAAATCCAACTGCAAACTTTCTAAAATAGAAATTTTGATCCATATCCTGATACTGATTCGCATACCTTACCTTAATTGAAGAATATTGTGACTCAAACATATCATTGCACTGGAAACTTAACACACATTTATTTTTATTAAATGTCCATTTTGCACCGGCATCTATACACCACATTTGGCCTAAATCCATAATTCCCTGCATTCGAGGTGTGCAATAAGAAGCTACTATATTTAATGAAATTTTTGGTTTTTCCGAAATACGCACCGTATTGTTTGCCATTAAAAGAACTGACCATTTATTTCTGTTATAAGCTATGCCAAACCAATCGTCATTTTTATATCTCTCACTATATGCACTTAGAGTTAGATTAGTGCTTAAGACTTTGCCTATTGAAAAAGGAATTACCGCTGTAAAATCTAAACTTGCACAGTAATTAGAATTTGTTGTTTTAGAAATTAATTTAAGTTCGTCTGGAGATTGATAACTCTGTATGAAAAAAAAATCATTTGCCATATAATAAGAGACTTGAAACATATATTTACTCTTATACACATATATTAAATTGGCAGAATTAGTTAACGATGGACGTAATGCAGGATTCCCGTAAGAGACAGAATACTCATCATTATAAGAGACATAATCTTGCAATGTCCAATAAGAAGGATACGTTTTATAAGATAAATAAGAGAATTGCAGAACATGTTTTTCTACCGGAACATACGTAATTGTAGCACTCGGAAGAAAATTACTTCTGGAATAATCATTAATTTTATAATACTCTCCGGTAAGAGATAAATCGACACTCAGTTTATTTTCTAAGAACGTTTTACTTATACCAACATAGGCATCTGCCGTTGTTTCATATGTACCAGAGGTTATATCATAATCTTTATCCGAGTTTTTTGCCGTCTCTTTATATATTTGTCTATTAGCATTATCTATGTAACTATATTTTGCCCCATAAGTAAGTTTCCACCCTTTAGATAAGCTGTGTGCCATATCTGCATATATATTTAATTTATTAATGCTCTGATATTGGTTATAGAAAAATGCATCTGAGTAAACATCATTTTTATAGTATTGCATACTTTGCAACATATCACTATTATAAGAGGTGTAGTGAACACCAAGATCTAATCCAAAAGGCGACTTATAAGCCAATTGCAAATTATGCATGTAATTATCACCGTTATTTAACGATTTAGCATTAGAAAAATAGCTGCTTTTACTCTCGCTTTCATTCTCTTTTCGGGGAGTAAATTGTCCCACATAATTCATACTAATACTACTTTTTTCTGAAATATTATACTCCAGCCCCGTATAGACATTATGAAAAGAACTAGTATTCTTTTCATCAACACTAGATGATATATCATAAATCTCCCCTTTTACCGTATGGTGCGAAAATAAGTCTGTCCTTAATTTACTCTCCTTATCGCTGTAATTATATGTAAGGTCAAACGATATTTTAGGTGTTGATAGATACAGACTCCCTCCACCACTATAAGTAGAAGCATGCTGATTTTCCCATTTACCCTGAACTTGTCCCTGCAAAGTATAGGTATCTCTTTTCTTTAGTACTATATTTATGGCTGCCCCCTTAACATGCCATTGAGGAGGGGCATTATATACAATCTCTGCTTTTTCAACACGATCTAATGGCATCGATTTTAAATAATCGGTCAATTGTGATATTGTCATAGTGGTAGCCTTTCCATTAATTACAATTGCAGTACTACCTGCGGCTCCTGTGAGTCTAATTACATCATTTTGTTCTATTACTCCCGGAAGTTCTTTTAAAATATCAAAAGCATTATCTGCAACTTTATCTGCGGCCAGCTGCTTAATATTGTAAGCTAGTTTACCATCTTCAACTTTAAGGATAGAGCGGTCTGCCTTTACTACAACTGCTGCAAGCTGATTGGAATTTTCTTTAAGTATAATTGTACCTAAACTATCTTTAGACGACTCTATTGTTAGATTATGATACGTAAGATGTTGTATCAATAAACGATACGGCCGAGTTTTTGAATCAAACTGAAACCTTCCATCAATATCTGTTGTGGTTACCCCAATATATACAGAATCTATTGTTTGTAAAACGACAGCCACCCCAATAACGGGTTCTGCTTTATCATCTGTTACCATGCCATAGATAGTTGCTTTATGCGTCTGCGCTAAAGTAATAAGTGAGGTACAGCAAATAATAATAATAGTTAAAATGTGTTTTTTCATGATTATTTCAGTCTATTTATTTCAGAATTTCCAGCACTGTTATTATGCTTATTTTTTGGAGTATTAAAACTATAGTTTACAGATATCCCCATAGATCTTGTAGATCCATTTTGATGTGAAATCATATTGATTCCGTTGGTGTAATTAGTCCAATATGAACGATCTGTATTAAAAAGGTCATTTCCACTCAGACTTACCATTAATCTATTCGATAAAAAGCGTTTAGTTAAACTTACCGACAAATTACTAAATGATTCTGTATAAACGACACATGAGTTTCCACGTGAGGTGTAATTAAAGTTTGCGAAGAATGATAGGTTCCACGGTAATTGAATTTGATTATTAAAAGAAATCTGCATCAAAGGCTTATTATAAGATAATTCCGGCACGCCATATTTCAGACTTTGTTTCACAAATGCCAGTTGCACATTTGGAGACCATATTCCAAATGTAGGGGCATAACTTACTACAAACTGATATTGATTATAATCTGGTAAGTTTATGGGTTTAGAGACAGCTATTAGTTTATTTTCATATAATTCAGATACTATTGCCACTTTTCTAATATCTTTTTGATAAGAAAGCATCACCTGAATATCTTTCCATGACAATGATACATCAACAGAGTGCCGTATATTAGGCTTAAGAAAAGGATTGCCCGATTCATATAAGCTAGGTGAAGTATAAATTAAGCTACTAGATAATTGAGAATATGATGGGCGGAGTACACGACTACGGTAGTTAATAGATGCTCTAATTTTAGATCCATTATAAGAAATTGATAAATTAGGTAAAACATTATTATATTTTTTGCTTTGCTCTTCTTCCCGAACGCTATTTATGTAATAATTAAAACTTGTAAATTCATATCTTAATCCAGCTGAAAGAGCCCATTTGCCAAAATTTGTATTAAAAATAATAAATGGCGATAAGAAATTCTGAGTGCTTTTATTATTTGTAGAGTCTATCTCTATATTCTCATCATTAAAGCAGGGTTGATAATCATATTTATGATTTGTGTAATTGTATTCACCACCAAACGAAAACACACTTTTACCAATAGTCCACTCAAATTCCATTTTTGTTGCAAATAAATCATAAGCATTATTACTCTTTGATGAAACATACTTAATGATATCACTGTATCTTTCATCTGTAATAGTACTGTCTTTTCCTGAGCCATGTAAATAATTAGCATCAATAACTAAATTTAAATTCTTTGATAAAGAACCATCATAATATCCATTTATGTGATGTAATCCAGAAGATGCTTGTTGCTTGCTAAATACTGAGGATTGATAATTCTCCTCACTGCGTTTTGATTCACTAATTAAATCATTAGTATACTCAAAATCAGACCTAGGTTGTTTGTCTAAATCATATCTTATTCCAATACTTTGTGATGGCGTTATATCATAATTAAATCCTCCGTTAATATTATAGGAGAGATAATCATATTTATAATCTCCATCTGTAATAGTACGTGTCCAATCATCATTCTTAGTAATATATGTATTATAATATCTAGTATTATTAATCTTGCTGGGAACCATACTTGCTCCAAGAAAAAATTCTATTTTCTTAATTTGATATTTTATTTTTCCATTCATATAAGCACGAGGAACCTCTGCTTGAATATATTGCATATTTACAGATCCTCCCCAACCCTCATTTTCTGATTTAATAGTTGTAATACGGATGACAGCATTAATATTAGAATCATAACTGGCACCGGGTGTAGTAATTAACTTTATTGATTTTATCTCTTTAGATGATAGCCTTTGTAATTCGGCTTTATCCCTAACTAAACGGTTATTAATATAAATTACCGGTTCTCCTTTTCCCAAAACATTTAATTTCCCATTTCTTTCTATAATAAGGGGAAGCTGCTTTAACACATCATTAGCAGTTCCTGATGTACTTAGAGCTGTGTTTTGAATACTTGAAATTAATGCACCCCCCTCCATTTTATAAGTTGGTTTATGACCCTTTATAACAATTTCATGGAGTAGTGTCTCATCATCTTTTAATATAATATCCCCTAAATTACTCTTATCAACATGCCTGTAAGTTTTAGTATAGCCTATACAACTTACCATAAGAAGCAGTTGTTCTGTTTTTGTTTCTCGTATCTTTATTGAAAAGAAACCGGTTGTATCTGTTGTACTACCTGTAATCAAAGTTGAATCAGGCAACGTAAACACAACAACATTAGCAAAAGGTATAGAAATTCCACTTTTATCTTTAACTATTCCGTATATTGAGGATATATGTTGTGCAGATAAATAATTACAAAAAAGCAGCAGAACAGAACAAATAATAATAGCTTTAGTACCACCTTTTACCTGAAAAAGATCATCAATGTTTAAATTTTCTAAACCTGATATTATTTGTGCATTTTCTATTGTTTTCATTTTTTTTATTCTTAACAAATATATAAATTAATTTTACTACTCCATTGATTTATGCAGATGGATTTCAAGTATTCTTATTTAACAATCCCTGATGATTCATCTGTATTATCCGTTCTTCT
>JAVXCW010000018.1:0-43406 GCA_036659275.1 Bacteroidales bacterium | reverse complement strand
GATATAATGAGATATACGGCTTATTTTTTGATTTTAGGTGTCAAACTTGAGAAATAATGAGGATGGCTAAAAAGTCATCCTCATATCCAATTTTATTATTTTATTAAAACTTATGCTTTGTCTTTAGACTGTTTAGCCTTAGCCATTCTCTGATAATCGTCCATTGAAGCAACAACAAGTTTGTCGTATTCTCTTTGGCCTGTACCAGCCGGTATTAGGTGACCGCAAATAACATTTTCCTTAAGTCCCTCAAGAGTATCAACTTTACCACGTATAGCGGCTTCGCTTAATACTTTTGTTGTTTCCTGGAATGATGCTGCTGACATAAAACTATTTGTTTTTAATGCAGCTCTTGTAATACCCTGAAGCACTTGGTTAGAAGTTGCAGGAATTGCATCCCTAGCTTCTACTAGTTTAACGTCTTTACGTTTAAGAATAGAGTTTTCGTCTCTTAGCCTCCTAACTGTTACAATTTGTCCGGCTTTAAGAGTCTCTGAATCACCTGCATCAAGAACTACCTTCTTATCCCAGATGTTATCATTCTCTATCATAAAATCCCATTTATCAACAAGTTGTTCGGGTAGGAAACGTGTATCGCCTGGATCTACAATCTCAACTTTACGCATCATCTGCCTTACTATTATCTCAAAATGTTTATCATTTATCTTAACACCTTGCATACGATAAACCTCTTGTACTTCGTTTACAATATATTCTTGAACCTTTGTAGGCCCTTGAATTGCAAGAATATCGGCTGGAGCAATTGCGCCATCTGAAAGTGCCATACCTGCACGAACGTAGTCATTTTCTTGAACTAGTATTTGTTTTGATAATGGAACAAGATAATGCTTTTCTTCGCCTGTTTTAGATTTAACAACAATCTCTCTATTACCTCTCTTAATCTTACCCATTAAAACCTCTCCGTTAATTTCGGAAACAATAGCAGGATTAGAAGGATTACGTGCCTCAAATAATTCTGTAACACGAGGAAGACCACCGGTTATATCACCAGATTTTCCAATTGCTCTAGGAATCTTTATTAAGGTATCACCAGTTTTAAGCTTTTGCCCGTTATCAACCATAATATGTGCTCCAACAGGTAAGTTATATTGTCTAAGCTCATTTCCATCCTTATCCAAAATTTTAATGGCAGGATTTTTTGATTTATCCCTAGATTCTATAACAACTTTTTCGCGGTGAAGAGAAAATTCATCTGTAGCCTCTTCTCTAAAAGTAACTCCCTCTATAAGTCCATCGTATGCTACTTTACCGGCAAGCTCTGTAATGGTAATTGCATTATAAGCATCCCATTCACATATTTTGTCTCCTTTTTTAACAGCATTATTTTGTTCTTTATAAAGAATTGCACCGTATGGAACATTGTGTTGAGATAAAGTAATTCCTGTGTTTGCATCAACAATACGCACCTCAGCTGTACGGCCAATTACTATATTTTGAGACTCACCTTTTTCGTTTACCTTTATAATAGTTCTTAACTCTTCGTACTCAACCTTACCTTCATATTTTGCAACAATTTCATTTTCTGTAACACTACTAGATGCAGTACCTCCAACGTGGAATGTTCTTAATGTTAACTGTGTACCCGGCTCACCAATAGATTGTGCAGCAATAACACCTACAACCTCACCTCTTTCAACCATTCTTCCCCTTGCAAGGTTACGTCCATAACATTTAGCACAAACACCTTTTTTAGATTCGCAAGTAAGTACAGAACGAATTTCTACGGCTTCTATAGGGAGTGATTCAATTAAAGCGGCTATATCCTCTGTAATCTCTTCTCCTGCACCTATAATCTTATCACCTGTAAGCGGATTATAAACATCGTGTACAGTAGTTCTACCTAAAATTCTATCGTATAGCGATTCAACAATATCATCTTTATTCTTAATTGCTGTTGCAATAAGTCCCCTTAAAGTACCGCAATCTTCCTCATTAATAATAACATCGTGTGAAACGTCTACAAGCCTACGAGTAAGATAACCTGCATCGGCTGTCTTTAAAGCAGTATCGGCCAAACCTTTACGTGCACCATGGGTTGAGATAAAATACTCCAAAACCGATAGTCCTTCCTTAAAGTTAGAAAGAATAGGATTCTCAATAATCTCGGCACCTTGTGCACCAGATTTTTGTGGTTTAGCCATTAAACCACGCATACCGCATAACTGACGTATTTGCTCTTTAGACCCACGGGCGCCAGAGTGAAGCATCATATATACCGGGTTAAAACCTTGGTTATCTGCTGCAATTTGTTTTTCTACAATATTAGTTAATTTAGAGTTTGTAGTTGTCCAAATATCAATAATTTGGTTATACCTCTCGTTATTTGTTATAAGACCGTTGTTAAAACTAAACTGTATATTTTCTACTGCCTTATATCCCTCTTCAACAAGCTTTTGTTTCTCTACCGGAACTATAACGTCACCAAGATTAAACGAAAGTCCGCCTTTAAAGGCCATTGTATATCCAATATTTTTAATATCATCTAGGAATTGTGCAGTTCTTGCAACTCCCGATACTTTTAATACATTACCAATAATATCGCGTAACGATTTTTTTGTAAGGACTTCATTTATAAAGCCAACCTCTGGTGGAACAACCTGATTTATTATAACCCTGCCTGCTGTTGTCTCTACCATTTGGTATCCCTTGCTAAGATCTGTAAAATCTTTAGGAAGCCTTACTTTAATTACTGCGTGTAAATCTAATCTCTTTTCGTTATTTGCAATAATAATCTCCTCGGGGCCGTAATAATTCATTCCCTCTCCCTTAACACCTGTTCTTGGTTTTGTAATATAATACAATCCAAGTACCATGTCTTGTGATGGAACTGTAATAGGAGCACCATTTGCAGGATTAAGAATATTGTGGGATCCAAGCATTAATAGTTGTGCTTCAAGGATTGCTGCATTACCTAAAGGCAAATGCACAGCCATTTGGTCACCATCAAAGTCGGCATTAAATGCAGTACATGCAAGTGGATGTAACTGTATAGCTTTTCCCTCAATAAGTTTTGGCTGAAAAGCCTGTATACCAAGCCTGTGTAGGGTAGGAGCACGGTTAAGAAGAACGGGATGTCCTTTCATTACGTTTTCCAAAATATCCCATATAACAGGGTCTTTTCTATCAACAATTTTCTTTGCAGACTTTACTGTCTTAACAATTCCCCTCTCTATAAGTTTGCGGATAATAAACGGTTTAAATAACTCCGCTGCCATAAACTTAGGAAGTCCGCATTCGTGCATTTTAAGCTCGGGACCTACAACAATTACCGAACGGGCAGAATAGTCTACACGTTTACCCAATAAGTTTTGGCGAAAACGTCCTTGTTTTCCTTTTAAACTATCGGATAACGATTTAAGTGTTCTATTTGCTTCTGTCTTAACTGCATTTGATTTTCTAGAGTTATCAAATAATGAATCAACAGCCTCTTGAAGCATGCGTTTTTCATTTCTTAAGATAACCTCGGGAGCTTTAATCTCAATAAGCCTCTTTAAACGATTATTTCTTATTATAACCCTTCTATATAAATCATTTAAGTCTGATGTGGCAAAACGTCCTCCATCTAGCGGAACCAATGGCCTTAATTCAGGTGGAATAACCGGAACAACTTTAAGAATCATCCACTCAGGCTTATTAATTTCCCTAGATTCTCTAAAAGCCTCAATTACACTTAATCTCTTAAGAGCATCAGCTTTTCTTTGTTGAGATGTCTCTGTTTCAATTTTATTCCTTAATGTGTACGATAAATCATCAAGATTTATTCTGGTAAGAAGCTTGTATATAGCTTCTGCACCCATCCCGGCAATAAACTTATTAGGATCTTCATCGTCTAGTAAATGATTTTCTTTTGGAATTGTATCAGTAATGTTAAGATACTCTTCTTCTGTAAGGAAATCTAATGTTTTAACTCCACTCTCTGCTGCAATACCCGGTTGAACAACTATATATCTTTCATAATATATAATAGCATCTAACTTCTTTGAAGGGATTCCTAATAGATATCCAATCTTATTTGGGGTTGAACGGAAATACCAAATATGTGCTACGGGAACGGTAAGAGTGATGTGTCCCATCCTCTCTCTACGAACCTTCTTTTCTGTAACTTCTACACCGCATCTGTCGCAGATAATTCCACGATAACGGATTCTTTTGTATTTTCCGCAATGGCACTCATAGTCCTTTGATGGACCAAAGATTCTTTCACAAAATAAACCGTCTCTCTCTGGCTTATATGTGCGGTAGTTTACAGTTTCAGGCTTTAAAACCTCACCGGAAGATCTCTCTAAAATCTCTTCCGGAGAAGCCAGCCCTATAGTTATTCGGTTGAAATTGCTTTTAACCTTAATCTCTTTTTTAAAAGACATATTCTCGTTATTTCAAATTATCAAAAACTATATTAGTCCAAATTTATGCTGAGTCCAAGACCGCGAAGCTCGTGAAGAAGCACATTCAATGACTCCGGAATTCCCGGTGTTGGCATTGGATCACCCTTTACAATAGCCTCATAAGCCCTAGATCTTCCTACAACGTCATCGGATTTAATTGTAAGAATCTCCTGAAGTATATTGGAAGCTCCAAACGCCTCAAGCGCCCAAACCTCCATCTCTCCGAATCTCTGTCCACCAAACTGAGCCTTACCTCCCAACGGTTGTTGAGTAATAAGTGAATATGGACCTATTGAACGGGCATGCATCTTATCATCAACCATGTGTCCCAACTTTATCATATAAGTAACACCTACTGTAGCAGGTTGGTCAAACTTTTCGCCTGTACCACCATCACTCAAATATGTTTTACCATATTTAGGTAGTCCTGCTTTATCGGTATAGTCACATATTTGTTCAAGAGTAGCACCATCAAAAATAGGAGTAGAAAACTTAATTCCAAGTTCTTTACCTGCCCATCCTAAAACAGCTTCATAAATCTGACCTAAATTCATACGTGAAGGCACACCAAGAGGATTAAGAACTATATCTACAACGCTACCGTCATCTAAGAATGGCATATCCTCATCCCTAACAACTCTAGCAACAATACCTTTATTACCATGTCTACCTGCCATTTTATCACCCACTCTAATCTTTCTCTTTTTAGCAACATAAACCTTGGCCAACTGCATAATACCTGTTGGAAGCTCATCACCTATTGTAAGATTATACTTAATTCTCTTAAGCTCTGCATCAAACTCTTTATGTGCAATTAAGTAGTTATTAATTAACTGCTTAATCATATTATTGCAATTTTTATCAGAAGTCCATTTAGTAGGATTTATATTTTCAAAATCAATAGTATCTAGGAAAGCTCTGGTAAATTGTTCTCCCTTAGTAAGTATCTCAACTCCATAAAGGTCATTTACTCCTTGTGATTCTTTTTTATCAACAAGAATCATAAGTTTATCAATAAACTTATCCCTTAGTACTCCTGCTTTTCTATTAAAATTCTCTTCGGCTTGTTGCACCTGTGCTTTAGCACTGCTTTTAATTTTTTTGCTACTTGTCTCTTTACCTACACGGGCAAATAATCTTTTATCAATTATTGTTCCCGATAGCGAAGGAGACGCCTTAAGCGAAGCATCTTTTACATCGCCTGCTTTATCTCCAAAAATAGCTCTTAGTAATTTTTCCTCAGGAGAAGGATCGCTTTCACCTTTAGGAGTAATCTTTCCTATAAGAATATCTCCCGGCTCAACGTTAGCACCAATTCGTATGATACCGTTTTCGTCAAGGTCTTTAGTAGCCTCTTCGCTAACATTAGGAATATCAGATGTAAGCTCTTCCATACCTCGTTTGGTATCTCTAACTTCCATAATATATTCATCTACGTGAATAGATGTAAATATATCCTCTCTAATAATTCTTTCTGACAAAACAATAGCATCCTCAAAATTATATCCTTTCCAAGGCATATATGCAACCTTAAGATTTCTTCCTAGCGCAAGTTCACCTTTTTGAGTACCATATCCCTCGGTAAGAATTTGTCCGGCAACAACTTTATCACCTTTCTTAACTATTGGTTTAAGATAAATTGATGTACTTTGATTAGTCTTCCTATATAAAGGTAATTTATATACTGTAATTTCGGAGTCGAAACTTACAAACCTTTCGGCTTCTGTCTGCTCATATTTAACGTGTATTTCGTTGGCATCAACGTAAATAATTTCGCCTGCACCCCTTGCAGAAACTTGTGTCCTAGAATCTTTTACAACAGGGCCTTCCAAACCTGTACCAACTATAGGGGCTTCTGGCCTTACTACAGGAACAGCTTGTCGCATCATGTTTGATCCCATTAATGCACGGTTGGCATCATCATGCTCCAAAAATGGAATAAGAGATGCAGCTATTGATGCTATTTGGTTAGGAGCAACGTCCATTAAATGAACTTCATCTTTACTTACAACCGGATAATCTGCCTCAAATCTACATTTAATTCTCTCGTCTGTAAGACATCCATTATCATCTAAATGAGCATTTGCTTGTGCAACCATCTTCTCTTCCTCCTCCTCGGCACTCATGTAAACATAACCTTTAGACGACATATCAACAACTCCGTTGTCTACCTTTCTATATGGGGTTTCAATAAATCCTAGTTCATTTATCTTTGCATATACACACAAAGATGAGATAAGACCAATGTTTGGTCCCTCTGGGGTTTCTATAGGACAAAGTCTGCCGTAGTGAGTATAGTGAACGTCACGTACCTCAAAACCTGCTCTATCTCTAGACAAACCACCTGGTCCCAATGCAGAAAGTCTTCTTTTGTGGGTCATCTCTGCCAGTGGGTTAGTTTGATCCATAAATTGGGACAACTGGCTTGTACCAAAGAATGAGTTAATAACAGATGACAATGTTTTAGCATTAATCAAATCTATAGGAGTGAACACCTCATTATCTCTAACGTTCATTCTTTCCCTTATAGTCCTAGCCATACGAGCTAGTCCTACGCTAAATTGATTTGCTAATTGTTCACCAACTGTTCTAATTCTCCTGTTACTTAAATGGTCAATATCATCAACAATTGCTTTAGCATTTATTAATTGTATTAAGTAACGGATAATCTCTATAATGTCCGCCTTTGTTAGAACTCTAACATCGTTGGGAGTATTTAAATTTAATTTTCTATTAAGACGATATCTTCCTACATCTCCAAGATCATATCTCTTATCGGAGAAAAATAGTTTGTCAATAACGTCTCTTGCAGTGGCTTCATCAGGTGGTTCTGAGTTACGCAACTGTCTGTATGTATAAAATATAGCCTCTTTTTCGGAGTTACATTGGTCTTTTTGTAGGGTGTTATGTATAATTGCAAAATCGCTTGTGTTTGCATCCTCTTTATGAACAAGAATGGTGCTTACGCCAGAATCGAGAATATCCTCTATATGCTCCTCTTCAATAACGGTTTCGCGGTCAATAATAACCTCATTACGCTCAATGTATACTACTTCTCCAGTGTCTTCGTCCACAAAATCTTCATTCCATGTTTTAAGAACTCTAGCAGCTAGTTTTGAGCCTATACATTTCTTAAGATTAGTTTTATTAACCTTAATTTCATTAGCCAGGCCAAAGATATCAAGAATATCTTTATCGCTCTCAAAGCCTATTGCTCTAAGTAGGGTGGTTACCGGTAATTTCTTTTTACGATCGATGTATGCATACATTACATTGTTAATGTCGGTTGCAAACTCAATCCATGATCCTTTAAAAGGAATTATGCGGGCTGAATATAATTTTGTACCATTGGCATGTAAACTTTGCCCAAAGAATACGCCTGGTGAACGATGTAGTTGTGATACCACAATTCTCTCGGAACCATTTATTATAAATGTTCCTCTAGGAGTCATATATGGTATTGTTCCAAGATAAACATCTTGAATAACAGTATCAAAATCCTCATGCTCGGGATCTGTACAATATAGCTTTAACTTAGCCTTTAATGGCACACTATACGTAAGACCTCTATCCAAGCACTCGTCCATTGAGTAGCGAGGAGGATCTACGAAATAGTCAATAAATTCCAGAACGAAATTATTTCGAGTATCCGTGATTGGAAAGATCTCTTGAAAAACCTTAAACAAACCTTCGTTTCTACGGTTTTCTGCTGTTGTGTCAAGCTGAAAAAAGTCTCTAAAAGACTTTAATTGCACTTCTAGAAAATCCGGGTACTCAAGGAGGGATTTAGAAGTCGCGAATGTAATCCGCTGATTATTTGTATTTTGCGACATTGTTTTTGGGTTGGATGAAAATAAACTTAAAAAAACGACAAAAAGGTTTAGGGCATTTTATGCCCTAAACCTGACTATTTCCCGTTTAACGGGTAGTGGAGTTTTATTTAACTTCAACTTCTCCGCCAGCCTCTTCAAGTTGTGCTTTTACTTGCTCTGCTTCGGCTTTAGAAACTTTCTCTTTAATAGCCTTTGGTGCAGCATCAACTAAATCTTTAGCCTCTTTAAGACCTAAACCTGTGATCTCTTTAACTATTTTTACAATTTGTAGTTTAGCTTGACCAGCTGATTTAAGGATTACGTCGAACTCTGTTTGCTCAGCAGCAACAGCAGCAGCAGCAGGAGCGGCAACAGCAACAGCAGCAGCAGCAGGCTCGATTCCGTATTCTTCTTTAAGAACTTTTGCTAGTTCTTGAACGTCTTTTACAGAAAGGTTAACTAATTCTTCCGCAAATTTTTTAATATCTGCCATGGTTTTAATATTTTTAATGTGTTAATTATTTTTACTCTTTTTCTGATAATGTTTTTACAATTCCTGCAATTTTTCCACCACCTTGTGATGTTAAAGCAGAGATAACGTTCTGCATAGGAGATTGTAATAACCCGATGATATCACCGATAAGTTCCTCACGAGACTTGATATTAACGAGTGCCTCAAGATTTTCAGCACCAATATAAGCACAGTCTTGTACATAAGCTCCTTTAAGAATAGGTTTCCCGTTTTCTTTGCCAAACTCTTTTATAAGTTTAGCAGGAGAATTTGCAGCCTCTAGTGCATACATAATAGCTGATGATCCTTTTAGTACAGTTTCAAATTGCTCTAAATTCTCAATTCCTTTTTGCTCTAAAGCTTTATAGAATAAAGTATTTTTTATAACAGCAAGTTTTATCTGTTTCTCAAAGCAAGCACGGCGTAATTTAGATGTTACTTGAGCATTTAAGCCCTCAATGTCGGCAACATAAAAATTAGGCGTTTCTTTTAACTGTGCTGCGATACTTTCAATAATTTGTAATTTTTCTTCTTTTCTCATAACAGATTATTTATTATTCAGCAGCACCAAAGGTCTTGCCATCAATACAAATTCCAGGGCCCATAGTTGACGATAAGAAAATACTCTTAACGTAAGTACCCTTAAGTGCCTGTGGTTTTAATTTGATAACCATATTAAGGAACTCGGTAGCGTTGTCAGTTAATTTTCCTGCATCAAAAGATGCTTTTCCAATACTAGCGTGAACAATACCTTGTTTATCTACCTTAAAGTCAATTTTACCGGCTTTTACTTCGGTTACAGCCTTGCTTATCTCCATTGTAACAGTACCTGTTTTTGGATTAGGCATAAGACCTCTCGGACCGAGTATTCTACCAATAGCACCAATTTTAGCCATTACTGAAGGAGTACAGATAATAACATCTACATCTGTCCAGCCGGCTTTTATTTTATCAATATATTCATCTAACCCAACAAAGTCTGCCCCTGCCTCTTTAGCTTCGGCTTCTTTATCTGGTGTACATAATACTAGTACGCGGGTTTGTTTACCTGTTCCGTGTGGAAGTGTCACAACGCCGCGAACCATTTGATTTGCTTTACGTGGATCAACACCTAAGCGAACAGCAATATCAACTGATGAATCGAACTTAGTAAAAGAAATTTCTTTTACTAAAGCACAAGCATCCGCCAATTTATACTGTTTGCCGGTTTCAATCTTAGTTTCTGCTACTTTTTGATTTTTAGTAAGCTTACTCATTGCGTGTGATTTTTAATTTACGTCGGCAGGAAATGTTCCCTCTACATTAATACCCATACTTCTTGCTGTTCCGGCAACCATGCTCATTGCAGATTTAATAGTAAATGCGTTCATATCTGGCATTTTATCTGTTGCAATAGCGCGAACTTGTTCCCAAGTAATTGTTGCTACCTTTTTACGGTTAGGTTCAGCTGATCCCGATTGTACTTTGGCAGCCTCTTTTAACTGTACCGCTACAGGAGGTTGTTTAACTACAAAAGTGAAAGATTTATCGTTAAAAACTGTGATAATTACCGGCAATACTTTACCGGCTTTATCTTGGGTACGGGCATTAAATTGCTTGCAAAAATCCATAATATTAACGCCCTTTGAACCAAGTGCTGGTCCTACAGGAGGTGATGGATTTGCGGCACCGCCCTTAATTTGCAATTTAATGAATGCGGCAATTTCTTTAGCCATAATAATTTAATTATTTATTCTTTAACTACTTGAACAAAATTTAGCTCTAGGATAGTTTTTCTACCAAAGATCTTTACCATTACTTTTAGTTTCCTCTTGTCCTCCAAGATTTCTTCTATTGTACCGTCAAAACCATTGAATGGTCCATCTACCACTTTTACTGCTTCACCAATAATAAATGGTGTTATATTTTCCTCTTCCTTATCAAGTAACTCATCAACTCTTCCGAGTATTCTGTTAACTTCTGATTGACGAAGTGGAGTAGGCTCTTTTTCCTTCCCCCCTTGTTTTTCTGTAAGAAATCCGGAAATGTGCGGCAGATTACGGATTATATGTTGAATTTCTCCGGTAAGAGCAGCTTCTATAAGGATATAACCGGGATAAAAAATTCTATCCATGCTTACCTTTTTACCATTCTTTACCTGATAAATCTTTTCAGTTGGAATTAAAACCTGCGAAATATAATCTGAGAGACCTAATCGTTTGATTTCATTCTCTATATACTCCTTCGCCTTTTTTTCCTTTCCTCCGGCTGCGCGAACAACATACCATTTTTTGGCAATTTCACTCATGATTTAGTACAACATATTATAAATAAATGTCATTATGTTTTTGAACGCTAAGTCCATAACAAAAACAACTATCGCAAAAATCAAGGAAGCAACCATTACAACAATGGCAGAGTTCTGTAGTTGGGACCAAGTGGGCCAACTAACCTTTTTTGCTAACTCGATGTACGACTCTTTGAAATACAAAGTAATTTTGTTCATTTTATTTTAATTGTGACAATAACAATTGGAAGCTTTGTTATCATCTGATTAAACGGACCAAATCGTAACACTTGGCTTTGCAGGGACAGAGCGATTCGAACGCCCATCAACGGTTTTGGAGACCGCTATTCTACCCTTGAACTATGTCCCTAAATTAAAGCTTTCACCTATAGCTGATGAAAGCTTTAGTAGTTTACTTAATTATAGAAGAATGTATTATTCTACAATTTTAGTTACTTGTCCTGCACCTACTGTTCTGCCACCCTCACGAATTGCGAAACGTAGACCAACGTTAATAGCTACTGGGTAGATAAGCTCTACTGTAATAGTAACATTATCACCTGGCATTACCATCTCAACACCTTCTGGAAGAAGAATTTCACCTGTAATATCCAATGTACGGATGAAGAATTGAGGACGATATCTGTTATGGAAAGGAGTGTGGCGTCCACCCTCTTCTTTCTTTAAAACATAAATCTCAGCAATGAATTTCTTATGAGGAGTAATGGTTCCGGGTTTAGCAATAACTTGACCTCTCTTAATATCTTTTTTATCAATACCACGAAGCAATAAACCAACGTTATCACCAGCTTCACCTTGATCTAGTAATTTACGGAACATCTCAACACCTGTAACGGTAGATTTCCTAGGCTCTTCACCAAGACCAATAACTTGTATCTCATCACCAACATGGATAATACCTGTTTCAATTCTACCTGTAGCAACTGTACCACGTCCTGTAATTGAGAATACGTCCTCAACAGGCATAAGAAAAGGTTTTTCTCTTTCACGTAGTGGAAGTGGAATGTAGCTATCAACTGCATCCATAAGTTCCATTACTTTATCTTCCCATTTAGCGTCACCGTTTAATGCTCCAAGAGCAGAACCACGAATAACGGGAGTGTTATCACCGTCAAAGTTGTAGAATGAAAGAAGTTCACGAACTTCCATCTCTACTAGGTCAATCATCTCGGGATCGTCTACGATGTCAACTTTATTAAGGAACACTACAATTTTTGGAACGTTTACCTGACGAGCTAAAAGGATATGCTCACGTGTTTGAGGCATAGGACCATCTGTTGCAGCACAAACAAGAATAGCGCCGTCCATTTGAGCAGCACCTGTAACCATGTTTTTAACATAGTCGGCATGGCCCGGACAATCTACGTGGGCGTAGTGACGAGCAGCTGTTTGATACTCAACGTGTGATGTGTTAATAGTAATACCACGTTCTTTCTCCTCTGGTGCGTTATCGATAGAGTCAAATGAACGAAGCTCTGATAAACCTTTCTTTGCTAAAACAGTTGTGATAGCTGCAGTCAAAGTGGTTTTACCGTGGTCAACGTGGCCTATAGTACCTATGTTAACGTGCGGTTTGTCCCTTTTATAAGTTTCTTTTGCCATAATAATAAAATTAATTAATTGAATATTTTACACACTTGTAGAGCCGGTGATGGGAATTGAACCCATGGCCTCTTCCTTACCAAGGAAGCGCTCTACCTCTGAGCTACACTGGCTTTAGGAGAGCGGAAGACGAGATTCGAACCCGCGACCCTCAGCTTGGAAGGCTGATGCTCTACCGACTGAGCTACTTCCGCAAATAAAAAAATAGTGGGGAGAGCAGGATTCGAACCTACGAAGGCGTACGCCAGCAGATTTACAGTCTGCCCCAGTTGGCCACTTTGGTATCTCCCCATTATTAAAATTGTTCAAAAAACTTGAGCCGATGGAGGGATTCGAACCCCCGACCAGCTGATTACAAATCAGCTGCTCTGGCCAACTGAGCTACATCGGCAGTATTTCAACTCTCCCATCCGAATATTGCCATAAGGCTGTTCTCTTTTCGTTTGGGATTGCAAAGATATGACTTTTGTTTTTATCTACCAAACTTTTTTATTAAAAAAATAATGTTTTTTTATAAATAATTCTTTATCAGTTAATTTAAATTAGCTTCCATTCCTCTTTTATCTTTAAAAGGATGTTGTTAACGTTATATCCGCACTCGGAAATTAGTTCGTCAACACTTCCTTGCTCTACAAAATTATCGGGAATACCCATTCCTACAACTTTGTGATTGGGATAATTTAGTGAAATAAATTCTGCCACTGCGCTATGAAGACCTCCAATAACAGTTCCGTCCTCTATTGTTATTATTGTGGAACATTTGCCGCATGCATCTGCAATGGCTGCGGTATCCAGCGGTTTTAGAAAACGCATATTATAATGTAATGGGAATATTCCTTCTTCTTGTGCCATTTTAATTGCTTTGGCTGTTCTATTTCCTATTGTCCCAATAGTTAATACCGCTACTTTTTTACCATCAGTTAGTAATTTAGCCTTTCCTAGAGTAATTTCTTCAAATTCTTTTTTCCAATCTAGCCCTTGGCAGCTGCCTCTAGGATATCTTATTGCAGTAATGCCATAATTTGGAAGTGTAGCGGAATAAAGCATGTTGCGTAATTCTATTTCATTAAGTGGAGCTGCAATAGTTATATTGGGTATTAATCTAAAATATGCAAGATCAAAAGCTCCCTGATGGGTTGCACCATCTTCTCCTACAATTCCACCTCTATCCAAACAAAAAATAACTTTAAGATTTTGCAAAGCTACATCATGAATAATATTATCAAACGCCCTCTGCATAAATGTAGAATAGATATTACAAAATGGTAATAGTCCTTGTGAGGCTAGCCCTGCCGAGAATGTTACAGCATGTTGTTCTGCTATGCCAACATCAAATGTTCTATTTGGAAATATATTCATCATTTTAGTAAGGGAACAACCCGACGCCATTGCCGGGGTGATGGCTACAATTTTATCGTTTAGTTTTGCTAATTCTACAATGGTTTCGCCAAAAATATCTTGATAACGATAAAGGTTTGATGATGACTTTATCCTTTCTCCTGTTGCAAGATCAAATTTTCCCGGTGCATGCCATATACTCTGGTTCTGTTCTGCCGGTTTGTATCCTTTTCCTTTAGTTGTACTTATATGTAACAATTTAGGCCCTTTTATATCTTTCATATTAGCAAGTGTGGTTACCATCTCGCCTATATCGTTGCCATCTACTGTTCCAAAATATCTAAATCCAAGTCCCTCAAATACGGAACCACTTTTAAAGAAGGCAAGTTTTGTACTTAGCATAAATTTTTGAATGAATTTGCGGAATTTTCCGTTACCTAATTTATCCCAAATGTGATTCTTTATTCTATTATATGTAGGAGACGTGGATATTTTTAAAAGGTAATTATGCATTGCCCCAACATTATTATCTATGGATATTTGGTTGTCGTTAAGAATTACCAAAATATTTGATTTCATTGCCCCGGCATTATTAAGCCCTTCAAATGCAAGTCCACCTGTCATTGCACCATCACCTATTATAGCAATTACGTTTATATTTTCTCCTTTTATGTGGGCTGCTTCTGCTATACCTAGTGCTGCTGAAATTGATGTTGACGTGTGTCCTGCTCCAAATGCATCATATTCACTCTCTGCTATTTTGGGAAATCCGCTAAGTCCTTTATATTTTCTGTTATTTACAAAGGCATTCCGTCTGCCTGTTATTATTTTATGGGAATATGCTTGATGTCCAACATCCCAAACCAATTTGTCTTTTGGCGTGTTAAATACATAATGCAAAGACACGGCTATCTCTACAGCTCCAAGGCTGGAACCTAGGTGTCCGGGATTATGAGAGCAACATTCTAACATGTACTCTCTTAATTCTTTGCAAAGTATTTCTAGTTCTCCTATAGTTAGCTTCTTTATATCGGAAGGTGCGTTTATTTTATCTAATATTTTCACTTTTAGTATCGTCTAAAAAACAAATTGCAAGATACAACATATTTATTGTATAGAAAAATTTAATTAAATTTTGATTTTTAGATATTAATGTATATTTTTATAAATTCTTTTTATTAGAACTTATAATTATAATTAACTAAATCATATTTAACGTTGTGAATACTAAATTACTATTGAGGGATATGCCGCTTGTGCGCTGGACTGTCCTTGTTTTACTTTCATCAATGATGTTTTTTGCATATATGTTTGTGGATGTTTTGTCTCCACTTAAAAGTATGCTAGAAGAGAATTTGGGATGGTCATCAGAGAATTACGGACTCTTTGCAGGGTCGGAGTATTTTTTAAATGTTTTTGCCTTATTTCTTATTTTTGCCGGGGTAATCCTAGATAAAATAGGTGTAAGAGCTACTGCAATTTTATCTGCATCTATTATGGTTGTGGGTGCTTCTATTAAATTTTATGCTGTTACTGCGGCATTCTCCGGTACAGGGTTGGAGATGTGGCTTAATTCGTGGTGGACATCATTTCCTGCATCTGCAAAATTAGCCTCATTGGGCTTTATGATTTTTGGATGTGGTGTTGAAATGGCCGGAATTACAGTTTCAAAAGGAATTGTTAAGTGGTTTAATGGAAAAGAATTGGCACTTGCAATGGGATTAGAAATGGCTATTGCCCGTTTGGGAGTGTTTGCAGTATTTAGAATATCGCCAAGAATTGCCGGTGTATTAGATGGTTCTTCTAATGCTTTAGTTGATGTTAGTAAGCCGGTAATGTTTATCCTTATTTTATTAATTATTGGATTAATATCTTCTTTAATTTATTTCTTCTTTGATCGTAAACTAGAAAAACAGATAGGAGAGAGGGGTGAAGCTCCAGAGGAGCCGTTTAGAATGAGCGACCTTGTAGTGCTTTTTACAAGTAAGACGTTCCTTATTGTAGCAGGTTTGTGTGTTCTTTATTATTCTGCTATTTTCCCATTCCAAAAATTTGCATCAAATATGTTGGAGTGTCGTTTGGGTATTAGCAGTACACAGGCGAGTGATATATTTTCTTATTTTCCTATTGGGGCTATGTGTCTTACTCCGTTACTTGGTGCGTATCTCGATAGAAAAGGAAAAGGTGCCTCTATGCTTATTCTTGGCGCAATAATTATGATTGGATGCCATTTGGTATTTGCGATTTGTCCAAAAGAATATTTTTCACTTAATGTAGCTTATGCTGCAATAATACTTTTAGGTATTAGTTTCTCTTTGGTTCCGGCAGCTCTTTGGCCTTCTGTTCCTAAATTGGTTGAAAACCGTTGTTTAGGATCTGCTTATTCTGTTATTTTCTGGATACAGAATATTGGACTTATGGCTTTCCCTATGCTTATAGGTTGGGCTCTTACAATAACTAATGTTGGAGTTTCAAATCCTAAAGACTATAATTATACTGTTCCTATGTTAATATTTGCTTCTTTAGGTGTATTAGCTGCTTTATTGGGTATGTGGCTTAAAGTGGAAGATAAAAAGAAGGGATACGGGCTAGAACTTCCTAATATTAAGAAATAAATAACAACGAACTAATTATTACTAATCCTTATATTTATGAACAAGGCAATTCACCTTTTAAAAAATTCACCAAGTGCACGTTGGATAGTACTTTTGTGCTTATCTGTTCCTATGTTTGCATCATATTTTTTTGATGATATTTTTACTACTATAGGCCATATTTTTAAAAATCCACAAATCTTAGATTTGGCTTGGAGTTCTAGCGATTATGGAATGTATGGTGGAGCTTATTCATTATTATGTGTTTGGGGGGGATTGGTTATATGCGGTATGTTGTTAGATAAATGGGGAGTTCGTTTTACCGGGTCATTATTTGTTGGACTTATGGTAGTGGGCTCCCTTATTGTTGTTTATGCTATTTCGGAGAGTTTTTCAAATTCTCCGTTATATAATGTTATAGGTAAGATGTTTGCTAAACCTTCTTTGGCATTGGCGTATACAGGATGTGCCATTTTTGGTTTAGGAAGCGAAATTGCAGGTGTTGCCGTTACCAGATCTATTGCTAAATGGTTTAAGGGTAAAGAGATGGCTCTTGCCATGGGGCTGCAATTGGCCTTTGCTCGTTTGGGAACTGCTACTGCTTTAATATTGGTTCCAAGAATTGTTAATATAAATCAAGCTTACATTCCGTTTTCTGAGACTAGTAAGCCAACAATTGTTGGGCTAATTTTAATGATTGTTGCTGTTGTGTTGTGGTCTATGTTTCTTTTATTTGATTCTAAATTTGATGTTCAAACAGCAGAAGCTGCAAAAAGAGATAATATAAAGGCTAAGGCCGAAGATAAATTTAAGTTTTCCGATATTTTTAATGTGTTGGGGAATAAGTATTTTATCTTAATTTCTTTATTATGTGTATTTTTTTATTGTTGTATAATTTCTTTTAGGAGGTTTGCTACGTCAATAATTATTCCAAGATTTGATATTGATAACGATATTGCTTCTTATATGGTGGCAATGATACCGTTTTTTACAATGGTGTTTACTCCGCTTTTTGGAACTTTAATAGATAGGAAAGGGAAAGCTACTAGATTTATGATATTAGGCGCCTTATTAGTTTTGGTTGCTCATTTAATAATTGCATTTGCTCCCGGTATTCCTTTCTTTGGCTATTTTGGGATTGCAATTTTGGGTATAGGTTATTCTCTTGTTCCTGCTGCAATGTGGCCTTCTGTTCCAAAAATTATTCCCGAAAAGAATTTGGGTACGGCGTATTCTTTAATATATTGGATACAAAATATGGGAATGCTTTTAGTTCCTATTGCTGTTGGTTATATTATAGAGACAACACGTGCTTCTATAAGCGATCCTGTGGTTTCTGATCTTAAATCTGCTGTAAATGCGGAGTATCTTTTTATTGGTCTTGCAGTGGTTGCAATAGTTGTTGCCTATATTTTAGGGAAACTTTCCGATAAAAATCCACATATGGAGTTAGATGTGCCCAACAAGCGTTCGTAATTGTTCCTGCAATAATATGGGGTATATTTATTATTAGAATAATACCTTTTTATGTAAAAATAAAGCAGCTATCAATAATTTTTGATAGCTGCTTTTATTTGCTGTTTATTACTTTATTCTTTGTTTATTTATTTTATTCTCCGCGAATAATGGTTTGATTTCTATCGGGCCCTAACGAGATAATTTTAATTGGGACGTGCAGTTCTTTTTCTATAAAACGGACGTAGTTCATAAATTCAAAAGGAAGTTCTTCTTCTTTTCTTATTGAGGTAAGATCTTTGTTCCATCCTTTAAAACTCTTATATACCGGTTCTATTGTTGCAAAAGTATCGTAAGGAACTTGTTCTGTTTCAACGCCGTTTACTATGTATGAGGTTGCTATGTTTATAGTATTAAAGGAATCGAGTACGTCTGCTTTCATCATTATAAGCTCTGATACTCCATTTAGCATAATAGCGTATTTAAGGGCTGGAAGGTCTAACCATCCTGTTCTGCGTGGGCGACCTGTTGTTGCTCCAAACTCAAATCCTTTTTGACGTAATTCTTCTCCGGTGTCATCGTTGAGTTCTGTTGGGAACGGACCGCTACCAACTCTTGTGCAGTATGCTTTAAATATACCGTATACTTTTCCTATTTTACTTGGAGATACTCCTAAACCTATGCAGGCTCCGGCACATGTTGTTGATGATGAGGTTACAAATGGGTATGCTCCAAAGTCTATATCTAATAGTGAGCCTTGAGCTCCCTCTGCTAGAATTTTTTTATTATCGTTAAGGTATTGGTTTACAACGTATTCTCCGTCTATAAGAGTGAATGATTTTAAATACTCTATTGCATCCATCCATTCAGCCTCTTTTTCTTCTGCGTTGTATTTGTAATCGAATTGGGTTAGAAACGAGATGTGTTTGGTTTTAAGTGCGTTGAATCGGTTAGCAAAATCGGTTGCTAAAACATCTCCTACTCTTAATCCATTTCTTCCTGTTTTATCCATGTATGTAGGTCCTATTCCTTTAAGGGTAGAGCCAATTTTTAACTTGCCTTTTGATGCCTCGGATGCTGCATCAATAATTCTGTGTGTTGGTAAAATGAGATGAGCTTTTTTAGATATAAAAACCCTTTCTTTTACAGGAACACCCATTGCCTCAATTTGGTGGCACTCTTCTCTAAATATAATAGGATCAATTACAACCCCATTTCCAATAACATTTATAGCATTCTTTCTGAATACTCCCGACGGTACAGTGTGAAGCACAAATGTCTTTCCCTCAAAATGAAGAGAGTGACCGGCATTTGGACCGCCTTGGAATCTTCCAATAATTGGATAAGAGCCGGCAAGAACATCTACTATCTTCCCTTTTCCCTCGTCGCCCCATTGAAGGCCCAATACTACATCTACTTTCATATTTTATAATAAATTAGTTGATTTTTTAATTTTAATTAAAATGGAAGATCATCAGATGATTCTTCTACGTGTGAACTTGGTTCTTGTGAATTTTGATTAGCTACAGTAGATACTCCTGCTTGTTGGTTTCCACTTTGTGTTGGGGACTGTGGTTGCTGAGCAGTATTATTATCGCCTCGCTTACCTAAAAGTCTTATATTATCGGCAACAATTTCTGTGATATACTTTTTTTGTCCTGCCTGATCTGTCCAATTTCTACTTCTTATTTTTCCTTCAATAAATAATTGTGTTCCCTTGTTTACGTATTTTTCTACCAGCTCTGCCAAATTTCTCCAACATACAATGTTATGCCACTCTGTTTGATCTGTTAATATGCCGTTTTTGTCCTTAAATCTCTCTGTTGTTGCTAAGGTAAATGAGGCAACTGAAGCGCCGGATTCGAGATGTCTAACCTCCGGATCTTTACCAACATTTCCTATTAATAGTACCTTATTGTAAGACATAATTTTGTGATTTTTTAACGGTTAAAATTACAACATTATTTGCATATAACGAAGAAAAGTTATCTAATTTTTAAAATCCTATTGTTTTTTTCATCTCATTTGTGTTTGGTTCAATGCCGGTAAATAGTTTAAATGCCGGGATGGCTTGGTTGTAAAGCCAGTGTTTGCCAGATATATAACTTTCTGCATTTGCAAATTGTGGATTGGCATAATTTGCTTCAAATATTATTTTATTTTTTAGATTTATCTCTTCCATTTCTTTTATCTTAAATGCGAGAGTATATATAATTAATTGACATTCTGTTGCATATTGTGGTATTTGGGACAAGTGAATATATGCCGGGTAGCTTAGTGGTGTGCGATTTGCCCAAAAGGTTTTTATTCCTAAATCGTTAAGGGCTAGTGTGGCAGCCTTGCCTGCTCCGCCTGCGCCAATTACTAGTGCTTTGGTTATTGGGTGACCGTTGGCTATAAGTTCTTCAATTGTGTTTTTTACTCCATAATAATCGGAGTTATACGAGTGTAATTCTTCTCCCTTGCGGATAATAATATTTGCGCTTTTTAGTAAAGAGGATATTCTATCGGGATGAGTAATATATTTGAATACTAAGTCTTTAAAGGGGGCAGTTACGTTTGCTCCGGTAAAGCCTTCGCTAAAAAAACGTTCCATTGCTTTTTGAATTGTATTGGCCTCTATAAGATTGTAGGTAAAGGGATAACTGCTGTAGGCTGCTGCAAAAAGAGCCGGACTTTTTGAGTGTGATATTGGATTTCCTATTAGCCCTAATTTTGGAATTATGCTATTATTTGTAACTTGAGTGTTATTTGTAACTTTGGTGTTATTTGTATTTTTGTTGTTGATCATTTGGCTTTTGATGTAATTTTTTCCAAAATTAAGGTTTTTTTCTTAATACCGTTGCTGCAATTGTAATGTATATGGCTAATTGTATTAATAATGTTATTATTTGTGGGGCAATTGCTTGTATATTAGCGCCCATTGTGGTTAGTTTAATGTATCCTGTAACGGCAGGGGAGGATGGAAAGAGATAGTAGAAAAATCTCCAAAAAAGCGGTATTTGTTCTAGTGGGAATGACATTCCCCCTAGAAATATTAGTCCTATAGAGAAAAAGGGGATCATAAGTATTGCACTTTCTGAGTCGCTGAAGAGCCGTGAGAATGATATTCCAGCTACGGCTGTGGTTATTATAAAGAGTAGTATAAATGGATATATAACTAACGGATTTCCTATGTTGGGAAGGTTGAAAATTCCGGGGAGCAGTCCTAAAAGGAAAAATGAGAGGGCAAAATATGTTATTATAAATGGTGCAGATATGTGTAGAATTGTTAAAAACGGATTTTTGTAAGTACGGGTAAAATAATTGGTTATATATTTATTACCGGATTTATTTTGTTCTTCGTTGCGTGTTCCGCAAAATACCCCTATTGCCATAAGAAGTGTTTGAAATATTACTATAATAAAAACTATCGGGAGGAGGAATGAGCCGTAACCGCCATTATTATTGTATAGTGGAATTCCCGATATTGAAATATTGGGTGCTAGGGAAAGTTCTAGTTGTGCTTGTTTTGGTAATTTTTTTACAATATTTGCTCTATATTCGTTGTTTATTTTTTGCATTGCAGCTATGGCACTGCTTTGTATTGTAAGATAATATAGAAATGATGTGGTTGTTTCGTACATAAGAAAAACAGATTCTTCTCCGTTGTTTATTCTATTACTAAAATTATGCGGAAGGAAAATTATACCTCTTATTTTGTGAGATTCCATTAGCTTTTTTGCCTCTTCAAAATTAATAGCGTTGGTAATAACGCTAATTCCTTGTGTGGCGTTTAGGTATTGTGAATATTTATTGCTTAACTCGCTTTTTGAATTATCAACTATCGCTATTGGAACTTTTTCTACAATATTTGGTTGGTAGATAAAGTTATAGAGGAGTCCGTATCCTATTGTGCCACCTAGTATTATAAGAATTATTCCATAGTATGACGGAATGGGTATTGGCTTGTGTGCATTTATTTTATTTAGACGTGGGAGAATGAGTAATGCCGGGATTATAAATGCTATTAATGCTACAAAATATGGCCATGTGTATGCAAATCCTACGTTATCGTAAAGTAAATTGTGGTTAATGTGGGCAAAGTATCTTGCCGGAAATAAGTAGCACATAAGTTCAAAAATCTTATACATGCTTTCTACCGGGAATGTTACTCCGCAGGTAGTTGCTCCCAAAGCTCCAAACATTGATGCAAAGCTAATTGCTATAGGAAGTTGTGGTATTGCTAAAATTAATACTACTCCAATACTCATTGTTGCAATTATTAGTAGTATTCCATCTAGTATAAGTGGTATGGGGGAACATTCAAATGGAATTTTAACTATTTCTAAAAATACGTAATTTGCAAATATTGATTCAAGTATAAATATTATTGCGTAGGGCGAGAGTTTCCCTATTATGGCTATGAATATGTTGTTCCCTGCACATTTTAGTAATTCTGTTACACTCCCTGTTTTTATCTCCATTCCAATACTATACACAACAAAAACGAGTATTATTATTTGTAAAAAAATAAAAAAGAATGGATAGGAGATAAAAATTGAGAAGTCTAAATCGGGATTGTATATTGGAAAACTTCTGGCGCTTGTTGGGAGTACTAGGGCTGTTATTTGTTGTGCTGAGAGCCCTGCTTTTTGTCCTGTTTCTCCTAATATTTTTGCGGATACATTACTAAGTACTGTAAGAAAGGCCCCATTTACTTCTCCTCCAATACTAAGTATGGCATAGTGATAATAGTATGTTAAAGTTGGATTTAAGCCGTTGTATAATTTAGTGTCAAAATTCTGTGGAATAACTAAATAGCCGTATATTTCCATTTTTTGAGTGGCTTCGCGTGCTTGTTGCTCGTTTAGATAATAATGTTGTGGAGAAACGTTAAATGTTGGTACTGCTGCTACGTTCCTTACTATTTCTCTGGTTAAATGTGAGTTAGTATTATCAACAATTCCTATTGGGATATTCTCTATTTGTCCATCTCCAAAAATTGTAGCCATGTAAATAAGCGAAAATAGCGGTAGTACTATAACTACAAAAATGTAGAGATAACGTCCCGAAAATATTTTTATCTCTCGCTTAAATACTGCTTTAAATTTTGAGGTTGTTTGTTGCATTTTCTCCCTTGCTAGCTTATTTTTTAGTGGATAGTTACTAGTACACTCATTCCAGGACGTATTTTCGCTATTTCTTTGGTGTTGGCGTATGTGTTGGCTTTTGTTTCCTTCTCCGGTACGGGCCTTGCTTTTATTTGAAACGTTACAATATCGTAAGATCCTGTTTGTTTGGTTGATCGCCATGTAGCAAAGCTTCCTAATGGGCTCATGTAAAAAATTTCAAAAACTATCTCTTTATTGCCTATTGCCGGAACTTTTCCAATAAAAAACTTCCCCATGTAAAAATTTGGCAGCAAATCTTCGCGCACATTAAGAACTACATAACAACTATCCAAAACTACTAAATTCATTATAGGCGCACCGGGCATTATAAGCTCCCCGATAGTTGGGTATATTGCAGAAATTTCTCCGTTAGCTGGGGCAGTAAGTTTAGAATCGTTAAGGAGCGCTTGTACTTGGTCTACACCACCTTGTGCGGCAGATATCATTGCTTTAGCGCTCTGCTTATCTTCTTTTTGAGCACCAATAATAGCCATTTGGTATTGGTAATATGCCGCTTTTTCAGCTGCTTTGGCTGCCTTTTCTAGGGTGGAAACCTCATCGCGCCGTTGAGCTGTGGCTACGCTATCTTCATATAGCTTTTTAATACGGATATTTGTAGTAGCAGCCAATTCATAATTTGCTTTGGCCGCTTCCCATCCCTCTTTTAACGATTGTATAATTTGAATTCGTGCTCCGGCATCAACTTTTTGATTTTGAAATTTTGCAATATCTTCCATTGCGTTGGCACTTTGTAACATTGCGTTTGTTTCCGGGCTATTTATCATTACTAATGTATCACCAATTTTAACTTGTTCTCCTTCGCGCACATAAAATTTATCTATCCTACCAATTAGCTTTCCCGATATTTTAATTTCGGTTGTTTCTATCTGGCCTTGTAATGTTTCCGGCTTATCTTTATAAATAGCAATGCCTATAATTGAGATAATTGCAAGCAGAGCAATAATAATTATAAGTGATGTAAAAATAATTTTAGTTCTCATAATTTATAATTTTCTTCATTATATTGTGAGCTTTTATATAGTTCCATAAATTGGTTTGATATTCCGCAAATGGCTGTCATATTGGCTAAAGCTATATCAAACTGCCAGTATGCTAGTAATGTAGCTATTCTTACTTTTGATAATGTAGCACGTGCTGCAACTACATCACTTGAATTTGCCATTCCTTCTGCAAAACTTTTTTCTCTTATTCTAAGCAATTCTTTGCTTAGCTCTAATGTACTTTCTAGTGCCCTTATATTGTTTAGAGCATCCATCATTTGTGAGCGGAGCTTATTGGCGGCTAAGTATAAGCTATTTTGTGTTAGTTCTTCGGTGATAATAAGTTGTTCATAATTTTTCTTAGCTATACCTATGTTTTTTTCTCTATTTAGTCCGTCAAAAATATTCCATACCATTCCTGCTCCAACCACAGTGCGTGGGGCAAGATTGCTAGGAATATTATATGAATAGAGTGTTTGTTTGGCAAAAATAGCAATGTTTGGCATGTATGCACTTTGGGCAATTTTCTTCTCATTTTTATTTATATTCTGTTGTTCCTTAATTAACTGTAATTGAGAATTATTACTATTTATTAGTTCTTTATAATATTCTATTGGTGGAAGAGTTTTAATTATAAAAAAATTTGTATTTGGAGAGAGTTTAATAGTTTGCTTCGTTTGCTCAGTTATAGGTATTCCCAAAATTGTTTTTAGTGCATCTTCTGCCACTAATACACTTTCTTTTGCATTTTCCAACTCTCTTATTGCTTCTTCCATAGCAACTTGAGCAACAAGCATTTCGGCCTTGTTTATTATTCCATTTCGCTTAAGACTCACTGCATTATTAAAGAGCGTTATCATAGATTTAACACTTTCTTCTCTTTCTGTAACTATCTCTTTACTAAGTTTTAATGTGTAGTATGTCTCAACTAAAACTACAAGTTGCGCATCTGTTGTAATAGATTTTATTTCTTCTGCTGTGGCAATAAGAGATTTACCAATTCTATTGGCAAATATTCTTTTTCCCCCTGTGAATAGTGGCCATGTAATATTGGCATCAATGGTAGAAATATTTTGTTTTAATATTGGAAAATTTAAAGTAATTGCATTTAATTCTGTTACTATGTTTGATAACGACGAACCTACACCACCCAAAATTCCCTCTATACCAGTAAGAATACCCGATATCTCTTGTGAGTTAAGATGTGGAAACAATTGTTGCATAGCCGATAATGCATTATTAAGAAAAGAGTTTACCTCGTTTTCTTTAGCCACAATATTATTTGAAAAATGCATATATGTCCCTGTTGCTGTAACATAGGGATACCACATAGAATTAAGTTTCTGCTTTTCGGCCTTAGCTATTTCTAGTGATTTATCGGTGAGTTTTATAGCATTATTGTTTACGTATAAAAGAGCTATTGCTTCTTCCAGCGAAATAGCTCTTTCAAATGCAATAGGTGTTTGAGGTTGCGATGCTCCTTTAGTTGGCACTCCATTTGGCCACAATAAAATCTGTCTAATTTGTGCATTAGTAGATATGCTTAAAAATGAAGTGATTAGGATAATAAGAGCACTTACTCTATGTCTCATTGCAAATTCGTTTGCTATAAGACAAAGATGCTATACATAATGTTCACCCAACATGGAATAGGTGGCCTAGGGATGGGGGATTATGTAGCTTTTTAGGGCGTCTACGTATTCTGCAAAGGCAACACGTCCGGCGTTGGTTATTTTGCATGAGGTATTTGGTTTTTTACCAATAAATCCTTTTGCAATTTTTATGTAGCCGGCAGAGGATAGTTTATCAAGCTGTACGCTAAGGTTACCTGCAGTGGATTTTGTTTGTTCTTTTATGTAAACAAAATCTGCTTCTTCTGCACTTAGCAATAGTGACATTATTGCTAATCTTAGCTCGGAGTGTAGTAATGGATTTAGATCTTTAAACATCATCTATTTATATTACTGTAGAGATAGTTTTTTTGCTCTTGCATTTAATATGTGTCCAGGAATAACCATCATAATTAAAAATACCAGCGCAAATATAAGAATACTATTTAGCCCGGAGTATATTAAACATAGATGTGAGAGGGCCATTGCTATAAATCCACTCCAAATGCATGGCTTAAATTTTAGTATAAGGCCTGTGAGTGCGGTTCCCATTCCCATAAGAAGGATTATGCAGAATAATACCGGGTATCCCTCTAAAAAGAATGCCGGTATAGAAACTAAAAATCCTGCAATTCCAAAGACACGCCATACTTGTAATATAATTTTATCTATGTATGTTGTTATGCCTTTTGTATTATGCCTGTTTGTTATGTATGTAGTAGGAATTGAGATTGCCGGGAGTGCAAACCATAGAAATTGCCATAGATAATTTTCGGTTATAGTTATTAAACTCCATATAATAATTGAGATAATAATAGTGGTATATCCCCATATTAAGAATGGAACTCCTGCATTACGCTCCATACTATTTTGTGTGTTTTGAATCATGCTGGCTATAAGGTCCAGACTCTCTTTTGCGTTTAATTGTTTATTTTCCATATTAGTAAAGTATTTATTAGAAGTTGTTTTATTTGTTTTAATAACGTCACAAAGATAAACAAGTTTATTTTATAAACCAAATAAATTAATAAATAGTGCATGGTTTTTGTAATTATTTAATAAACTAAATGTAAATTATAAATGAAACGCTATTTTTTATCTTTTATAGTGCTGCTTTTATTCACAGCCGGGAGTTCAATTTTTGGGCAAAATATTAACGGTGTAGTTTGCGATGAGTATTCTAAACCAATCTCCTTTGTCTCAATATATTTAAAGAGTAATCCGTATATAGGAACTTCAACTGGTGAAAACGGAACATATTCTTTGGAAACAGATTTTACAAAGTTAAATAAAAATGATGTACTAATTTTCTCATTTATTGGCTATAAAACGGTTGAAAAAAGCATTAAAGAGATTAATCCTAATGAGCAACTTTTAATAAAATTAGTAGATCAACCCATTATGTTGGATGGAACTGCCATTACTGCTAAAGTTTCTAGAAAATCCAGCAAAAATGCAAAACTATTACTAATAGAAAAATTTAAAAAGCAATTATATAAAGATTTTCCAGATGTTAACAGAGATTATAGGATTGTTTCTAGTATTAATGTTACTCAAGATAATAACGTTTTAATATCTAATGAAATTATAGGGAAGGTAATTGAGCGTCCTAAAATGGGGAGGAATGGGAGAGATTCACTAAAAATTATAAAGGAAGCTGTAAAAGCAGATTATACAAATAATAAAATAACACAAGGATTAAAAAAATTTGCAGAACAAAAAATTGAAGAACAGAAATTAATAGAGGAAAGTAAACAAGATAAAAAGCTCGCCGATAGTAATTCAAAAAACAAAAAGTTTAAAAAGCCGATAAATAATAATGCGGAAATTATTGCAATAGCAAATAATAAGGGAGAATTTGATAAAAAAGTTTTACAAGTGCATAAATTATTATGGGGCGATAATATTAAAGCAAGGGTAAAAAATTTAGATTTTAATCCTAAAAAATGGGAAATAACGTATACAAATAATAATACAATCCTTACGTATAGAGATAAAAAAGGCTTTTTAGGGATAATAAGACTAGAGTCTTTAATCCATTTTATGTTAGATAGTTATACATATAGTGTTGATAAGTTATCTGAAAGTGTTATTGCAGAATTAAATATTCCATTTGGGTATAAGCTTAAAGGGGAGGAGCTACAAATGCTTAATATAGTGAATATTGGTTCTGATGAAATAGAAAAATTTAGGTTAAGACATGCTAATATAGACATAAAGAGAAATGTAATTTACAAGGGCTCAAATAGTGGAAAAGCATTAGATGAGAAAAATTTAAATGCTAAATTTTCGTTAGAAGACAACAAAGGTAATATGTTAAAATATAATGCTAAAGCTAATGCTAAAGTGCTATAGAAAGCAAAAAGCAATACTTAGCCCAAGTAGTGTAAATATTAAGGCTTCTACAAGACACATAATATAGGCTATTTTTTTATTACCAATAATTAAATGGCGAAGTTTGCCGGCGCAAAAAGCTACAGTGGAGAAAATTATAAAGGCTTGTAGCATAAAGAGTGCTCCAAGAATTAAAAATTCAATTGCTGAATTTCCGCTTTGTACTGTAATAAATTGAGGAAAGAGTGCAAGGAAAAAGAGAATTACCTTTGGATTAAGAACATTCATAATTACTCCGCGTTTATAGTATTGCCATTTACCATGCCACAACTCGGCCTTCTTTGTATTCCCTTCAGTTACTTTTATTTCTTCTTTATTGCTTATTTCAAAAGAAGCCTTTTCTCTTGATAAAAAGGCTTTTATTCCAAGATGTATTAAATAAATGGCACCGCAAATTTTTACCGCAGTAAATAGTTTGGGTGAACCGGTAATAATAGGAGAGAGACCAAATGCAACAATTGATGTATGGAATATTATTCCTGTACATAATCCGGCTGCAAAAACAACTCCTGTTTTAGCCCCTCGCATTAAACTTTGAGTAATAACAAGTAATATATCGGGACCTGGAAGTAGAGTAAGCAGAATGGCTGCAATTATAAAACCGCTAATATTCATTGCCTAAAAACAGTTTATTAGTCTAGTATTTATTAAAATACTTTTGAATTTGGGTATAATTGTTTGTACAAGTTAGTGCAAGCATTAGTAATATCCTAGATTTTTGGGGATTAAGATATTGTGACGCTATAAATTTATTTATTTCGTCAGAGGGCTCTGTTGTTGTTGGACCTGTTGGAACCCTAGATGAGCGAACAACTAATATTCCATCTTTGCAAGCTTTTTCTAATGTAGCAAGAACATTTTTGTGAATATTTCCGTTGCCAACTCCTGCATAAACAATTCCCTTATATCCGTTTACGAGCATTGGCTCAATCATATCTGAATTTACGCTTGAATGTCCGTAAACTATCCCAACTTTAGGTAGTGAACTTAGTTGTGAAACATTAAAATAGAGAGGTGTAATATTATCGGTAGCAAAATTATTATAATAAATTACTTTTCCATTATTAATATATCCAATTCCACCTTTATTTGGAGCTTTAAAAGTTTCAACATTTATAGTATGCGATTTAAGGACATCGTTAGCAGGGTACAAAGTGCCGTTCATTGCAACCATAACTCCGCGGTTTACAGATACAGAAGCAGATGCTGCAACAACTGCATTGTATAAATTAAGTGGACCATCTGCACTCATAGATGTTGAAGGACGCATAGAACCAACCAATATTATTGGTTTATTCCCTTTGGTTGTAAGACTTAAAAAGAATGCTGTTTCCTCCATAGTATCGGTGCCATGAGTAATAACAATTCCATCTATATTTTTATCTTCCATAAGTGCATTAACCCTATTTGCTAAGGCAAGCATAACCTCATTGGTCATGTGTTCGGAACCTATATTTACAATTTGTTCACCTGTAACATTTGCAATATCATTAAGTTGAGGTACAGCATCTAACAAACTTCCTATTGCTATTTTTCCGGGTTCGTAGCTACTTTTTACAGCAGAACTACCAACCCCCGCAATTGTTCCTCCAGTTGCAAGAATTGTTATATTAGGTTTAGACGTTTGAGCAAAAGTTATACTGCTAAACAGCATAAATAATACAAAGGGACATATTCTATAAAACAATTTTTTGCAATCCATAATCAGTGATTTTTTATTTTAACTTTTAAATCTCATTCTATTACTTAGCCATATTGCGTTGTCTTACTGCCTCATAACATAAAACAGCAGCAGAAACAGATACGTTAAGTGAATCTAATTTACCTAGCATAGGGATATTTATTTTTGCACTAGAAACATCTCTCCAAAAATTAGAAAGTCCGTAAGCCTCGCTTCCCATAACAATTGCACACGATTGTACCATGTTAGTATTATAGTAATATTTAGAATCTTGTAATTGTGCAGTAAATATTGCTATTTTATTCGCCGATAGCCAATTATATGCCTCTTCATTTGTACATACTACAATTTGCTTAGTAAAAACCCCACCTAAACTAGCACGGATTAAATTTGGATTATAAAGATCGGTAAGTGGATCACAAACCAAAATAGCATCAACTCCGCAGGCATCTGCCGTGCGGAGTAGTGCTCCTAAATTTCCGGGTTTCTCCACATTTTCTATAACTAATATAAGGGGATTTTGTTTATTATCAGTTGGTAACACAACATCATTAAGTGTTAACCTTTTTTCCTGCATAATAGCAACAATTCCCTCGGTACTCTCTCTGTAAGCAATCTTTGCATATACATCGTTTGTAACCGAATAAACATATGGAGACCTAGAATCTTCCTTAATAAGGTCATCAATTTCATTAACATCTATAATATTTGGATTAAAGAAAATGCTCTCAATTATGTAACCGGAGTTTACGCAATTAACAAGCTCTCTAAACCCTTCTACTACAAAAAGTCTTTGCTCACGTCTGGTTTTAGATTTATCCAAAAGAGTTACCACCTCTTTAATCCTGTCGTTTTTTACAGATGTAATTTCTATCATGTATTTTTAATAAGTTTCTTAATTTATAAATTATTTATTGAGTTGGTTTATTTGTAACTCTCAGGCCTCATTTGAGGAAAAAATAATACGTCTTGTATTGTAGTTTTTCCTGTCATAAACATTGTAAGACGGTCAATACCAATACCCATTCCAGATGTAGGAGGCATTCCATATTCTAGTGCGCGGATAAAGTCCATATCAATAAACATTGCCTCATCGTCCCCTTTATCTTTTAATTTAATTTGTTCTTGGAAACGCTCTAATTGATCTATAGGGTCGTTTAACTCGCTATATGCATTTGCAAGTTCTTTACCGCAAACAAACAATTCAAAACGTTCTGTAAGCTCAGGATTAGTTCTATGTCTTTTAGTAAGCGGAGAAGTTGCAACTGGATAGTCTGTAATAAAGGTTGGTTGTATAAGATGTTTCTCGCAATACTCTCCAAAGATAGCGTCTATAAGTTTTCCAACTCCAAACGACGGATCTACTTGTACATGTAGATTATTACAAACATTAAGCAATTGCTTTTCGTCCATTCCAGCAACATCAATTCCTGCATACTCTTTAATAGCCTCTAACATAGGAAGACGTCTATAACTGCCTCCAAAATCAACTTCATTTTCTCCTAGGGTAACTTTAGTAGTTCCATTAATAGTATTAGCCACCTTTGCAAGCATCTGTTCTACAAAACACATCATCCAATTGTAATCCTTATAAGCTACGTAAATTTCCATTACGGTAAATTCAGGGTTATGAGTTCTGTCCATCCCCTCATTACGGAAATCTTTTGCAAATTCATAAACTCCGCTGTAGCCTCCTACAATAAGTCTTTTTAGATACAATTCATTTGCAATACGTAAATATAAAGGCATGTCCAAAGTATTGTGATGGGTAATGAATGGACGGGCATTTGCACCACCCGGAATTGGTTGCAATATAGGAGTCTCAACCTCTAAATATCCTTTATCATCAAAAAAACGACGCATAGTTGAAATAATTTTTGCTCTTTTTACAAAAGTATCTCTAACCTGTGGATTAACAATTAAATCTACATAACGTTGTCTGTATCTTAATTCAAGGTCTGCAAAGGCATCAAATACTTCACCATCTTTCTCTTTAACAATAGGAAGCACACGTAAAGATTTACTTAGTACGGTAAGCTCTTTTGCATGAATAGATTTTTGTCCGGTTTGTGTAATAAAAGCATATCCTTTTATCCCTATAATATCTCCAATATCTAGTAACTTTTTAAATATAGTATTATATAAAGTTTTATCCTCTCCCGTGCAAATTTCATCTCGCTTTACATAAACTTGAATCCTGCCATGTTCATCCATTAGCTCCATAAATGCAGCAGCTCCCATTATACGGCGGCTCATAATTCTCCCTGCAATAGAAATTTCATTAAAATTTCCCTCATTTGGGTCAAATTTTTCTGCAATCTCTTTTGTTGTAACGTTAACATCGTACAAAGCAGCCGGATAGGGATTAATACCCAATTCTCTCATCTGAACAAGGGCGTTTCTCCTGTTTTGCTCTTGCTCGTTTAAATTCAATTCCATTTTATATATTTTTAATATTATAAATAATCGATATCAACTTACAAAGATAATATTTTTTTTAAAATAATTTTTTTACCTTTGTAAGATATGGAAATAAATAACGTAGATAGGAAATGGATTGTTAAGGAGCCTGGAAATCCTGCGGCGGTACGCCAATTGGCACAAGAACTTGGGGTAGATCCCGTACTTGCTAATCTACTTGTACAGAGAGATGTAAAAACGTATGAACAGGCAAAGGACTTTTTTAGGCCAGATCTTTCTATGTTACACAATCCATTTCTTATGACAGATATGAATTGTGCGGTTGATAGACTTTATAAAGCTATAGAAAATAAAGAAAAAATACTTATATACGGAGATTACGATGTGGACGGAACAACTGCCGTAGCATTAGTTTACTCTTTTATAAAAACTCTTACAGATAATATTGATTATTATATTCCCGATAGATATGATGAAGGTTATGGTATTTCATATAAAGGAATTGATTGGGCCGTTGAGGGTAAATTCTCTCTTATAATAGCCTTAGACTGTGGAATTAAGGCGGTTGAAAAAGTACAATATGCAAGAGAACATGGGATAGATTTTATTATTTGCGATCATCATTTACCAGATGATAGCCTACCAAATGCAGTAGCTACCTTAGATCCTAAAAGAGCAGATTGTAATTATCCATTTGATGACCTATCGGGATGCGGAGTTGGTTTTAAATTAGTGCAGGGGTATGCACAAAAATTTGGAATTCCTTTTGCCCGTATAACCCCTTTGTTAGATTTAGTAGCTGTAAGTATTGCGGCAGATTTAGTTTTAATTACGGGTGAAAATAGAGTACTGGCCCATTTTGGTTTAATGCAAATTAATGAGGCTCCCAGTAAGGGGCTTCTTTCAATGATAAAGCTATCGGGACTAGAAAAACACAAAATAACTATTGATGATATTGTATTTAAAATTGGACCTAGAATTAATGCGGCAGGGAGAATGGAGAGCGGAAAAACATCGGTTGATTTGTTAACATCTGGCACCGAGGAAGATGCAACAAAATTGGGGGCTACAATAAACGTACACAATAACGATAGAAAAAATATAGACAGGGAAATTACGTATGAGGCTATAAATATGGTTAAAAATGCGCCTGATTTTGAGCAACGTAAATCTACAATAGTGTATAATTCACAATGGCATAAGGGGGTTGTAGGGATTGTTGCAAGTAGATTGGTTGAGGCTTATTATAAGCCAACTATTGTGCTTACCAACTCAAATGGGCTTGTAACAGGTTCTGCCAGAAGTATTCCCGGGTTCGATCTTTATGAGGCTATAGAGGCATGCCAAGAGTTATTAGAAAATTTTGGAGGTCATATGTATGCTGCAGGGCTTACTCTAAAAGAGGAAAACTTAGAGAAATTTTCAGCTAAATTTGAGGGTATTGTAGCAGCAAAAATAACAAAAGAGATACTTACACCCATTGTAAATATAGATTCATTCTTAGATTTTAAGCAAATTACACCTAAGTTTTTTAGAATATTAAAACAATTTCAGCCATTTGGTCCCGGAAATATTTCACCTGTGTTTATCACAGAAAATGTTTATGACAATGGAAACGGGCGCAAAGTTGGAAGCGATAATGGGCATTTAAAATTAGAGCTCATACAAGAAGATGAGCCATACCGCCATATATCGGCAATAGCATTTAATAAATCAGAACATTTTGCCCATATGCAGGCAGGTAATCCGGTAGATATATGCTATTCAATAGCCGAAAATTATTATAGGGGAATTGCGAATATCCAACTTAGGGTTAAGGATATCCGCAATAGAGAAGACTTTATCTAAAGATTTTCTTTCCAATATTTTTCCATTGTTCTATATAAATGTAGGGTTGTATTTGCCCTTTCATTTATGCTGTGAGTTCGCATTGGATAAGACATCATAGAGAAAATTTTATTACACTCAACTAGTTTATTAATAAGCATCTCACAACTTTGATAATGAACATTATCATCACCTGTTCCGTGTATAATCATTAAATTTCCCTGTAAATTATTAGCAAAGTTAATAGGAGAACCGTCTCTGTAACCTATTAAATTAGATGATGGCAATCCCATATATCGTTCTTGATATATAGTGTCATATAAGTTTTGCAATGAAACAAATGCAACTGCTATCCCTGTTTTATATATTTGGGGATATTTAAACATGGCGTTAAGGGTCATAGATCCGCCGCCGCTCCAGCCCCAAATACCTACTCTCTCTTTATCTATATAAGTGTGTTTACTAATTATTTGTGACATTGCTTTTGCATGGTCTGCAGGTGCTACTATACCAACTTTTCCATATATGCTTTTTCTCCACTCACGCCCTTTTGGCATATTTGTTCCTCTAGGATCTATACTCATTATAATATATCCCTGTTCGGCAAGATAATAACTCCACATTTCATTTGGAATCCATGAGTTAAGTACTGTAGACGACCATGGCTCTCCGTATATAAAAACTATTACTGGATATTTTTTGGTAGAATCAAAATTGGTTGGTTTAATTATCCAACCATCTAAAACAGCCTCCTTAATATCAACTTTAAAAAATTCTTTTTTCCCCATTTGCACATTATTAAGTCTCTCTTTAAGTGCAGCATTATTTTCCATTACCTTTATAGTAGAGTGTGAAGGTAAGTTAATAATAGAATATTGATTTGGAGTACATGCATTATGAAAATTGTGAACTGCAAATTTTGCATCGCTCGATAACTGATAATTGTTTTGCCCTTTAAATGATTGGGGGGTTACGCGTGTTGCAATGCCTTTACCATCTAAGCGACTTCTATAAAGGTATTTATCAATTGCACTATTTGGAGAGGCAAGATAATAAACATATCCTCCATTTGTATCAATACAACTTATACTTATAACATCAAAATCACCTTTAGTAATTAGTTGCTCTGTTTTTCCGTCTCGTGATACTTTATATAAGTGTGCCCAGCCATCTTTTTCACTTGTCCATGTAAAATATTTTTCATTTTGAAGCCATACTATGTTATCGTGAATATCTACAAATGCATCATCTTTATCGGTTAATATGTTGTTTACCATCATGGTCTCAACATTTGCTGTATATACTTTATTGGTATTCTGTAATCTATTAAGTTGTTGAATAATTACTTCATTTGAGTTTGGAATAAAATCCATTCTTGCAATATAATTATTACGTGGGTCACCATCTATATTAAACCATTTAGTTTGTTTAGTATCAACGGCAATAACTCCAACTTTAGCGGCAGAGTTTGTTGTTCCAACTTTTGGATATGGAAAAGTTTCCACTTTTGAATAAATAGAATCCACATTATTTATTATATGAAATTCCCCGGTGCCGGCTGTGTTAAACTGCCAATATGCAATGTATTTGCTGTTTGGACTCCATCTAAATCCGTCACTTATGTGCAATTCTTCTTCATATACCCAATCAAATGTGCCATTAATTATATTATTGCTGCCATCTGTAGTAAGTTGTGTAATTTTAGAATTATTAAGTTCCTCTGTGTATATATTATTTTTGCACACATAAGCTACTTGTGTGCCATCGGGAGAAAATTTAGCAAACATCATTGTAGACGGTTCCATTGATTCTCCTAATTGCTGTAATTTTTTAAGTTTTAAGTCAAATACCCAGTAATCGCCTTTTGTATTATTTCTCCATACTTTTTTTGTGTTTGTAAAGAGAAGGAGTTTACTATTATCGTAGGACCATGAGTAATTGTAAATCATTATTGGATTTCCGTCGTTTTTAATAAGCTCACCAGCCGATACAATTACGCTCCTTTCTCCATTTGTAACGTTATATTTTACAATATCTTTGCCCACAACATCTTTGTTGTTTTCTAGTGTTGAATAAGAGATGTTGTCTTTCATCCATCTTAATGAATTTATTCCTTTTGCAGCATATACTCTTTTTGCAAAAATGTCTTCTAATGTGAGCTTTGTGCTTTTAGGCTGAGCAAAAACGCTATTGCTCTGAATAATAAGCAATATAAATAAGTAAAATACAATGTTTGTAAGTTTCATGTTATTAGTTTGTGGTAGTTTTTATGTGGAATAAGTTATTTATAAGGTATCTATTATTTTTCCTATAGGGTACAAATTACCGTATGGCTCAACATGTTGGCGTAATTTGTCATAAAAGAATTGTAGGCGTGCTTGTGGATTATTTGCAAAAGAAGAGTCGTTGGCAATTTTTTGTTGAAATTCTTCTTTTAATTTAGGATCTTTTGCCATCATTTCCCTCCCTTTTACTTCCATATATCCAACTCTAACCCAAAATTCGCTAGGGGGATTTATGTAACTGTTATAAAAGCCCCAGTAAACTAAAGAAGTTGGCGAATCTGGTTCAAGTAGAAATGCTGCAATTTTTGCTTTTGGTTGGTCCATTTTTACTATTACAGCTCCTTTGGGGTATGTAATTACCTCATTTTGTGTGGTAAATGTTACGTTAGTGGTTATTCTTCCTTCATAAGGAGTTTGTGCCCATATTGGATCTAATCCTTTTTCTTTTTTACTTATAAATCTGTATGTTTGAACTTTAATTTGTATAGGCTCAGTTAGTATTTCCATGTTTAGGCCATGAAGTTTAAGAAGTTCTATAGCACTAATATTTTCAGGTGTAAGAATATAAGCTTTAGGAACGGTTGCTGTTTTCTCCGGCTTAAAGGATGTGTAAATATGAGTTGGGGTAGTAATAGGTGAATCGTAATCTTGTAAAGTCCATTTGGCTCCCGATAAATCGCTAGTAATTGTTTTTGTTTTCCATCCAAGAAAGTTATCGGGAATACTATCGGTGAATGTATTTGTATAGGTAAGGACAAGGGGCTCTTTTCTAAAAGCGTCTGAAGAGGTAAATTTATCTGCTTTTGCAATTGCGCTTTGCAATTCATCCCGTTTTGTGTTTACAATTTCAATTGCATTTGACAACATTTTATATGTTCCTTCTACTCTTTGTTTATAAGGCTTATATATATGAGTTTCTATTAGTAATCCTATTCTGTTGTGTGCTGCGGCGTATCCGTTTGAATATTGAGGTGCAAAAGTGTCTAAAGTCATTCCCTTTTCGGGCTTATTTTGTTGTATAAATGAAAAATATGGGAATATAGGAAATCCGTTATTTTTCATCATCTCTTTAAGAGGTTTTTCAAAATTATTTTGTGTCCACTGTCTTAATCCATTTTCCATATATCCGGTATTATCCATGCCGTAAGTTATTACATATTGGAAATCTGCTCCGTTTGTAACATGCACATCAATAAATAGTTCTGGCATCCATGTTGTGTATAATTTTATCCAATGTTGCATCTCCGGGGCATCTGCTTTAATAAAATCCCTATTCATATTTATTCTTTGAGCAGTTGTTCTAGTTCCCAATTCTAATGGGCCATTTTGGTTTATTCTATTATATGCACTAAACTGTTCGTGTCCATCTACATTTATTATGGGGATAAAAAGTAATGTAACGTTATCTAGTAAATGGGTGTTCTTTTTATAGATTGCAATATCTCGTATTAACATAAATCCGGCCTCTTTTCCATCGGGCTCTCCTGCATGTATACATGCCTCTATAAGAACAATTGCTTTCCCTTTTGCTCTACATTGTGTTACAGATGTGTCTCCGTCTTTATCAACAATAAGTAGTGGAATGTCTCTCCCTTGCGGTGATTTGCCTATTGATGTATATGTAATCCAAGGCGAATTATCAGCTAAAAGTTTACAATACTCTATTGTTTGTGGGTATCTTGGTGTTTGGTTATACTCGTGCGCTTCAAAGTATGTCTTAAACTTGTTATTTTCTTTAGTTTGCGCCTGTAATGCTGTGGTAATAAACAGCATTGCAATAAGTAATTGTTTTATCATTTTTTGAAACAGTTTAAATTTGTAATAACTCTTTTAATATAAGGCCTATTTCTTCTACTATTTTTACTAAGCTTTTTGTTCCTACACTTATAGTGTTTTTAGCACATTCTCTGTATATGTACTCTCGCTCTGTAATTAGTGTATTAATTGTATTTTCAATTTCTTGTTGGGTTTTGCCTGCAATGAGCGGTCTTTTTGAACTGCTTTTTATAAGACGTTTTGTTAATATCTCTTTTGGGCAGTTAAGGTATATGCAATGTGTTTTTTCTGTTATTATTTTTAAACATTCCGGTATAGTAACTGTTCCTCCTCCAAGGGCTAAAATAAGCCCATAGTGGCTGTTATTAGAGCTATTCTCTTCCTCTTTTATAATCTCTTTTAGTGCTGTAAGTTCTTCTTCTCTAAATCCTTGCTCTCCAACTTTTGTAAAAATATCTTGCACGCTAATTCCAAGTTTATTTTGGAGATATATATCTAAATCTATAAATCTGTAACCTGTATATAGAGCTAAATTTTTTCCTATGGTGCTTTTACCCGATCCCATAAAACCGCATAAGGAGATTATCATAGTATTATATATTAAAACAGAGTGGGGGAGTCATCATTATCGGGAGTAAATGTTGCGGTACTACCGGGAGTAAACCCTTTTTTTGCCTCAGTAACCTCGGCTATCTCAATTACTTCTGCTGTGTCTGCTACTTCTTTTTGAAGTGGCTCAATAAATTTTATTTCTGCAACTTCATAATTGGTAGCTCTTTTCCCTTTAGCTTTGTACCCTTTTTTGCCTATAAATTCTTCAACATCAATAGTTTCATCTTCTCGCTTTTCGTGCTTCCCTCCAAATTTTACTAATACTTGCGGAAAGGCATCCTCTGATAGTGCTATAAATTTAGAGCCGGGTACTTCAGATATAAAGTGGCTAGATACGTTATCACATGGCTCAAAAGCAAACCGTTTTATATAGTAGCACCCTTGTTCTCCATCGTAATATATTGCACTATATGTTTTATTTGTATCTAATTTTTCTATACTAATAATTTCACCTTGATAGCGGTTGCTTAAATCGTAGTTTGTGGTGTAGTATATACCATCTTTGCAAATGACTAATATATGTTCGTTGTTATGAAATTCCCCAAGAAATATTCCACGCGAATCTTCGTTAAGCCTATTAATATCTTTATCAAACCATATAGGTTTTCCACCAATTGTTGAGACTCCTTTTGCTTTAAGTTGTACTTTATGCAAAGGGTTTTTAGTTAAAATATTGCCCATGGATGCACGCCCTTTAACGGCAATTGTAGCAAAATCAAAATCAAAAATAAGTTTTTTTAATTTTGAACGAGGCTTAAGAAATACTTTAAGTACTTCTGCTTCTCCGTTTGGATTTGCCGAAAACCATATAACTTGAGAATCTGTTTTACCTTGTGTAACATCATATTCCTTATCTCTAGTAACACCGGCAATAGCAAATCTTTTTACATATATTGTCCCTGTTTTTCCATCTAAAGAGGCTTTTCCGTCTCTATAAACAATGTTATAAACAGTTCTTTCATCATTTTTAATAAATACTCCGGCGTGGATTATATTTTTCCCGATAAATGCTTTATCAGTTACTTTTGTAACAATATATTTGCCGCTTTTAAGGAATACTATAATATCGTCAATATCTGAACATTCACAAACATACTCTGCATCCTCATCCTTTTTAAGGTCCATTCCCACAAACCCTTCCTCTCTGTTTATATATAATTTTGCATTGGCAACAACAACTTTTGCTGCCTGTATTGTTTCAAAGTTATTAATCTCTGTAAGACGGGGATATTTTTCGCCGTATTTTTCTTTTAATCTTAAGAAATATGCTATGGAGTACTCTGTAAGGGTAGCGAGATTATGTTTTATAACCTTCATCTCCTCCTCTAATTTAAGAATTTTATCTTCAACGTCTTTTACATCAAATTTAGAAATTTTCCTTACCGGTTTTTCTACAAGTCTTAAAATATCGTCCATTATTATTGGACGGTGTACTAAAGATTGATACTTAAGCATTGTATTGTGTACGTCACTAAGTTGTTCTTCCCAATTTTTTGCTTCTTGCTCTAAAATACGGTATACTTTATTTTCAAAGAAAATTTTTTCTAGCGAAAAATAGTGCCAATCGTTCTCAAGCTCTTCTAATTTTATTTCTAGTTCTCTTTTTAATAGTTCTTTAGTGTAATCTACGCTATACCTTAGTATTTGATCAACTCCAATAAAATGGGGCTGCTTGTCCATTATTACACAGGCATTTGGTGAGATAGAAACCTCACAATCGGTAAAAGCATAAAGAGCATCTATAGTTTTATCGGGAGAAATATCATTATGCAGAGTAATTACAATTTCAGCATTTTGAGCTGTATTATCATCTACTTTTTTTATCTTTATTTTTCCTTTATCGTTGGCTTTTAATATGCTATCAATTATTGTGGAGGTTGTTTTTCCAAATGGAATTTCTGTTACTACTAAAGTCCTTTTATCAAGTTTTGATATTTTTGCCCTAACTTTTATAACTCCGCCTCTTAAGCCTTTGTTGTATTTAGAGCAGTCTATTAGTCCGCCGGTAGCAAAATCGGGGAGAAGTTCAAAGTTTTCCCCTTTTAGATGTAATATAGCTGCGTCTATAATTTCGTTAAAGTTATGCGGAAGTATTTTTGAGGCTAATCCTACTGCAATACCCTCAACACCTTGTGCAAGGAGGAGCGGAAACTTAATAGGAAGATTCACCGGCTCTTGATTCCTACCGTCGTATGAATTCATCCATTCGGTTGTTTTAGGATTAAAAACAACATCATTGGCAAATTTACTTAAGCGAGCCTCAATATATCGTGGTGCAGCTGCGCTATCTCCTGTTAATGTGTTACCCCAGTTTCCCTGACAGTCTATGAGTAAGTCTTTTTGCCCTAACTGTACAAGAGCATCTCCAATGGAGGCATCACCATGCGGATGATACTGCATAGTTTGTCCTATAATGTTGGCCACCTTATTATAGCGGCCATCATCAATCCTTTTCATAGCGTGCAAAATACGCCTTTGAACCGGTTTTAATCCATCTGTAATATGTGGAACGGCACGTTCTAAAATAACATATGAAGCGTAATCTAAAAACCAATCCTTATACATTCCGGTGAGCTTATATTTGTTCTCTCCGTCCTGTATAAGTTTTTCATATTTTCCAACGCTTTCTATTTCATCAACTGAATTTGAATCTATAATTTCGTCCTCGGAAATTTCTTTGTCATTAGTCTTTTCTATGTTCTGCTCGTTATCCGAATCTAAGGTGTTTGCCATTTTTTACTTCGTATTTTAGTGTACAAAGGTAAAAAAATTAATATAAAAATGGATACAACCTCTCTAATGTTTACAAATTATTGTATATAGCCAAAACGCTTTAGTTCTCTTTTGTTTTCGCGCCAATCGGCATTTACTTTTACAAACATTTTAAGATAAACTTTTTTCTCAAAGAATCTCTCCATATCTAAGCGAGCTTGTGTACCTACTCGTTTAAGGGCTAATCCGCGAGGGCCAATAATAATTCCTTTTTGAGACTCTCTTATAACATTAATTACTGCGTCTATATTGTAGATATCGGGCTTTTCTTCAAAAGATTCTATTACAACTTCGGCACAATATGGAATTTCTTTATTATAGTTAAGTAATATCTTTTCCCTTATTATTTCCGATGCAAAAAAACGCATGCTTTTATCGGTAAATACATCTCTATCGTACCAAGCATGTTGCTGCGGAAGCATTTTTACAATTCCATTTAGAAGTGTATCCATGTTAAATTTATTAAGGGCAGATATTGGGAGTATCTCGGCTTTAGGTACTATTTGGTGCCATTTATCAACCAAGCCTGTAACTTTAAGTTGTGTTGCCTCGTCTATTTTGTTAATTGCAATAATAACAGGGCATTCAAGTTGGTTAAGTTTATCTATATACTCTTGGTTTTTATCCATTTTTTCAACAACATCGGTTACATACAGAATAATATCGGCATCGCCTATGGCGCTGTCTACAAATTCCATCATGCTTTCTTGTAGTTGATAGTTAGGCTTTAGAATTCCGGGAGTATCGGAGAAGACAATTTGATAGTCCTCTCCGTTTACAATTCCCATTATCCTATGCCTTGTGGTTTGTGACTTTGCGGTAACAATAGAAAGTTTTTCTCCAACAAGTGCATTCATAAGGGTAGATTTGCCAACATTTGGGTTACCAATAATATTAACAAATCCAGCCTTATTTATTTTATCAATCTCTTTCTCTTTTTCTTTTTCCATAATATGGTATGTTTCTTACTCAAAGCTACTCATTTTAAGCATGGCTATTTCTTGGTCTGTAAGGAATCTCCATTGGCCTCTTCTTAAGTTCTTTTTAGTAAGGCCTGCAAAATATACTCTGTCAAGTTTCTTTATTTTGTATCCTAAGTGTTCAAAAACTCTTCTTACAATTCTGTTCCTACCCGAGTGTATCTCAATTCCAACTTGCGATTTATCTTCATCTATGTATGAAAGAGTATCGGCTTGGATAAAACCGTCGTCTAATTGAATACCGTTAAGTAATGTTTGAAAATCGGTTGTTTTAAAATTAATGTCAAGGAATACATGATATATTTTCTTTTTTTCAAACGATGGATGACTAAGTTTGTCTGCAAGATCGCCGTCATTAGTAAGAAGTAATACTCCTGTTGTTGCTTTATCAAGCCTTCCTACAGGGTAAACTCTCTCTGCACATTTTCCTTCTATTAGGTCCATAACGGTTTTCTCGGCGTGAGGGTCACTTAATGTAGTAACATAATCTTTTGGTTTGTTCATTAAGATGTAAACTTTCTCTTCCCCTTTTATCTTTTCGTCATTAAATTTTACAGTATCATTTTGATATACCCTTGTACCAAGTTCTGTAATTACAGCACCATTTACAGAAACGAGTCCTGCGGTAATATAATCATCAGCTTCTCTTCTTGAGCATATGCCTGAATTTGCAATAAATTTATTTAATCTTACCCCTTCTTCGCTTGCACTTCTTGGTTGGCGAGGCTTTGGAGTGTAAGATTGTGGCTGCGGACGGCTAGGTGCTTCTTCTTTAAATTCGGTTGAGCTATAATTGCTAGTTGTGTCGCCCTCCAATTTTTCTGCGCTGTCGTCCTTATCTTCAAAACTTTTTTTTGGTGTTTCGTCTTTATCAAAACTTCTTGCAGGT
>JAVXCW010000017.1:0-45679 GCA_036659275.1 Bacteroidales bacterium | reverse complement strand
ACAATTAAATTATTAATATTAACCTTAATCTAATTTTCATGAAAAGAGTGAAATTGTTATTGACAGTCATCTCGTTATTTGCTATTAGTTTTGCGTTTGCGCAAAATATAACGGTTACGGGAACTGTGTCGGATGAGCAAGGAGTAGAGATTCCTTTTGCCTCAATTTATTTAAAGGGAAATCCAAAAGTTGGTGCAACTACCAATGATGCAGGAAAGTACTCAATTAATGTCCCTGCTAATGGAGTTTTAGTAGCAAGCTTTATTGGTTACGCTAACATAGAAGTTCCAATTAATGGGAGAGCTGTTATTAATATTAAAATGCAATCAGACGCAATGATTCTAGACGATGTAATGATTATTGCATACGGTACAGCAGATAAAAAATCATTCTCCGGTTCTGCATCAACAATTAAGGGAGATAAAATAGCTCAACGGCCAATCTCAAATATTAGTAAGGCTTTAGCTGGAACAGCTGCTGGAGTACAAGTATCTGTTGGATCTGGTCAGCCAGGATCAAGTGCTAGTATTAGAGTACGTGGTGTTGGTTCTATTTCAGCTAGTCAGTCACCACTTATTGTATTAGATGGTATCCCTTATGATGGGTCGCTAGGATCTATCGCAGCAAGTGATATTGAATCTATGACAGTACTTAAGGATGCCGCAGCCAATTCTATGTATGGTGCCCGTGGTGCTAATGGTGTAGTTATGATAAATACCAAGAGAGGTCAAAACGGAAAAACTCGTGTTGAAGTTGAAATCAGAGGTGGTTTTAACGATAGAGGAGTAAAACCTTATGAAACAATTAGAGATCCAAAACAATACCTTGAACTAGCATGGGAATCATTAAATAATTACGGTACATATGGAGAAGATAATGCAGGCTTTCTTAAAGGACGTCCTGCAGGCGTAGCTGCATCAGAAGAATTATTTGGTAATTCATTTGGAACAGGTGGATATAACCCATATGGTAATAAAAAAATTAACCCTGCAACAGGTAAATTTGATTCTGATGCACAATTGATGTATCATGATGATTGGCTTAAAGAACCATTTAAAAAGGCTTTCCGTCAAGAGTATATTGCTAGTATGTCTGGTGGTAATGATAAAACCTCATTCTTTATGAGTGCAAGTTATCTTAATGATAAAGGTTATACATTACATTCTTCTTTCGAACGTTTCTCAGCACGTGCAAAAGTTGAACATCAAGCTACAAAATGGTTTAAATTAGGCATGAATATGTCGTATTCTAAATCTTATACAGATGGAGTAAAGGCAGACCAATCTGGATCTGGAAGTAGTTATGCAAATATGTTTATGTTCTCACAACAAATTTCACCTATTTATCCGGTTTATCAATATAATCAATTAACAGGTGAGCCATTATATGATGAATTAGGAAATAGATTATATGACTACGGTGTTACTATGGGACAGCGTCCTTACGGAGCAAATACTAACCCTCTAGCACAACAAATTTATGATATTATAGATTCAGATAAAGATCAGTTAACAGCTTTAGGATTCGTGGAAATTAAATTTCTAAAAGATTTTAAGTTTACAGCTAATGTAAGTGCTGAAAATTACGCTTATTTTTCAAATAGTTTCCAAACTCCTATAGGTGGAGATGCTCTTAATGTTGGAGGTAGAAATACAAGAGCATCAGCAAAGAATTTTGTGCTTAACTCACAGCAATTATTAAGTTATAATAAAACAATTGCAGAGAAACACAATATTGATGCATTATTGGGACACGAGACCAATTCTAAAGAGTATAACTATTTATCAGGATATAAAGAAAACTTCTTAATTCCAAATAATCCTGAATTGGATAATGCAGCTCGTCTATTGTCAGCATCATCTTCATCTAATAAGGTTACACTTAATTCTTATTTCGCACGTTTACAATATAATTACGATTCAAAATACTATGTAACTGGTAGTTATCGTAGAGATGGTTCTTCACGCTTTCATCCAGATGTAAGATATGGTAACTTTTGGGCTGTAGGTGCTTCATGGAGACTAGAACAAGAGGAGTTTATGAAAGATGTAAAATGGATTGATAGTTTTAAAGTAAGAGCTTCTTATGGTACACAAGGAAATGATGATATTGGTATGGCTAATGCCTACGAAGATCAATACTCTGTTGTTCCACAAGATGGTGCAATAGGTATTGCTTATAAGTATCGTGGTAATCCAGATTTAACATGGGAAAAGAGTAATAATTTTAACGTTGGTATTGACGTTTCTTTATGGAACAGATTTAAATTTTCTGCTGAGTATTATAGTAAAAAAACCACTGATTTGTTATATGCAAAAAGTCTTCCTACTTCGTTAGGTGAGCCTAACTGGATTTATGAGAATTCTATTGACATGAACAATAAAGGTGTTGAAGTAGAGTTAAGTTATGATATTCTTAAAGGTGGTGATTTCATGTGGAACATTGCAGGAAACATAACATATCAAAAAAATAAAATGCTTGCGCTCCCTGCAGATCGCGATAAAGATGGAAAGGGATACCGTAATGGCAGCTATTACTATAAAGTAGGGAATAGTATTTATGATTATTATTTATTTGAATTTGCCGGTGTTGATCCAAAAACAGGTAGATCTCTATGGTATCAAGATGTAAAAGATAAAGATGGCAATATTACTGAGACAAAAACCACAGATGATACTTCAAAAGCATCATATAGAGAAAACGGGAAGCATGGTTTAGTTGATTTTTACGGTGGTATATCAACATCTTTTGCTTGGAAAGGTATTGATTTAAGTGTACAGTGCGCTTATCAAATTGGCGGATATGGCGTGGATTCTCAATATCAAGGCTTAATGAGTGCTATGGATGCTCCAGGAAATGGAATACATATAGATGCATTAAACAGATGGACTACCCCAGGACAAATAACCGATATTCCTAAACTAGAATATGGCGGAAAGAACCAAAATGCAAATACAACTTCTGACAGATTCCTTACATCTAAGAGTTGTTTCTCTATCCAAAATATTACATTAGGATACACTTTACCTAGTTCTGTAAATAAGAAATTAGGAATTTCAAGATTAAGAATTTATGCTACCGGTGATAATTTATGGTTATTCTCAGCTAGAAAAGGATTTGATCCACGTATCTCTTTTGGTGGAGGAAACGGATATAACTATTCTATGACTAAAACAATTTCATTGGGTATTAACTTAAGCTTCTAAATAAAAATTGTAAAATTTATAAAAGTATGAAAACATTATATAAAATACTATTATTGTCTGGTTGCATTGTATCTCTATCTGGATGTTCTGATTATCTCAATCCGGATGTAAAAGAGTATGCTACCGGAAACCAAATTGACGAGTTGGGCAAATCAAATCCAGACGCAATTGTAACTATTACAGAGGCACTTATACAGGGCGTATATGCTTTTACAGGGGATTACCAAAAAAGTCATGATGCATTTGGTCTAATGTCTCTAAATTTAGCTGGTGATTTATCTACAGAAGATATGGTGCAGGCTAAAAATCACTTCTTTTATTATGACTACGAAGTAGATAATAGAAATGCTACTTATCGTCGTCCTGGTAAATCGTGGAGCTACTGCTATACTCTTATTTCTAAAGCAAATGAGGTTATTTCAAAAATAGACCCTAATACAACAAATAAGGCTTTAAAATCTACCTTGGGGCAAGCACTAGCTATGAGAGCTCAAGGCTTGCATTTGGCTATTCAAAGATTCCAAAAAACTTATATTGGAAACGAGAATGCTCCCGGAGTTCCTGTTTATTTAACAGAAAAGGATGGCGAAGCTTCTGTATTTGGCAGGGGAACAGTATCTGCTGTTTATGCTAGGATATTTAAGGATTATATTAAAGCTATCGAATTGTTGGATGGATATACAAGAAGTGCTAAAACAATGGTTGATAAACAAGTTGCATGTGGTTTATTAGCTAGGGCATATATGGCTACACAAGATTGGGCAAACGCAGAGAAATATGCAAAAATGGCTCGTGCAGGATACCAAATTATGAGTGCTACTCAAGCAGGAGTAGACGGTTATAATGATATTACCAATACTGAGTGGATGTGGGGATTTGATACAAATTCAGAGAATACAAATATGTTTGCATCATTCCAATCTCATACATCTACTTTTGATCCTGGATATGCCGGAGCAGTAGGTGCATACAAAGTAATAGATAGGAGATTGTGTGACAAAATGTCTGCAAAAGACGTAAGGAGAAATTTATATATTTACGATGGTGGTAAAAAGAAAAAACTACCTTATGGAACTAATAATAAATTTAAAGCTACACAAGCGTGGCTATCTGATAATCCTTATATGAGAGCTTCTGAAATGGTATTGATTGAGGCCGAAGCATTAGCACATCAAGGTAAAGGCGGCGCAGCTGCAAGTGTATTAAGCGAACTTATGTCAAAAAGAGATGAAACATGGAGTAAAAGTTCTGTAACCGTAGAAGATGTTTTCTTACAAAAACGTTTGGAACTATGGGGAGAGGGCGTTATATTTTATGACTATCTTCGTTTGAAAAAAGGGATAAATAGAAATTACCCTGGCACAAATCATACTTTAGCTGTTGATCTTCCTGCAGATTCATGGAAGTTTATTTATCAAATACCTCAAAGTGAGATAGATAATAACAGCGAGATGTCCGACGCCGATCAAAATGGTTGATAGATTATTGCTATTTAAGTAAGAGGTTGTCTAAAACAATTTTACATTGTAATAGACAGCCTCTTTTTTTGTGTTTATGATTCGTTATGTTTGGGTAGTTTCTCTTTAAAACTATCAATGGCGTATACTAAATAAATGCAAAAAGAGACTGCCCTAAAAACTTAGTTTTTAGGGCAGTCTCTTTTTTTTATATATTATTTGTCTTTATATGTTATTATTTTTGTTGAGCTTGTTGCTGAGCAGCAGGAGCTGTAGGTAATTTTTTATCTGCAGGAATTCCTAGTGTTTTTTTTGCAATAGGTAAAATATCTACGCTTACTTCACTATTATAAAGAATTGAGCCAACAGAAGTATCAAAAATATAAATGAATCCCCCTTCTTTACCAATTTTATCAATTGCATCATTAGCTTTCTTTATAACCGGAGCATAAAGACTTTGTTGCATTGCTGCGTATTCTTGCTGTGCGTTTGTATTAAACTGGCGCAATCTTTGGTCCATTTCTTCTAATTCCTTTGTCTTTGACTCAAGAATAGCAGCTGTCCATGTAGCTTGCTTTTGATTATAAGTTTGGTATTTAGTATTAAACTCTTGTTGCATCCCTTTAAGAGTCTCATCTAATTCTTTTGCATATTTTTCTAACTTAGCATTAACGGAATCTCTCTCGGGCATATATGCTACAAGTTCTTGAATGTTTAAATGTCCAAATTTAAGTGTTTGTGCAAATGACTGTGTTGAAATAAGCACTAATGCTAGTACTAAAATCTTTGTAACGTTCTTCATATTTTTTTAATTATTTAATTTTATTCAATATTTATTTAATTTAATTTATATCCCATTATTTTTAAGACTAAATTGCTAAGATTATCATTTGCATTTGAATATGCAACGCCTTGTAGTGCAGCAAGGTCAAAGATAAGCATAAAGTTACCATCCTTTGCAATTTTATCAATTGCCTGCTGAATTTTATCTTTAATTGGAGTTAAAAGTTCCTCAGATTTTTTTTGCATAACTCCGTCTTGTCCAAAATAAGTTTTTTGCAACTCCTTAACGCTTCTCTCCCTATTTATAATTTCATTTTCGCGCTGTACCCTTACTTGCTCACTAAGTGTTGCCTTTGAAGACTGGTAGCTTTGATAAAGAATCTCTATCTTTTTAACCTCACCATCTACTCTTTCTTTATATTGATTACTTAAAACTTCTAATTTTTCTTGTGCAACTTTATACTCTGGAATTTGTGATAAAATAGTTTCAGTATTAATATAACCAATCTTTGCCCCAATAGAATTTGCGCTTTGTGCATTAACTTGCATTGCAGCAAACAATATCACAATTGTAACTATTAAAAACCTCTTCATAATCTCTAATGTTTTATTTTAATTTAATATTTAATATCTCTACAATATTTGATTATACAAAAATAATGCTATAAATAATACCTCTTAGAATTGTTGTCCAATAAGGAAGTGGAATTGACTCCCTCCTTTCTTTAATCCTTCGTTAGGTACAGGATCAAATCCATATCCCCAATCTATACCAAGCATACCAACAATAGGAAGCATAACCCTTAAACCAACTCCAGCCGATCTCTTTATAGAAAATGGATTAAAATCTTTTATATCTGACCAACAATTTCCTCCCTCTAAAAACACAAGAGCATATATTGTTGATTGAGGTTGAAGTACAACCGGGTATCTTAATTCAACTGTAAATTTATCATAAACATTACCGGCATATGCTCCATTTTTAATAGGAGTAAGTGACGAATTAGGATAACCCCTCATACCTATAATCTCAGAACCATAAGTATTATAACCGCTCATGCCATCACCGCCTAATTGAAAGCCCTCAAAAGGAGAATATCCAAGGTCTCTATTATAATAGCCTAAATATCCAAAATTAGCGGATGTTTTAAGCACTAAGTCACCAATAATTTTTGTATAAAGTGACCCTTTAAATGTCCATTTATGATACTCAATCCAATTATATTTTTGTTGATCCGACATTTTACTATAATCTGTATTTTTTGATCTAAACAAAGAGTACGGAGGAGTAAGTTGTAGACTTAATGTTAAATCTGAACCTCCCCTAGGATAAACCGGTTGATCGGTAGAGTTTCTGCTTAAAGATATTTTATAACTTGCATTATGTGAAGTACCTGTATTAAACAAAAAATTATAATTCCAATTTTTAAGTTTATATGTTTGCCAACTTAACTCGTGATATAACACAAAATAATTATCTGGCCATTTTAATCTATTACCTAAACCCAATGAAACACCAAATACCTCCATATATTCATCGGAATTTTGATAATAATAGTAAGAATTTGTTTCCCTAGTAAAATATGTTGATACACTCAAAGAGGTTGGCTTTTTACCAAATAACCAAGGTTCAATAAAACTCGCCGATAGAGCTGTATAATAAGTACCATTAGTTTGAAATCTTATTGAGAAAGTTTGTCCATCACCAAGTGGAACAGGTCTCCAAGCATGTTTCTTAAAAAGACGTTTTATAGAAAAATTATTAAAACTTACACCAACCGTACCAACAAATGTATTGCCTCCCCAGCCTCCCGATAGTTCTAACTGGCTATTTGGCTTCTCTTCCAAATTATAGGCCATATCTACTGTGTTATTATTTGGATTAGGCATAATGCTAAAACCTCCTTCCGATTGAACTTTTTCGGGATCAAAATGGCCTATAGAACCAAGCTCTCTTAAAGATCTTTCAAAATCACTTTGACTAAAAAGATAACCCGGACGAGTAAATACAGCCCTTCTAGCAATCTTTTCATTTGTAATTGTATTACCATTAATTATGATATTACTAAACGTGGCCTGCTTCCCCTCCGAAATTCTTATCTCAACATCTACAGAATCTCCATCAATATTTAATTCAACCGGCATAATATTAAAAAACAGGTAACCGTTATCGGTATACATACGCTTTACGTCCATATTTTGTTGCTTTGGATCTCCTGTAAGACGTTTATCCATTGTAACAACATCATAAACATCTCCCTTTTTAACCATGAGCATATTATCTAGTTGCTCTGCAGAATAAATAGAGTTTCCTGTCCATGTAATATCTCTAAAATAATATTTTTTCCCTTGATCAATTTTAAACGTTATTCCAATTCTGTCATTATTAACATAATACATAGAATCCTTTGCAATTCTAGCATCTCTATAACCAGCCTCATTAAATACTTGTATTAAAGCTGCTTTATCCGTTTCATACTCTTTCTCATTAAACTTCTTTGATTTTAAAAAATTTAGAAGACGCATATCTTTCGTCTTTTTCATGGCTCCGGCTAATTTAGAAGCCTTAATTTCACCAATCCCCTCAAATTTAATGGTTTTAATCTTAATTTTAGGTCCTCTATCAATATTAAATGTTACTTTGGCTGCATTCTTAATTACTGTATCTATCTCCTGTATAACGCCTACGTCAGTTTTAAGGAAGCCCTTTTCCTTATAATATTTCTTTATAATATCGGTAGATGATTTTATTACATAATCAGATAACTCACTCCCTCTCCTAAGTTTAAGGCGCTCTTGTAAATCTGTCTTTTCTGAAGATTTTACCCCCTTAAAATCCCATTTAGAAACTCTTGGGCGCTCCTTAAGATGAAGCGCTAAAATACAAGTATCTTTATTAGCCGACAACGAATCTACATAAAATCCGACATCGGAAAAATACCTTTGAACCCATATTCTATTAAGAATAGCCGATAACTCATCACTAGGTACAGTTATCACATCTCCCTTTTTAAGACCTGTAATAGAAAGCACCTGCTCTTCTCTTAAATAGTTTATTCCTGTAACCTTAAATCCCCCTATAACATATGTTTTGGGATTATCATAATCCGTTACAAAATTATCTTTATTTTTTTCCTGTGCATTAAGGCAAAGAGGAAGTAATGATGCCAAAGCAATAATTATTCTAAATAATTTCATGTAATTTGTGGTGTAACTGCAAATATATATTTATTTTAATTTTCCATACCTTCTATCTCTTTTAGAGAAAGCATCCAAAGCACACCGAAATTCAGTTTTGCGAAAATCGGGCCAAAGAGTTTCCGTAAAATAATATTCTGTATATGCCGTTTGCCACAGCATATAATTGCTTATTCTCTGCTCTCCGCTTGTTCTTATAAGGAGATCGGGATCTGGTATAGTATACGTACTTAAATATTCAGTAAGAATGTTGGGTGTTAATACAGGAACATTACCACTAGCTAAAACATTTTCTTTTATAAATCTGTTTACAGCCTGCATAATATCCCATTTACCACTATAGCTTAAAAAAATAATAAGATTAAGAGTTGAATTGTTTTCTGTAAGTTTCATACAATCATCTATCTCTTTCTTAAGTTTATCTGATAAGCGGCTAAAATCTCCTATAACTCTAAATTTTATATCATTTTTTTGGAACGTTGGTATTTCATTTAATATTGCCTTAAGCATAATTTGCATAAGGCCCTCTATTTCTTCTATAGGCCTATCCCAGTTTTCCTCCGAAAAAGCAAAAAGGCTCAAATACCTTATGCCCCTCTCAACAGCATACTCTGTACAAGCCCGCACACTCTCAATCCCCTCCTGATGCCCATAGAGGCGCTCTTTACCCCTCTGTGCTGCCCATCTGCCATTTCCATCCATAATAATGGTAACATGTGCAGGTGCATTATTAGAAGTTGTCATATTCCTATTATTTTTCAAACAAGTTGCAAATATAGTAAAATTCCACTAATGTCCATTCCTTTTATCTTCTCCCCATAACAGCTTCTGATTTAAAGCCGCAATAAAATTATTATTTATTGAAACGCTCTTTAATGAAAAATTTCCTTTTGATATGTACACCTTTTCCCCATTATTTATACTAAAAGATCTATTATCAACAGTTAATAAAGCATTATTTTGCCTACAAATACATGACATTTCTATATTTGACGTCTCCGGAACAATTAGCGGTCTTACATTTAAATTATGAGGGGCTATAGGAGCAATTATAAGCACTCTTGAGTCTGGCGTTACAACAGGCCCCCCTATGCTTAATGAATATGCTGTAGAGCCTGTTGCACTTGCAATAAGAATTCCGTCTGCCCAGTATTTTGGAAGCAAATTACCATCTATAGAAATCTCTAATTCTAACATTACCGGGCTAGAGCGCTGAATTGTTATTTCATTAAGGGCATAAGGATAAAAATTAAGTGGCAATACTTCTGTTTTTAAATTAAGTACTGTTCTCTCCTCAATTACATAGTCACTTGTAAGTAATTTATCTATCCATGAATTATTTTCCTCTACACACGCCGTTGTAAGAAATCCCAAGCGCCCAAAATTTATTCCTGCAATAGGAATATTTCTATTGCGCAGCAATGTAAGTGACTCTAAAAAAGTTCCATCACCCCCTAAAGAGAGAAAAAGCTCAACATTTGCCGGTAAATCTTTATGAGAACTAAAACAAGCACCTTTGGGCAGTTGGGGTAAATAATCTTTTAAAGAATTATAAAACGATTCATAATAGCATAGTTCTACTTCCTTTCTTTCATTTAATTTATCTATAAGTAATTTTAAGCTTCTAATGTTGGAGCTATCTATCTTTCTTCCAAAAATTGCCAGTTTCATATTTATTTTATATCATAAATTTTACGCAAGATAGATAATTTAGAAATAACTTTATGTATAGATTTAACAAAATATACATACTTTTGCGTAAATAAGTAATCTTAAATAAACAACAATGACCGTATTAAGTGTAAATATAAATAAATTTGCCACACTCAGAAATGCAAGAGGAGGTAATATGCCAGATATAATTAAGGCTGCATTAGATTGTGAAAGATTTGGGGCACAGGGTATTACAGTACATCCTCGCCCAGATGAAAGACATATTAGATATAAAGATGCTATTGATATAAAGCCACTAATTTCTACTGAATTTAATATAGAAGGAAATCCTATTGATTCGTTTATTAGCTTGGTTCTTAAAATAAAGCCGGCACAAGTTACTCTAGTGCCAGATGCTATTAATGCAATAACATCAAATGCCGGATGGGATACTATCACTCACAAAGAATATTTAAAAGGAATTTGCAAACAATTTAAAGAGAACGGAATAAGAGTTTCTATTTTTATAGATCCTGTTGAAGAACTAATTAAAAATGCTGTAGATACAGGGTGCGATAGGGTTGAACTATACACCGAGTCTTATGCAAAAAATTATTCAATTAACAGAGAGCAGGCAATAGAACCTTATATAAAAGCAGCAGAAACAGCTGTAAAATTAGGGCTGGGACTTAATGCCGGACACGACTTAAGCCTAGAAAATCTCAAATATTTTAACACTAATATTAACGGTTTAAATGAGGTTTCTATAGGACACGCACTTATATGTGATGCACTCTATCTTGGATTAGAAAATACAATACAGGCCTATAGACGCGAACTGCGTTAATTATCAAATAAAATAATTATATTTGCACATTATTATCATAACGATAAATCGTATTAGATAAATTAATAAAAAAACAATAATAATCACATGAAACAATTAAAAGTATTCTTGGCAGTAGCGTCTGCTGTAATTTTATGTTCTTGCAATTCAAATTCAGGTAATCACGGTACTCCAACTACAAAATCCATTGAATCGGAGACAACTGCGCCACAAGGTAGCGTCGTTTATATTCAAATGGACTCACTTGTTAATCAGTATGATATGTTTAACGATCTTAAAACGGAATTGGAAAGTAAGGCTCAAACCATAAAAGATGATTTGGAAAAACAAGGAAGAGCATTTGAAAGTTCTGCAAAAGATTTTCAGGCAAAAGTAACTAAAGGACTTCTTACTAGAGCTCAAGCCGAAGAACAACAACAAAGATTAATGGAGAAAGAAAGAAGCCTTAACAATTTGAGCCAACAAAAACAAATGGAAATGGCAGAAGAACAAGATGTGCTTTACAGGAAAGTTCTTGATGCTATAAAAACATATCTCGTTAAATACAATGAGGAAAAAGGCTTTGCTTTAATACTTACAACATCAGCTGCATCAAACAGCGTTATTGTTGGCAATGCTTCTTTGGATATAACAAAAAATGTACTTGTTGGGCTTAATGAAGAATACGTAAAATCTAAAAAATAAATAATTTGAGAATTGCTATACTATCGTGTTTTTATCCATATAGGGGCGGGATATCGCAATTTAATGCATGTCTGCTTGGAGAATTAAGTAAACAACATACCGTTAAAGCGTATAACTTTACAAGACAATATCCTAATTTTTTGTTTCCCGGCAAAACACAATATGTAACAGAAGATGATAATGCCGTACCTGTGGAGTCACAAGCTCTACTAGATACGGCAAATCCTTTTTCATATATGGCTACAGCAAAAGCTATCCGTAATTGGGATCCTGATATTTTAATTATGAGGTATTGGATGAGCTACTTTGCTCCATCGCTTGGGTATGTAGCACGCCACATGAATAAAAATTGCAAAATAATTTCAATTTTAGATAATGTAATTCCTCATGAACAAAGATTTTTTGATAGGCCTTTTACAAAATATTTTCTTAAGCCTAATAATGGCTATGTTGTTTTATGCGATGCTGTAAAAAATGATTTGCTCCAATTTGTTCCAAATGCTAATTTTATAAATACCCCTCACCCTCTTTACTCTCATTTTGGCAATAAAATGTCTAAAAATAAGGCTGTTGAAGCTATCGGGATACAAAAAGAGAAAAAGAATATTTTATTTTTTGGATTAATAAGAGAATACAAAGGTCTCGATATTTTATTAGAGGCATTTGCCACATTGGATAAATCTTATCAATTAATTATAGCCGGAGAGCCGTATGGAAGTTTTGAAAAATACCAAAAGCTCATTGATAGTTCGCCAAACAAAGAAAATATATATGTAAATACAAACTACATTAAGGATAGTGAAGTTAATAAGTATTTTTCGGCGGCAGATGTGTGTGTCCTCCCCTATAGAAGTGCAACACAGAGTGGCATAAGTTCAATATCTTATCATTTTGAAATACCAATGATTACAACAAATGTTGGTGGACTTAAAGAAACAATTGGGGATACCAATACAGGTATTATTGTAGATAAAATAGAACCAAGAGCAATAGTTTTAGCTATAAAGGAGTACTTTGCAGAGGATAATAACTTTACGGGGGCTGCAAAAACTCGCACAGAGATGATTGAAAACATAAAAAAAGAAAAAGAACGGCTTAGTTGGAGCAATTTTTGCAATAAACTAGAAGAGTTCTGGAAAACATTATAATATTAAATTTATAAATTTTATACCAAGATGAAATCAATTACACGTACAGAGTTTGATTTTCCTAATCAGACTGCCAAATATATTGGCAAAGTAAGAGATGTTTACACAATTGCAGATAAATACATGGTAATGGTTGTTACAGACAGAATATCTGCATTTGACGTTGTTTTACCAAAGGGGATTCCGTTTAAAGGGCAAGTTCTTAATCAAATTGCTTCAAAATTTCTTGATAGCACTTCAGATATTGTAAAAAACTGGAAAATAGCATCTCCCGATCCTATGGTAACAGTGGGGTATAAATGTGCTTCACTTCCAATAGAAATGATTGTAAGAGGCTATCTTACCGGTAGTTCTTGGAGATCGTATAAAGCAGGAGCAAGAGAAATTTGCGGCGTAAAAATTCCTGATGGAATGAAAGAACATCAAAAATTTTCTACACCTATAGTTACTCCTACTACAAAGGCAGAGATAGGGGGACACGATGCCGATATTTCTAGAGAGGAAATTATTAAGCAAGGCCTTGTAAAAGAGGATATTTATAACAAATTAGAAAGAATAACCCTTGCATTATACCAAAGAGGATGCGAGATTGCAGCAGAGAGGGGATTAATTTTAGTTGACACTAAATATGAATTTGGAATTAAAGATGGTGAAATTTATTTAATAGATGAAATTCATACTCCCGATAGTAGCCGCTATTTTTATGCAAAAGGCTATAAGGAACGTTTTGATAAAGGAGAACAGCAGAAACAACTCTCAAAAGAATTTGTGCGTGAATGGTTAATGGAAAATAATTTTAGCGGCCAAGATGGACAAAAAATTCCAGAAATGACAGATTCTATAGTAGATAGTATCTCTGAAAGATATATAGAACTTTACGAGCATATTACCGGGGGAAAATTTGAAAAAGCAGAATACACTAATAATGTTTACGAAAGAATAGAGACAAATGTGCGTAATATGCTAGCACGTCTTTAATAACACGTCTTTAATAATTTAAACAGTTTTATTTTAAATACTAATATTATCATCCAATGCGTACAATATTAATAAGTTTACTTGCATTCCTTTTTGTTACCGGTTCTCTTTATGCTCAAACTACGCAGCAAATAGAAGTTTCAACCGAAAAGATAAATGAAAATGGAGTTGTAAAATATGTACATCACGTAAAAAAGGGAGAAACAATGTATTCCCTTTCTAAAGCTTATGGAGTAACAACAGAGGAGATAATTAATAGTAATCCAAATCTTAAATCTGGTTTACAGATGGGAATGATAGTATTTATTCCCACTGTAAGGCAGAAAGATAGCGCCAAATTGGTTAATAATGATAAAACTAAAGCTACAACTGATAATAATGATAGGTATAAAAAATACGTAGTAAAGTGGTATGAGACAATAGAAGAAATTGCAGATAAATTTAATGTTTCTATGCAAGATCTTATGTCTTTAAATAAACTCACCTCAACAAAACTAGCTAAACGACAGGTACTTTTAATTCCTAATAAGGGGGACACAACTGTAAAGCAAGAAGAACCTGCAATTATAGTTGCTCAAGAAATACCTAATGATATAATAATTAAAGAAGAAGAATCAATTAAAGAAGAATTAAATAAGGATAAAGGTAATATAGTAACTGCCCCACTTGGTCCAATAAAACTATCTGTTATATTACCATTAAATAGTCGCGATAGCGCAAATCTTAATTTTAACTTTATGGATTTTTACGCAGGCTCATTGCTTGCAATAAACAAGCTAAAAGAGCAGGGAATAAGTTTAGAATTAAATGTATATGACCAAAAAGCATACAGCTCAATAAAAAATTTAACATCAACAGGTGTATTAAACACCAGTCAATTAATAATAGGACCTGTAAGAGGTCGTAACATAGAAGAAATACTTCCATTTTCTGTTCAAAATAACATTCCTATAATTTCGCCAATGGATCAAAGTGCCGAACAATATATACATAACAACCCCTACCTTATACACACGCCTACAAGTACAAATAAACAAATAGAAAATTTAGTTGTCCAACTCAAGTTAGACTATGTAAATGCAGTAAGTAATGGTGGTGCAAACGTGCTTTTATGCTATGAAAAAGGGATACATGATACAGCATCGGTAAGGGCTACAAAAATGTATCTTAATGCCGCAGGCATTGCTTATACCACAATATCTTACGGAATATTAGAAGGGAGAGCAATGTTAGGTAAAATAAATTCTTCTATAAATAGGGGAAAGCATAATCTTGTAATTATTCCATCAAATAGCGAAGCCTTTGTAAGTGATTTTGTAAGAAATCTTAATCTTTGTCTTCAATCACCAAGCTCTGCTAATTCCTCCAATTTAGAGACACAACACAGCATTAGTTTATATGGGTTGCCTAAGTGGAGAAACTTTGAAACAATAGAGCCCGATTATTTTCATAAAATGAATTTACACTTGGCATTACCTTACTATATAGATTATGATAATGAAGAGGTAAAAGAATTTTTATTTAAATTTAGGGCACTATATAAAGCTGAACCATCTCCGTATGCATATCAAGGATACGATATTGCTAAATATTTTGTAAATATGCTTAATAAATACGGTAAAGATTTTATTAATGTAATAGAAACACAAAACGAGAAAATGCTGCAATCTAATTACAGCTTTTCTCGTAAAGACAATACTAGCGGATTTGAAAATAATGCAACTCGCAATGTTAAATACAATCCCGATTACTCAATTACAGTAATTAATTAATAAATTTGGCTAACCATTCTGCTGTTTTTATATCTAAGTGAGGCGCTAATGTTTTATAAACATGGGCATTGTACTTATTTAGCCATTCTAATTCCTCTGTAGTAAGCAGTTCTTTTTGCACACAACCAGTTGCTATAGGAACAAGTGTAAGGGTGTTAAATTGGTAAAAATCATTAAATTGTGTAGTTTTCCAATTTTCTACAAGAATTGCATTCTCTGTACGAATACCATATTTTCCATCAAAATATATTGCCGGTTCATTTGATATTACCATTCCAGGCTTAAGTGTTACCAAATTTTCCTCCATTCTTACACTTTGAGGCCCTTCGTGTACACACAAATAGTGTCCAATTCCATGACATGTTCCATGAAAATACATAAGGCCATCATTAAATAACGGGCCCCTAGCCAATATATCTAATTGTGAGCCTCTTGTACCCCTTGGAAACTTAGCCATAGATAAATCTATCATCCCCTTAAGGACAAGTGTATAATGTCTTTTCTGTTCATTTGTAAGATTGCCTATAGGAATTGTTCTAGTAGTATCTGTTGTACCAAAAACAAATTGTGCTCCGGTATCCATTAGAAGAAAATTATTATCGCCCACTTTTTGTGAACTTGTCTTAGTAGCACTATAATGAGGAAGTGCAGCAGCAGCTCCAAAGGCAACTATAGGCTCAAAACTTTCCCCTTTATATTCTGGTATTTGCTTCCTAAATTCAATTAGCTTCTCTCCTATCATGTACTCATTAAGTTCTTCCAATACATTTTTTGCTAAATTATCTTCAATAAATTTTAGCAACTTACACCATGCAATTCCATCAACCAAAAATGCCTTTTTAAACCCGGCTATCTCTGTGTCATTTTTAATTGATTTAAGATGATTTATTGTTCCTCCTAAAATTGGATCATCCATAAATTCTGCTCCTTCAACATTAAGAGCATTATAATCTCTTACTGTTATTTTAGAAGTACTGCAAATTCGTATATAATTTGTAGGAACTTTAGAAAGAAAATTTTCAAAACTTGTATATGGGTGTAATTCAACTCCTTGTTCTAAGAGAGTTGTGCGCGCTGTCTCTGAAAGTGAGTCTATATTTATAAAAAGATGAATTGCAGTATTTGTTACCACTGCATAAGACTGTACAAGTGGATTATATTCTATATCTGTCCCCCTTATATTACATAGCCACGCAACCTCATCACAAGCGGAAACTACATATATAAATGGAGCATTGTAAACGCCTAACAAATTTATGACTCTGCTATATTTACTTTTTGTTTTTTCACCTGAATACTCTGTTGGAAGAGACTCTATAGTATTAAACTTAAGAGGTTGCCTATCAATCCAAACTGAATTAAAAGGATCATTTATAAGTTCAACCATACATGGAGATAAAGATTTCTTAAGATTTAAATACTCATCGTAAGAAAAAAGGGCTTTATCAATTGCAACTTTTACCCCCTGTGAATATTTGTTTATAATCCACTGCTCAATTGTTGGGGTATTTGGCATTTTTAATTTCATCAATTGCACATGCCCCCCCTGTAATTCCTTTGCAGCTTGCACAAAATACCTTGAATCTGTCCACAAGGCTGCTGTATCAGTTGTAACTACTAAAGTACCCGCAGACCCGGTAAATCCACTATACCACTCTCTGGTTTTATAGTAGTCTTGCGTATATTCTCCAAAATGAGGATCGTTTGTAGGGACTATTATTGCAGCGCATCCTAAGTCTGCAAGTTTTTTTCTTAAAAGAGTTTCTTTGCTGTCCATTATAATACTACTTTATAAGTGACTCAGGATTAAGGTTATTTTTCTCTATATCTTTAAAGTAATTTACAGTTCCAACTTTAAGTTCAACTGTTGCCGCATCATCACATACAATAATTCCTTTTTCATGCATTTGTAATACACTTACTGTCCACATGTGATTTACAGAGCCTTCAACAGCTTGGTACAAAGCTCTTGCTTTTGCATGGCCATTTACAAGAATTAAAACTTCTTTAGAATCCATAATTGTTCCTATACCAACTGTGAGTGCTGTTTTTGGAACAAGGTTTATATCATTGTTAAAAAATCTTGAATTAGCTATAATTGTATCTGTGGTAAGAGATTTTATTCTGGTTCTAGATGAGAGTGAAGAGCCTGGTTCATTAAAAGCAATATGGCCATCGGGACCAACACCTCCCATAAATAGCTGTATTCCACCATAAGATTTTATTTTCTCTTCATACCTTATACACTCTAACTCCGGATTGGAAGCCTCGCCATTAAGGATATTTACATTTTCTTCTTTAATATCAATATATCTAAAAAAATTATCCCACATAAAAGTGTGATAACTCTCGGGATGATCCTTAGGAAGGCCTATATATTCATCCATATTAAATGTTATAACATTCTTAAAGGATACCTTTCCTGCATCGTGTAACTTTATAAGTTCTCTGTAAGTTCCAAGGGGTGTTGACCCCGTAGGTAAACCAAGTACAAAAGGACGTTCTACTGTTGGTCCAAAATCATTTATTCTTTTAACAATAAATGCAGCTGCCCACTGCGACAGTTGAGAATAGGATTCTTGAATAATTAATCTCATAGCTATTTTTTTAATAAAAATTTTGCATTTTCTATTGCTGCTTTTGATAATTGAGCTCCGCTAAGCATCCGTGCAATTTCCATAACACGTTCGTCATTGTTTAATTGCTTTATTAATGTTCTGGCAGAGTTATTTTTATCAAATTCTTTATACACCAGCAAATGTGTATTGCCTTTTGTGGCTATTTGCGGAAGATGAGTTATTGCAAAAATTTGCATGTGCTTTCCTAAACTTCCAATAAGATTTCCCATTTTATCTGCTATGCTTCCAGATACTCCTGTATCTATTTCGTCAAAAATCATTGTTGGCATACCAGTATATTGAGCCATTAAAGATTTAATACATAACATAATCCTTGATAATTCACCCCCCGAAGCCACCTTTTGCAATGAAACTAGTTTTGCCGAGCCATTAGCCGAAAAAAGATATTCCACTACATTATTACCGGTTGCTGTATATGTAGATAATTTTGTAAGCTCTATTTTAAACCTTGCATAAGGCATCTCCAAATCTTTAATAGACTCTTCTAATATATTACTTAATTTACTAATATTACTCTCTCTTTTTACAGATAATTCATTTGCCAAACTATCTCTCTCTTTCTCTAATTCTGCAACTGTTTTTATAAGTTTATCTCTATTTTCTGAAACATTTGTAGCTCCAACAATATCTCTGTCTAAATCATCTTTTATTTTAAGAAGCGAACTAACATCATTTACATTGTATTTTTTAAAGAAAGAATAAATTACTCCTATCCTATCCTCCACTAACTCTAATCTTTTGGGAGAGATTATAATTTTTTCTGATAAATTTCCAATTTCACTTTCAATATCCTTACATTCAATTCTACAACTCTCTAGTCTAACTGCCATGTTTTCAAATTCAGAGACAAAATTAGAGCACTTCCTTAATAATTGTGATGCCTCTTTTAAATTTTGTACAATTGATACGCCCATAGGCTGAAATAGCTCAACTGCTTCATAAGTAAGATTCTTTATCTCTTCGGCATTAGCTAATTGCTTTTGTTCTGCTTCTAACTCTTCTAACTCTCCATCAACAAGTTTAGCCTCTTCTAATTTAGAAAATTGATATTGTTTATAATCTAATTCCTTATTGCTTTTATCTATTTCGGTTTCTAATTTTGCTAGAGTATTTTTTGCAGATAAAAGGCTTAAATGTACTGCTTTATATTTTGTAAGTAATTCGGTTGCATTAGAAAAATAATCTAACACCGATAGCTGATAATTTTCATCTGTAAGAAGAAGATGTTGGTGTTGAGCATGAATATCAATTAATCGTCCCGATATCCCTGTAAGTATATTAAGCGTAACGGGTGAATCATTTATAAATGCCCGTGAGCGCCCTAAAGGGGAAATTACTCTTCTAAGAATTAGTTCGTTATTTTCACTCTCTACACCTGCATTTTTAAGAATTTCCAAAATATTTTCTGGCAGATTTGCAATATCAAATTCCCCTTCAACAATGCAATTTTCCACACTGCTTTTAAGGACATCGGCTTCCGCTTTTGCCCCAAGTAGTAATGATAATGCCCCAAGTAAAATAGATTTACCGGCGCCAGTTTCACCGGTTATAATAACAAGCCCATCCGGGAAATTAATATCCAGATTATCTATTAATGCATAATTTTTTATGGCTAATCGTCTGAGCATATCAGCAGGTTTTCTATATTGTCTACAATATCAACTGCAACTTTAGACTTGCTCTTTAGCGGATAAGTTATGGTTTCTTTCTCTTTAAATATAAGAGAAACTTTATTTGTATCAACTCCAAAACCGGCGCCGCTATCTTGCATAGAGTTAAGCACAATAATATCTAAATTCTTTTTAATAAGTTTACCCTTTGCATTATCAATCTCATTATCTGTTTCTAAAGCAAAGCCTACTAGCACAGAATCTTTCTTTTTATTATTACCTACCCAAGCTGCAATATCGCATGTTGGCATAAGTTCTATATTGTAATTTTCTTTTGCCCTTTTAATTTTATTCTGCGCAACATGGGCAACAGTAAAATCGGATACTGCTGCGCAAAGTATAATAATATTAGCAGACGGCTGATTTTCTTTTGTTTTGTTAAACATTTCGGCTGCCGTTACTACATTAATAACATTTATATATGGATGGATAAGTGATAAATTTGTTGGTCCGCTTATAACAGTAACATTAGCTCCCCTGTTAGCCGCTTCAATGGCAAGTGCATAGGCCATTTTCCCCGATGAATGGTTAGTTATATATCTTACCGGATCTATAGCTTCCCTAGTTGGACCGGCAGTAATAAGAATATTTTTCCCCGCAAGAGATCCTTTTTTTGCAAAAATAGCCTCTATTTGAGGTATTATTTTTTCTGGTTCCTCCATCCGTCCTTTCCCTTCTAATCCACTTGCAAGCTCTCCAGACGTTGGTTCTATTATAGTTACGCCCCGTTGAGCCAAAATTTTAAGATTATTTTGTGTTGATGGGTGTTTGTACATATCTAAATCCATTGCCGGGGCTATTGCAACAGGGCATTTTGCAGAAAGATATGTTGTAAGTAAAAGATTATCTGCTATTCCTGCAACCATTTTTCCAATGGTATTAGCTGAACATGGGGCAATAACAAAAATGTCTGCCCATATTCCCATACTTACATGACTATTCCAATCTCCATTCTCGGGGTTATAAAAATCTACAAGAATAGGATTTTTGGATAGTGTAGCCATAGTTAAAGGGGTAATGAATTGTTTGGCCATACCTGTCATAACAACCTTTACAAGAGCCCCTTCTTTAACTAAAGTTCTTACAAGTATTGCGGATTTATAGGCAGCAATGCTACCGGTAACTCCTAACAGAATATGTTTCCCTTCTAATAACACAAAGATTCTAAGATTCTATCTTACGATAATAAATTTCTCCATTTTGGAACTCCTTTATTGCTGTAAGCGTTGGTTTAGGCAATTTCTCATAATAACGAGAAATTTCTATTTGTTCTTTATTCTCAAAAGTCTCCTCTAATGTATCTGCAAAATTAGAAAATTCCTCCAATTTACCGCTTAGCTCTTGCTTAACCTCAGCAGCAATTTGGTTTGATCTTTTTGCAATTATCATTGTAGACTCATATATATTACCTGTAGGTTCTGCCAATTCAGACAAATTCCTTGTAATAGTATTACCCGGTACCTTGTGATCTTTATTCTCCATATTATCTTACTTACTAAAATATATAATGTTGTATTTATAAATGCATCTAAAACCGCTGCTATTCTTTTACAGGAGTAGCAGCCGTTTCAGTTACATCATTATGTTTTATTGTATAACTCTGTACCTTTTCAAAAAGGTTATCGAGTTCTTTTTTATTCTCCGAGCTAGGATATTCACTTATAAAATTATAATAATCATCTACAAAAGCTAAATATCTTTCCTTCTGTTTTGCCTTTACACTATTTAATGCATATTTATAGGAAGAAAGAGCTGTGTAATAAAGTACTTCTTCTCTGTATTGATTATCTGCATTATCTTTAAGTACATTTTTTAATGCATAATGAGACGCTTTATAATCCTCCATTAAATAATACAATTTTGCAGCCTCAAGACTTTTTTTATCAAGTCTCTCCATAAATTCCTTCATCATAGATTGACAAACTGGGAAAAATTCACTAGTTGGATGATCATACATAAATTCACTTATAATCATCATAGCCTTTCTTGTAGGGGTTTGATCTAGCTCATACCTATATGTGCTCTCATAGAGACATTTAATTCTTAAAAATTTTGATTCTTCTGCAAATGGGCTTGTTGGAAACACCTCTAAAAATCCAGCAAAATTAGATTCTGCCGTAGCGTAATCGCCGTATTTATAATTACTTAATGCGGTATAATAAGTTACAGTATCCTCTTGGGGTGTACCACGTGTTGCCAAAGTAAGATTTTCAAATACTTCTGCTGCCTTTTTGAATTTACCTTTTTCAAAATATGCAAAAGCAGCTTTATATTTAAGATCTACATCATTACTTTTCATTAATGTCTCATAATAATTGACACATGAAAATTGTGTTAAAGCAACTAGTAGTATAATGCCTATTTTTAGAATATGCTTCATTTATATTTCTTTTATTTTTATTTTTCTTGTAAGAACTTCTCTGCATCCATAGCAGCCCTACAGCCACTTCCTGCAGCAGCTATTGCTTGTCTGTACGAAGGATCCTGAACATCGCCTGCAGCAAATACGCCCGGTACATTAGTTTTCTGAGATTTACCTTCCGTTATAATATATCCCTCTGCATTGGTACCAACATAAGGTTTAAATACCTCTGAATTTGGATGATGTCCTATTGCTAAGAAAAACCCGTGAATATTTATTGTCTTGTCTTCTCCGGTTTTATTATTTCCCAATAAAACTCCTGTTACTCCAAACTCATCACCAAGTATCTCCTTTGGATTAGTATTCCATAATACTTCAATATTAGGAGTTGATAATACTCTATCTTGCATTGCTTTAGATGCTCTTAAAACATCTCTTCTTACAATAAGATATACTTTATTGCAAAGACCTGCAAGATATGTTGCCTCTTCACATGCTGTATCTCCACCACCAACTACCGCAACATCTTTTTTTCTATAAAAGAAACCATCACATGTAGCACAAGCCGATACTCCTGCTCCTTTAAATTTTTCTTCTGACGGAAGTCCAAGGTATTTTGCAGTTGCCCCCGTAGCTATAATAAGAGAATCTGCAAGAATCTCCTTTTCGCCATCAATCACTAACTCAAACGGTCTTTTTGACAAATCTGTTTTGGTAACAATTCCAAACCTAACCTCTGTTCCAAATCTTTGAGCTTGCTTTTTAAAATCTTCCATCATTAGCTGACCTGTTATCCCTTGCGGATAGCCCGGGAAATTATCAATCTCGGTTGTGGTTGTTAATTGGCCACCCGGTTGAATACCTTCGTATAACACAGGATTAAGATTAGCTCTAGAAGCATAAATTGCAGCAGTATAACCGGCAGGACCACTACCGATAATTAAACATTTAATTCTTTCTGTACTCATAAAAAATAATATCTTGCAAAATTAATAATTTTTTTGGATAAATTTATCCTTAATTAAATATTCAAGCCTAAGTTCCCATACAAGGATAAATGAAGTAGCCCATCGGGATAACAACAAAACATACCAAACTGCCCCTAAAGCAGAGAGTAAAAGAAGATCCTCCAAATTACTGTGAGATATTGAAATATGTGTATTTAATAAATCTATATCTCTTTTTGTTATTTTACCATCTTTTACCTCTTCTAGCATTACAGCTGCGCCATAAGCCAATCCCAGCGTATTAGCCACAATCCACAAGAATGAGGTTTTTGCCGGAAGCCCAAAGAGTGCCAGTAAAGGACTTAGAAACTTTGAAATCCACCTTATAACTCCATATTCAGAGAGCAATTTTTGCATAATTGCTAACGTAAAAATAAGAGTTGTCATCTTAAGTACTACCAAGCCTGTTGAAATTGCCCACTCTTTAACCAATTCTATAAAAGAAGGAGCCTCAACACCTAATCCCGATAGCATATTTAAAGCTGCTCCAGGTAATATCTTATTTAAAACAAACGCTGTTACAAAAGCTGATAATGTTCTTATTATAGCCATTCTTATAGCAGAAGAACCGGTTTTTTTCTGTACCGCTGTTTCTGTAATCATATTATGAGAGCACAATATCATAACACATAAAATGGTAAGTGCCCTAATATTAAAATCAAAAGATGCTGCAACCGAAATTGCCGCATACACATTTACAAAATAACCTGTAACATACGGTAAGGCAGCCTCTCCTGGTAACCCTAAATGATTAAAAATAGGACTTATAAGGCTAGAAAACCAAGGCAGAATATTAAAATACTTAAGGAACATTATAGCAAGAGAAACGCTAATAGTAATTTTTATAAGCCATATACAAGTCTTTGATGTAGAGGGAATAACCTCCTTTATACATCGCAAAATGCGCTCTTTATTATTCTCTTTAAATTGTGTCCCGATAGTTTTTTCAGCCATAAACCTATAATTAATAACAAAGCTGCAAATATAGCAAATATTTTGCAGCTAAAATGAAAAGCGTAGGCCGGCTTGTAGGGTAAAGCCAAATGGGTGTTCAGAATGTATACTTTTAATAAAATTCCCGTTCTTCATCTCTCCTAATGAGCCATTATCTTTCATTCCTAGATAATAGCACAAACCCGGCTCAAAATAGATTCCTACAGTTTTATTAAATTTATATTGCGCTCCCACATTAAAATTCAATGATGTTTGAACAGATTTTACGCTCAATTTCTCATCCCCTATTTTGCCATAAATACATTTTTCAATTAGCACACCCGCACCTGTATATACTGCATATTTATTTTTATTTATAAAATTCCAGTTAAATCTTACAGGAATTCCCAAATAATGTAGCGTTTGTGTTACCGTTTTATTTTTTTGTAAATTGCTTACATCTGAAATTAGCAAAGAATATACCAATCCTGTTTCCACAGTAAATTTAGATGAAATATTTTTACCAAATGTAATTCCAAAACTCAACGGTTGTTTATGTCTATACTCCGGTTCATTCTCTAGCTTAAGCTCTTCCACTATAATTGGAAGGGCTAAAAATGAAGGACGTTGAAACATAACTATATCTTTTACCGGATTAATATCAATAGGTGGCAACTCTTGTAAACTTTGTTCCATACTGGCCTGTGGTTTAACATTGTTATCTGCGCCAAAGGTTCCTACGCCATTGTTTCCAACCGAAAATGCCAACCAATTTCCATCTTTATTTTGTTTTTTATTCTCTTTTTGCTGTGGCTGTTGTAAATATTCTTCCCACGTAAGTTCTTTTTCCTTTTTCTTCTCCTCTATTTTTTCTTCTTTATTAGGTTCTTGTTTATTAGGTTCTTGTTTGTTGTATTCTTGTTTGTTGTAACTTAAAACCACCTCATTATTATACGCCTCTTTTTCAACCTCAATCTCTTTAGCTATATCACCTGTATTGTCAACAATGGCCCTCTTGTCATTTTTATGATTACTGTCTGCTATTATTTTCTTACTTTTTATTTCATCTGCAATAGCCACAACCGATTCATTATTATTAACAACTGCAATTTGTAATCCTTTATCTTTATTATTACTATCGGGAATAAAAGTAGGCAATATAAGAAATATAATAGCAATAGCTGCTACAGCAGAAATGCCGCCATATATACGGCGACGGGTTAAAAATTGCATCTTACCCCCATACATCTGCCGCTCTAATTTCTGCCATGCATCATTAGGAACAGATTCTTTATAATCCGATACAGAGTCTCTTAGCCTATTAAGCCATTCTTCTTTATTTTCTTTAGGACTTGTACTCATATATTATTATATCTCATTATCTTTTATATATTCATTTATTCTTTTTGCCAAAGTACTCTTTGCCCGCAACAGTTGCGAAGATGAAGATTTTTCGTTTATTCCAAGCATATCTGCAATTTCTTTATGCGTCTTCTTTTCAAAAACAAACAAGTTAAATACTGTTCTATAACCTAGTGGAAGCTCCTCTATATATTGCATAATTACCGATTGTGGAATTAAATTTATTTTATCGGCATCGGGCTCGCTATATAACCCAAGTTTCTCCTCTTTAACTGTATTATCACCTTGTAAAATTAAACGTCCGTCATCAAAAAGCATCCCACTACTTTTCTCTTTCCTTAAATACTCTATAGCCATATTTACCATTATACGGCTTAACCATGCTTTAAGAGAACCTGCTCCCCTCCAAGTAAATTTATCAAATGATGCAAAAATCTTTATAAAGCCGTCGTGTAATAAGTCTTGCGCTGTTGCTTTATCACCAATATAACGCATACAAACACCAAGCATATGCTCTGCGTAAAGTTCATAAAGAATCCTACGGGCATTACGGTTTCCATTTCTACAGCCATCTGAGAGTTCTTGCTCCTCCATTAATTTACCTTGTTCGTACATATTAAACGCAAAAATAGCAAAATACTGCACTCCCTTATGCAGTATTTTCTTTTTTGCCCGTTTATATCATAAACCAACAAACATATACAAAAGGTTTACCGAAAATATAAACACATACTATATTAATTAAAAATTATTAAAAATTTATGAAAAAAATTAAATTATTTCTTTTGCTTGCTGTTCTTACAGCACCGTTTCTTCAATCATGTAACGATAAAATTGATCAACCAAGCCAATATGCTTTAGTAACAATTAAAACAACAGCACATGCAGGTTCTCAAAATAGTTATTACGGAATATTAGATAATGACGATAAAATTTACGTAGGCAATAACCGAGTTGGCAATTACAAGCCTATTGACGGACAAAGAGCTTTAATGTATTTTACACCTCTAGAAACACCTGTTGCAGGATATAAATACAATGCAGACGTTTATTATGTAGAGAATATTTTAACAAAACCAACAATTTTGCTTAATGATAAACAATATGACACTTTAGGTACAGATAATATTAGTATTACAAGAGCTTGGATTGGTGGAGATTACCTTAATATAGAATTTGCAGTACTTACAAATGGTGTTGCAAACCACATTATAAACCTTGTTGATAATCAATTAGAAAAACTTGAACAACTACCAGGTTATATCACATTAGATTTAAGACATAATTCAAAGAATATCCATAACGGACAACTTTCTAAAGCTTACGCTTGTTTTAAATTGGATATGTACAATCCAGCAGAGAGTGGTGAGAAAGGACTATATATAAGATACAAGCCTGTTTATGGAGAGGAGATAAAATACCTAAAAGTTAATATTGGAACAGAAGCAAGTGGAGAATAAGCTTATATAATTTGTATAATATAAATAAATGAGGGTGACTAAAAAGTCACCCTCATTCTTGTTTTTAAACACTACCCTTAAAAGAATAGCGTAATAATATACTAGTAATTATTTCTCTTTGGCTCAAAATATGCCTGAGGATGTGCGCATGCAGGGCATTTTTGAGGAGCTTTTTTGCCCTTGCTAACGTAACCGCAATTTCTGCATTGCCACTCAATAACTTCTTCTCTCTCAAATACTTTATCTTCCTCTACTCTTGCAAGCAAAGTACGATATCTGGTTTCATGCATAGCTTCAACTTTTGCAATCTCTCTAAATGTAACTGCAATTTCGTGAAAACCTTCCTCTTCTGCTACTTTTGCAGCTTGTGGATAAAGAGTATACCACTCTTCGTTTTCTCCGTTTGCAGCAGCTGTAAGATTCTGAGCAGTTGTCCCTATAATTCCGGCAGGATACTTAGCAGTAATTTCAACCTCACCACCCTCTAAATATTTAAAAAATTTCTTTGCATGTTCTTTCTCCTGCTCTGCAGTTTCCATAAAAACAGCAGCTATTTGTTCAAAACCTTCTTTTTTAGCTACACTAGAAAAAAATGTGTATCTATTCCTTGCTTGTGATTCACCGGCAAACGATGCCAATAAATTCTTTTCTGTTTGTGTTCCTTTTAAACTTGCCATAATTATTAAATTAAATTTATATATTGTTATTTTCTAAGCCCTATTTTATAAGTTGAATATCAATATTACTAAAAGCTATATTAAAATCACTTTTTTTAGTAAGATAATCCATTACAATTTTTATAAGTTGGGGATCATTATAATCTGAATATGTATTTGTTTCTTTATCATATACATGTGCATGCTCGTATGTATTTACATCAAAGTACATTTTATTATTTGAACTATAGCGCCTTGCCAATAATCCAGAAACCACAAACGATTCTAATACATTATATATAGTAGCAACCGTTAATGTTGGAAATGTATCCTTTAACATCTCTATCACCATATCAGCGCTAGCATGTCCTAATTGTTTCATAGCATCGTACACAGCTATTCTCTGCGGTGTAGCTTTTAATCCACTATGTTGTATTTTTTCTTTAATTGTTTGCATATTATCCGTTGATTTCGGGGCAAAGTTATTTATAATAGTTATTATTTACAAATATTTTTAATCATTTATGTTAAAATTTATTTAATTACACTAAAAACAAAAGATTTATTTTTAAATAAAGCCAATGATAAAACTATTAATGCTATTGACATTCCTAGTCTAAAAGGAAATATATTACCACTTATATATAGTAGAACTTTTAAGCTATCTATTATAATTGGACATAAAACTATAGCTAAATAATTCATACTCATAATACAAGCTAAAGCAATTGTATTTCTATTTGGTTTTGATATATAACTAGTTTTATCATAACAAAGTGGTTGTATAACTCCATATCCAATTCCTGTAATAAATGCAGCAATTACCATTATTAAAGCCCCATGCGCTACACTTATAGTAAACAATCCTATAACTACCATAAAAATTGATATTAAAATAGTTTGCTTACCAAATATAAATGTAATCTTATTTAATATTAATCCGGGAAACATTATTGCTAAAAAGAAAACAGATATTATAATGCCGGCTAACTTATCCGAAAGTCCATTTGCAGAGATAACAAAAGGAACATAAAATATAAAAATGACAACGGAGAATGTTACTGTAAAATACAAAGCCATAATATTTCCCAAATTTTTTATATCCAAACCTCGTTTTCCAATTATAATACCACTCTCATTTATCATAGATTCATCTTCGTTATTATTTAAAACAGGCCAATGTTTTTTAAGAGGTACCGCTAAAAATATAGCTATAAATGGAAGAAGATATACTATAAACGGAAGTCTCCAGCTAATTCCGGCAAGATATCCGGTAAAAAATGTTGCCATTACTACAGTTAAATTAGATATTGCCGAATTTAATCCAAATTGTTTAGTTCTGTCTTTACCTGCAAAGAACAACGATATTAACCCGGTAGAGAGCGGAATAACTATTCCTGCACCTATTCCTAACATTGCACTTACTAATATTAACTGCCACATTTGTGTAGATAACAAATATAATATTCCTGTAGCTCCAAAAATAATTAGCCCTCCAATAAGTAACTTGTAAACACTAACTTTTTGTGTAAGGTATCCGCTTAATAGTATAAACGGAAGAATTAATAATGAAGGAAGTGAGGTAAGCATTTGAATCTCCATCTCTCCTGCTTGTGGAAATATTGTTTGTAAATTCCCCAAAATAGGAGAAATTGCCAAGCCGGGCAATGCTGTAAGAGCCGATATAGACCATATCGCAATAACTACCGAATTAACTTTAATCATAATTATATTTTTATACAGAAACAATCTACGTTTAATATTGTTAATAAATACTAGAATTTCTAGCTCAACAGATTAAATAATAATTTAATAATTAACTAGTTATGGACAATTTAAAATTTAGAGGAGGAGATGCTAAAACTCCCGTATTTGGTTCTCAGAGAGTACTACAACAAGCCCCGGTAGATGTTATTCCACCCAATCCTACAACACCCGAAATTGCATATCAAATTGTAAAAGAGGAAACCTATTCTCAAACAAATCCCATGCTTAATCTTGCAACATTTGTTACAACTTATATGGATCCCTATGCAACAAAACTTATGAACGATGCCATTAATATTAATTATATTGATGAAACAGAATATCCAAGAATTGCAGTAATGAATGGGAAGTGCATAAACATTATGGCAAATTTATGGAATAGCCCTGAGCAGGCAAAATGGAAGGCCGGCGCTTTAGGAATAGGTTCTAGTGAAGCTTGTATGTTGGGAGGTATAGCAGCATGGCTCCGCTGGCGTAAAAAAAGAATGACATTAGGTAAGCCATACGATAAACCTAATTTTGTAATAAGTGCAGGGTTTCAAGTAGTTTGGGAAAAATTTGCTCAATTATGGCAAATTGAAATGAGACAAGTTCCTCTTAGCCCTAAAAATACAACATTAGATCCACAGCAAGCACTTAAAATGTGTGACGAAAACACAATTTGCATTGTCCCAATAGAAGGGGTAACATGGACAGGACTTAATGACGACGTAGAAGCTCTTGATAATGCTCTTGATGTATATAATCTTAAAACAGGATATGATATTCCTATTCACGTAGATGCAGCAACCGGTGGTTTTATCCTTCCATTTCTTAATCCAACAAAAAAATGGGATTTTAGACTTAAATGGGTTCTTTCAATAAGCACATCGGGACATAAATTTGGATTAGTATACCCCGGACTTGGATGGGTAGTATGGAAAGATAAAAAATATCTTCCTAGTGATATGAATTTCTCTGTAAATTATCTTGGAGCAGAAATTTCTCAAGTAGGGTTAAACTTCTCTCGTCCGGCAGCACAAATTCTAGGACAATATTACCAATTTATAAGGCTAGGATTTAGCGGTTATACAGATATTCAGTATAACAGCATGCAAATTACAAAATATATGTGGGAAGAAATTAGCAAAATTCCTCAATTTACAAATTATGCCAAAGAAGTTGTTAATCCTTTATTTATATGGTATATGAATGAAGAGTATAATAAAACAGCTAAATGGACATTATTCGATTTGCAGGCAAAACTACAGCAAAGCGGATGGATGGTTCCAGCGTATACGCTCCCGGAGAACTTGCAAGATATTGTTGTTATGCGTGTTGTTGCCCGACAAGGATTTACACGAGACATGGCAGACATGCTACTTGGAGATATAAAAAATGCTCTTATAGATTTTGAAAAGTTGGAATATCCAACTCAAACAAGAATTGCATACGAGAAACAAGAGGAAATTAAAGGAAGGGTATTCACTCACTAAAAAATTTAATATGACACTAGATAAAATTTTATTAAGAGAAGCCGTATGTGAAGCTCATTATATTTATAAGAACAATAGAGATGGAAAAAATGCCGATTATATCCCATATTTAGCTAATATCCCAAGTAATCTATTTGGAATATCGGTATGTCTTACGGATGGAGAGGTAATTTCGGTAGGTGATACAAATTATAAATTTGGAATTGAATCGGTTTCCAAAGTTCATACTGCAATACTCTATTTAAGGCAATACGGTGCAGATGAACTTTTAAAAAAAATAGGTGCAGATGCAACCGGACTTCCATTTAATTCTATATTTGCAATATTATTAGAGAATGATCATCCATCAACTCCACTAGTAAATGCCGGAGCAATTACGGCGTGCAGTGGAATAAAACCTATTGGCATTTTTGACAGAAAGTGGAGTGCTATATTTAATAATATTAGCGATTTATGCGGTAGCGATCTAGAGCTTATAGATGAATTATACAATTCCGAAAGTGCTACAAATTTTAACAATAAATCAATTGCATGGCTGCTCAAAAACTATAATAGGATATACGATGAGCCCGAACTATCACTAGATTTATACACACGTCAATGTTCTCTAGGAGTTACAGCCACACAATTAGCAATATCAGGAGCTACAATTGCATACGGAGGAATAAATCCGGTAACTAAAAAGCAAGTATTTGATGCCTCACTTATGCCAAAAATAGTATCACTTATTGCCACCGTTGGTTTTTATCAACATACAGGTGATTGGATGTACACAGCCGGAATACCTGCAAAAACCGGTGTAGGGGGAGGCGTAATGGGAGTTTTACCCGGCATTTTTGGCATTTGCGCATTTGCCCCACCATTGGACGATGCAGGAAATTCTGTAAAAGCACAACTTGCCATAAAGTATATAATGGACAAAATGAAATTAAACGTTTACAGGTAATTAAAAGAAAATGAGGTCGGCTAAAAGAAATGCTTTTGAGCCGGCTTCTTTTTCTTATTTTGTATCAAAGTAGTTATATATATAGTAAAAATAGGAAACATCATCATCCCCAAAGCTGCAAGAAGCACAGATAAAATTTTGCCTATTGGCGTTACAGCATAAATATTTGATCCAACTGTAGTTGCATCCATAAGAGCCCACCATGCGGCATCCCAATAAGAAAGCACCATAATATTTATCCCTTGTTCAATTTCATAAAATATAAGACTTCCAAAATAAATACAAGAGAGCAATATTATAATATATGAGAAAAAAATTGAACTTATTTTATTAATCGACAACCATTTAACCAAATATGCCAAAGCATATCCGCCCCGTATTAATGGAATAAACCTAAGCATCCCTATTTCTTGCACCGTAAAACTCGTATTCCACCCCATAAAATCAATTATATTTAAATAAGGAATTGATATTATTAAAAAAATAAAATTATCGCGTAAATATTTCCATTTTCTCTTCCCCGATAGAAAAAAGTCAATAATAAAAACCGTTATAAACCAAGTACATATCCACAATTGGATACTCATAAGACGAGCCGAATTAAAATACACCTCTCCCCTAAAAACAGCACCGGAAATAAGATAAATAAGATACCCGCAAAGGATTAATACCGAAACCTGCATTACAGTCTTAAAAAATTTCATATTACAATATTAAATGATACACCTATATAATAAACCAACATACGCCCAATTTGTTATAAGTAAAAGTTATAAGAAATTAATCATTAATCACTTAATTTATGGCAAATAATACAAAACAAATTGTAAAACTAGGGATATTTACCCTAGCTATTATGAATGTTACGGCAGTAGTAAGTCTTAGAGGGCTTCCTGCCGAAGCCGAATACGGTTTAAGCTCAGCCTTTTACTATCTTTTTGCTGCTATAGTTTTTCTTATCCCAACATCTATGGTTGCGGCAGAGATGGCAGCAATGTTCCAAGATAAACAAGGTGGTGTATTTAGGTGGGTTGGAGAAGCATTTGGAAAAAAATGGGGATTCCTTGCAATATGGCTTCAGTGGATTGAAAGCACTATTTGGTACCCCACAGTACTAACATTTGGAGCAGTCTCAATAGCGTTTATAGGGATGGATCAAACGCACGATATGTCACTTGCATCAAACAAAATGTATTCACTAATAGTTGTCCTTATAATTTACTGGTTGGCAACATTAATTTCGCTCAAAGGAATTGGTTGGGTAGGGAAAGTAGCTAAAATAGGAGGATTAGTAGGAACAATAATTCCGGCGGGTCTTCTTGTAGTATTAGGTATTATATACCTTGCAAGTGGGGGACAATCGCAAATGGATTTTAGCGGAAACTTTTTCCCCGATCTTACAAACCTAAATAACTTAGTACTAGCATCGGGAATATTCCTATTTTATGCAGGAATGGAGATGGGTGGTATTCATGTTACCGATATGCAAAACCCCTCTAAGAATTACCCCAAAGCCATATTTATTGGAGCCGCAATAACTGTACTTATTTTTATACTAGGCACGTTTGCCCTTGGCGTAATAATTCCGCAAAAAGAGATAAACCTTACACAAAGTCTTCTTATAGGATTTGATAAATACTTTGCATTTATAAAAGCATCTTGGTTATCTCCATTTATTGCAGTAGCACTAGCATTTGGAGTACTTGCCGGAGTACTTACATGGGTTGCCGGGCCATCAAAAGGTCTTTTTACAGTGGGAAAAGCAGGATACCTTCCCCCATTTTTCCAAAAAACCAATAAAATAGGAGTACAAAAAAACATCCTTATAATACAGGGAATTGTAGTAACCATATTAAGCTTACTATTTGTAGTTATGCCCTCTGTACAAAGTTTTTATCAAATACTAAGCCAGCTCACCGTCCTATTATATCTAATAATGTACCTATTTATGTTTGCCGGAGCAATAATGTTGAGGTATAATATGAAAAATGCAACCCGCCCATTTAGAATAGGCGGTAAAGGAAATATTCTTATGTGGATAGTAAGCGGAATTGGATTTTTAGGCTCCATGCTAGCCTTTGTACTAAGTTTTATTCCACCATCTCAAATTTCCACCGGCAGCAACACCGTATGGTTCTCCGTTCTAATTATAGGCTGTATTTTAATGGTTGGGGCACCATTTATAATATACGCAAACAGAAAACCTAGTTGGCAATCAAAAGACACAGCCTTTGAACCATTCCATTGGGAAACAAATAATATTCCCGATAGCGGAATAAAGTAGACACGCATTTTTAACAATAAATATAAACAGCTCCTTCATTAAAATTAGGATGATTAAAAAGATTTTTTTAGTCATCCTTTTTATAAATTATTTAAACACCTTAAAGAATATCTAATACAACCATTAAACTTAAGCATATAAAATAAGTCTAATAATATACTAACCTAAAAAGTAATCTAAATCTATGAAACTACTATCTAAATTAATTATTACAGGGACCATTATTTTATGTGGAGCATTATTTTCTATAATTACGGCCCAAGACGATGGATTTAAAACACCGCCAAAAGAACTAACCGACATTGTATTGGCGCAGCCAACACCAACAATACTATTTTCGCCCAATAAAAAGGCATACGCCATTTTAACAATTAACGATCTCCCCAATATTAAAGAACAATCTAGAGAAGATGTAAGGCTTGCAGGTCAAAGAGTACTAATATCAACAAATAGTCCGTTAGTAAAATCTAAGATAAAAAAGATTGAAATAAAGAGAATGCCCGGAGAAATTGGCTTCCAAGGTATAGTAACAGGTTTTAGAGACGATGTAAACATAATAGCTAGTAAGTGGTCGCCAAACGGACAATATTTAGCAACAGCAGTAGAAGAATCTAATGGTATATATTTATGGGTTATAGATATATCTACAGGCAAGGCAAATCAATTATCGGGAAGAAAATTAAATTTCTTTTTTGGATCTAAAAATTTTAATTGGTCTCCAAGCAGCAATTCTATTTTCACCTCACTTATTCCACAAAGCAGGGCCGTTGCCCCCAAAGAAAATGGAAAGGAGTTTCCTGTAGTTCCAACTATTTTACAAAGTTGGGGAAAAAAGGGAGGAGTTAGAACATTCCAAGACCTTCTTAAAAGCAAATACGATGAATATCTATTCGATTATTACGCAACATCTTCACTTACAGAGATTTCACTTACCGGTAATGTTAAACAAATAGGAAAAGATGCTATATACATAAATACAGATTATTCCCCTAATGGAGAGTACCTTATGGTACAATATGTATATCCTCCTTTTTCATACCAAGTTGGATATAGACAATTCCCCAATTCATTGGAATTATGGGATAAAACAGGAAAACTTATAAAAGTACTTAATAAAAAACAACTTATAGTTGGTGATTCTAATCCCAGTAAAGATGATGCAAATAGCAAAGATAAAAAACGAGGATTTGCTTGGAGGCCCGATAAATCGGCTTCTCTTTACTGGTTTGAAACCAATAAAATAAAAGCAGATACAACATTTAAGGAAGGCAATACTAAGAATAAAAACTACGACCGATTAGTTGAGTGGAATGCCCCCTTTACAGATACTATTACAAAAACTATTTTCCAACCTGAGTTTAAAATAAAAGAAATTCTTTGGGGAAATACTAAAAACTTATTTGTAAAAACATTAACAACCCCTACAAAAGAGGAGAAAAAAGCCGGTGCCAAAGCTATGGATGAACTTTATTATGTTGCAAATTTTGATGAACTAAATTATCCAAACGATTCATTACTTACCCTTAAAGCATCATTACAGCTTATTTCCAGCACACTTCCGCGTAACTTATATGCACAAAACAGTAATCTTATTACAACACAAAATGAATTTGGCAACAATGTAGTTTATTCTCCCAATAATTATGCAACTGTTTACTTTAATAATAAAGGGAATTCACCAAAAGGGGCTTATCCATTTATAAACAAATACAATTTAAAAAATGGATTATTTACAACAATTTGGAATTGCACAGACCCATATTACGAAACACCTACTGAGTTTTGCGACCTTAAAAAAGGGACTTTTATTACAACTAGAGAAAGCGAAACAGAATATCCCAACCATTATTTAGTAGAAGATTTTGGGAAAAAACACACGCAACTCACTAATTTTACAACTCCTACCCCTAGCGTAGCCAAAATTAAAAAACAAGTTATAGAATATTATCGCAAAGATTCTGTATTACTACGTGGAACTTTATACACCCCTATATCTTATAATGGTAAAGATAAGTTGCCATTATTTATATGGGCGTATCCATCGGAATACAAAGATAAAACGCTAGCCGAACAAAGGAGCGATTCTCCAAATAAATATATAAAAATAAGCCGTAATTCAATTCTTATGATGGTACAAATGGGCTATGCAGTACTTAACGATGCTTCATTCCCAATAATTGGTTCAGATACGCTAGAGCCAAATAATAATTACATTAAAGATTTAGTTAACAATGCAGAAGCCGCAATAAAAGCGGTTGCAAATATGGGCATTGCAGATACTGCTCGCGTGGCTTGCGGCGGACACTCATACGGAGCTTTTATGACAGCTAATCTCCTTGCCCACTCAAATTTATTTGCAGGTGGAATTGCAAGAAGCGGTGCTTACAACAGAACCCTTACCCCATTTGGATTTCAAAGTGAAGAGCGAAATTTTTGGGAAGCACAAAATGTATACTTAGAAATGTCGCCATTTGTATATGCCCATAAAATAAAAACTCCTATACTAATGATACATGGTTTAGATGATAATAATTCCGGAACATTTACAGTACAAAGCGAACGATTATACTCTGCTATACAGGGAAATGGAGGAAAAGTAAGGCTTGTACTCCTCCCTTATGAAAGTCATGGATATGTAACTATGGAATCATTATTGCATTTAGCATGGGAATCATATAATTTTCTTGAAAACAATGTTAAAAACAAAAAATAGATGAAATTATTTAAATCACTAGCAGCATTAATGCTTGCTCTGCTTATTGGTGCAACTACTTTTGCACAAGATAATACATTAAAAGCCGGGGAGCAAACTCCCGATTTTACTTACCAAGATATTAACGATAAATCTTATTCGTTAGCCGATTTTACAGGAAAATACATTTTCCTTGATATGTGGGCTACATGGTGTGGCCCGTGCAATAAAGAAATTCCTTTTATAAAAACATTAGAGGGGAAAATGCACGGAAAAAACATTGTATTTGTAAGTTTATCGGTAGATAAAGATAAAGATAAATGGGTGGAATTTATAAAAAGTCATAAGATGACAGGCATTCAATTACATAACGGAGGTGATAGATCACTTTCAGATGTTTTTGATGTTAAATTTATCCCTAGATTTATTATAATAGGCCCCGATGGAAAAGTTGTGAACCCCGCAGCAGAACGCCCATCAAACGGAGAGATTTTATTTGAATATTTACAAGCTCTTCCAGAGATGTAACAGTTAGTATATAAAATAATAAACATAATTAAAAGGCTACTAAAAAATATTTTGTTATATCTTTGCACCCTAAATTTTTTTTAATGGTATCAGTAGACGGACTAACAGTGGAGTTTAGCGGGACCTCTCTTTTCAAAGATATTTCCTTTGTAGTAAACGATAAAGACAGAATAGCTCTAATGGGCAAAAATGGGGCGGGGAAATCAACTTTGCTTAAAATAATTGCAGGGGTAAAAACGCCTAACAGAGGTAAAGTTACAATAACCGATGGGGGTAAAATAGGATATCTTCCTCAACATCTTATGGTAGAAAACGGCAGGACAGTTTTTGAAGAAACGTGTCTTGCCTTTGAACATTTTTTTGTAATAGAAAGAGAAATTGAAGCTCTTAATAATGAGCTTAGCATAAGAACAGATTATGATAGTGATGAATATATGAAACTTATAGAGAAGGTAACAACTCTATCTGAGAAATTTTATCACATAGATCTTACAAATTATCAAAAAGATGTAGAATGCACCCTTTTTGGGCTTGGCTTTGTACGAGAAGATTTTAACCGCCAAACTACCGAGTTTAGCGGAGGTTGGAGAATGAGAATAGAGCTTGCAAAAATACTTTTACAAAAGCCTACTCTCCTATTGCTTGATGAGCCAACAAATCACCTTGATATAGAATCTATTGAATGGTTAGAGAATTTTATTATAAACGGAACTAATTCTGTTATGATAATATCGCATGATAAAGCATTTGTTGATAATATAACCACCCGTACCATAGAAATTACCATGGGACGTATTTACGATTATAAGGTAAATTACTCTAAGTATTTAGAGTTAAGGGCAGAAAGGAGACAACAGCAGCAGGCTTCTTATGAAAATCAAAAGAAGATGATTGCCGATAATCAAGACTTCATAGATAGATTTAAGGGAACATATTCAAAAACTACTCAAGTGCAATCGAGAGTTAGAATGCTTGAGAAGCTAGATATTGTAGAGGTAGACGAAGAAGATAGAAGTGCATTAAATCTAAGATTTCCACCGTCACCAAGATCGGGATCGTACCCTATAATTACACATGAGTTAAGTAAAACTTATGGAACCCATAATGTTTTTAATAAAGCCTCTATTACAATTGAAAGGGGAGATAAAGTTGCTTTTGTAGGGAAGAATGGTGAGGGAAAATCAACTATGGTTAAGGCTATTATGGGGGAGATTAGTTATGAAGGATCACTGCAATTGGGGCATAATCTTAAAATAGGATATTTTGCTCAAAACCAAGCTTCTTTGCTTGATGAATCAAATAGTGTATTTAAAACTATAGATGATATTGCAGTTGGTGATATTAGAACTAAAATAAGGGATATATTGGGAGCATTTATGTTTAATAAAGATGATTCCGATAAATTAGTTAAGGTACTATCGGGAGGAGAAAGAACAAGATTGGCAATGGTAAAATTATTGCTCCAACCGGTAAATCTTTTAATCCTAGACGAGCCTACAAATCACTTAGATTTAAAAACTAAAGAGATTTTAAAAGAGGCACTTGCTCAGTTTGACGGTACCTTAATTCTTGTTTCTCATGATAGAGATTTTTTAAATGGCCTTGTTAGTAAAGTATATGAGTTTTCTAATAAGCGTGTTATTGAGCACTTAGGGGGAATATATGAATTTTTAGAGAAGAAGAAAATTGAAAATTTAAAAGAAATTGAGCGCAAATAATATGAAGAAATTTAAAGGTTTTGGTTTATTACTTGCCATAATTTCATCTGCCACATTTGGCTTTATTCCACTATTTTCTATTCCCCTGCTAAACGGTGGAATAGAGCTTGATAGCGTTTGCTTTTACAGATTCTTTTTCTCTTCAATTATGATGGGGCTATTTATGCTTTACAAAAAAGTGAGTTTTAAAGTAACATTGCGCGAGTTTATTACAGTGTTTTTACTCTCTATTTTCTATGCCTCTACAAGTATCTTTTTAACAGCGTCTTATGCATATATGCCTAGTGGTATTTCAACTACAATACACTTTTTATACCCTGTATTGGTTGCAACAATGATGATTCTATTTTTTAAAGAAAAATTATCTGTAAAAAAGACAATGGCAATAATGGTTGCAATAGCAGGAGTTTTCTTTTTATGTGGTGGAATATCTGGTGCAGCATCAAATAATGCTGTAAATGCTACAGGGCTTGGATTGGTATTGGTAACGGTTGTAACGTATTCAACTTATATTGTTGGAGTTAACAACACCCCCCTACTTATGAAAATGAACGGAATGAAAATGACATTCTATGTTTTAGCAAGTTCTGCTTTTTTCTTTTTATGCAATATTCTTATAAAAGGAGGGCATTTTTGTATGTTAGAAACTACTAGTCAATGGGGTAACGCATTGGCTTTAGCGTTTTTTGCAACTCTTATTTCCGACCTAACCCTTATTTATGCAATACAATTAATAGGTTCTACAACTACGGCAATACTTGGATGTATGGAGCCACTTACTGCCGTTACAATGGGATTTATTTTCTTTGGTGAACGGCTTAATATTAGCCAAGGGGGAGGAATGATAATGGTTTTTATAGCGGTTTATCTTGTTATTCTTTCACAGAAAAAAACTGCAAAAGCAGATTAATTTTTTTTTGATAAAACTTGTTACTTAATAAAGATTATTATTTATCTTTACATGCAATTTAAAAGACTATCGCTAGTGCATTTTTCTATATCCATAAAATATATAATATCAATATATATAATAGCACTAATTGCCATGCAGTTAGTATTTGGCAATGCAAATGTGGTATTTTTTAAAATGCCTCTAAATATTGCTATTATATCATTTTGGCTAATATTTCTTACATTCTTTAGAAAAAGTGAAATTATAAAAAAGTTATCGGGAAAAGGGGTAGGTATTACTGCAATTATTTTTATAATAGCATGTTCTCTTATACTTGGATTTGCATCTGAACAATTTTCTGCCAACTTTACAAAAAGTTGGATTATGATTGGCTCTATATTGTTAATGATTACCTCTTTATGGCTTGTTATACTAAGAAAATTATCTTTAAAAAACACAGGGTTCTTACTTAGTCATTTTGGACTACTTTTGGTTCTTATTTCTGCCCTTTTTGGGAGTGCAGATATAGAGAAATTAAGGACAAAACTTAATAAAGATGATGTTCCAACCTCTATTTCATACAACGCAAACGGCGTTCCTACGTCTCTAAATTTTAACATATTACTTAGCAATTTTTTGGTTGAATATTATCCAAACGGGTCGCCTTTAAGATACATGGCTACAATTACTTTAAGCAATACGGCAAACAACAACAATAATTATTCTAAAACAACTGTTAAATTGGAAGTTAATCATCCGGCACACTACAAAGGATACGATATATATCTAATAAGTTACGGGGAAGGTTATTGCATAATAGAGCTGCAAAAACAACCTTGGAAATATCCGCTGGCTACAGGAATAGTTATAATGTTAGCCGGAGCAATTTTTATGTTTATAAAAAAGGACAATGTGGAATGAATTTTACATATTTGGATGTGTAGCACTCTTATTTTGGCTAATTGGTGCTATTGTTGCACTAAAAGCCAAAGGTGTTAGTAAACAGGCTGTTTGGTCTACTATTATAGGAGAGATTATTCTGCTAATCTTTATAATATGGCTGTGGGCAAATTTGCAACGCCCCCCATTAAAAACAATGGGTGAGACAAGGCTTTGGTACGCTTTCTTTATGGGTATAGCATCGGTTATTACATATATAAAATGGAAATATAAATGGATACTTTCATTTTCAACGCTTTTGGGAGGGGTATTTATTGCTCTAAATATATTTAAGCCGGAGATTCACAATCAAGCCCTTATGCCTGCACTGCAAAGCATATGGTTTATACCGCATGTAACCATATATATGTTTTCCTATTCAATTTTTGGATGTGCATTTATTATGGCTTTAGCTTCGTTTACAAAGAGTTCAGAGAGCAAGTTTAAGGCAATTGACGGAATGGTAAACACAGGAATAGCATGCTTAACAATTGGAATGTTACTTGGAGCACTATGGGCAAAAGAAGCATGGGGAGAGTATTGGAGCTGGGATCCTAAAGAAACATGGGCAGTAATTACATGGTTTGGATACATGCTTTATATACACATTAGATTGGGACACAAACAACAAAAATATAAGAACGCTATTTTACTTTTGATAATAGTATTCTCGTTTGCAGCACTACAAATGTGTTGGTGGGGAGTAAACTATTTACCGTCGGCTAAAAACAGCGTACACTCATATATAAGACAATAACCTTAAAATATTTATCAATGAAGAGATTTAAACAACTATTAATTGCGGTATTGGCTTTAGTTATAGTTTTGCTCGTAGCTTACAGGTTATGCAATACTACGCCAGAGGCCTCATTACCACCAAACGTTAAAGTATCACAGATTCTTAACGATGCAGGATGCATAATGTGCCATAGTACTAATGCAAATCTACCATTTTACGCAAACTATCCATTTGCTAAAAATCTTATACAACAACATATTAGCAATGGAGTACGCGCAGAGGATTTAGCCAAAGCATTGCAAGCAATAAAGGATGGAAAGCCTGTAAATGAAGTTAGCTTGGCAAAAATTGAACAATGCGTTGCAGAGGGAACAATGCCCCTTTTCCAATACTACATTGTACATTGGGGCTCAGATATTACCCCAAAACAAAAGGAAATTATCCTTAGCTGGGCAAAAGACGAAAGAATAAAGAACTATTCAACCAAACTTGCAGCAGATAAATTTGCTGCAGAACCGGTACAACCTATTCATAACTTTTTACCTGTTGATACAAACAAAGTTATGCTTGGTAAAATGTTATATAACGATGTAAGACTCTCTATAGATAACACTGTTTCGTGCGCTACATGCCACGGACTTAATACAGGTGGTGTAGACAATAAACAATACTCAGAAGGAGTTAGCGGTCAACTAGGTGGAGTAAATGCCCCTACCGTATACAACGCAGCATATAATTTTGTACAATTTTGGGATGGCCGTGCCGCAACCCTTGCCATCCAAGCCGCAGGCCCCCCATTGAACCCTATAGAAATGGGATATACCTCATTTGACGAAATTGTAGCAAAACTGCAAGAAGATAAAGCCTTTACAAAACTTTTTACTACTATTTATCCCGACGGGCTATCACAGAATAATATTACCGATGCAATAGCTGAATTTGAGAAAACACTTATAACCCCAAATTCAAAATTTGATAAATATCTTAAAGGCGATGAAGCTGCAATTTCTGCCAACGAGCTTGCCGGATATGGGCTATTTAAACAAAACCGTTGTGCAACATGCCACGTTGGAGTAAACCTTGGCGGACAAAGCTACGAACATGTAAATCTTTACGGCGATTACTTTGCAGATAGAGGACTTACCCTTACAAACGAAGATAACGGCCGTTTTAAAGAGACCAAAGCAGAAAAAGACCGTCATTGCTTTAAAGTACCCGGATTACGTAACATAGAACTTACTGCCCCATATTACCACGATGGAAGTATGAAGACACTAGAAGAAGCCGTTAATGCAATGGGGAAATATCAATTAAACAAAACATTTACCGCCGACCAAACCAATAAGATGGTTGCATTTTTGCGCACACTTACAGGTGAACATAATGGACAATTACTCACTAATGCCAACTATAAGGTACAGTAACTAAAAATTACTACATCAATGTTTTAAATAAAAAGAGCGAACACTTTCACCTTATGTGATGTTGTTCGCTCTATTTTTTAACAGTTTTTGCAATACAAATAGCCCTACTCCGCGCAAGTAATCTTACTCGTCAGCAGCAAGTATTGCAGTCCATAAAACTAATTTACAAGCATCCTGCAAAGTTTCTCCATCCATTGTATTCCAATCGTCCTTAGGATGATGATAATAGCTGCGGCCATCACCCCACGTGCCAACATCGGCTGTTGGATAACCGGCTTTCATAAATACAGCGCCATCTGTTCTAGGCCTTGTAATATGTTTAGTACTCTCTGCCTCAAAAGGGCGATGCACATATAATTTATTAGCCTCACTAAAATACTTTACTACCTGTGGCGTTTTATACCCATAACTAATTGATAAATTAGTTCCAATCCCAACTTGCTCTAAATTAATTATAAGTTTAACCTTCTCTTTAGGCACAAGAGAATTAAGAGTATAATATGTACTCCCTGTTAGCCCGGCCTCCTCGCCATCTACATTAATAAAAATAATACTCCTCTTTGGAGAAACTCCACATTTAGCCAAAGTCTCGGCTGCTCCCATAAGCACAGCGGTTGCAGAACAATTATCATTAGCGCCGGCAATATGATACGGAATCATTCCAAGATGATCTAAATGTCCGCTTATTACAACATACTCATTACAAAGCTCGGGATCTGAACCTTTTATATATCCTATTACATTTTTACCTGTAGCATTAGGAATATATTTTGTAACCATTTTTATATGAGCTTTTTTACCCATATCAAAAGATTGAGGTTTCTTATTTTTTCTTATACTCCTAATAGTCTCCCTATAATTTTTTCCTGTTCCAAGAAAAAGATCGTTAACAACCCTCTCTGTAACAAAAGCATACACAAAATTAGGATCATACCCATTATTAGGCCCCGGAACCCATTTATACAACATTCCTATTGCACCGTGCTTAACTGCATTAGCCAATTTATTATGATGCAAAGTATGATTATACCACATCATTAAGGTATCTGCATTACGGCTTGTATTTGGGGTTTCACCCTCAACCAAAATAATTTTTCCCTTAACATCAATTCCGGCATAATCATCATAGCCCAACTCCGGTGCTGTAACCCCATACCCAACATAAACAACATCTGCTGTAATATCACCATTGGCAGAAGTTCCCCCTGCAAACCACCCATCTGCCCAAGGATAGCTCTTGCTCAAATACTCTGTATTACCTGCTCCATTCCCTTTATTTTTTCCCTTAGCAACATCATTTACCTTAAAAAGTATCTCCATTCCGCTTCCATACTGCACCTCAACACATTGCTGTGGAAACTCTTGAATAAACCCCGGCGCACCGGTAAAACTCTGCAAGCCCCACTCTTTAAACAACCCTTTTGTATAATTTACAGCATTTAACATTCCTTGCGAACCCGATAGCCTCCCCATATAAATAGAAGAGTCTGATAGCTCTTTTACATAACCAAAAAGCTTCTGCGATGTTATATATTTATGCATGGCAGACAAATATTTCCCCTCATTTTTTACAGAAGTATCATAAGACAAATCTTGTGCAAAAACTTGCGGTAGCCCAATAAGACAATTACAAACAAATAGCGCGGAAATAAGCAATATCCGCCCCTTGAAACCTATACTTTTCATATATTTAAAATTAAGTTTAATTATGTGTAGGCAAATGTAAAAAAAATTATCTTTGTTAAAGTTAAAAATCTCAATAAATATGATTAGTCCTAAACTCCACTTAATTTTTCTAGCATTAATAACAGCTACTATATGCAGTTGTGGCAACAATGAACACATAAATTCAAAACTTTCACATGCAGATACAATTCTTAATAAATATCCCGACAGCTCCCTTACAATAATAAAATCTATTAACCCCACAGAGATAATTGGTGCGGCCACCAAGGCAAAATACAGCCTTCTTTATTCTCAAATACTAGATAAGAATTACATAGATATCTCAAGTGATTCTATAATAAGCTATGCCGTAAAATATTACAGCAAAAGAGGGACTTCTATTCAAAAGGCTAAAACATATTATTATTTAGGGAGAATATACAGTAATGCAAAAGATGTAGAGACCTCTATAAAAATGTTATCCGAGGCAGAGCTTTACGCAAAGCAAACAACCGATTACTACCTATGCGGCCTTATACACAACACTTTGGCAAATATATATTTCTCGCAAGGGAGTTTTAACGAAGCCATAGCTATGTACATACAATCTGGCAATTATTTTGGAAAAACAGGGAATTTATGCAAAAAGGCAAATGCACTGGCATATATTGGAAAAGCATATTACTTAAAAGGGGACGATTCTTCCTCTATTACATTTTATAATAAAGCTAAAGAGATTTATATAAACAAAAGCGACACAACTAAAATATTGCTTATGAATAGTGCTATTGCCGA